>OY970318.1:0-799209 GCA_963716565.1 uncultured Candidatus Saccharibacteria bacterium
CGTAGATAACCCAGCTACAGCGATGACGATTAACGTATCTGGTAATGTGACAACTCAATATTTGACTGTTGGCGGTGCCAATCTAACAATTAACATGATTGGTACTGGCAAAACGCTAACTGTTTCATCGGCTGCCAGTAGTAAATTTAAATCTCATCTTATTTTAGCTGGTTCCAGTACCTCGATTTCATCAGCTGCCACTGTTTTTGGCGAATCTGCCGTTAGCTTCACTATTGCTGGCACTGGCAACACGGTTACGGCAACATCTGGCCTAACTTTGAACTTTGGGAATGTCACCATTAACTCTGGCAATACATTTGCTCTGGGTGCTTACAACTTAACTACCTCTACTAATAATGTCACCAACAACGGTGCCATGACCGGGACCAGCGGTACTTGGGATCTGCAAGGAAATTATCTTAGTGGGGCCAGTAGCACCGTTTCCGCTCCGGCTACCTGGAAGGTAAGATGGACCTTTTCTAATGCTGGAGCCATTACTCATAATAATGGGACCATAATCATTGGCGATACCAATATAGGTGCCTATACGACTGTTTTTGACCCTGGCTCTAGTGACTTATATAACCTGCAGCTGCTGGCAGTAAGCGATAGCGGTACGCTCCATCATATCGGTATCGCTAGATCGTTCAACGTCTTAAATGATCTTGCTCTAGGGCCTAGCTCTGCTAGTGGAATAGGCTACGTAGACAACCCGGCTACGGCGATGACAATTAACGTTTCTGGTAATGTGTTAACTCGATATCTTTACTCTGGTGGCAACAACTTAACGATTACCATGATTGGTTCGGGCAGTAAAACGGTTAATGTAAATGGTAGCTATTTCTACTCCAACCTCACCATCAACAAATCTGGCGGCGTAGCTTCTTTAGCGGCCAACTATTCGGTTAGCACGGCCAACCAAAGGGTCACCATTACGGCTGGCACTCTAGCAACAGCCGGCTATACTTTGGCTTTATCTGGTGCTGGCTCTGTATTTTCTAACGACGGCACTCTAAGGGTGCAGGGCGGGGAAACTTTAACCTTCACCAAAGACACTAACTCTGGAACGGTAGAATATGTTGGTACTGGAGCCACCAACTACGCCTCCCTCAACTACGGCAACACCTACTATGGTCTTACCATTAACTCTACTTCTGGCACTAACTCCTTTACGGCTGCGGCCGCCACGGCTGTAGGTAATGACTTTACTCTAACGTCTGGTACTTTTGTAGCTCCTTCGGCCGCTAACCTAACCGTTTCTAGAAACTTTACTCACTTTGGTGGCAACTTTACTCATAACTCTGGCACGGTAGTTCTAAATACTACCACCATGGCCGAAGTCACTGGTTCAACTACCTTCAATAACCTAACTTGCTCTACGGGTGGTAAAACTCTTAACTTTGGAGCGGGGGATACTCAAACAGTTGTAGGTACTACTACCCTCAATGGTTCAGCTGGTAATCTACTGACTCTTAACAGCAACGCTAGTCCTACTCAATGGCGGATTGATCCCCAGGGTACCAGAAGTGTTTCTTATGTTGATGTTAAAGATTCCAATAACATCGCTGTGGCTTCCATTGGCCCAAGTAATTCCACTAACAGCTACAACAATACTAATTGGTTCAGCTACAGCGTTACAGCTTCGGCTGGTGCTAATGGCAGCATTGACCCTACTGGTGTTAGCAATTACGACAGCGGCTCTAGCCCCACTTATGACATCACTCCCGATCCTGGCTACCACATAGCCGATGTATTAGTAGATTCCGTTTCGGTGGGTACGCCTACTAGCTATACCTTTACTAACATCACCGCTAACCACACCATCTCTGTTACCTTTACCATAGATACTTACACCATCACCGCCTCCGCCGGCAGCAACGGTGCTATTGACCCAGTGGGCACCGATACTTACAACCTCGGCGACAATGCCACCTACGACATTACCCCCAACGCCAACTACCACATTGCCGACGTCCTAGTAGATAGCGTATCCGTCGGTACTCCCACCAGCTACACCTTTACCAACATCGTAACTAACCACACCATTAGCGTTAGCTTCGCCATCGACACCAAAACTATAACCGCCTCCTCCGGCGCCAATGGCAGTATTGATCCGACTGGCACAGTAACCGTTAACTACGGCAGCGACCAAACCTTCACTATTACAGCTGACCCCGGTTACCAAGTTGACGATGTGCTAGTTGACTCCGTCAGCGTCGGCGCTCTAACCGAATACACTTTCACTAATGTCACTACTAACCACACCATTAGTGCTAGCTTCACTATTAACACTTACACCATCACCGCCTCCGCCGGCAGCAACGGTGCTATTGACCCAGTGGGCACCGATACTTACAACCTCGGCGACAATGCCACCTACGACATTACCCCCAACGCCAACTACCACATTGCCGACGTCCTAGTAGATAGCGTATCCGTCGGTACTCCCACCAGCTACACCTTTACCAACATCGTAACTAACCACACCATTAGCGTTAGCTTCGCCATCGACACCAAAACTATAACCGCCTCCTCCGGCGCCAATGGCAGTATTGATCCGACTGGCACAGTAACCGTTAACTACGGCAGCGACCAAACCTTCACTATTACAGCTGACCCCGGTTACCAAGTTGACGATGTGCTAGTTGACTCCGTCAGCGTCGGCGCTCTAACCGAATACACTTTCACTAATGTCACTACTAACCACACCATTAGTGCTAGCTTCACTATTAACACTTACACCATCACCGCCTCCGCCGGCAGCAACGGTGCTATTGACCCAGTGGGCACCGATACTTACAACCTCGGCGACAATGCCACCTACGACATTACCCCCAACGCCAACTACCACATTGCCGACGTCCTAGTAGATAGCGTATCCGTCGGTACTCCCACCAGCTACACCTTTACCAACATCGTAACTAACCACACCATTAGCGTTAGCTTCGCCATCGACACCAAAACTATAACCGCCTCCTCCGGCGCCAATGGCAGTATTGATCCGACTGGCACAGTAACCGTTAACTACGGCAGCGACCAAACCTTCACTATTACAGCTGACCCCGGTTACCAAGTTGACGATGTGCTAGTCGACTCCGTCAGTGTCGGCGCTCTAACCGAATACACTTTCACTAATGTCACTACTAACCACACCATTAGTGCTAGCTTCACTATTAACACTTACACCATCACCGCCTCCGCCGGCAGCAACGGTGCTATTGACCCAGTGGGCACCGATACTTACAACCTCGGCGACAATGCCACCTACGACATTACCCCCAACGCCAACTACCACATTGCCGACGTCCTAGTAGATAGCGTATCCGTCGGTACTCCCACCAGCTACACCTTTACCAACATCGTAACTAACCACACCATTAGCGTTAGCTTCGCCATCGACACCAAAACTATAACCGCCTCCTCCGGCGCCAATGGCAGTATTGATCCGACTGGCACAGTAACCGTTAACTACGGCAGCGACCAAACCTTCACTATTACAGCTGACCCCGGTTACCAAGTTGACGATGTGCTAGTTGACTCCGTCAGCGTCGGCGCTCTAACCGAATACACTTTCACTAATGTCACTACTAACCACACCATTAGTGCTAGCTTCACTATTAACACTTACACCATCACCGCCTCCGCCGGCAGCAACGGTGCTATTGACCCAGTGGGCACCGATACTTACAACCTCGGCGACAATGCCACCTACGACATTACCCCCAACGCCAACTACCACATTGCCGACGTCCTAGTAGATAGCGTATCCGTCGGTACTCCCACCAGCTACACCTTTACCAACATCGTAACTAACCACACCATTAGCGTTAGCTTCGCCATCGACACCAAAACTATAACCGCCTCCTCCGGCGCCAATGGCAGTATTGATCCGACTGGCACAGTAACCGTTAACTACGGCAGCGACCAAACCTTCACTATTACAGCTGACCCCGGTTACCAAGTTGACGATGTGCTAGTCGACTCCGTCAGCGTCGGCGCTCTAACCGAATACACTTTCACTAATGTCACTACTAACCATACGATTAGCGCTAGCTTCACGATCATTCCCGTTGTTACCCCAACACCTACGCCAACTCCCGCCTCCACGCCTACACCCACTCCGGCTTCAATCTTTGTATCTGGGCAAATGCCTGCCTCTACGCCGACCCCAACCCCAACTCCCGAAGAAATGGCCTCTACAGAAAACCAAGCAGAAACCAACAAAGAGGCTGCCCAGTCTGGAAGCTCCAACAAATCATTAGCCATCTTTATTGCTTGCTTGGGTGGCTTTGCATTATCCTTATCGGTTTTCGGATTTTGGTATCATGCTCGACGAAGATACGATGATGCCACTAACCAGGCGTATCACCAAGTAGCAGGGAGCGAAGTTAAAGCCCAGACAATTGCACCCAATAGCCAAACGGCTTCGCAATACGATCAACCCCCTAATCGCAATATCTTTTAGGCAAGCCAAAGACAAAACAATGGCTTATATATCTAGCTTAAGAAACGAGATATTTGGTAATTTATAAAGAAACTCTAAAAACATCCAAAAAACTCCTTTAAGCCTAAGCATTAGCAGAGTATAATTTAAGCTAGCTGCGGGTAAAAAAATAACAAAAAGTGTAAAGGGCTCTGTTTGAGGTTAAATAAACACCTTACCAGACCTGTTATTTATATTCACGGGTTTGGTTCCAGAAAAAAGAAGCTCCCTATTGCTGTTGTAGGGATTGCTCTATTTGTTGTTGTCCCTGCCATATTTCTCACAACTTCCTTATTGCATAACGAAGATGCCTGGGCGACCAACTTCACTTGGGACGGCGGGGGCGTCGATAATCTTTGTTCTACCAAAGAGAATTGGCTTGGCGATATAGCCCCTACTGGCACTGATACGGCCGTCTTTAATGCTACTTCATCAAAGCTAGCTCAAATTGACTGTAGTCTTGATGGCATATCGCTTGATGGCTATGCCGGCATTGTTGAGCTGGCCCAAGATACCTCAATTAACACTTTTTATCAGAGGACTGGAACGCTTGATACACTGGTTTCGCACACTCTAACCGTTAATAATGGCTTTACCAAACTGGGCGGTTCATTCAAACACCATCTAACACTTGGTGGTGGCACGGTATACAGTGATACTACTGCTTTTGGAACTACTGGTGGTGACTTAATAATTTCGGGCTCGGTAACGGCTACAAGTGAGATTTACTGGTCGGGAGATAGCATAACTATTAACCCTGGCGCAACGCTTGATCTTGGGGCCTACGATTTCTATGTGGAAAGTACCCTGACCTTAACCAACAATGGGTCTTTGGTTGGCACCACCGGTACTTGGACTTTTGAAGCTGACTTTACCAACAACGGCAACATGACTGGTACAGGCACATGGGATATGCGGGGTAACTACACCGGAACTGCCAGTAGCAGTGTTTCGGCCCCGGCTACTTGGAAGGTAAGGAATAATTTTGTTAATGCTGGATCTATTACCCCTAATAGCGGCACTATAATTAACGGCGAAACCTCTCCAAGCTCTACTATAACAACCACCTTCGATCCAGGGCCTAGTGATTTATATAACGTGCAAATTATCGCTGCCAGCTGGAGCTATACAGGCTACAGATACGTAAATATTGCTCGCAGCTTTAATGTCTTGGGCGATCTTACTTTGGGGGCTCCAAGTACTACTTCTTATAGCCGGGGTTTCTTAAATAACCCAGCATCGACAATGACCATAAACGTTTCGGGTAATTTTAATGCACGATACATGCAAGTTGGCGGAGCTAATTTGACAATCAACATGATTGGGGCAGGTAAAACTATGAGTAGTATTTCAGGCCTCTATTTCTACTCGAACCTAACATTGTCGGGATCCAATACTAGCATATCAGGCACCATTACAAACTATTTTGGTTTTCCTGGAGTAACGTTAACCATAACTGGCGCTGGCAATACAGTTACGGCAACTTCTGATATTTATGCCCACTTTAGCAATATAAATATAACTGCCGGTAACACACTTAACATGGGACCTTATAATCTTACGTTGACCGACAGCTATGATGGGGGTACATATACCATTAACAACGATGGCAATATGATCGGCACTACTGGTACGTGGGATATAAGGGGGCGTTATATTGGCGGTGCAGCTAGTACTGTTTCAGCGCCCGCTAATTGGGATGTAGAAAGAAATTTTTCGAATGCCGGCTCCATAACTCATAACAGCGGTACGCTAACTTTTGGCGATGGGCGTTATAGTGGCAGCCCTACTTATACAATTGACCCAGGAAGTTCGGATTTATACAACTTGGTTATAGCACCGGACAGTGGTTATCTGGGAAACACGCACCTTAGTATTGCCCGATCTTTTAATGTTCTTGGAAACTTGTCTATTAATGACAATGGTTCGAACTATGGTCCGGGCTATATTGATAACCCGGCTTCACCAAGGACTATAACCGTATCCGGCAACGTTTATATATATGGTAGTGCTATAGGTGGTGCCAATTTAACGATTAACATGATTGGTACCGATAAGATTCTTAGCTGCACGGGCGGAGCCTTCAAATCCCACATGACACTTTCTGGCTCAAATACCACTCTTTCGATTACCGACAGCTCCTTCGGCGATTACTCAAACACTACTAGTTTTACAATCGCTGGCACCAACCATACAGTCACTACTACTACTACTACTACTACTACTACTTTGTATTTTGCTAATTTGGTTATCGATTCTGGCAATACCTTTGCTTTAGGGGCTAATAACTTAACCGTTTCTTCCACTTCCAACGTTACCGTTACCAATAACGGTGCTATGAATGGGACTGGAACATGGGATATGCAAGGCAGTTATACTGGCGGAGCCAGCAGTACTGTTTCAGCACCGGCTACCTGGAATGTTGAAAAGAACTTTACTAATGCCGGAGCGATTACCCACAACAATGGTACGCTAATAATTGGCGATGGATCTTCTTCTGGTGATCCTGTCTATACTTTCACCCCAGGCAACTCTGATTATTATATTGTAAAACTTACTCCAGATGGTCGGCCGGGCAATTATTATGCTCACATTATCATAGCTGGCTCTTTTAATGTTCTTGACGATCTATATTTTAACCCTGGCTCTAATGGAGGGGGCTATATTGATAATCCAGCCACGCCTAAGACCATTAACGTTTCTGGAAATGTTTACGTTGTTAGTAGCGCTGGCATCGGCGGGGCAAACTTAACTATTAATATGATTGGTACCGCAAAGACATTTAGTCGCACGGGTGGTACTTTTAATAGTAACCTTACTTTAGCCGGTTCTGGTACTTCTATTTCGTCTACGACTGGAACTTTTGGCGCAACTACATCTGCCTTTACCGTTGCCGGAACTAACCACACAGTTACAGCCACATCAGGTCTTACTACACTTAACTTCGCCACTATCACCATCAATTCTGGTAATACCTTCGCCTTAGGTGCCAATAACTTAACTACGTATTCTTCCACCACCGTCACTAACAATGGTGCTTTGAACGGAACCAGCGGTGCTGGAACTTGGGATATGCAAGGCAGTTATACTGGCGGAGCCAGCAGTACTGTTTCAGCACCGGCTACCTGGAATGTTGAAAAGAACTTTACTAATGCCGGAGCGATTACCCACAACAATGGTACGCTAATAATTGGCGATGGATCTTCTTCTGGTGATCCTGTCTATACTTTCACCCCAGGCAACTCTGATTATTATATTGTAAAACTTACTCCAGATGGTCGGCCGGGCAATTATTATGCTCACATTATCATAGCTGGCTCTTTTAATGTTCTTGACGATCTATATTTTAACCCTGGCTCTAATGGAGGGGGCTATATTGATAATCCAGCCACGCCTAAGACCATTAACGTTTCTGGAAATGTTTACGTTGTTAGTAGCGCTGGCATCGGCGGGGCAAACTTAACTATTAATATGATTGGTACCGCAAAGACATTTAGTCGCACGGGTGGTACTTTTAATAGTAACCTTACTTTAGCCGGTTCTGGTACTTCTATTTCGTCTACGACTGGAACTTTTGGCGCAACTACATCTGCCTTTACCGTTGCCGGAACTAACCACACAGTTACAGCCACATCAGGTCTTACTACACTTAACTTCGCCACTATCACCATCAATTCTGGTAATACCTTCGCCTTAGGTGCCAATAACTTAACTACGTATTCTTCCACCACCGTCACTAACAATGGTGCTTTGAACGGAACCAGCGGTGCTGGAACTTGGGATATGCAGAAAGATTACACCAGTGGAGCTGCCAGCACTGTTTCCGCCCCAGCTACCTGGAAGGTAAGAGGTAACTTTGTTAACGCTGGAACAATAACTCACAATAATGGAACAATAATTATTGGCGATGCTAGTATTAGCGGTGGTGCTACAACTACTTTCAATCCCGGCTCCGGCGATTTGTTCAATCTGCAGTTAATGGCATACGGAAGCAGCACTTCGCGACACCACATAGCCCTTACCAATTCTTTTAATGTATTAAACAACCTTACCATTGGGCAAGGGAGCTCTACGTACACTGGCTATATTGACAACCCAGGCACAGCCCAAACCATAAATGTTTGGGGGAATGTTTCGGCACAGTATACATATGTTGGCGGCAACAACCTCACAATAGCAATGAGGGGTAGTAATAGTCATACAATATCTCTTATCTCAGGTTCGTATTTTTATTCCAATCTAGAAATTAATAAAACCGCTGGCGTAGCTTCTCTGGCATCCAACTATTCGGTTAGTACTGCTAATCAAAGAGTTACCATCACGTCGGGTACCCTAGCAACAGCCGGCTATACTTTGGCTTTATCTGGCGCTGGCTCTGTATTTTCTAACGACGGCACTCTAAGGGTGCAGGGCGGGGAAACTTTAACCTTCACCAAAGATACTAATTCTGGAACGGTAGAATATGTTGGTACTGGAGCCACCAACTACGCCTCCCTCAACTACGGCAACACCTACTATGGTCTTACCATTAACTCTACTTCTGGCACTAACTCCTTTACGGCTGCGGCCGCCACGGCTGTAGGTAATGACTTTACTCTAACGTCTGGTACTTTTGTAGCTCCTTCGGCCGCTAACCTAACCGTTTCTAGAAACTTTACTCACTTTGGTGGCAACTTTACTCATAACTCTGGCACGGTAGTTCTAAATACTACCACCATGGCCGAAGTCACTGGTTCAACTACCTTCAATAACCTAACTTGCTCTACGGGTGGCAAGACTCTTAACTTTGGAGCGGGGGATACTCAAACAGTTGTAGGTACTACTACCCTCAATGGTTCAGCTGGTAATCTACTGACTCTTAACAGCAACGCTAGTCCTACTCAATGGCGGATTGATCCCCAAGGCACCAGAAGTGTTTCTTATGTTGATGTTAAAGATTCCAATAACATCGCTGTGGCTTCCATTGGCCCAAGTAATTCCACTAACAGCTACAACAACACTAATTGGTTCAGCTACAGCGTTACGGCTTCGGCTGGCGCTAATGGCAGTATTAGTCCCAATGGTGTCAGCAACTACGACAGTGGTTCTAGTCCGATCTATGACATCACTCCAGATCCTGGCTACCACATTGCCGACGTATTGGTTGATTCCGTCTCGGTCGGCACTCCTACTAGCTACACCTTTACTAACATCACCGCTAACCACACTATATCTGCTACATTCACCATAGATACTTACACCATCACCGCCTCGGCTGGCAGCAATGGTGCCATCGATCCTACTGGCACCGACACTTACAACCTCGGCGATAATGCCACCTACGACATTACCCCCAACGCCAACTACCACATTGCCGACGTCCTAGTAGATAGCGTCAGTGTCGGCACTCCCACCAGCTACACCTTTACTAACATCGTAACTAACCACACCATTAGCGTTAGCTTCGCCATCGACACCAAAACTATAACCGCCTCCTCCGGCGCCAATGGCTCCATCGATCCCACCGGCACAGTCACCGTCAACTACGGTAGCGACCAAACTTTCAATATTACGCCAGACCCCGGTTACAACATAGTAGATGTTTTAGTCGACGGAGCGTCGGTTGGTACGCCAGGCTCATATACTTTTACGAACGTAACCACCAACCACACCATCTCCGCCACCTTTACAATAAACACTTACACAATTACTGCTACGGCCGGTAGCAATGGCTCGATTGATCCGTCTGGCGGTGTGATAGTGGATTATGGAGCCGACCAAACCTTTACAATTAGCCCGAATGCCAATTACCACATTACTGACGTTCTGGTAGATGGATCTTCGGTTGGTTCGGTTACCAGTTATGAATTTACCAATGTAACTACCAACCACACTATTAGTGCTAGCTTTGCCATTGATACCAAGGTCATCACCATTTCTGTGCCCAGTGGCAACGGCACCATTTCACCCTCTGGCACGATTAATGTCAATTATGGAGCCGACCAAACCTTTACCATTACGCCCAATAGCGGTTACCAAATTTCTGATGTTTTGGTAGACGGTGTTAGTGTGGGTAACGTAAGTTCTTACTTACTTGCAAATATTACGAGCGATCATACAATCTCAGTTGCCTTTACTTTAATACCAGTTATTCCTACGCCTACTCCAACGCCAACGTCAGCTCCAACTCCAATTGTTGAAACTACGCCTACACCAAGTCCTAGCCCATCTCCGACGCCGACTCCTACGCCTACTCCCAACGAAGAGAACAACAACTCAATAGCTGCCAGCCAGTCCTCTGGTGGTGGCCCCATTGCCTTTATCTCAGGAGTCATATCAACGGTTGGCAGCGCAGTTTCAGAAGTTATCTCAGCGGTTAGCGAAAAGGTTGCAGAGGTTATTAAAGACACCCCTCCGCCAGTAGCTTATTCCTTCCCATACTTCCTGTTTATTCTTTTGGGTATTATGGTCTTGAACTTCTGGGTTCAAACAAAAAGAGAGATTAACTACGCCATAAGGCTCAAAAACTTGCTTGAGCTCGAAAAGAATCTAGCTGCCGAAAAGGACAACTTTATGATGCTCTCGGCCCACTACCTAAGAACGCCGCTGACGTTAATTAAAGGTGCTGCCGAGGGCCTATCTTTTGGTAATAAACTACCGGCTACCATCCAAACCAATCTTCAATCCATTGTTGCTCATTTAGCTGGCACAGTTGAATATGTCTTGCAGAAACTCTCCGACAATTCCTACCTAAAAAGAATTGAATCTGCAGATGTGCTAGAAAAGAAACAGGTTAAAGTCTTTGCTTCGCCCAGGTTCATAGTACCCGTGGCCTTAATTGTTGTTGTCAGCATCTTTGCCAACATATTGTTTGTAAAAGTGGCCAAGATAAATATTAACTACATTAACTATTTAGCTGAAATTATCGTCTTTGGCATAGTAGCTCAATACTTCTTCTTGTCCTTCAGAAAAAGGCAGACCGAAAGAGCCCACCGCCAATATTTTGAAGAGGTCTACGAACATAAAGCCGCCATTGACGATGCCAAGAACGGCTTTATTACCGAATCATATACATCACTAAGAGCCGACTTAGATAGCCTGTCTAGAATAGCTGCCCAAAATAACCCAGATCTAAGAATGCTTAACGAAGGCTACCGTAGAATCCAAGCCGTTGTCCAAAAGTTTGGTTTGGCGGCTAGTATTAAAACCACCAACCAAAACCAAGCACACCAAACCATTGACATCGCAGGCTTAGCAACCGAGATTCTACAATCCAATAGACCCGCCATTGAAGCCAAGAAACTAAGGGTTAGTGTTCAAAACACCGCCCTAATAGAGCAAGAGAAATACAAGATGGCTATCGTTCTAGATAGCGTTATAGATAATGCCATTAAATTCAACAAAGAAGGCGGAGCAATCAGTATATCCAACCAGCATCGCAATGGCCTATTAACCATAGTTGTCGAAGACACTGGTATTGGCATACCAGAGCAAGAAATGGCTCGCTTATTTAAGCCGTTTTCTAGAACTGGTTCAGCCCTAGACTTTACCTACGAAGGCATGGGCTTTTCGTTGTACCTAGCCAAGATTATTATGAATTCTTTGGGTGGAGACGTTACTGTTGAATCCAAAGCTGGCCAGGGCACCAAGGTCTACATCTTATTTGGCCAACAAAGTCTACCAGCTCCAGCTACCCCCGAAGAATATGCCAAACAACCTACCATAGTTAGGCCATCACCACGGCCGATACAGATATAGGTGGTGTCGTTGCCGAAGTAAGGCCATGGATACAGCCGTCGACTAAAAGATAGCCTCAGCCTCTAGTCTTTAATCTTAAGCATTGTTATAATTTACATTGATGGGAAAAGAAAAAATAACCCCGTCGTTATTAGGGTGTTCCAATAAAAATATGCAAAAACCCAATAGGGGTTTGTGTTTGAGGCGCCCTAACCCTGTAAAACGAATTCACTTAAAACTTCTAAAGAATGTAAGCTATAACGTCTGGTTCAATAAATTTAGGAATCACAAAAAGACTCATTATGCTTATGGGGCTTTTGTTGTAGTTATTTTAGCCTCAATTTTGATTACTAACTTAATGCCGAACAAGGCTGTAGCTACGGCCACCATGACCTGGACGAATAACGGCGACTTTAGTATGAACAAAGTCGGTGCTTGTGAAGCTACTACTTTAAACGGTGTAACGGTTACTGGTACAGCTTATACAGACGAAACGTGTGCCACGACTGGAATAGATTCAAGTACGACTTTAGCGGCAGGGCCGGCGTTTCTCAATAATGTTATTTCTTTGGCGGGAGGCGGTAGTCACGGTGTTGCCGCTAGGGCGGACGGAACAGTTTGGAATTGGGGTGGTAACGGTCGTGGCCAACTAGGAAACAATACATACATCTCTAGTATGTTCCCTGTTCAAGTTATGAATCCTGCCGGTAACGGTTATCTGACAGACATAGTCGCTGTCACTGCTGGCGCCGGACACACCCTAGCCCTTAAGAGCGATGGTACGGTTTGGGGGTGGGGGTATAGTGCTCATTATGAGTTAGGAGGGTACACTACAGACAGATTATTGCCTGTCCAGGTGAATGGCCTGTCGGATATCATTGCGATATCTGGGGGTACTTGGCACTCTTTAGCCCTTAAGAGCGATGGTACGGTTTGGGCTTGGGGGTATGGTGCTTATGGCCAACTAGGTATTAACTGGACCGGGAATACCGGAACACCTGTGCAGGTGAAAGATACGCCCGGAACTGGTTACCTAACTGGGATTACTGCAATTAGCGCTGGCGATAACCATTCTATAGCACTAGCGGGTGATGGCGCTGTCTGGGCATGGGGAAGAAATGATGATGGCAGGATAGGCGATGGAACTTCGGGCGTCGATAGAAGATTGCCTGTGCAGGTAAAAGATAGTGTCGGGTCTGGTTATCTAACAAATATAATTTCAGTAGCAGCGGGCGGAGGTCATAGTCTTGCCGCTGGCTCAGACGGTTATGTTTGGGCTTGGGGCGGGAATGTTGCGGGCCAGGTTGGTGATGGCACAATGACTTCCCCCAGAACCCTACCAATCAAAGTAAAAGACACTTCTGGTACAGGTTATTTGTCTAGTGTTATTAAGGTTACAGCGGGGTCATCTCACTCTATGGCCTTGAAGAACGATGGCGGTGTTTGGGCGTGGGGATACAACAATTATAGTCAAATAGGCGATGGTTCACCTACGGACCACTCCACTCCGGTTCGCGTAAAAGATGCAGCCGGTACCGGATATTTAACCAATATATCTGCCATTTCTGGAGCCTATAATAATCCATTTGCCTTAGATAATGATGGCACGGTTTGGGCGTGGGGAGGGAATAATGTTGGACAGGGTGGTTTTAGTTCGGTGTCTAGGTCTGCATCTAACACTACAACTCTGGATAAACCGAATCACATTCTGGCAATGGTGGATGCGACAAAGCTAGCAGATGTTACAAAAATAACCTCTAATTTGGCCTTAAAAAATGACGGCACAATCTGGGGTTGGGGAAATAATAGCAGTGGCGAGCTGGGAGATGGTACGGCTGTTAATCAGTCTGTGGCTGTACCTGTGGACGGCGGATATTTTAGTAATGTGGCGAGCATTGCATCTACAGCGCATTCAGTGGCCTTAAAAAATGACGGAACAGTTTGGTCTTGGGGTTATGGTTATTATGGATCGCTAGGTATAAATTCCAATGTCAATAAATATAGTCCAGTTCAGGTGAGAGATGCTAGTGGAGCTAATTATTTAACTGATGTGATTGCCATTGCCGCCAACGGTTATTTCTCTTTGGCTCTAAAAAACGACGGCAGTGTTTGGGCGTGGGGCCAAAATAGTAGTGGCCAGCTAGGAGATGGAACTACTAGTCAAAGAAACCTACCAGTGCAAGTAAAGGATCCAGCTGGTACGGGGTATTTAACAGGCATTGTAGCGATCAGTGCTGGTAGTTCGCACTCTTTTGCTGTAAAAAATGACGGCACAATCTGGGGCTGGGGATACAATGCTTCCGGATGTCTCGGAGATAATACTACAACCCAGCGAACTTTACCCGTGCAGGTAAAAGATGCAGCTGGCACAGGCTACCTGTCTAATGTTGTCAAGATTATAGCCGGTGGAGGTACTTCCATGGCTATCTTGAACGATGGTACTGCTTGGGCTTGGGGGGTTAACAGTAATGGCCAAATTGGAGACGGTACTACTTCACAAAGAAATTTACCCGTACAGATTAAGGATACTGCCGGTACCGGCTACTTAGTTAATGTAGTATCTGTGTCTTCCGGTAGTAATTTTTCGATAGCGTCAACATCAGATGGTAGAGTTTGGGCTTGGGGTTATGGCTATTACGGTCAACTGGGAGGAAGCAGTGGATCAAGTCTGCCGCAACCCGTTTTAGATCCATCCGGTTCTGGGTATTTGTCTGGTGTTGCGGCAGTGTCTGCAGGTTCCAATCGCTCAGTGGCGCTTAAATCTGATGGCACCGTAATGTCTTGGGGCTACAATCTTGGTGGTCAGGTGGGGAATGGAACGCAAATTCCTACCTATGTACCGGATAATGTATATTCAAATATTGACCTCAACGCCGGCTACGTTGGCACTGGCACAGCCTCCAACTTCATTGCCGACATGGGCTCTAACCGTAAAACCAAGTGGTACGACCTAGATTGGAACACTAGTGCTTTGCCAGCTAATACTAGCTTGAAGTTCAATGTTCGTAGCAGTGATGATAAAGTGAGTTGGTCAGACTGGAGCAGTGACTTCACTCAAAACACACCTGGTTCCACAACTGGCAATGCCGACATCTCGGCCCTTCCATTCAGTCGCTACCTGGAAGTCAAAGCTACCCTTACCTCTACCGACTTAGTTAATACCCCAACTTTGCAAGATTTCACCATCACCCACATGAACGATCAGAATGCCCCAACTTGGGACTACCCAGTTGCCATTCCGGTTTACACCGACGACACTAAAGCTACAGCCCTTACTTCCAGCTCTTGGCAAGCCAACAACAATCTAACTAGTATCTATGCTGATTGGTCTGGAGCCACCGAACCAGAAGAAGAATCAGGCATTGCCCACTACTACGTCTACCTTGGTACCGACAACACCGCTAATCCCATCACCGCTGGTGTAGATATGGATACCGCCACCGAAGGTTACATCGATTTACCAAACAATCCCACGGACGGCACTTACTACCTGCGCGTTACCGTATCTGACCTAGCTGGCAATAACCTCAACATGCCATCCGGTAGTGATTTGTTCAAATATCTTTATGATGGCACTAAACCTAATAACCCATCTTATATTTCGGTCTCGCCAGTGGGCTGGAGCATAGCCAACAGTTTTGACTTTAGCTGGCCCGAAGCCCTAGACCCTGGCAGCGGTTCGTCTAATATCGATTACTATCAATATCGCAAAGCTGGTGGGGGCGACACTTGGCATGACACTGTCGACAGATCGATTATCGGGATCACTTCTTACCAAGATGGTCGTAACGAATTCTTCGTTCGAGCTATCGACAACGCTGGTAATATTGCCGACAACCAAACCAGCGTTTATTACTACTACAACGGTTCGGCTCCAAGCGCTCCTGCTGGTTTGGACGTGGTACCACCCAACGCTACAACTAACAGCTTTACCTTCACCTGGTCAGAACCAGCTGTCCACAATGCCGACATTCGTGGCTATTACTACTCCATTGGCCCCGAGCCGACTATTAACAATTCGGTCTTTACTACTAACACTACTACCGGCGCTATTCCGGCTGCCACCCAGCAGGGCTTTAATACCTTTTACGTAGTAGCAGTTGACGCTGATGACCAAATTAACTGGGGCAGTTATGCCGAAATCCAATTTGAATGTAACACTACCGCCCCAGGTATACCAGGCGGAGTGGTAATTAGTGATAGTAGCAACCGAGCTGATGAAAACTGGGCACTCACTACGGCATGGAGCGCCTCAGCCGGAACAGTCCACCATTATAATATCTACCGTTCTACTGATGGCATTAACTTCTCGGCCATCGGCCAAACGGGCAGTACAGGCTTTTTTGACTCCGGCCTATCCAATACATCCACTTATCATTACAAAATTACCGCCGTAGATAACGCTGGTGCCGAATCAGCCTTTTCGTCGACCGTCTCTAAGCAACCAACTGGCAAGTTCACCGAACCGCCGTTAATTGTTACTGGTCCTGATGTCGACATTAAAGCCACTCGTGCCACCATAACTTGGAGTACCGACAGAGCTTCATCCAGCTTTGCGGCTTACTCTAAAGATAACTCTTACGCTGAATCTAAGGGCCAGGTGGACTCGGTTACTTCGCATAGCGTAGAACTATCTGGCTTAGAAGCTGGTACTACCTACAACTTCAAGGTCCAATCTTTAGACGAAAACCGCGACTACCCAATCGAAGATGCTTATTCTGGTGAATTCAATTTTACCACTCAATCGGCCCCTGGTATCGCCGAAGTTAATGTTTCGGATATTCGGTTAACTTCAGCCACCGTTACCTGGAAGACTACCACAGTAGCCACCTCTACAATTGTTTATGGTAAGACTGCCAACTATGGTCAAACTATCACTGACCAATCCGGCTCGGCTGTTACCACTCACACAGTTAAGCTAGAGGGTCTAGACCATACCACTCCATATTTCTTTAAGATTTATGGTACGGACAGTGATGGCAACCAGCTAGTCTCCGACAACTACGCCTTCAGTACTCTAACCTATCCCCGAGCTTATGATGTGCGTTTTGAGCAGCAAAAGAACACGGCTACATCCACTCTAAAGGTTACCTGGACGACTAATGTGCCCACGAGCTCCATTGTTACTTACAACCAAGAAGGTGAAAGCTCAAAAGAAGTATCCAAATCTACCCTAGAAACTACTCACTCTATGTTAGTGCCCAATCTTCAAGACAACGTGCTGTACTACATGAGCGTTGGTGGCCGTGATGCCTATGGTAACGCCGCCTTGTCAGACAGTCAACGAGTTAAAACCGACTACGACACCCGTCCGCCAGCCGTCACCGACATCGTCACCGAAAGCACTTCGTCTGGTTATGGCTTAGATACCAAGGCCCAAATAGTGGTATCTTGGATGACCGACGAACCAGCCACATCCCAAGTGGAATATGCCGAAGGCGTAACAGGTGACAGCTACAATATGCGCTCCCCAGAAGATAGTGGCTTAAGCACTTCTCATGTTGTTGTATTAACCGATCTCAAACCATCTAGCTCCTACCACTTTCGAGTTATCTCTAAAGATACCTCTGCCAACCAAACTATCTCCGAACCAGACTCGGTTCTAACCGACATAGCTCGGGCTTCTATCATCGACATCATTATTAAGTCCCTCCAAGATACTCTTGGCTGGCTGTTTGGAGGATAGGAGTTGATGACTAATACGAAGGTAATAATTAGTATTCGAGACCTCCATAAGAGCTATAGGGTTGGCAAAAAAATGGTGCCGGTTTTGAATGGCATAGACTTAAATATTCACACCGGTGATTTTGTGATTATTTTAGGCCCGTCTGGCTGTGGTAAGAGTACTCTTTTAAACACTATTCTAGGATTAGAACCACCCACTGGTGGTGAAGTGCTTGTTAAGCATCGCAACATGTTTATTTTAGACGAAAACAAAAGAGCCGATTTTAGACATGTCAATTTTGGCATGATTTACCAACGGCCAAACTGGATAAAGTCGTTAAACGTAGCCGAAAACATTGCTTTACCGTTAGATATTGTTGGCCAATCCCACCACGATAATATCCGTTTGGCCGAACAGGCTTTAGAAAGATTTGATTTAAGTGACTTTCGTAAATACGATACGTCGGAATTATCCAGTGGCCAGCAGCAAAAAGTTGCTGCCTGCCGAGCACTAATTACTAGCCCGCCAATAATTTTGGCCGATGAACCAACTGGCAATCTCGATTCAGTATCGGCTGCTACATTGATGGATGACCTGATTAATTTAAATGATCAATATGGCCGCACGATTGTGATGGTAACCCATAACCCCGACTACGCAACTTATGCATCTAAAACTGTGATGATGGAAAATGGCAAAGTCATTCGTGTTATCGCAAGAGATAAAAAACCCAAACTTCAACAAGAACTAACATCAAAAACAGAGGGCACTGGCGGGGGTGAATTATGAAACTGGCATTTTTACTAAGAATGGCTTTTAAGAATCTGCTGGGCCACAAGATGCGAACCCTTTTAACGATTTTTGGTGTAGCTATTAGCATTGGCTTTGTTTGTTTTTTGCTGGCCTTTGGTTATGGTTTACAAAAAATAGCTACCGATCAAATTGCTAATGGTGATAGTTTAAAAATGTTAGATGTTACCATTGGTTCTTCTAGAGTGGTTAATTTAGACCAAGACACCATAAATAAAATTTATAGTTTTGATGAGGTAGCCCATGTTTATCCGCGGGTAGCCGTAGCCAGCGACATCCAATATGAAAGTTCAAAAATTGATAGCGTAGCCTACGGTCTAAACACCGACTTGCTGGGTATAGTCAAACCCAATATTTCTAGTGGCCAATCCTATATTCAGGATGATGTTAATAAAGTACTAATTAATGCTACGGTTGCCAGGCAACTAACTACTGCCGAGCCTTCAACTTTAATTGGTAAAGAAATTACCATTCGGCTAGTTTTAAGAGCCGAGTTATTTTCGGATGAGGCCGCTAAGTCTACTATAGAATCGGCTAAGTATATTGTTACTGGCATTATGGACGAAGGTACGACACCGTATATTTACATCCCGCTCAATGCAATTACCAAATATCAAGTCGATCGTTTTAGCGCTATCAAAGTTGAGCTAAAAGATTCCGATTTAGCAGAAAAAGTTAAACCGCAAATTGAGCATTTAGGGTTTAAAGTCGACTCCATTAAAAACACTATCGATCAAGTAGAGCAATTCTTTAGTGTTTTTCAGGTGATACTGTTAATTATTGGTGCAGTGGCTGTAATTGTGGCAGCGGTTGGCATGTTTAACACTCTAACTATTTCGTTGATGGAAAAGACCAGGGAAGTTGGCATCATGAAAGTGTTGGGCGCCAAAAAGAAAGACATTGGTCGCATATTCATTGCCGAATCACTGGTGGTCGGTTTACTAGGTTGTACAATAGGTATCCTATTTAGCGTACTCGTTGGTAGCATAATTAATTTGTCAATTTCAGCGGCAGCACGTTCTAGTGGTAATGTGTCGGTTACTTTGTTCTACCTGCCAGTACACTACGTTCTGATTATTGTAGCGGCCGCTATAGTAATTAGCATATTTACTGGTTTGTATCCGTCAAAGCGTGCCGCTAAGATTAATCCGCTAGACGCCTTGCGATACGAATAAAAGCTACATTATCACTCACTAACAGGGGTTTTTGCTATACTAATTGTGGCCTACTTCTTTAGGCCAAACAATGGAACTGCTTAAAAGAACAAAGCGGATTGATGGTGTTACCCATAGTTTTGTTTTGGGTGTATTCAGCGTGGTGTTTGTTTTTATATTTTTGGCAACCAGTTTTGTAGTCGCCAATGGGCAAACTATGGGGCCCAATGACAGGCACGTAGTTAACTTATATCTTGATGGTCAAACCACAACCATTCCAACCAGAGCGACTAATGTTAAAGATTTTTTAGAAAAAACAGACATTACCCTGAACGAAGCCGACCTTGTAGAGCCGGGCCTTTATTCGCCAATCACCGAAGACAATTTTAATATTCAGGTTTATCGAGCTCGACCGATATCGATAATCGATGGCTCGGTTATTAAGCGTGTTTTAACGCCACATACTAGTGCTAAATTGGTTGTAGAGCAAGCCGGCTTTACAGTTTACCCAGAAGATAACTTAACGTTTACAACTAGCACAGATTACGTAAAAGATATGATTTTGGGCGAGAGGCTTATAATCGATCGAGCTACGCCAGTAAGCTTTAGTTTATATGGCGCGCCAGTAGCTACTTATCGCACTCAAGCCGAAACGGTTAATGGATTTTTGCAAGAACGAGGGATTACGCTAGAAGAAGGCGCTACCGTAGTGCCGAGCCTAGATACTCCCATTATCGCCAACGCGGCTATCTATATATCGAAGTATGGCAAAACTGTAACTACGGTTGAAGAACCGGTGCAGTTCGACATTGAGTCTACGCCAGATCCTACCCAGGCTAATGGTGTAGTAACTATTATTAAACCTGGCGTAATGGGCAAAAAACAGGTTGTGTACGAACTTATGTTGAACGGTAGCACAGAAACTAGCCGAACAAAGATACAGGAAGTAATTACTGTATTACCCCAAAAGCAGCAACAAACAATAGGTACAAAACCAAGTAGCGGCCTAACTCAATCAAAGGGAGTAAATATCTTTACCGATAGCAAGGGCGTGACGCATCGCGAAACTTACTACGACCTGCCGATGGGTAATGTTATGCAAAATTGCGAGCAAGCTGGTTTTTATACGGTTCGTGGCGATGGGGCAAAAGTAGACAGAGACGGATACGTTATAGTTGCCGCCAACCTAAACATCTATCCACGTTGCTCGATAGTAGAAACAAGTATTGGGCTCGGCAAAGTTTACGACACAGGTAGCTTTGCCTTAATGCATCCTTATGGTTTTGATCTTGCAACTGACTGGTCTAGAGAAGATGGGATATAGAATCATTCCAAATAAAGCGCTGGGCCAGCACTGGCTTAACGACAAAGAAGCCCTTGACGCCATTGTGGCGGCCGGGCAGGTTAAAGCTGGCGACAATATTTTAGAAATTGGGCCGGGGCAGGGGGCTCTAACCGATGTTTTGCTGCAAAAAAGAGCACAAATAACGGCTGTGGAATATGACTCAGAATTGGCCAGGGAATTAACAAAAAAATATCAAGACAACCCGGCAATTAAAATATTTAGCCAAGATATTAGGAGCTATAACTTTAACGACATGCCGAGTGGCTATAAAATTGTCGCCAACATCCCCTACTACCTGACTTCCCTGCTGATTAGACAAATTTGCGAAGCAGCTAATCCGCCGGCAATTGCCGTTTTATTGGTGCAGAAAGAAGTAGCCGAAAGGGTTTGTGCGAGTCCTGGCGAAATGTCTATTTTAAGCGTTTCTGCTCAAACTTATTTTGAGACGTCTTTGGGTCGAGTAGTAAGGGCCGATTTGTTCATACCGCCACCCAAAGTTGATTCCCAAATTTTAATTTTAAAAAGGCGAGCTGAGTCATTGGTTGATGAGCAAAATTCTAAACAATTTTTTAGAATCGTTAAAGCTGGTTTTAGCGAACGGCGTAAAAAATTACGCAGCTCGCTTAGCGGGGGCTTAGGCATTAGTAAGTCCGAAGCCGAAAATCTACTGAACAAAGCAGGCATTAATCCAGACTTGCGTGCTCAAAACCTGAGCCTAGAAGACTGGCTAAATTTAGCCAGTCTAATCTAACTACTTCACCAAAATTACTGGGCTATGAAGGTAAGGGCGCGGCCGGTTTTGCCAGCGCGGCCAGTACGACCAATGCGGTGAATATAATCGTCGTAAGTTTTTGGTACGGAGTAGTTTATTACGTGAGTAATATCGCTAACATCAATGCCTCTGGCAGCAACGTCGGTAGCTACTAGAATGTTGATTTCGTCTTGCTTAAATCGATTTAAGGCTCGCTGGCGTTGGCCTTGGCTCTTGTTGCCATGAATGGCATCGGTCTTAAAACCGCGGATGCTTAACTCTTTGTTGAGTCGCTCTACGCCATGCTTGGTTTCGTCAAAGACTAAAGTCTTTTTAGTATCGGCATGAATTAGCAAATCATGTAACTTTTCGATTTTTTCTTGGCTACCACCGTATCTAATGACATCTTGGTGTACGTTGTCGCAGGTGTCGCCACTTTTTACGGTAATCATTAGAGGGTCTCTAGAAAAAGTCTTAATTAGATCATGTACTCGGTGGTCTAATGTAGCCGAAAAGAATAACGACTGACGATTGTCGGCTAGTTTACCTAAAATGCTGCGAACGTCGTTAACAAAACCCATGTCTAGCATACGGTCAACTTCGTCTAGTATGACAATGTTAAAGTCAGACAGGCTTAGGCTGCGGCGTTCTAGGTGGTCTTTTATGCGGCCGGGTGTGCCAATAACAATGTTGGGGCGGGCACGCAAGTCGCGCAATTGTGGGCCCATAGGGCTACCGCCAATTAAAACTGCTCCGCAAATGTCGCTGCCTCTGGCAATAACGCGGCACTCGGCCTCGATTTGCTGAGCTAGCTCCCTAGTTGGGGCAATAATTAACACCTTAGAACGCGGTTCGTTTATTAAACGATTTAAGGCCGGTATAGCAAAAGCGGCCGTTTTACCGGTGCCAGTGTTGGCAATGCCGATAATATCTTTGCCACTTAATACTTCGGGAATAGTTTTATCCTGAATTGGGGTTGGTGATACATAGCCGTTTTTAGCAAGGTTGTCTTTAATCAATTTGTCGACGTTAAAATCGCTAAATTGGTTTAGTGGAGCATACTCCAAAACATCAACTACCTTGGCAGCCTTTATAAATTTAGCAGGGTCAATGTATTGACCGTGTCTAGATTGGTTAGCCCGATTTGGCCTAGAATAATTCTGGCTTCGGCGCGCGTTGGCAGACGAGAAACTTCTCGTCTTATTTCTGTAATAAGACATAAAAAATAATCCTTTGTTGTTTAAATTTATTTACTCTAATTGTCGGTAATGAAATCGAGTAAATATTTGCTTAAACAAACCCGGATCATTAATTAACAATATGTATACATTAGCACAATAAAAATAGTATGTCAAACCAATATTTTAGGCATTTAGCCCCTATAGGCGCATAATATATAGGAATTGAGGTTTGAATATGGCCAAAGATAGGCATTTGGATTATATGCAAGAAGAAGAAATCATTGCCGCGTTAAAAGATATGGTGTTAGACCCGGGAATGATTACAAAACCTAGCTTTAGAGCTAATACTTTGCTGTGGCCAGACAATAAAATACCCTTTACGGAGGCTCACTTAGCCTATTTAAAGAACCATCCAGATATTGACCCCAAACATTATTTGTCTAATTTACGCCTAATGATCCGCAAAAAGACTTATTGCTAAATCGGTTATTGATTTATTCTTGATTGGTACGATATAGCCCAACTGGGGTTCTAGCTATCAAACCTTGGCTTTGGAGCCTAAGAAGCCGATTCTGGATCTGACCATATTGGAGGCTAGTTAAAGGTGCTCCGTCATTGATGATAAGAATGTAAGAATTAATAGTGGTTAAATTGGCTAGATCTTTACCGATGGGCCTTAGCAATTCGGTGTCGGTTATAAGTTCTTCATCGCTAAAATCAGTATCAGTATATTTTTCTGGGCCAACATATTCTGGTTTGAGGTGCTGTGATTCTGGTAATGGGTTTTTGGAAGTTACAGCTAAGTTATCTGCTTTTGCGATTTTTCTCGCCGTAATTTTTTGGCCAATTATAGCAGCTATCTCTTCTCTAGAATGTCGGGTCGTGACCGGTGCTTCAGGTGATGTCATGATATTCCCCTTACGCGCCCACTACTTAAAGAGTGTAGCACCATAATTTAACGATGCAAGCATAAGAGTCATATCGCCAAAGCCAGGCTTGACGGCTATTAACAAAACGTAAGTACTATGGTATAATATGACCTCAGTCGCAGAAGGTAATTGTTTTGCGATTGAGAGGTATTTACAGGCCAAGAATGGCTTGCAACGCGGGACTGACTTTAGCTCGACGTTGAATATTAACAATTTATGCATGCAAGCCGGTTTGTGCACCGTTACCGTACTACAATAAGTAGATGGCAAAAACTTTCTACAGCGTGTAGCTAGCATGTTTTCCATGCCAGCTTACGCACCAGCCCTAGTTTAATCTAAGGCGATTGCTTGGTTTGATGCCAGGTAGAACCAAAGCAGTCTCATATTTTCTGGCTGCCAATCTTGAGCACCGTTTGAGCTCATTTTTGTAAGCTTTTCGAACTGCGGCTAATAGTTTTTTGTCTGTTTTATAACTAGTAGCCTAAGACACCCCAAACAGAATAAGCTTGTAGAGGCATGAGTTGTTGTTCGACGGACCCGGGTGCGATTCCCGGCAGTTCCACCACGTAAAATTATCTAAAAAGGGACCCCTGATGGGTCTCTTTTTAGATAATCACGTGGCGCAGCCACAATTTTACGTGCCCCGTGGCGAATATATGAGCTTTACGGGGCTATAATACTAACATGAAGGGTCATTTTGTCTACATATTGGAATCGGAAATCGATAGTTCTTGGTATATAGGTTATTCTCAAGATGTAAAACAGAGACTCTTAGCGCATAATTCTGGCAAGAACGTGTCTACAAAACTAAAGAAACCGTGGCGGTTAATTTATTTTGAGGGCTATCTTAATAAGAGTGACGCGTTAGGCAGAGAAGAATTTTTAAAATCAGGTAGCGGACACAGGTTCATTCGCAAGCAAATTTGTCACTATTTGCTAGAAAAGAATTGATTGGTTTGCAAAACTTGGGGATGGAGTTTTTTTGTTTGACTAGGGGTTGTAGGGCTTTTAGCATTAGCATTTATTGGCGTTCAGCGCTATAGTATTTCTTAGAATTAACCAAGGTAAATTAATCTATGGAAAACGACAACAAGCAACCCAAGGCCGAAGAATCTTTGAACGAGGAACCATCAAAAAATCAAGATGATAAAACGGAAAACGCCGAAACTTTGCCATCACCAGAGGCGGAAGCTAAAACATCCGAAAGCCCAAACCTAGAGACTGCAGAATCAAAGCCAGTTGTAGGCAGGGTCAAAAAAAGTCACAAAAAACTAGTTGCCATTATCTTAGTGGTAATTCTTATTTTAGCCGCTGGTGGTGCTTCGGCTTATTTCTTCTATTTTCAAGATAAGTGGAACAACAATGACCAGCAAGGCGAGGGTAATAACAACCAGCAGGAACCAACCGTTACTCCAAGTGCCGAAGAACTAGATCCGCTACTGGCTAAGTTAATTAATCCAACTACCGGCGAAGTCTGGCTTAATCCAATCGTGCCCATAGAAAAGCAAGGCTATTTTACTGACAATGATGGAGACGGCTACAGTTCCGAAGATTATACCGACTATTACCAAGTTGGTACTCGGGGCGACAACACAATTATAATGACGAGCGGCTCAGCTATGGGGCCTGGTGACAATCTGCAACTATTCGAAAGACAGCCCAGTGGCCAAGTTACCTTTGTTATTCATCCCAGCGCTAACGCAACCTATAACGAAGACTACGAAAGTTATACTACCGCCGAGCTAAGAGACAACATTTTAGTAGATCAAGCTATCCACTATGATTCACTGACCGTTCCAGACCAGATTACCTTGGATAGCGAAGCAAATATTGTACGCAAGCCGGTGTATCCTACGATTGGCAATATTTATGTTGCACCTACTCCGAATTATCCGCGGGTAGAAACTGTTATTAGGCAACTGGGTCAGGGCCAAATAGTTAAGAGCGAATACAGCAGCGTAGATACGGACTTAACATCAATTTATTATTTCTTAAAAACTGCCCTTAACACCTCTATCACTTTAGTTTATCAACCACTCGATACCGATTTGAGCCTGTACCAATGGCAAGGTGGCTATAATGGTATCAGTGATAGCCTCAAATCTATTAACAGAGGATGCGGAGGCTTAATATATAGTTCGGTTGCTAGAAGCGACGCCTTAACTGATGCGGATGTAGCAGTAGCTGGCGAATCCGGTCAGGGTTTAACCGTTTATAAAATTACTAATCTCGATAACCCTCTTGTGCTTAAAGCCTATCAAGAATTTCAGGAATCTGGTGGAAGCAGCGCTCAATCCGAAATGTATGCGGATATTTCTAAAGACGATTTTGTTAACCAGCAGCACGCTTTAGTCGTATTTAAAGATAACTACAACCAATGGCTAGTATATATCCGTGAAACCTTTTCGCCGCCTGTCGGTTGCGCTAAACCGGTAGTTTATTTGTATCCAACGGTTAATCAGCAGGTTGCGGTTAAGGTTGGTGCCGACGTTAAGTTATCAGATCCACTGTATGATGTTCAAAAAGGCTGGCTGGCATATGCCAAAACCAATGGTCAGCTAACGGTTAATGGCCAGCAATTTAACTCTTTATTCTGGGAGGGTCTGGGCTATGGAGCTTATCCGGCGGTAACATCTGGCACAGTGGTAAGGCAGGCTGACGCTGTAAAAACAATTCGCTGGCAATTGGCTCAGCAAGGTTTGAACAATCAAGAAATTGCCGACTTTATGGATTATTGGAAAGACAAACTGCCAAGCAACCCTTACATAAGAATAACTTGGCTTAACACGGCGCAAATGGATGTACTAGCACCGCTATATATTGCACCCAAGCCAGATACAGTAATCCGCGTGTTCTTAGATGCCGAAGGGCTGAACGAGCCAATCGATTTACCAGCCCAAGACTTAAAGCCAGCGATGCGATTGGGCTTTACGGTTGTTGAGTGGGGTGGTTTGGCCAACGGCCTGTTCCGGTAGACCCCATTTAATATTAATTGACTATTTTTTAAGAAGTGAGATTATATTGTTGATTCCTTTGTCTGAGGAGGAGTTAGCCCTGGGATTCCCTAGGGCAAATAGTGTCTGTGCAAATCAGCATGAACCTTGAGAGGGGAAAAAGATGAAGAAGGTAGAGCGCATCGTAGAGCTGGCCACTGAGGCCAAGAAGCGGGCAGTAGACTTCGCGGGCCGCGTCAGGGGGCTTCCTGGACCCGCCAAAGTCATCGCTAGCTTTCTGGCTGGAGCGGTGGTTGCAGGAACAGCCGTTCTGCTCAAGGGTCGTTCGCAACAGCCGGCCGAGTAGTCTCGCCAAGTCTCTAGGAGGAGACATGAAAAGAGTGCTTCGGTTTGTAAAGCGGGCAGCCTGGGTAGTGGTCAAGGCGCTGGCCAACGCGATTGCTATACCGTTGGCTATCGTCGGTTGGCTGGCTTGGCACATCCTTAAGGCGGTGGCTTATATAGTGATCATCTTGATCGCCATGCTGGGGATTGCCATCTGGTTTACCTGTATGTACTCCAAGGTCGGCATAGCCGAGCTGTGGATACGGATCAGCCCGCACTCCAAATGGGCCACTGAATACTTGGCCGGATGGGAAGAAGACCTATGCGACTGATAGAGGCAAGTCTGTATGGTATTGCTGTGGCAATCATCATCATGCTTCTAATCAAGCTCGCGGAATCATTCGGCAAGCCCGAGGCGGAGCCAAACCGGTCCAGCAAAGGCTGGCCCGGCGATGACACGCTATGTGCCGGACGACGATTCCCCGTTCTGGATCCATTAGACGATCCCACGCTCGAGCTAGACACAGTCTTTCTTGGCGACCTGCCGATTGCCGACAAAGACAACTCAGACGAACAACCCCGACCGCCCATCTAGGGCGCGTCGGGGTTGTCGCCTTTTTAGAGACTTTTTTTTATGCCTTGTCAAACAAAACTAAAAAGCTTAAGCTAAAAGATAGGTTCTAAAAAGTAATAAGGAGAATAATTAGTGCAAAAAATTCATTTAAAGCTATTTAGCTTGCTGGCGGTTATGGCTTTTGTTGTTTTAGCTGTAGCACCAGTTTTAGCTGTAGCACAACAACAGGGCAATGATAGCGCTGGTTCAGATAACAGCCAAAATGTCACAGGCTCGGGCAGTGATAACGCTCAAGGCAATCGTTTGCAGGGCGAAAATCTAACAAAATGCCAAAATAAAGAAACGCAAATTAATAACTATATGTTGCGCATTACTAATCGTGCTGAGTTGCAATACAACTTGTTTGGTACGATAGCCCAGCGCGTGCAGGCTTACTACCAAAACAATAACTTGTCTTTAGGCAACTATAACGACTTGGTCTCTGCCGTAAATGCTACCCAGGTACAGGCTCAAAACACTTTTAGAGCTATGGAGCAAAACGGCGGTGCCTTTAATTGTGATAGCGACGATCCGCATGCCTATGCCAACCAATTTAGGAATAGCTTTAACAGTGCCGTAGATGGACTACAAGCTTATAAAAACGCAGTGCGCAACTTATTAGTGGCGGTACAAACAGTTGCCGAGGAGGCTAGTGATGAATAAATTAAAACAAGCCGGCTTTTCGGTAGTCGAAATAGCTTTAGTTATCGTGCTTTTGGGTATAGTTGGTTTTGTGGGATATAGAGTCTACGACGCCAATCGTGATGATAGTACAACCGCAGAAACAACAACGCCTACTGTCGACCCAGCGGCTGCAACCGACGTTGGCACAGCGCCCGCAGTCGAAACGGCCAGTGATTTAGGGGAGGCACTAGAAGTGCTAGAGGCTACTGACCCATCTGGTAGTAATGTGACCGACGCTGACGCTATCGACAGCGACGTCGCCGGATTCTAGAATATAGCATTTTGTAATAAGAAGAGCTGACAAAAAACAGCTCTTCTTTTGGTTTGCCTATCGTCTATCATCCATCGTCCAACGTCCATTTAATCTGGTACAATAGATACGCAATGAGCAAGTATTATATAACCACTTCTATACCCTATGTTAACGATCAACCGCATCTAGGCCATGCTATGGAATATGTCTACGCCGATGTATTAGCTCGTTATCATCGCAAACTTGGCGACAATGTACTTTTTAGTACTGGCGCCGATGAGCACGGCAGTAAAATTGCCCTAAAGGCCAAAGAGTTGGGCGTTACTCCAAAAGAGCTAACCGAAAAGAATGTGGCTGGTTTTGTAAAACTGCTTAAAAAATTAGATATTACCAACGACCGGTTTATTCGTACTAGCGATAAAGCCCACCAACAGCGGGTCCAGATGATCTGGGCAAAACTAAAAAAAGATATTTACAAGAATAAGTATATTGGCTTGTATTGTGTAGGTTGCGAAGAATTTGTTACCGAAACAACCGCTAAAGAGCATAAGAATGTCTGCCCGGTCCATCAGAAACCTTACGAAAAACTAGAAGAAGAAAATTACTTTTTTGCCCTAAGTCGTTACAGCGAGGCAATCAAAGCGGCTATTAAGAGTGATTCGTTGCACGTTATACCCAAGACTCGCAAAAATGAAATACTAAGCCTAATAGACAGTGGCTTAGATGATATAAGCATTTCTAGGCCGGTAGATAAACTAGCCTGGGGCGTTAAGGTTCCCGGTGATGACAAGCAAATAATGTATGTTTGGTTCGAAGCCTTACTAAACTATATAACGGTTCTCGGCTACCCAGAACATGAAGATTTTGCCAGCTACTGGCCAGCCAGCATACAAGTTATTGGTAAAGACATTTTGCGTTTTCATGCTGCCATTTGGCCCGGTATTCTTTTGGCCCTAGACCAACACTTGCCCAAACAGCTATACGTACACGGTTTTGTGAACGTAAATGGCCAAAAGATGAGCAAAAGCGCGGGTAATGGCGTAGACCCTAACGAAGTTATTGCCAAATACGGTAGCGATGCCTTTCGCTACTTCTTTATGCGCCACATTCCCAGCTACGAAGACGGCGACTTTACTTGGGAACTAATGGAAAAAGCTTACAACAACGAACTAGCCAATGAATTAGGCAATGCAGTTGGGCGCGTAGCCGCCATGGTTAATAAGTACCAGAACAATATTGTTGGCACTATTCCAGAAGCCGGCCATGACATTCATGAATACCAAGACGCTCTAGAAAAATGTCGTTTCGATAAAGCTTTAGACGAAGTCTGGGAGCAAGTGCGCGGTGTGAATCAGTACATCGACACCGAAAAGCCATGGGTTATTGCAAAAAGTGGCGATGAGCCTCATTTGCGGGAAGTGCTAGCTTATGCCGTTAGTTGTCTGCTAGAAATTGCCGACTTACTAGAACCATTTATGCCCACCGCCTCCAAGAAGATTAACTACCTGTTTAAAGAGGGTGTTATTAGGCCCTTGGATGGCTCATTATTTCCTAAAGAAGAAGTTACTAACACTGCAAAATAATGTTGGAACTTGTCGATACCCATTGCCATCTGCAATTTCCGCAGTATAAGTTGGAAGTCGAAGACGTTACAAGCCGGGCATTCGATAGTGGCGTAAATCGTTTGATAACAGTGGGCACTAATGGCCAAGACAGCCAAGAAGCAGTTAATCTGGCAGAATCTAACGAACATGTTTGGGCAACCGTTGGGATACATCCTCACGATGCCAATAACTGGCAAGATCAAAAACAAAAGCTGCAAGATTTAGTGGCTCATCCTAAGGTGGTCGCCGTTGGCGAATGTGGGCTAGATTATTATCGCAATCTCTCCGGCAAAGATAGCCAAGCTGAGGCTTTTAGGTTCCAAATTGAACTGGCTATTGAGCGTAGTTTGCCATTGGTTTTTCATATCCGCGATGCTTACGATGATTTTTGGAAAATCGTTGACGGCTATAACGATTTAAAAGCCGTAGTCCATTGTTTTTCGGCCGGCCAAGAAGAGTTAGATAAAGCCCTAGAGCGTGATTGGTATATTGGCCTAAATGGCATAGTGACTTTTAGTCAAAATGCCCAACAATTAGATGTTTTCAAGAACGTTCCTTTGAATAGGCTGCTACTAGAAACCGATGCACCATTTTTGACTCCAGCGCCATTACGTGGTAAAATAAACGAACCAAAAAATGTTGTGATGGTGGCGGAATTTTTGAGCGAATTAAGGGGTGAGCCACTCGATGAACTGGCTAAAATCAGCACCGCCAACGCTCGCCAACTTTTTGGAATATAACTTTATAAAATCAATGACAAAATTTAGCACAACTCCCCCAGAGCCGGGCGATAACTCTGCCGGTCCAGAAGAACTTTTGAGCCAACTCCGAGAAGCTCATTTTAAAAGCGACCTAGAAACAATCAAATATGCCCTAAGAAACGTGCCTGAAGGGCCTCAAGATTCTGATCCCGCAGACGTTCAATCCCATTCTGGCTTGGCCGGTGATGTTGGTTCGGCAGAGTTAATGGCATCTAGCCGCCAAGCTATAGTCGAAATACATAAGACGTACGATTTAGGGTTAGGCGGGGTTGTAGAATTAACCAGGCCAGCCCAGGCTACTAATAAGCCCAAAAATTCTATTACACCAATACGGCCAGCCAACGTAACCAGCATAGAAGATATTCGCAGAATCGTCGAAACGCAATGTAATTATGGCGACCGGGGCGGTGATGACGCAGCATAAGGCCCTTAAGGGTTGTTCACTGGTTCTTAACAGCACAAAGAAGATTAGCAGATTTGCCAACTATTTTGATTACGCCGCTTCAACGCCGCTATTGCCCGAAGCAAAAACAGCTATGGAGCCGTATTTTAGTGAAAGATTTTACAACCCATCGGCTTTATATTTGGGTGCCCGTACCAATCGCTTAGCCTTAGAAGCTTCTAGGGCCACGATAGCTAGGGGCCTAGGAGCTAAGCCAGTCGAAGTCATCTTCACCGCTGGGGGCACCGAAGCCAACAGCTTAGCTATTAGGGGTATATTAGAAGCGCGTCCAGAGTCGAAGGTATTAGTTAGTGCCATAGAACATGAATCAGTTCTGGCTCCAGCCAAACTATTTGACTGCCAGTTATTGCCGGTTGATAAAAAAGGTACAGTTAAGCTAGACGTTCTTGAAAAAGCTATTACCGATAAGGTGGCTCTAATCAGTGTGATGTATGCCAATAATGAAATTGGTACAATTCAGCCCATTCGTGAAATTGCTCAAATCGTTAAGTTGGTAAATAAAGACCGCCAAAACAGGGGTGTGAAACCTTTATTATTTCACACTGATGCCTGCCAGGCGGCTAATTATTTAGATATGCAAGTTAACAAACTTGGCGTTGATTTAATGACTATCAATAGTGGCAAAATATACGGGCCAAAACAATGTGGCGCTCTATACGTAAAAAGCGGTGTTAGGCTAAAGCCATTAATTTTGGGTGGTGGCCAAGAATTTGGCTTGCGTAGCGGTACCGTCAACCTAGCTAATGTTATTGGTTTTACTGTTGCGTGGGAACTTATTAGGCAAGATTATCAAGAAGAAGCTAGGCGGTTAAGCCAGTTACGTGATGAATTTATTGAGGGCGTAAAAGGAAAGGTCCCAAGTATTGTCGTTAACGGTCCGAGCGGTCAAAATCGGTTAGCCAACAACATCAGTTTATCTTTTAAAAACGTCGATAACGAACGGCTAGTGATGGTCTTGGATGAATGTGGCTTTCAAGTTGCTAGCGGTTCAGCTTGCTCGGCGGCTAGTGATGAACCGTCACACGTTTTACGAGCCGTTGGACTGAACAAAAACTTGAGTCGTGGTACCATTCGGATTGCTCTAGGGCGTTACAGTAACGGGACTTCTTTAAAGAATTTGTTACAGGGCTTAGTAAAAGCCGTAGCTAAAAAGTAAGCAAAAGCGCTATACTAATCAACAGGGAGCGCATCCCTGTTGATATGAGTATAAAAATATTTTCAAAAATCTTAATTTGTCTTGCTTCATTAACGGTTTCATCAGTGACCCTGACGGCCTTGGCTCAGAACGTTACCCAAGCCTATGGTACCGATACAGTTTTAAGGCGGGGTATGATTGTTGGCCTAGACGAAGAAAATCCGCTCAAGGTCGAAACTGTTAGTTCCGAACAGTACGAACGTATGCATGGTGTGGTGGTGGGTGTTAATGACTCGGCGCTAGTGCTAGATAGCCAAACCGAAACTATTTACGTGGCTACCACCGGACGGTTCACGGTTTTAGTTAGCGACCAAAATGGCAATATTGCTATTGGCGATTACGTAACAGTCTCGTCGGTTAGTGGAATTGGCCTAAAAGCCAACAGCTCCGATCAGGTGGTTTTAGGTAGGGCAATTGAAAGTTTTGACGGGGATGATTCAAGCCAGGTTGTCAGTACGGCTACAGAAAAAGATGCCAAAGACAACGAAAAGCAACTACGTATTGGCCAAATCTTGGTTGATATTGATGTTGGCAAAAACCCACTGCTAAAGGCCGATAACGGATTACCATCAATCTTAAAAAAGGCTAGTGAATTCATTGCCGGGCATCCAGTATCTTCGGCCAGAGTCTATATAGGTTTGGCAGTGGTTGCTATTGTTTCAATTATTTCTGGCAGTATTCTTTATAGCGGCATCAGAAGCAGCATTGTCGCAATTGACCGTAATCCACTGGGCAAAAAAGTGATTATAAAAAGCCTGCTACAAGTAGTTATTATTAGTGCCATTATTTTCTTGAGTGGAGCGTTTGGGGTATACTTACTACTGAGATTATAGATATAAACAAAGGGGGTGGCTTTAAATGCAAATCTGGCAACTAGCAGTTATAATTTCTGCCACTATAGCTATAATTGCTTGGGTGCTATGGTTTGCCTTTCGCTCTAGTGGGGGCGAAAAAGCTAAGGTTCCGGCTCGGGCTTTAAGCGAGGTTGCCGAAACAGAAACCGAGCGCATATTTGATGATGAATTTCGTGAAGAATTACGTAATCGCGGGCGATTATATTTTAAAAAGATTATTAGCGAAAACGCTATGTTCTTGCAACAAGACTTGCGCTTGACTACCAGCCAGCTCAGCGACTATATGAAAGAAGAAGTTAAGCGAACGCTGCAAGAAGAGTTTGCCAAATATACCGAATCAATCACTACTGCCAAAGACTTAGCCATAGAAACCATTCAAAAAACTCAAACTACCATCGATCAACAGCGCCAGGCTTTAGAGAAGCAATTAAACGAAGAAGTAGCTATCGAAAAGAAGCGTACTTTAGATAACTTCGATAAAAACATGGCTGCCATTGTTAATCATTACATTATGGCTGCCATCGGCACCGAAATAGATTTAAGCAACCAGCTAGATTACATTTTTAGGCGGTTAGAAGAAAATAAAGCTGCCATATTAGAGGATATCCGTAATGGAACTTAAATTGCCGCCAGAACTAGTTACCTTAAAAGATGTTATACAGGCTCAGGGCGAGCTAAATTTATATATAGACAAGATGATTCAAAGCGTTATGCGCCACGATAAGCCAGTGGAGTACCCAGAACTTTCTGTTGGTTTGAAGGCTTTGGTTACGCTCAACCAGATTGATTTACACAAAGAAAACGAAGGTCGTCAGTTATTAACAAAGTTAGAAAGCCTTATTAACAAAGCGCCTCAAGTAAATGTTAGTTTTTCTGATGAACCGCCAGAAGAGGCTTTGTTAAAACTAATGGCCTGGTTCAGAAAAGAGATTAGCCCAATAATACTGTTTAAAGTTGGCATTCGCCCAAATATCGGTGCCGGTATGGTGTTGCAAACTCCCTTGCATCGCTACGATTTTTCTATTAGGCGCCACCTGATTAATCACCAAAAAGACCTGATTGAGTCCTTAAAAGGCAGTATGGTAGCTAATCAATGAGCAAGCATTTTGACACCCTAGTCGACAGCGGCAGCCCTATTGGTGAAGTTATATCAGTCAATAAATATCTAGTCACCGTTAAGGGCTTGCATCCAGTTAATCAGAACGCTTTGGTGTTGTTCGAAGATGATTCAAAGGGCCTGGTGCGTTATATATATAATGATCACGTAGAAATTTTTCATTTAGGTAAAAATGTATTGCGGGCTGGAGTAAAGGCAGTAGTCCAACATAATGAGCTAGTATCGAAGGTGGGCAAAAGTTTTGTTGGCCGAGTGATATCGGTATCTGGTGAGCCTTTAGACGGCAAGGGTCCAATTGCTGCCGACGATGTATGGCCGGTATTTAACCAGGCAGTGCCATTGTATGAACGCCAAGCTCTTGGCGACTTACTCGAAACTGGTATAACGGTTATTGATAGCTTGTTTCCTATCGTTAAAGGCCAAAGGATGGCCGTGCTGGGCGATAGCAAAACTGGCAAAAGTACGCTTACTACCCAGTTAGCTATTCATCAGAAAGATAGCCAAAACGTGGTTATTTATGTATTAATCGCTAAGCGTCGAGCCGATGTAGATATGCTCATCGATCGTTTGCAAGAAGCTGATGCTTTAAAGAATACTATCGTTATAGTATCAACACTTTTTGAGTCGTTAGTGGTAAGTTATTTAGCGCCATATGTTGGTTGTGCTATGGCTGAATATTTTTGGCAAAAGCTGGGAACAGACACCATTATTATTTACGACGATTTAACAACTCACGCTATGATTTATCGGGAAATGTCACTGCTTAGTGGTATCAGCCCTGGCCGCGACTCTTACCCGGGCGATATGTTCTATACTCACTCCAGCTTGTTAGAAAGAGCCGGCCGTTTAGCCAGCAATAGTAAAACTTTAACAAGTTTGCCGTTGGTATTAGTGCCGGGTGGCGATATTACTGCCTATTTACCGACTAATATTATGTCAATTACTGATGGTCAATGGATCATGGATATGGATATCTTCCGTGATGGCATCAGGCCGGCCCTTAATATTGGCTTAAGCGTTACAAGGGTAGGTGGAGTTGGCCATAACGATCGTCAAAAAAAGATTGCCGGCCGAGTTATGAAAACTTTGGCGGCTTATCGCCAAGCGGCCGAATATGCCCGCTTCGGATCAGAGCTGGCTCTAGAGTCTAAAAATGCCTTAACCGTTGGATGGCGTATCAATGAATTAATCTGTCAAAAACCAGCCGAGACCTTTAGTGCCATCAATCAACAGTTAATGTTCGAAATTATTCTAGATTTAGCCGAAGGCGAAATTTTAGATATGCCACAGCTTAAGACTTTAGTTAGCGAATATTCTGCCCAGATTGCGCCTGACGATTCCAACTACGAAGAGATTAAAGCCCTGCTTAAATCTAAGAGCCTAATGGAGATGAAGAAGTGAAAAGGCCCCAAGAGCTTTCTAAAGACATAAAAAATACCCAGGTATTATCTAATCTAACTGATATTTTTGAGGGCATCGCCAGCATGCGGATTGCTCAAATTAAAAATCAAGTGTTACAAAGTCAGGACTTCTTCAGCGAACTGTGGAATATGTATACTCAAATTTATGCCGGTTCAGAGTTTAGTTATGGCCGCCGATTACGCAAGGCTGACGTGATAGACAAAGAGCTGTATATTGCCATAACAGCCGAAGGTGGCTTTAGTGGCGATATTGACCAAAAATTAATTAACTGGATGCTAGAAAGTTACGACGAGCAAAAGAATGATATTATCGTTATCGGCCATCATGGCGCAGTGCAGTTGTCTCAATGCGGAGTTAGTTTTAAGAAATATTTCAAATTACCTTCTAAAGACCAAAATATTAATGTGACACCAATTATTAAAGAGATTCAAAATTATCGTTCATCGACGGCGTTTTATCAAACTTATGTATCGCTAACCGTGCAAGACGTAAAGCGTATTAGTATTAGTACGGCCGTTAAAACACGCAGTAAAGATGTAGTTCGATCTGGTGGTGAAATTATCGATGAAACTACTTACATATTTGAACCTAGCACTTTTGCGGTTATCGATCACCTTGAACGATCGATGATGAATATTGCGTTGGCACAGGTTATATTGGAATCCAAATTAGCCCAGTATGCCAGCCGTTTTCAGGCCATGACTAAAGCTCATGAACGTGCCGGCGATGAACTAGATGAACTAAAGAACGCCTATAGCCGTTCTAAAAGGGCCATCAAAGACGAGCGACTGAAAGAAATTGTTAACGGTCTAAGAAAGGCAGCGCACGCATGAGTCAGGGCGTAGTTACCACTATCAAAGACCTTGTTGTAAGGGTTGAATTTTCTGAAGATTTGCCAGCAATCAACGAAGTATTAATTGTTCAAAATGAAAACAAAAGCCCGTTGCTAGTAGAACATCTGCCAGATAGTAGAACGGCAGTCTGTTTAAATCTGCGCTCGTCAAAGCAGATCCAAAAAGCCATGTCGGTATTAAAAACGGGCAAAAGTATTGAAATACCAATTGGCTCTGCCACAATCGGGCGGGTATTTGATGCTCTAGGTGAGCCCCTAGATGGCAAAGAGGCGCTACCTGCTAGCAACCCCAGAAAAAGTATTTTTGAGTTCTCGCAAAAGGGCAATAGTTTTAAATCGGCTAAACCAGAAGTTTTAGAGACCGGCATAAAAGTTATCGACTTTTTTGCTCCCTTCGTTAAGGGCCGGAAAATTGGCGTAGTCGGTGGTGCGGGCGTTGGTAAAACGGTCCTGACCATGGAGCTTATTCACAATATTGCTCGGAATAACGCTGGTATATCATTTTTTGCTGGCATTGGTGAGCGTGTTCGCGAAGGCTACGAACTAATCGAGACTTTACAGAAGTATGATTTGCTAAAAAATACATGCCTATTTTTTGGACAAATGAACGAAAACCCGGCTCAGCGTAGCTTGGTTGGCCAGTCGGCTGTAGCTCTAGCTGAATACTTTAGGGATGAAGAACGCAAAGATATTTTGTTCTTTGCGGATAACATGTACCGTTTTGTGCAAGCCAAAAACGAGCTTGCGACCATTATGGATCAAGTCCCCAATGAGGGCGGTTATCAGGCGACTATATTTTCGGATATTAAAACCTTGCAAGATCGGCTGAGCTCAAACGAAAACGGTTCGATCACTAGTGTTCAAACAATTTATGTACCTGCCGACGATTTGTCCGATCCGGCCGTTCAGGCAATCCAGCACGAGCTTGATTCGGTGATTGTATTAAGTCGCAAAGTTGCCGAACAAGGTATTCGCCCAGCCGTTAACTTAAGCCTAACTTCGTCGAGCTTGTTGTCGCCGGATATTGTTGGCGATAGACACTACTTATTGAGCGTACAAGTGCAAGAAATTTTACAAAAATACGAGCAGCTTAAAGGTATTATTGCCATTATTGGCGAGGGTGAATTAAGTCCGGCCGACAGGGCTCAATATGCCAAAGCTCAAAAACTCATTAAGTTCTTTTCGCAGTTTATGCATGTTACCGAGAGATTTGATGGTGTACCAGGTGAGTATTTTTCTAAAGAAATGACCCTAAGAGGCGTTGAAGAAATCGTCATTTAAGCGTCGTTTATGGCTACCCAAAACCAATCAGCTCAAACTACCCCGGTTGCGGCCAACCGTTTTCATCTAAGGGTGTATTCTCCTTTTAGGGTTTATTTTGATGGTGACGCAAACAGTGTTTCGGCTATAAATGATACTGGGCCATTTGACATATTAGCTAGACACCATAAATTCATAACGCTTCTTAATCCTTGCGATTTGGTAATCAAAACCGAAGATCAACAGGATTTTGTTATTAGTATCACGCGCGGCATTATGCAGGTAAAAGACAGTGATGTAGTAGTGTTTTTGGACGTTTAGCTTTCCGGCCAGAAAATTGATGCTCATCGTCTATAATGTAGGGGATGAAAACAGTTTATGTTGGTTTAAGTGGCGGAGTAGACAGTTCGGTGGCGGCCGCCTTGCTAAAAGAGCAGGGCTATCATGTGGTTGGTGCCTACATGAAAAACTGGAGCCAGAGCTTGCCTGGTTTTACTTGCCCATGGCGCGATGATTACCAAGATGCTAAGCGAGTTGCCGTGCAACTTGGCATTGATTTTGAGTTATTTGATTTCGAAAAAGACTATCGCCAAAAAGTGGTGGACTATATGATTGATGTCTTTAAGTCTGGCCAAACACCAAATCCAGATATTATGTGCAACCAAGAGATAAAATTTAAATTGTTTTTAAATACAGCTTTAGAAAAAGGCGCCGATTTTATTGCCACCGGCCACTATGCTCGTACTAAAAACGGCCAGCTATTTAAGGCTAAAGACGACAATAAAGACCAAACTTATTTCTTATACCGAGTTACTAGCCAGGCTTTGGCTAAAACAATTTTTCCGCTGGGCGACTTAACAAAGCCCCAAGTCCGGGAACTGGCTAAAAAATACAATTTAGTTACGGCTACCAAAAAAGAAAGTATGGGAATTTGTTTTGTTGGCAAAGTGCCAATTAAAGACTTCTTGCTAAATTATGTTAAATCAAAAACAGGGAACATTGTTGATCAATTTGGCCGTGTTATTGGCCAGCACGATGGAGCCATCTTTTATACCATCGGCCAACGGCATGGTTTAGATGTTGGCGGCGGTTTGCCATATTACGTTGTTGGCAAAGATATGAAAAAGAACGAAGTTTATGTATCTACCCAACTTAACGATGAGAAGTTGTGGCTTAAGGAGCTGACGCTAACAGAATGGCACTGGATAAACCGGTCGCCCGTGCCCAATAAAGTCTACGAAATCCGTACTCGGCATCGTGCTCCACTGGCTAAGGCTGTGTTTAAAGATGAATCCTTAAAAACACTAAGCCTAAAAGAGCCGGTTAGGGCAATTACTCCTGGCCAATCAGTGGTTATCTACGATGGCCAAGAAGTCCTTGGCGGTGGCATCATTATTTAGACGTTGGATAATGGACGTTAGACAATAGAGGGCTACCTACGCAGGTTATGTTATTTGGCATTTCTAACATCTAATGTCCATCGTCTATCGTCTAATAATGGTGTACAATCTTAGGTGTATATAAGCATTAACAATTAACAGGAGACCGATAATGGGCCTATTTAGTTTTTTTAAAAAGCAGTCCGACCAGCAAGTACAAAATCAAAACATGGCTGATAACCAGCTTAGCCCTGCAGCCGATGTGCCTGCAGCTACTCCACCAGTAAACGTTAACCAAGTGCCGCCGTCACCAGCTCCAATGTCACCAAGCAATCCAGAACCGGTTGTTCCACCCACAGAACCAGCCGCCCCAGCAGAAAATGCTAACGATGTAGCAGGTGATTCACTAGATGGTGCTCAAAGCGATAGCGGCAGCGATTCGGGCAGTTCTGACGCCGGTGACTCCAGCTGGTAGTTTTTAAGCTTAACCATTGACTAAAAATTAAATAATTTTTTAAAGTGTTTTTTGCTATTATTTAAAGAACCTCTTGTTGGGAGGTCTTGGGGGACTATAAGCAAGCGGTCCGGGCAAATCGGGGCATCACGTTTTGTTCAAGTAATGAACCGTACGGGCTTGATCTGTGATGAGTTAGCGGTGACACTCAACAACACCAGCCGGGGTGCCCTTAGGGGCTACCACCAATACGCATGGGTTTACCCAGCCGTGGCGAAGAGCCAACGGCCCGAGTCACTCCTTGATGTATGGGGGTGACATCCATCTGTGTTACCTGTGGCTCAGGTATAGGCGGAAGCGCCTTATCAGGGCCATCAAGGTCAAGACCACTGTGGGGGTATCCAAAACCTATGCGCCTTCCAGGCAGGCACGAAACCAAGTTCCCCGGTTTGCCTTTCGTGCCTGAAAACTCTGCGGATAGTCCAGTGGTATCCATTCCATCTGGGCTATCCGCTATAACCATAGTCTTATGAGCCAGATACAATTATTTGATCCAGAAGCATTAATGCAACCAGCGGTTGACCCCAGGGTCGAAAAATTATTGAGTGGCTTTGAGGACGCTAGCTTTAGGACATTCCCAAAACAAGAGCGCGATAAAGTTCGTTGGCTGCACGATCCCAACGAAAGCATGCGAGAGGCACATGAACTTATTAAAGAGCTCGCTGCGAATGCTAGTGCCATATCGCCACATGCCACTGGGCTACAAGGTGGTAGTCGTGCCAATGCTGAACGGCATTTGGGCAATAAGTTTTTTTATTTGATTGATTTAAAAGATGCCTACGGACAAATACAATTACCAGCGCTTGCAGAATTTTTAGGCAACCATGGCTTTCCAGCCGAGACTGCTGACATCGAAACTATTTTAAATCGTTTTTGTCGCAAACCCGACGGGCAGGGTCTTTGCCAAGGGGGCCCAGCCTCGCCGTTACTATTTAACATTGCCCTTTATGATGTCGACCAACAAATAGCGGGAATATGCGAAAAGCATGAACTAACTTATACGCGATATGCGGATGATTTGGCTATTTCTGGCCGTGAATCAATTGGCGATAAGAAGCGTAAGCAAATACGTGGAGTTCTTGAAGAGGCTGGGTTAGAAATTAGCCATAAAAAGACTCACCGCCATAGTTTGGCGAATGCTCCTGTAGTTGTGACTGGCATTCAGATAAATCGCAGCGGTTCAATTATTTTACCTACGCCCAAACAGCTAAGAGTAGCTAATATTATAAATGAGCTGTGCTTTCAAGTATTCGAGGATGGCGAACCATTAACCGAATTGCAGGTCCAAAAGGTGGCTGGCTACAAAGGCATGGTTATGTCTGCTATCGATGGGCGTCGAAAAGATCTAACGGCTTTCGAAAAAGATGCTCTTGTAAAAGCCGAAGCATTAAGACTTTCGTATAAGCAGAGTAGGGAGACGGTCAATTTGGGCTTCACGGCTCTTAGATTATTCAATGGTCGACCGATGCAAATCGAAATTGTCGATGGTAGATTCCGCAGAGTAGTCGGCCCATCATTTGAACTGCCAAAACGGGATTAATGTAAGAAATCTGTTAAAATATATCTGATGAACGCATCTGAAATTCGTAAAGCCTTTTTGGATTATATGGCAAAAAATGGCCACACTGTAATTCCGCGTGCCAATTTGGTGCCACAAAATGACCCAACTACTTTATTCACCGGTTCGGGCATGCAACCGCTGGTGCCGTATTTGTTAGGCGAAAATCACCCAAGTGGCAACAGGGTAGCTAATAGTCAAACCTGTTTGCGTGCTGAAGATATAGAAGAAATTGGCGACATGTGCCATACCACCTTTTTTGAAATGCTTGGCAACTGGAGTTTTGGAAATTATTGGAAGGAAGAACAGCTAGCTTGGCTATTTGAATTTCTAACAGATAAGGTTGGACTTGAGCCATCAAAACTTTACGTAACTTGTTTTTCTGGTGACAAAGAAGTAGGAATACCGCCAGATGAAGATTCGGCCAGAAAATGGAAAGAACTATTTAGCCTCAAGAATATAGAGGGCAAAATAGTCGAAATCGGTTCTAAAAAAGACGGTGGCATCAAAGGTATGCAAGACGGTCGGATTTTTTATTACGACGCCGGCAAAAACTGGTGGAGTCGAGCTGGGACCCCTAAAGAAATGCCTGCTGGCGAACCTGGCGGCCCAGACAGCGAAGTTTTTTATCGTTTTTCTGACGATGAGCACAGTGAAGAAGAAAAGAAACAGTTTGGCGAACAATGCCACCCCAATTGCGAATGCGGTCGTTTTTTAGAAATCGGCAACTCAGTGTTTATGCAATATATTAAAAGAGAAGATGGTTCTTTTGGTCCCTTGCCAAAGAATAATATTGACTTTGGTGGCGGTTTAGAGCGCATTGCTGCAGCTAAAGCTAACAATCCGGATGTCTTTAAGATTGATTTGCTCTGGCCGATTATTCAAAAACTCGAAGAATTATCGAGCATGAAATATGATTTTACTCCTGGCGATTTGGGTTACGAAACGGTTCCCGAATGCTGGATAAAAGTTATGGAATCTATGCGGGTGATTGCCGATCACTTGCGAGCGGCCGTTTGGCTGGCAGTGGATGGGGTCGTGCCCAGCAACAAAGTTCAGGGCTATGTAATGCGTCGCTTAATGCGCCGTGCTATTCGCTACGCCTTAGAACTTAAGATAGAACAAGATTTATGCGAGCGCATTGTTCCTACGATTATTGATATTTACCAAGCCGATTACCCAGAGGCGAAAGAAGCTAAAGACAAGATTATAGATGTATTGACCAAAGAAGAAAAAATCTTCCGGCAAACCCTAAAAAAAGGGCTAAAGGAGTTCGAGGGTTATTTTGCAAAGATAGCAGTCGAATATGACACAAAAGTTGCCACTCCAGAAGAGGTAGCGGAAAAAACGGGGCAATTTGTCCCTCTGTTGAAGTTAACGGGAGAAATATTATTTAAGCTATATGATACTTATGGTTTTCCGATTGAACTCTCCAAAGAGGAAGCCATTAACAGAGACATCAAGGTTGATGACAATGCTGAAGAGGAATTCAATAAGCTCATGCAAGAGCAGCGGCAGCGTTCGCAGACGGCAGCGCAAGGGGCTTTTAGGGGCGGCTTAGCCGATAGCAGTGAAATGACTACCAAATATCACACTGCGGCGCACCTGCTAATGCAAGCCCTAAGAAGCGTATTAGGTGATCATGTTAGCCAAAAGGGCAGCAACATCACCGCCGAGCGTTTGCGTTTAGACTTTAGCCATCCCGAAAAGGTAACGCCCGAACAACTGGCCGAAGTCGAGAAAATTGTTAACGAAAAAATCCAAGCCGACTTACCTGTTACCTGCTCCGAACAAGATGTAAAACAAGCTATGGCCGAAGGCGCTCAAGGCGTTTTTGGCGATAAATATGGCGACAAGGTAAAAGTTTACTCAATCGGCGACTTTAGCAAAGAAATCTGTGGCGGCCCACACATTGACCACACTGGCCAGCTAGCCGAAGGTGATAAAAAATTTCGCATTACAAAAGAAGAGTCTTCTAGTGCAGGGGTTAGGCGAATTAAGGCCGTTCTAGCCTGAAAGCCCTTGGACTGTTTCTTCTAAAATGGTTTTAAGGTGTCTTGTAAGCGCGTAGTAGGACGTTGGATTGTTTTCTGGAGTATATGTTTCTTTTCTCTCTTTTCCGCTAGAGTCCAACTGAACTTGGGTGCCGTCTCTGTCTCTAGCAATATATCGTTCGGCAACAGTTTGCTCAACAGTATAACCAAAGGCATCACTGGCATCTCCCAAGCAGAGGTAGGAGAATTTTTTAGCCATCGTTGTGTTGTCGTGGTTCTGTAGCAACAGTACAGAATATAACTTGTACCGTTGTTTTCTAGGATTTTCACCTTTTTCTGTTTCCTCGCGGGGTTCTTCCTCGGTATTAATAGCTAATCCTAGTCTATCTCCGTTTGGTAATGTCTGAATGCAGGTTTGGCTCTCAACCGATTTACCTTCGTAACAGCCTATACATTTTGTAATCCCCTCTATTAAGCGATCATCTAAGACATCGTCTTGGTATACAGATGGATAGTCAATTGGTAATAGCTCACCGCCACTTCTCGCGGCCAGCAAATTGCCCAGTAAATGCGTGGCAAGGAGAGGGTTGCGAATTATCGTTTGTTTTTGAGTTGGCGCAGATATAAGCATCGCATTTTTGTTGGTTGTGATATTTATGGGCATACCATCTGCTTTAAAAGTTATTTCTGACTTCCAATTCAAACCTTGCAGGGCACTTAACTTTGGGCCCAAACGGCGGAATCTTACGTTTAACTCTGTGGTCAAAAAGCTCTCTGGCAGTCCTAACGATTCCCCAATATCTTCTGGTAATGTTTTTCTGTGCAGCCTAAAAGCATCCTCGGCCTCCACGCTACAGTTGTGCGAAGAAAAAGCTTGCATAAATTCAAAGAAGCTTCTAGACTCAAGAAATTCTTCTAGGGCTCTGGGTTCGGTAAAAATATCTTGGCCCATTTCACCAAATTGCCAGGGGCTATCGTATTCAGAACCACTTCTCATAGCCCATTATTATGCAATACGGGCGTCCATTAGTCAAGCTTAGTCAATTTAATAGATTGAATGTGCTAAAATAAAGCATATGCTCGATAAACTAAAACACCTTAAAAAACACAAGCCAGAGGGCGAGAAACCAAACAATCAGCGCTTGATGGTTGGTTTAGATATTGGTACCGAATTTGTCAAAGCTCTCGTTGCCAAAGTTGACGATAATAATCAGATAGAAATCTTAGGTGTTGGGCGGGCTCATCAATCCTTAACCGATATGCAAGCTGGCGCTATTGCCGATATTGCTGCCGTTGTAGCCAATTGCGACAACGCTCTAACCCAAGCTGAGCAACAGGCCGGGCTAAGCGCCCGTAGTGCCGTTGTGGGCATTGCTGGCGAGCTGGTAAAAGGCAACACTATCACCGTTAAATTTACACGCAAGAACCCTAACAAAGAGATTACCGTAGACGAAATTGACCGAATCTTTTCACTGGTTCAAGAAAGAGCTTTGGCTCTAGCTAAAAAACAACTTGCCCTAGAAACTGGCGGCAAAGAAATCGGCTTAAAGCTGGTTAACAGTGCCCTTATTGCTATAGAAATCGATGGCTACGGCGTTACTAATCCAATTGGTTTTCAGGGCAAAGATGTTCAAGTAGAACTCTACACGGCCTTTGCGCCATTAGTGCATATTGGTGCTATCGAGCGAGTCGCCGAACAGCTAGATCTAGATTTATTAACCGTAGCCGCCGAGCCATTTGCAGTGGCACGTTCAGTTATTGGTGACGACCCCAACGCCAACTTAAGCGCTATTTTAATGGATGTTGGCGGCGGCACCACCGATATTGCCGTAGTAAACGAAGGTGGCGTAGAAGGCACCATAATGTATGGTATTGGCGGTCGCAGTTTTACTAAATCGGTTGCTAAAGATTTAGATGTTGACTTCGAACGGGCCGAAAGCCTTAAGTTAGGCTTGAGCGATGGTCGCACACCAGAGCCAAGGCGTAAATCGGTAGAAGATGCTCTTAAAAAGACTTTATCGGTTTGGTTAAGCGGTGTTGAACTGGCCTTAAGTGAATTTAAACGGTTAGATAATCTGCCCCACCAAATATTTCTTTGCGGTGGTGGTGCTAGCCTAGAGCTATTAACCGATATTTTAGCCACTGGTTCGTGGTTCGAAGGCCTGCCATTCACCAAAAAGCCACAAGTCCAACTAATAAAACCGGGCCAAGTAGTTGGCGTAAAAGACAAAACCGGCCTATTAGACGACCATACATTCATTACGGCCATGGGATTATTGCGAGTTGGTATCGATACCCTGTTACAATATGATATGCCGGCCGGCTCCATTAAAGAGCGCCTAAATAAGATATTAAAGATATGAAAAAAGATACCATATACGTCGATTTAGACGACGAAATCACCACTATTACCGACAAGGTCCAAAACGCTGCCGAAAAACTAGTGGCCTTAGTTTTACCAAAGCGTTGTGTCGTTTTACAGAGTGCTGTTAATATGAAAATTTTGAATAAAATCGCTAAGGATAATTCCAAAGCAGTAGTACTAATTACCAATGAGGCCTCAATATTGGCTTTAGCTGGTGCATCGGGTATGTATGTAGCCAAGACCCTACAATCTAAACCGTATATTCCCGACGCTATGGGTGGCGAAGAGGTTGTTGAAAATATTGAAGAGGTTGGAGAAGCCGAAGGTCTGGACGAATCCAAACCCATCGGCGAATTGGCCGTGGCGGCTGGTATAGATTTAGATGACGATGCACCAATCGAACTAGACAACGATTCCGTAGACACGCCGACCGGTAAAGATAAAGCCCAGGCTAAAAAAGACAAAAAACTACGGGTGCCAAACTTCGAAAAGTTTCGTCTTTGGCTGGTATTGGCCGTAATCGGTGCGGTGTTGTTAATTGGCGGCGGAATTTATGCGGCCAAAGCTCTGCCCAGAGCCACCGTTGTAATTACAACTCAAAATCAGGCGGTGCCAGTTACTTTAACCGCTACCGGCAGCATAACTGCCACAACTGTCGATCTGGCCAATAAAATTGTGCCGGCCGAAGTTAAAACTATCCAGCAATCGGTTACTAAAAGCCTAATCGCCACAGGTGAGGTGAATAAAGGCAATAAGGCCACTGGGCAAGTTATCTTTTACAACTGTAGTCAAGAAGATAAGTTGGGCGACATCGATCGAACAGTACCCGCCGGTACGATTATAAGTGGGGCGAGTTTTGCGTTTGTTACTAGTAGTGATGCCGTAGTTCAGCCAAGTAGCATTGTTGGCGGCAACTGCCAATATAACAAACCCTCTAGTGCTATAGGGGTGACAGCGCAAGCGGGAGGTGACGAATATAATCTATCGCCTCGTGATTATGCTGTTTCAGGATTTGGGAGTATAACCGCCAGAGATGAAAGTGGTATGGGTGGGGGCACCGACAATATTGTTACGGCCGTATCCCAGGCCGATTGTGACAATGCAAAAAACGAGCTAATAGGTACCAAAACCGACGATTATAAGAATCAATTGTCGGCCCAAATTGTTACCGCTGGTTTGCTACCGATAAGAGACACATTCTTATCTACGCCTGGCGATATAGTTTGCAATCCGGCTGTTGGTGCCGAGGCCGCCGAATCGGTCGCTACCCTTACATTAACGTTGAGTATGATAGGCGCCAACAAAACCGGCTTAGACCAACTGGTGTTAGCCGATGTTGCTGCCCAGGGCAACAAACAATCGGTCTTTGAAACCGGCGTAACAAACGCCCTAGTTAGCCTTAAAGAAAAATCTGCCGCTGGCGACGCCGTATTTACTATACAAGTCAGCGCCCAAACTGGCATGCAACAAGACGCCGAAGCCATTGCTAAATTAATTGCAGGTAAAAAATATGGCGAAAGCTTGTCGGCTATTAAAGCTCAGTCAGGAGTGGCCGACGCCGAGATAGATTACAGTCCCTTTTGGGTGGCTTCTACGCCAAAAGATACCAAACGCATCAACGTGACCTTTATCAGCCAATGACCCAGTATAATAATTTATTAGGACTAGACATTGGCGAGCGCAGAATAGGGGTAGCCAGAGTTAATTTAGTGGCGCGTTTGCCCCAAGCTCTTATGACGTTAATTAATGACGATTCATTTGTTAATAAACTTAAAGATTTGATAAAACAACATCAAATAGATGCTTTGGTAGTTGGCTTGCCGCGCAACCTTAAAGGTGAAGAAACTGCCCAAAGTAGCTACACTAGGCAATTCAGTAAAGATAAATTAGCTGGTATTGGTTTGCCAATTATCTGGCAAGACGAAACGCTTAGTTCGGTAGCCGCAGCCGAAGATATGAACAAACGTAAGCAAAAATCAGATAATATTGATGCTTTGGCGGCCGAAATTATTTTAGATGATTATTTAAGTGCTAATCGCAAAGGGGGCTCATGAAGTTCGAAATTAATAAACCCAAACCCAAGATTCGTTTAAGAACAATCTTATTAGTAACCGGTTTAAGTTTGGTATTTATTGGTTGCGTTTTAACGGCCAGTTTAAAATATTGGTACGAATCTAATTTAAAACCACTAAGCCAACAATATTCCGAAGTACTGGTAAATATCCCACAAGGCTACGCTATGGCTCAAATAGCTGATCTGTTGCAAGAAAAGGGAATTATTAAATCTGATACGGCCTTTGAATGGTATGTTCGATTTGCTAAGTTGCGCAACGGTTTGCAGGCTGGCGAATATAAATTAAGCCCCAGTTATTCGGCCAAAGAGATTGCCAACAAGATTGGCAACGGCGAAGTTAATACCTCGCTATTTACTATACTGCCAGCTCAACGGCTAGACCAAATTCAAAAATCTTTTGCCAGTGCCGGCTACACCCAGCCCGAAATCGATGCCGCCTTTAACCCAGCACTTTATACTAACCATCCCGCACTAGTTACCAAACCTGCCGAAGCTAGCCTAGAGGGTTATTTGTACCCAGAAACATTCCAGATAACTGCGTCAACATCGTTAGCCGAGATTATAGAGCTATCGCTGGATCAAATGGATATAGCTTTAACGGCCGACATTGTTAGCGGCTTTCAGCAGCAGGGTTTAACTATCTACCAAGGTATCACCCTAGCCTCAATTGTTGAGCAGGAAGCTTCTAGTGCCACCGACCGTAAGATGGTAGCCGGGGTATTTTTGAATCGTCTTAGGGCTGGTATATCTTTAGGCTCAGATGTGACCTACCGCTACATAGCGGCTATTACCGGCCAGGATCCAACGCCATTTATTGATTCCCCCTATAACACTCGCATGTATAGCGGTCTGCCCCCTGGGCCAATTAGCAACATGTCTAGCAGTTCGTTAGAAGCGGTGGCTAATCCAACGGCCAGTGATTATCTATTTTTTGTAGCTGGTGACCCAGTAAACGGTGTGAGCACAATCTACTATTCCAAGACTCAAGCCGAGCACGAAGCTCTTGCTAGGCAATACTGTCAAATACTCTGTAGTACGTATTAGATTAGCCGTTAGATAAAGGCGTTAAAATTTCTGTATGCTGTCGTTCGGTGTCTAGCGCTTGCTCAAGGTGTTAAAAAGCTGTTGCCAGGTTGACTTTAAGCCTATTTTTAGCTAAACTTGACATTACGGTTTCTTATGATTAACGTGCCGATTTTGCTTAAGATGAGTTAATTAAAGAACCTGTCGCGACTACTAAATTTTGCATTTTTTTAAAAGCAAAAAAGAAAATTTAAACGGTAGTGTCAGCGAGTGGCGGCCTAAGTATCGCCAGGAGCTTGTATCAGAAAGTTTTTTAAGAAGCGCCAGAGGAATAAGGTAGAAGAAAGTGGCCTACCTTGGGCTTTTAGTAACGTTAGCGCTTTATATAACGACCGCGTTAAAATCTCTCATAAAATTAAGAGGTTCTTTTCGAAGCGTGGTTTTTTGCTAGCTAACTTAACTCTGATAGTTGTCGTTGTTGGTGTCGTTTGGCTTGGCCAGGGTACGATTCAAAAATCTATTAATCTGTCGTTTATAACCAATACCAGCAATAACCAATCAACGGTTCCTTTAGATGTTATTTCTTCGGCCGAAATCGCCGCTAATATTGCTGCAGTCACCAGTTTGCCCGAAGCGGTTGCTGTGACCAACCAGGCCGACTCTCTAGAGATTTACTTAGCCAACTCTATCAAAATCGATCAAGCCATTATATCTAAGCCGCAAATTGTCACCGGTGGTACTAAATCCCGCAAAGATATAATTACTTATATTTCTGTCTCTGGCGATACAGTTAGTTCGTTGGCGGCAAAATATGGTGTTACGTCTGATAGCATAAGGTGGTCTAACGGGCTTTATAGCAACTATGTAGCAATTGGTACCGAACTTAGAATACCGCCAGTTAACGGCATCGTATATAAGGTGCGAAGCGGCGACACACTAGATTCTTTGGCTTCCAGATTTCAAGTTAACAAAGAAGTAATTGTGGCTTTTAACGACATCGAAATCAGCGGTTTACCGGTGGGCGAGTATATTGTTATACCCAACGGCACACAGGCCTATTATGCCACTAGCTGGATTAGCTACAGCTACACCCCGCAGTGGGCCGGCAACGGTTATTATTACGGCTATTGTACTTATTATGCCGCTACCAAGGTAGCAGTGCCAAGCAACTGGGGCAATGCCAATACTTGGGATGATTATGCTCGGCTTAGTGGCTGGATAGTTAGCTCAACGCCGGTAGTCGGTGCCATTGCCCAGAGTGATGCTATGAGCTACTGGGGCCACGTGGCCTACGTAGAAGAAGTCTCAAGCGATGGCTTGATGATACGTTATAGCGATATGAACGCTTTATGTGGCTGGGGCTGTGTTGGCTACAGCGGCTGGGTGCCAATTAACTTTTACCAGAATTATATTTACAGATAACCTTGTTTTTGAAGATTATAGAATTGAAAAATTCTTTAATTATTACTTAATATTTCCACTTTATGCCTTATATCAGATATAATGTATCTGATATGTTTGTAGATAAAGTAAAAGTTGAGGTGGTGGCTGGCCGTGGTGGCGATGGTCGCGTAAGTTTTCGCCGTGAGCGAGCTATTTCTAAAGGTGGCCCTGATGGTGGCGATGGCGGTAACGGTGGTGATGTAGTTTTGATTGCCAGCAATAACCAAAATACCTTGGCAGCCTTTCGCTACCAGAAACTTTTAAAAGCCGACGATGGCCAATCTGGCAGCGATGCCAAAAAACACGGCCGTTCGGCCAAAGGTTTAGTAGTAGAAGTTCCGGTTGGCACGGTTGTTTTAGGTGAAGACCAATCAGCTATTGCCGACTTGACCGAAGATGGCCAGCAAGTGGTTATTGCTAAAGGCGGCCGGGGTGGCTTTGGTAATGCCCACTTTACATCTTCTGTTAGGCAAACTCCAAAAGTTGCCGAAAAAGGTGAATTTGGCGAAAAGTTTACATTTATTTTTGAGCTTAGAATGGTTGCCGACGTTGGCTTAATAGGCTTGCCCAATGCTGGTAAAAGCAGTTTACTAACCGCCATTAGCAACGCCAAACCCGAAATTGCTGATTACCCATTTACTACTCTAATTCCAAACCTCGGTGTAGTAGACGTTAATAATGAGGCAATTTTAGTAGCCGATATTCCCGGTTTAATCGAAGGCGCCAGTCAGGGTAAGGGGTTGGGCGATGAATTTTTACGCCACGTATCTCGCTGTAGTGTTTTGGTGCACTTAATAGATATAAACAGCAACGATATCGCTAGCGATTACCAAACTATCCGCAATGAACTAAAAGCCTACAGTCCTGAACTGGCCAAAAAACCAGAAATTATTGCCATCACTAAAATAGAAACCTTAGATGATGAATTGCTTAACATGCAGCTAGACGGCCTAAAGCCGTTAATTAAAGCCAGAACTCCCATAATAGCTATTTCGGCTTACGCTAAAAAGGGCTTAGATGAGCTACTGTATAAAGTCCAGCACTTGGTAGATGCCCAAAAGAAGAAGCAGCTAAAAGCCAAAGCCCAAGAACCAGACCTGCCGGTTATAAAGTTGCAGGTCAAGCCCGATGATTGGGTTATCGTAAAAAACGGCGATAACTTCATTGTAACCGGTAAAAAAATCGAAAGCTTTGCCAAAAGAACCGACTTTAATAACGACTTTAGCTTAATGCGCATTCGCGACATCTTAAAAAAATTAGGCATTTTGCGCCAGCTTCAGCGCGATGGTATTAACTCTGGCAATAAAATCATCATTGGCCAACCCCCCGTCGGTGAGATAATTTATTAGCTCGTGGTATGCTGTTAGTACAGATGTCCAATAGCTTTTATTTTTACGATTTAGAAACTAGCGGTATCAGCGCACGTAATGCTCGCATTATGCAATTTGCTGGCCAGCGTACTGACTTAGACTTAAAACCAATCGGCGAACCCGAAACTTTTTATATTAAAATTACCCCAGATGTTTTGCCCGACCCAGAAGCTATTTTGCTTACCGGCATAACTCCTCAAAAGACCTTACTGGATGGCATCACCGAAGCCGAATTTTTAAAGTATTTTTACGATAAAATCGCTACACAGGGTACCATTTTTACGGGCTTTAATAGCATTCGTTTTGATGATGAATTTGTTCGCTTTTTAAACTACCGCAACTTTTGGGATGCCTACGAGTGGCAATGGCAGGGTAGCAAAAGCAAATGGGATATTTTAGATGTTAGCCGTATGACCCGCGGGCTGAGGCCAGAAGGTATTGTTTGGCCATTTGATTCTAATGGCAAACCCAGCAACAAGCTAGAACTGTTAGCCAAAGTTAATAAGCTAAATCATACCCAAGCTCACGACGCCGCCAGTGATGTACAAGCTACTATTGCCGTAGCCAAACTAATTAAGCAAAAACAACCCAAGCTGTTTGATTATTTATTAACCATGCGCGATAAAAAGCGCATAGAAGAACTAGTGCAAAAGCCCGAACCATTTGTTTATACCTCTGGGCGCTACAATGGCGAATTCGAAAGAACTACCGTGGCCATTACTTTGACTAATCATCCCACCCAAAAAGGAGCCGTTTTTGTTTACGACTTAAGGGTTGACCCAGCCAAGTGGGCCAAAAAAACACCTAAAGAATTGGCTGAATATTTAGCTAAATTTAAGTACGAAGAGAATGAGGAACGTCTGCCGGTAAAGCAATTGCAATTTAACCGTTGCCCAGCCGTAGCGCCGTTAACGGTGTTAGATGAAGCCAGCCAAAAGCGCCTAAAGCTAGATTTAAAAATGGTAGACAAAAACCTAAAGAGTTTGCTAAGTTTTAGTGATCTTGGCAAAAATCTGCAAGAAGCTATAAAGCTTAACGAACAGCAAAAACAATCTGCTTTAATAATTGATATAGAAGACGTCGATAGTCAGCTTTACGATGGCTTTTTTAACGATGACGACAAAGACAAAATGCAAGTTGTGCGCCAGGCCAACCAAGACACTTTGGCCGATTTGCACTTAGCCTTTAACGACGGCCGTTTAGAAAAACTGCTGCTGTTGTATAAAGCCCGCCAGTTTCCTAAAAGTTTAAGTGCCGACGAGCAAAAACAGTGGCAAGATTATTGCCAGCACAAGTTGTTAGCCGGTGGCGACCAAAGCCAATTTGCTATGTATATAAATAAGCTCAACGAGCTATCTGTAAAAGAAGATTTAAGCGACCAGCAGCGCTATTTGTTAGAAGAATTAAAATTCTACGCCGAAAGCATTATGCCCTATGAAAATTAAAGGGCAATAAGATTGATATAAGCCAGCTTGGTGGCTAATTGGCGTTCGGGTGTTAGCTTATTGATAATTCTTTGAGCTTTAAGATATAGATGAAAAACGCCGTAGACGGCTAACCCTAGCCAAAGTACAAAAACAATATCAGCAAAGTTAATCTGGTAATTAGTGCCGGGCACGATGCCCAGCATAATGAATTTTACAAAAACATCGTCGAATTTAATTGCACTGATAGCACCGGCCAAAGATAACATTGGCCAAACAAAGTCATAAATGCCGCAAAGCCACCACATAATAGGTTAATTATACAACAGAGTAGGCAAAAAAGCAATTATCTTGCACAATAGTCAGTAACCACGGGCTAATCACGAGTACACTAGAAAAACTTCTTAAAATGTGCTAAAATCACTGCTCGTTATGGCAGATTTTATTAGCATTAGGGGAGCGCGCGAACATAATCTAAAAGATGTTAGTTTAGAGTTGCCGCGCAACCAGCTAATTGTTATTACTGGTTTATCTGGCTCGGGTAAATCATCACTTGCTTTCGACACTATTTATGCCGAAGGCCAACGCCGCTACGTAGAAAGTTTAAGTAGCTACGCTCGCCAATTCTTAGGGTTAATGGACAAGCCAGATGTAGACCAAATTGACGGTCTTTCGCCCGCAATTTCTATAGACCAACGCTCTACCAGCCGCAACCCGCGCTCTACCGTGGCCACTGTTACCGAAATTTACGATTACTTACGCTTATTATTCGCCCGTATTGGCATTCCACACTGCCCAGTTTGCGGTAAAGAAGTTAGCCGCCAAACTCAAACGGTTATTGTTGATCAAATCGCCAAAGATATGGCTAAGGCCAAAATTATGGTGCTAGCGCCAATTGTAATAGATAAAAAAGGCGCTTTTGAACATATTCCAGAACGCTACCAAAAAGCCGGTTTTAGCCGGGTTAGGGTAGACGGCGTAGTTTATTCTTTAGATGAATTCCCCGAACTAGATAAAGCCCTGCGCCACAAAATTGACATTGTAGTAGACCGCCTAGTAGTAGACGGTGATAACTTTAATCGTCTAAGTCAATCGGTAGAACAAGCCTTAGACTTGGCCGAAGGGCTAGTTACCGTTGTTAATGCCGATGATAATAGTGAACGTGGCTATTCCTTGCTGTACGCTTGCCCCGATCACCCCGACGTTACCATACCCGAACTAGAACCGCGCAATTTTAGTTTTAACTCACCGCACGGTGCTTGCCCGGTTTGTACTGGTTTGGGCAATCGCCTAGAAGTAGACCCAAGCTTGGTTATTCCCAATGGCCGGCTAACTATTGCCGAAGGCGCTATTAGGCCGTGGAACCGCATTCGTATGGATAGCTGGTATGTAAAAAAGGTAGAAGTTATGGCCGAGGCCAACGGTTTTAGCGTGCATGTACCAACCGGCCAGCTAACCCCAGAACAACTAAAAATGGTGCTTTATGGCACTGGTGACAAAGTTTATGACGTGCCCCTAGGTGGTGGCCGTAGTTACGAAACTACTTTTGAAGGAGTTATTCCTAACCTAGAGCGCCGTTATAAAGAAACCGAAAGCGACTTTATTCGCCGCGATATTGAGCGTTTTATGCAAGAATTGCCCTGCACAGCCTGCCAGGGCAAACGCTTAAAGCCCGAAATCTTAGCCGTCACAGTAGCTAATTTATCTATTATAGACATTTGTGAACTATCTATTGACGATGCTGCCGAACTGTTTAAGAGCCTAAAACTTAACCCTACCGAAACCACTATTGCCAAGCAAATCTTAAAAGAAATCAGTGCCCGACTAAGTTTTATGCAAGACGTGGGCTTAAATTATTTAAGCCTAACACGCGCCGCCAACACTTTAAGCGGCGGTGAAGCCCAACGCATTCGTCTAGCTACCCAAATTGGTTCTGGCCTGATGGGCGTTTTATATGTTTTAGATGAGCCATCTATTGGCTTGCACCAACGCGACAATGCTAGGTTAATAGCGACGCTTAAAAAACTGCGCGATTTAGGCAATACTGTAATTGTGGTAGAGCACGACGAAGAAACCATCCGTAGCGCCGACCATTTGGTAGATATTGGCCCAGGCGCCGGTATCCATGGTGGGCACGTCATTGCTCAAGGCACACCGGCAGAAGTAGCTAAAGTTCCAGCCAGCATTACTGGCCAATATTTAAGCCACGTACAAAAAATTGTCGTGCCGGCCAAGCGTCGTAAATCCAACGGCAAAGAGTTAATTATTCGGGGTGCCCAAGAGCATAATTTAAAGAACATCGACGTTACAATTCCGCTGGGCCAGTTAGTGGTAGTTAGCGGTGTTAGCGGTTCGGGTAAATCTAGTCTAATAAACGACATCTTGGCCAGGGAATTAGCCAGCAAATTGCAACGAGCCAATACCATACCTGGCAAGCATGATGTGGTAGAGGGTGTTAACCAGCTAGACAAAGTTATTGTTATAGACCAGTCGCCAATTGGCCGCACGCCACGCAGCAATCCGGCAACTTATACTGGTTTGTTCGGCCCAATCCGCGAATTATACGCTGCTACACCAGAAGCCAAGATTCGGGGCTACGGGCCAGGGCGGTTTAGCTTTAACGTACGCGGCGGACGCTGCGAAAACTGCCGTGGCGATGGCATCATAAAGGTAGAAATGCACTTTTTGCCCGATGTTTACGTACCCTGCGAAGAATGCAAAGGCCAACGTTACAATCGCGAAGCTTTAGAAATCCACTATAAAGGCAAAAACATTAGCGAAGTTTTAAATATGACCTGCGAACAAGCCTTAGACTTCTTTAAAAACATTCCAGCCGTGGCCCGAAGGTTGCAAACTTTAGTAGATGTAGGCTTGGGCTATATAACGCTTGGCCAATCGGCTACCACTTTAAGCGGTGGCGAAGCCCAGCGCGTAAAATTAGCTACCGAACTGTCACGCCGTCCAACTGGCCGCACGCTGTATATCCTAGACGAACCGACCACTGGCTTGCACATTCATGACGTTAAGAAGTTACTGCAGGTTTTGCGCGCGCTAGTAGACGCCGGTAACTCTATGATTATTATCGAACACAACTTAGATGTTATAAAATCCGCTGACTACCTAATTGATATGGGTCCCGAAGGCGGCGAGGCTGGTGGGGAAATCGTAGCGACCGGTACACCCGAAGCCGTAGCCAAAAACTCTAAAAGCTACACCGCCCAATTTCTAAAAAAGATTCTGTAGGTTATTTCTTAAAAGAGTCTATAAATCTATGCCACTGTTGATGAATGGATTTTTTCAATTTGGCACGGGATGATGGGTCTTTCCAAATGTGCCAAAAACTAATGGCCACCGTAGAAACCGTGGCCAGAATAACGACTGGTAATATGTATTTGTCGATGTTAAAGAATTTACCCAAGACTTTACCAGCCCAATAGCCAACCATGGTTACCAAGCCAACCCAAACCGCTCCGCCGATTAGGTTGTAGATTGTAAACCACTTGTAGTCCATTTTAGCTATGCCGGCTAGCGGTGGCACAATTGTGCGCACAACAGGTATAAAGCGGGCAATTAAGATGGTTTTACCGCCATGTTTTTTGTAAAAGTTTTGGGCATGGGTGATGTTTTCGGGGTTAAGCAACAAAGCATCCTCGTTTTTAAAGATTCTTGGCCCGCTTTTTTGCCAATTGTATAGCCCAGCATATTGCCCAGTACCGTACCCAAGAACATCAAACCTAAAACTAGTGCTAAATTAACTCGGCCTTGGGCGGCAAAAAAGCCAGCCGCAAAAAGCAGGGTATCACCTGGTAAAAAGAAACCAACCAACAAGCCGGTTTCGGCAAACAAAATTAGTGCCAATAGTAGTGGTCCACCAATCTGCAGGGCTCTATCAATATCGATTTCGCGGGTTAACAAGAACGCTACCGCTGCAACAACAACTAACACCAAAAGAATTTTTAAATATTTTTTCACGTTAGATTAAATTGTATCACGCAATGTAAGATAGGCGACCTTCGATCTTAGCGTTTAAATTTTGGTTGTTTCGTAAATATTCTTCTAAAACTTCTTGGGCGGAGGTAGAAACTACCTTTGGCGGTTCGATTGCTACCAATTCTTCAGGAGTAATATTTAAATAATCTGTGCAGTTATTGTAATGGTAGCCTTGCAGGCAAATTGTATAGGTTGCCTTATCTTCTACGGGCTTGCCGGCTACCACTAAAGACAATAACTTTTTATCCTTATCGCTGTAGGTGGCCGCTACTCCACTGTTGACTTGGTAGTTTTCGCCTTCGCCATCACGGTTTTCGATACGCATAATGTGCTCAAAGATTTTCTTTAACTGAGCTCCGGTAATCTTAAAGCTTGTTAAGCTGTCGTCGTAAGGGAAGCAGGCCATAAAATCGCCTAAAGTTACAACTGGCCCTAACTCTTTAACTCGTATTGCACCGCTACCCAAAAAGATTACATCACTGCTGGCAGAGGCAGTAATAGCGTCCGCTAGGGCATTACCAAGTGGCGTTTCTATCTCGCGTTTGGGGTGAGTTAGTTTTTGAGCAAACTTGGTTAAGATGGTGCTGTATTTGTCGTCTACTTGCTTTTTAAAAATGCTAATAAACTCTTTTAATTTTTCGTCTGGTTTGGCGATGCCTTCAACAATTGGCACTAACTGCCACTTATATTCAATGATGCTGTTTGTGTCGTCATCGACCGTAATGTCAAAACGACCAATTTGGTCACTGCCAGTACCAGCTTGAGTAATCAATATTTTATTTACTTCTTCGGGCTTTTCTAAGACGGTATGCGAATGACCGCCAATAATCATATCTACTCCCCATTCGGGTTTCAGCATCTTAGCCAAAACGATATCTGAGTCAAAGCCGATATGGGTTAAAACGATAGTTAGATCAATGTCATTATTTTTATAGGCATTGCTAATTTTACCAACTTCTTCGAGCGGCATCTTCTAGTGTGATGAATGAACCAACCAGCTTATCTGACTTAATAGAATCGATTACTTTATCGGTAATAATGCCGGTAAACAGAATCTCAAACCCAGCCTTTTTAATTATTAATAAGGCTGCATCAGGCGTTTATTGTATTTTTTAATGTATAGGTTAGCGTTAACGATCGGGAAGTTAGCCATCTTTTCTAAAAACAACAAATGGGGCAGGCCATAATCGAATTCATGGTTGCCCAAAGACACAACGTCGGGTGCTAGGTAGTTCATAATCTCCATTGTTGATATGCCCTTATATTCGGAATCAATCATCGAACCCTGCACCATATCGCCAGAGATTACGTATAATACATTTTCTTCCTCGCTACGAACTTTATTAATATAGCCAGAAAGCAAAGCTAACCCGCCAATCATTTTGGATTTTTTGTCTTTTACTTCCGCCAAAAAATCGCCGTGCATGTCGTTAGAATGCAAGATCGTAAACTTTTTAGTCTTCATAGAATCCTCCTAGTTTGCTGTACTCATTGTAATACCAAAGAGTAAGTTTTGGCCTAATTATTGTTCTTGTAAGAAACCACCGGATTGATGGTTCCAAAGGGTGGCGTATAAGCCTTTTTTGTCTAAAAGCTCTTGGTGGGTGCCTTCTTCTACAATCTTGCCTTCATCTAAAACAACAATACGGTCAAGCCTCTGCACGGTACTTAGGCGGTGAGCTACTACGATGGCGGTGTTGTCTTCCATTAGTTTCCATAAAGCATCTTGGATTAGTTTTTCGCTATCACTATCCAGGGCGCTGGTGGCTTCGTCTAAAACTAGGATAGGAGAATTTTTTAACATAGCTCTGGCAATGGCTACGCGTTGGCGCTGGCCACCGCTCAACTTAACACCGCGCTCACCAACCAAGGTGTCGTATTTGTTTGGCAAACTTTCAATAAAGTCATCGGCGTGCGCTTGCTTGGCAGCCTTAACTATTGCAGCTTTGGTAGCTTTAGGCTTACCGAACTGAATGTTTTCTAGCAACGTACGATGAAATAGAATTGGCTCCTGTGGAACATAGGCAATAGCTTGGCGCAAATCTTGCTGGCGAAGCTGGCTAATATCTTGTCCGTCAATTAATATTTTGCCATCATCCAAATCCATAAACCGTAAAATTAACTTAGTTATAGTTGTCTTGCCACCGCCGCTAGGGCCAATTAGGCCAACCTTTTCTTTAGGCTTAATATGCAAAGAAACGCCATCAAATAAGCTACTAGCATTGTTTTCGTGAGTGAACTTCACGTTTTCGAACACAATGTTGCCGGCCTTAATATTAGCTTCAATTGGATTCTGCACATCCACTACCTCAACTGGCTGGTTAAGCATATATAAAGTTTCGGCCGCTTCACTCAAATAGCTCTCGATACTTCGCCATAGGCGGTTTAGGTCCCAGATATTTTTAGACAACATCGAGAAATAATTAAAGGATAAGAAAACAACACTAGCTGGGGCCCCCCAGGATTTATAAGCGACAACCGCAAGTAGCAACGACACGGTATTTATCAAAACATAAAAAGGTGCCGTCATGGTGTCGACGTGCAGGTTGTGATAATTCCAAGCTTCCTTGCGAGCTTGTCGAATATTCTCGGTAGCCTGGTGATAGCGAGCAACCTCTATATCTTCATTGGCGAAAGCTTTAATAGTGCTGGCATTGGTTATGGCATCGGCTAGCGCGGCAGTTTCTTCGCTTTCGTACTGGCTCCGCAACATATTTAGCTTTGAGCGCTTTCTGACCATCGGCCAACTTATGGCTATAAAAATACCTATAACAATATAAAAAGCAAAATAAACCCAAGGTGCCTTGGGTACCATCACTACACCCACAAATACCAGCGTTGCAATGACTCCAATTACGCTAAAAATAATTGTGTCATAAAAAGCCTGGAAGTTTTTGGTTAGTCGGCTAGAACGCGTGACCAGCGAACCCGAAAAATTATTATTGTGGAATGATGTAGAGCGATTGATAAGATCTTTAAAAGTTCGTTCGGCAACTTTTTGCATCTGGTCGGATTCAAGGCGGAGCATAAAATGCATACCGATTCTTTCTAATATCTCACCGCTCAGCATACTAATTGCTACAAAAGCTACGGGCTTGATTAAGTCGCTAGTTGTTATGGACGAAATAACGACTTTATCTAAGATGCTTGCCACGAATAAGCCTGGTACGTAAGACGATAGCAAGTTACTGCCGCTAGTTAAGAATATCGGCAGTAGGGCATCTACGGGTCGCTCCATTGCTACACGTATGTAGAATTTAGCGGCGCCCCATAAAGATAATTTGTCGCGGTCAGGTTTTTCCAATTGCTTCTCCTGCTTTAATTTGAATGCCGGTAGGCCATAAATGGCACCAGTTTATAAAAGAATTTGTCTTTCATAATTGAGCGGATCGGTGCTTGCCGATCATCAACATAAGTGGTTTAAGTTTACCACCCCTGTATAATAGATTCAAGTAAGAGTTTTCATCTATGAACAAGAGTTTAAAAGCTAAATTAGCCACCTTGCCCAGAGCGCCCGGCGTATATTTTCACAAAAATACTAAAGGCGAGATTATTTATGTTGGCAAAGCTGCAAACTTAAAAAACAGAGTACGACAATATTTTCAGGCTAGCCGCTTACGCGACCCTAAAACAGACTTGTTAGTACAAGAAATTACCGATACCGATTGGCAGGTGGTAGATAGCGAAGCCGAAGCTTTGTTTTTAGAAGCTGAGCTAGTAAAGCGTTATTTGCCCAAGTACAACATTTTGCTGAGGGACGATAAGGCTTCTATATATATTCGGATTGATTTAACTAGCCGAACTCCAGCAGTCACTACAACCCGACGGCCGATAGATGATGGTGCTAAATATTGGGGTCCCTTTTGGCACGCCGGCGCAGTTAATAAAGCTTTACGCTATCTACGTAAAGCCTTTCCGTACTCTACGCATGTTCACCTGCCAAACCGGGCTTGTTTGCAATATCACTTAGGCCTATGCCCGGGGCCCGAAACTACCGAATATAACCGCCAAGCATACCTTGCAAATCTAAAAAAGCTAATTATGTTTATAGAAGGCAAAAGCTCCAGGGTTATAAAAACTCTAGAAAAAGAAATGCAAGCAGTAGCCAAACAGCATAATTACGAACAGGCAGCTATCTTGCGTAATCAGCTAAGAGCGCTAAAAGAACTTCAAACTCAAATTATATTTGGCGACAGTGAGCTAATGGACTTATCTAAAGACCACGCCCTGGCTGATATAGCTAAACTACTTAGTTTAAAAATGCCACCGAAGAGAATAGAGGGTTACGATATTAGTCATTGGCAGGGTACGGATAGTGTTGCCAGTATGGTGGTTTTTAAGAATGGCACGCCAGCTAAACAAGATTACCGCAAATTTAAGATGAGGCTTATTGGCAATGATGATTATGCCCATATGCACGAAGTTATTTTGCGTCGGTTCCAGCCCAAGAACATTAAGGCTTGGGGATTGCCGAGCTTAATTATTATTGATGGCGGCAAAGGCCAGCTGGCGGCTGCCATAAAAGCTCTGACGGTTGTAAGCAGGCAGGTGCCGATCATTGGTTTAGCCAAAAGATTCGAACAGATAATAGTTGATAATAAACAAAGCCAAGTTGTTGCGTCTAATAAAACCATTCAGCGATTAGGCGGCTTTGCTAACCAAAGCAGCGATTATTTGGTGATTGATTTACCGGTCGCCAGCCATACCGTCAAGTTGTTGCAACGCATCCGCGATGAAGCCCATCGCTTTGCGGTAAGCTACCAATCGTCTATAAAAATTAAGCGTCAATCAACTAGCATCTTAGATAGCATCCCTGCCATTGGGCCCATTACCAAGAAGAAGCTCTTAAAACATTTTGGCTCTGTAAAAGCTCTCGAAACTGCTAGTTTGAAAAATTTAACCGAGCTAGTAGGCAAACATCGGGCTCAAATCATCAAGCAATATTTTTCACAGTGACTTATCTAGCGTCTATCATCCATCATCTAGCGTCTAATTTGGTATAATAGGCAACTGACTCATGACAAAAACTTTTTTCAGATTTTCAATCAGATGGTTCGCCAATAGCTTGGGCCTGTATGTAGCCGCTCGAATTTTTGAATTAGTAGATTATCAGAATCGTTGGGGAGTTATTATCACGGCCGGTTTAGTCTTGGCAATTCTTAATATTCTTATAAGGCCGGTGTTGATTATTTTTACCTTGCCAGCCATCGCTCTAACCTTGGGTATTTTTATGATTGTCATTAATGGGCTTAATTGTTTCGCTAGCTAGTTGGCTGTACGAATCATTGCAGGTTAGCTCTTTTTGGGCGGCAATGCTTGTGGGTATAGTCATTGGGCTGGTAAACTATATAGTATCGGTCGTCACCGAGCGGTTGGAGTAAAGCATGAGCAATATTTATAATTACATAACAGTTGGAATGGCCATATTCTTAACGTTGTTGATTTTAATGCAAACAAGGGGCGCCGGCTTGGGCGCTGGTTTTGGTAGTGCTGGCGAAATAGAAACTGTCCGCCGCGGCTCAGACAAAACTTTGTTTCAAATGACCGTTGTTTCGGCCATTATCTTTGTGGTGTCAATCATTCTGGGGATTATCGCCCAATAGAGGCATATGAGAATTAAATATACGCGGCTAAAATTGCGCCGTGACATCCGAGCTCGTAAACGAAAATTTATTAACTTTAGCCAAATTGCCAACAAACAGCTAGATAGGCATATTTTTAGACGTTGGCATAATTTTAAATACGCAGTTAAATTCGCCTTTGTTTGGGTCGGGCTAGTAGTAATTTTAATGATTGCGGTAGCTTTTCAAACCCTTCAACTCGGTAGTCACTATTTAGTTACCCAGCCAGTTGCCGGCGGAGTTTATATCGAAGGCATCATTGGCCATTTTAGTAATGCCAACCCAATTTATGCCACCACCGATATTGATACGGCAGTAAGTAAATTGCTGTTTGACTCGCTGTTTACCTACGATAGCAACAATAATTTGGCTGGTGATTTGGCTGTTAGCTGGGGGCTAGACGATAGGGAGTTGGTTTATACGGTTAATCTAAAACCAGGGATTGTTTGGCACGATGGCCAGCCCTTTACTAGTGACGACGTGGTGTTCACCTACCAAACAATTCAAAACCCAGATGCTAAATCGCCATTTTTGGCCAACCTATCGGGCGTAACCGTCGAAAAAATTGATAGCCTAACAGTTCGTTTTACCTTGGCTAATGCTTATGCAGCTTTCCCGCACTCTCTAACTAATGGCATATTGCCTTACCACCTTCTAAAAGATGTACCGGCTGTAGAATTACGTAGCGCTGCCTTTAACACAAAATCGCCAGTTGGTACTGGACCTTTTGAGTGGGAAAGTGTAACTGTTGACGAAGGCCGCCAAGCCGATGTTATTCAGCTATCTAATTTTGATCGTTACCACGACGGTCAACCCAAGTTGGACGGTGTGACTTTTAAAACTTATCCCAACGACAAAAGCCTACTCGATGCCCTAGCGTCTAAAAAGGTAATTACGGCAGCCGGTTTAGACGTTGCCGATACTGATTACGATAACGACTATGAGCTAACCGGCTTTAACTTAATGAGCGCCAATATGCTGTTTCTAAAGACCACCAGCCCGCTTCTGGTTGACATAAATGTTCGACAAGCTTTGGTAAAAGCTACCGATGTGCCATCGCTTTTAACAACTATTGGCTACCCAGTCATACCAGTAACCGAACCAATTTTGAACTCGCAGATTGGCTATAACCCGGCTTATCAGCAGTTTCGCTTTAATCAGGCAGCGGCTATTCAGCAGCTAGAGAGTGTTGGCTGGGCTTTGCCGGCTGGCGAACAGTTCAGAGTAAAAAATGGCCAACAGTTAACAATTAGTTTGGCTTACCAGAACAAGCGGGACTTTTCGTTACTGGTTAAACTTTTGCAAGAACAGTGGGCTCAGGTAGGGGTAAATTTGGTAGTTAATGTAACCCAAACGGCTGAAGATAGCCAAAAATATATTGATAGTCACGATTATGACGTACTGCTATATGGCATTAGTATCGGTGCCGACCCAGACGTTTACGTTTACTGGCACTCTAGCCAGATTACCGGTAGTGGCCAAACTAGGTTAAACTTCTCGGAATATAAATCCTCAATTTCTGATATCGCCCTAGAGTCTGGTCGCTCGCGTTCCGACGTAGCTTTAAGATCGGCTAAATATCAATCGTTCTTGGGCCGTTGGCAAAATGATGCTCCGGCCATTGGCTTGTATCAGCCTCGCTATTTGTATGTATCGAATCAGCATATTTATGGCATCGATGCCAATTTAATAAACAACTCTAGCGATCGTTTTAATGATATCGACAAGTGGATGATTAATACTGCCCGCAAGGTTGCCGAGTAGCTGGGACTATTAGTAAATTCTGACGTGGTGCGGATGAGAGGACTCGAACCTCCATGTCGTTGCCAACACTAACTCCTGAAGCTAGCGCGTCTACCATTTCGCCACATCCGCGAATCAGTTACTAAAGTATTATACTAATTAATGGCTAATAAAATAAGGAACCAGACAATGAACGAAGAAAAGAAAATTGGTGTTGGTTTCGGAGTGATGGTTATCAAAGACTCTAAGATTTTGCTGGGCAAGCGCCACGAAGACCCCGAAAAGGCTAGTAGCCTTTTAAAAGGAGCCGGAACCTGGACAATGCCGGGCGGCAAGCTAAGCTTTGGCGAAACTTTTGAAGATGGAGCAAAAAGAGAAACACTTGAGGAGACTGGCATAAAATTAAATAAAGTTAAACTTATTTGTGTAAACAATGACATGGTTGAGGATGCTCATTTTGTAACTGTTGGTTTATTATCTGAAGATTTTAATGGCGAGCCCAAGGTTATGGAGCCTGACGAAATAACGCAGTGGCGCTGGTTTGATCTAAATAATCTTCCTAGTCCCCTCTACTTTCCAAGCGCTAAGGTTCTAAAAAATTACAAAACTCAACAATTCTACATTTCTAGCGTCTAACATCCATCGTCTATCATCCACCGAAGTGGTTATGCTATGATACAAAAATAATGAATAAGGTGGCGCATTATCTTCAAGAGCATCTGGTGGGCGAGGTTACAACTTCGGTTGACGCGCGGCGCCATTTTTCTACCGACGCTGGTATTTTTAAATTGGCTCCGCAGATTATTGTTTATCCGCATAACGAAAGCGATGTGCGTAAGGCTGCTCGTTTTGCTTGGCAATTAGCCCAACGGGGGAAAGCCATACCAATAACTGCCAGGGGTCTTGGAACCAATTTAACTGGGGCAGCCATTGGCTCTGGCATAATGTTGGTTTTTCCGGCCCACCTAAATAAAATTTTGGTTTTAGATTCCGGAAAGGGAGTATTAATAGTTCAGCCAGGATTGAATTATGGCAAGTTACAGCAGGCCTTGCATACCCACGGTTTGTTTTTACCACCGTATCCGGCATCTATAGAATTTTCAACAATCGGCGGAGCAATCGCCAACAATGCTGCCGGTGAAAAGTCTATAAAATACGGTGTTACCAAAAACTATGTTCAAGAACTGCGCGTAGTGTTGGCCAATGGCGAAGTTATTGCCACTAACAAGCTATCCAAAAGACAATTAAATCACAAAAAAGGCCTAAGTAGTTTCGAAGGCGAAGTTTACCGAGCCTTGGATGGCTTGTTGATTGACTACAAGGAATTGTTAGACAAAACCCGTCCAGCTCTTATAAAAAACACTTGCGGTTATGATCTGTGGAACGTAAAAGATAACAAGGGCAACTTTGACTTAACACCATTAATGGTAGGCTCGCAAGGCACCTTAGGCATAATTACCGAAGCCAAACTGGCAACCATAAAATACAACCCAGTTAGCTCTGTTATGGTCGGCTTTTTTGACGATATTGCCAAGGCTGGAGCGGCAATAAACGAACTGTGCAAGCTTAAGCCCAGCGCCTTAGAATTAGTTAACGATCAGTCGCTAGACTTTGTTGATTCTATAAACCCGAACCGACTGAGTGGAATTGTTAATAAGCCATTCCCCAAAATTTCATTAGTTGTTGAATTCGATGATAGCTCGGGCCGAATCCAATCTAACAGTGTTAAAAAAGCTCAGAAGATTTTTGCTAGTTACGCCATAGGTCATATGCTGGCAAAAGGCGAGGCAGAGCAGGCCAATATTTGGAAGTTGCGCCATAGCGTGGCAAATATAAGTTGGCATGGCGATGGCGAAAAAAAGGCTTTGCCAATAATCGACGACGTAGTTATACCGCTAGAAAAAACAACAGAGTTTTTTAATAAGAGTTACGAATTTTTTGCCAAAATCGGGTTAGGTTGCCAGATTTGGGGTCACGCTGGTGAAGGTAATTATCACATTCAACCCCAGTTAGATCTAAGCCAAGTTGGCGAGCGCCAAAAGGTATTTAAATTAATGGATTATTACTACGGCTTAGTTTTAAGTTTGGGCGGTTCTATAACTGGCCAATATAACGACGGTCGTTTGCGCGGGCCGTTTGTAAAAATGCAGTACGGTGACGAAGTTTATTCTTTATTTGAAAAGGTCAAAGCTATCTTTGACCCCTATAATACGCTGAACCCTGGCGTTAAAGTCGGAGTCGGTCTGCACGATGTTCAAAACTTACTTCGCCAAGAATATTCCTTGTCTCATTTGTACGATCACATGCCCCGCACGTAAGCCTTTGGCGCAAAAAGAAAAAGACCAAATCATTTGGTCTTTTTCTTTGGTGGGCGCTGAGGGACTCGAACCCCCGACCCTCTCGGTGTAAACGAGACGCTCTAGCCAACTGAGCTAAGCGCCCATAAAATGGTGCGGGCGATGAGACTCTAACTCACGGCCTCTTCCTTGGCAAGGAAGCGCTCTAAACAACTGAGCTACGCCCGCTCGTCGGCGTTAACTTTCGGCTTTCGCAAGCTCGGTAAACTCGCTTGGCTGCCGCCTTTCGTTACGCCTCCTCTAAATTTTACAAACAGCTAAAGCTTGGTTTGCAAAATTTGTAAACACATTATACCAAAATGTACTGGTGGCTCCTCCCAGACTCGAACTGGGGACACAAGGCTCTTCAGGCCTCTGCTCTACCAGCTGAGCTAAAGAGCCACATCAGTGCAAACTATATTTTACCTAAACAGAGGTATATTTAGCAACTCTTGTATTATAATTGTCCTTATATGCGCGAGTGGTGAAATTGGTATACACGCAGCCTTGAGGTGGCTGTGCCCTAAAAAGCTTGGAGGTTCAAGTCCTCTCTCGCGCACCAAAGCATTACCACCTCTGTTAATCCAGAGGTTTTTTATTTGCTAATTTGCCGGCAACGATATTATATTACAAAATATTATTTTTTCGTAAGGTGATATGGTAACATATTAAACGTTCTACTCTGTGGGTTAACGAGTCGAGTGACTCAATTTGGGGGAAGCCGCTTGTTATCACATAGCAGTGTGAAGCCGTATCAATACTGGGAGATGCTGTGTATCTCTAGCCCTTTGACAAGGAGTGTCTGAAATGAACGAATGCTACGATTTTTCTGCAAGCCCGACTACGGTTTGGCTGACGGTTAACAGACGATGCAACTTTCGGTGCAAATGGTGCTATGCCAAGGGATCGCGCTATAATCCGGCAGACGATATGTCATTCGACCAGGCTAAAAAACTGGTCGAACTGGTAGTCGGTCTGGGCATCAATCACGTGACGCTGACCGGTGGCGAACCAACGCTTTGGCCGCATCTCTTCGCTTTCAACGAGTACGCAAGAAGCAAGGGTGTTACCGTAAGCATGATCACGAACGCCTGCAAGTTTGGCGACGACAAGTACTGGGAACGGTATCTGAAGTCGCCATGCGACAACGTGGGCGTATCGATCAAGGGCGTCACCGAACGGCAGTTTGTTGATGTTGTTGGAGCGCCAGCGCTGCTCGCTAGTACCATCAAAGGTATTGAGCGAGCAATCAAGTATCATCCGAAGGCAGGCGTTGGTACCGTGTACTCAACGCTAACGTCGCAGGACGACGTGAAAGCCATAGCTTGGATGGCTTGGGACCTAGGGGCGGAGAGTTTTGTCATAAGCCCCTGTGGGGTCACCGTCTCTGACGGAGTGCCGTCTAACCAGTACGTGGTTGAGCCGAAGCAGCTTGTTAAAGACATACAAGAGCTGCATGGGTTCCTCGACGAACTATACGAAGGCGAGATTGTCATCGAGATGTCGCTGCCGTATTGCATGTGGCCGCAAGAGTTCCTAGATCGACTAGTGTCGAAAGGGCAACTACTCGGAGAATGCAGTGTGCAGGATCGTTCAGGTCTAGTGTTCGACAGCAAGGGGAATGTCCTATTCTGCAACAACATGCTAGAAACATGCGTTGCAGCGTACGGTGTCGATTTTGTCGACACCGCAAGTCTGATGAGCCACCTGAACTGCGACAAGGTCTGTGGCGAGTATGCCGAAGTCCTACGATATCCGGCAGACTGCTGCACTGTCTGCAGTAAAAAAGACCAATGCCGCGGCGGTTGTAATATCAACTGGGCAATTCTTGATCCGCAAGAATTATGCCACGCGGTGTAGAAGGGAGGTGACTGCTGAAAAAATAGTTTCGTGTCGTTGGTTGGACAAAGTCAACAAGGAGAAAACGAAATGACCCAGCTTATCCAGATGCTCAAGAAGTACGGCTCCAAGGAAGTCGCGGCCCTCGCCAAAGACCAGGGTGTCGCCTGTTCGACGAGGTGTCAGCGCAACTGGTGTAAGTAACACCAGCTCTCGCCCCCGCCAGGACCATTGGTCCTGGCGGGGGCGGTCACTACTACTATATAATTAGTTAAATATTATGAATTACACGTACAAAATTATTTTGGACAAACAAGGTGATATGTGGAACTGGAGGAACGCAGCGCGAAATAGTGTTCTTCACGGTCGCAGTTGGCGAGACGATTTAAGGTCAGACGAAGATAGAGAGGTTTTTGATAAGATTGCTAAAATGCGCAAAAAAGATGCTGAAGCCGTTTTATCGACATTTTTAGATAAAAAATACATAACCAACAAAGATGATATTGATATGTATATTGAATATTTAAATAAGGTATATTCCGTAAAACTCAATGATGCGTGTGAATTATTAAAAAAGTTAACCGGTAAAGAATCATATTTTAAAAAGTTTATCATTCGAATTACCACCTTCCCCCGTTCACCGTACGACGATAAAGAAGGGTCGTTCTATATGAAATTTAATATTGATAATACGCCAATCGCCACTTTTCTGCACGAAGCGTTACATTTTCAGTTCCACAATTATTGGCGAGAAGACCCAAAGTCGCCGGTATCAAAGCTGTCGGCAAATGATTTTGATTACTTAAAGGAATCTTTAACGGTTATCTTAGACAACAGCTTGGTCCCTTTTATAGAAGTTTTTGATCAAGTTTATTTATCGCATGAAAAATTTCGAAAAGCTCTCCATAAACAATGGCAAAAACACCATGATTTCGACAAGCTGGTTGAGTTTGGATTAAAAGAGTTGCCAAAATATTAAGATATCTAAACAGCAAGAAGTCCAGACCATCTAACCAATCTACGGTGCGTTATATCTGAGATTACGGGTGTTGCCGCCTATGTCTTTCGTAACCGATGAAATAAAACGGCCTATTAAACTGTATTATTAATATAGCCATGGTCGCTAAACCAGATAACCTAACCGATGCCGAAGTAGTTACCGCTGTTTTGAGTGGTAATAAAGACATGTATGCTCAAATAGTCGAAAAATACGAAGCAAGGCTATTGCGTTACATACTATTTTTAATAAAAGACTACGATCAAGCGTCGGACGTTTTGCAGGATACTTTTATTAAAGCTTATATAAATTTGCACAGTTTTCACTTAAACAAGAAGTTTTCGTCTTGGATATACCGTATTGCGCATAACGAGGCCGTTAACGCTATTAAAAAGGCCAAGAAAACATCTACCTTTTCGGAGTTAGATATTAGCGGTGATAATTTTGCAGTGGAATTTTCTGGGGCTTACGTTATGGACAAGATGTTTTTAAAGAAAGAAGTACAGCAATGCCTTAAGACACTCGATGTTAAATACAGCGAAGTTATTGCCTTATACTTTTTCGAAAATCTAACATACACCGAAATCAGTGATATTTTGCACATACCCACCTCAACCGTTGGAGTTAGAATTAATCGTGCCAAAACAATACTTAAACAAGCCTGTTTGGGCAGAGGAGTAAAGCTATGACTAAACCTAAAAAGTCCCAAATTAGCAGCGTAGAAGATGAAGTAATGGCCAAAATAACTACCGGCCAAATTAAAATGCACCCGCGGGTTTATTACACTCTAGTAACCGTGCTGAGCGTTGCTGTTGTTGCTATCTTAGCGGTGGCTTTGGGCTACTTAATAAGTTTAGCCAGCTTATGGCTCCGTATTCAGAAAGCGGCCGGCCCAGCTTATGGTGCTCGTCAAAACCTAACCACTTTGGTAGATAACTTTCCCTGGTGGGCGGTGGTGTTAGCGATATTAGCCGTAGTAGTTTTGGTTATGATGATTAAAAAGGTTGGAGCATTTTACAAAATCAAATTGGTGTATCTTGTGATGGGCATCATTATTGTAGCTGTTGCGGTAGGTTATGGTTTATCTTATACCCAATTACCGAATACTTTTAAACGGCATAATCAGAATACATGCGCTACAACAGATACCAATTGCACGACTCAAGTAAAAGGCTTTCGCTTTGGCCAGCAGTAAATGAAATAAACACGGGCCTTTGGTTGTATTAAATATGTAACTAAAGGAAGGAAGAAATGAAGAAATTAGCAATATTAACTGTAGGAACAGCAAGTTTGGCGATAGCCGGCTTTTTGCTGGTTCCTAGTTTAGCCGGCGCCCAAGGCGGCAATGGCTACAGTAACGGTAGCGGCAACCGTAGCGGTTATGGTCAGATGCTGGAAACTAAAGCTCAACTTTTGGGAATGACCACAGAAGAGTTGCAGTCCCAACTAAAAGAGAAGACCCTATACCAAATAATTGAAGAAAAAGGGCTAACCCAAGATCAGTTTCACGAACAGATGGGTGAAGCCGCCGAAGCTCGTTGGCAAGAGCGAGGTTTATCGGCTGAAGAAGTTGCCCAAAGGCAAACTCAGCGGGCCGAAAACCAAGGTGATTGTGACGGTACGGGCGGTGGGCGCCACGGCGCAAATCGCTAGTTAGTGAACAAAATAAAAAGAGCTTGCATATTCGCAGGCTCTTTTTAATGTGCAGCGAATACCCCTCAAAAAGCGCACCCCTGATTTAAAGAGTATAATAGGTTATGTAACGGGAGTTTATGTTATGAAGAATTCTTTACTGGCATTATTAGCAGTAGTTGTTCTGGCTTTGGGCAGCTGGATTATTTACGACCAAACGAAATCCAATAATTCTAATCCTGGCGGCACATCAAACACATCGGCTAGCGCAAATGTTTTGGATTTAAGTAACCAAGGCCTAGCATCGGTTGGTTCTAGTATTTATAACCAAACTAGCGTAACTACCTTGATCCTCTCTAACAACAACCTGAAAACTCTGCCATCCCAAATGGGCAAGATGACTAAGGTGCAGGTTTTTAGGATAGATCATAATATTCTAGAGGGCAGTTTGATTGGCGAAATAAGGCAAATGCCACAGCTAACCCTATTAGATGTTAGCTATAACAATATGACAGGTATGCCAGCCGAAATTGGCCAACTAAGTAAGCTGGTTACCTTAGACTACAGCTATAACCAAATTACTGGCCTGCCAAATGAACTTGCTAATCTAAAAAACAATCTAAAAACCTTTGACTTAACTGGCAACCCCCTAAGCCAAAGCACCATAGACAACTTAAGAGCCTCCTTGCCATACACAGATATAATCTTTTAGACACTGGCGAGACTTTGTTGGTAAAGCTAAGTATTTAGCAGTTCAATAGGATACGGCGGGGTAGGGATCGGTATTGGAGTAGTCGTTATGGGTGGGATTGGCGTTGGGCTGGATGTAGGTGTGGGTGTCAAAATGGGGTTAGGCCCAGTTACTTCTGGCTGATTATTGGAATCGCCGGTAGCTGGGTTAGTCGGTGTTGGACTGGGCGTGGGTGTAGGGATTGCAGCTGCTTCATCTTTACTTAGGGTGTAGGTTGTCTGCACTCCCTTTGTCTCGGTAACATCTTCTGATTTCTGCCAATCATAAAGCCAATAAGCTAAAGCGGCCAATATTACAGCCAACACAATCAAGCGTTTTGGGCTTAGTAGGGTTTTTAGCAAGCTGAGCATCATCTTATAATCCTATATTATCATTTGTTAATACAAAAGCTTCGTGTAGGTATTTTTAAACTCGTGAAATATATCGATATAGCGTGAAACTTGAGCAGTGTCGTGTGGCTGTTGCATGCAGGTATAGGCGAACAGGCTAGAAGAATAGCCGCTTTGCTGGGCTTTGTAGTTCTCGACGTAGCTGATAGTAAAAAAGTTTAGAATAGAGTTGTTTAACTCGAATATCGGTGTTGTGCCAACGGTGTTACTGGGGCAAGACGCAGCCTGAGAGTTATTAGCTTCCTCGCTAACGCTAAATATCGGGAACAAGCCATTGCTGATTGGTTTAAATACGTAGTTTTGGCCAAGTTCAAGTGGTTGGTACATTCGATTGTTGGCCTTGTAGGCGTCGGCCGTGCCAAAACCTAAAGTGTTGCTTCTGGGTGTTGAAGCGCCAAGCGTAAGGCGATTGGTATTTTCGGCCAAAGCAGCCATTAGCTGAATGGGCGTAGCTTGGGGTTGTTGGCTGGCCAGGCGAGCCAGTAAACCGCTAACTAACGGGGTTGCCAGTGATGTGCCAGCGGCATCGTAATAATAGTCGCTAGTTGGGTTGCCAGCCGACCAAGTCGCTGAATCTATCGAAACACCGGGGGCTAATATATCTAGATTTGTTCCCCAAGAACTAAAACTGGCCGGAGTATTATTGGTATTTAAGGCTCCTACGGCTACAACTTCTGGGTAGTTAGCGGGGTAAAGCATACAATCACAGCCGTCATTGCCCGCTGCTGCCACTACAATGATTCCTTTGGCTATAGCATACTGAACGGCATCGCGTACTAAATCGTCCGGGTAATCGCTGCCCAGGCTTAGACTAATAACATCAACCCCCATATCGGCAGCATACGAAATTGAACGGCTAACGCTTAGAGTGTCGCCGTAAGCGTCGTCGTCTAAGGCTTGGATGGGTAGTATTTTAGTTTGCCAGTTAACTCCGGCTATACCCTTACCATTGTTGCCAGTAGCTGCTGCTGCCCCTGTTACGATTGTTCCGTGCTTAGTGCCGTTTCCGGTAGGATTAAGCTGCCCGGCCTGCACTGAGCTGTCGTAGTTAATAAAATCCCAACCAGTTACATCGTCGACATAGCCGTTGCTATCATCGTCGATGTTATTGCAATCTTTTGTTAAGGGTTTAGATTGAGCAGTGCAGTTTAGCTTAGATGGATTCTGGTAAACTACGGAACCGGTTTCGTTGTCGACTATGCCATCGCTGTTGTCGTCTATTAAGTTACAGCTAGCCGATAGTGGCAGGCTGCGACCCGTACAATTTAGTACTGATGGAGCTTCACTGCTGGCGACTCCCGATTCGCCGGGGTTCACAAACCAACGATTTTGAAATTCTTCATGGGCCAGTGCAAACCCAGTATCGATTACTGCCATAACAGTTTCTTCGCTACCAGCCGGAATATCCCACATATCATCCAAACTCATATTTGTTACCCACCACTGTGAAACTAGCGGGTCATTGGGCATCATTAACAACTTATAGGGGTGTACGGGGTATTCTTTATTATTGATTGTAACCGAGCTACTTCTTAGCGGAGGAGCCGTAACTTGCGGGGCTGGTACATTATCACTATTGTTGCTAGTAGCGACTTCATTATTGTCGGCAACATTGGGTTTAGAAATTTGGCCACCAAGCTGATTTGATTCGGGTGACTTTTTTGGGCCAGAGTGCTCTCGTCGCTGATATCCTACTACTGCGCAGAGTGAAACCGCCCCAATCAAGGCCAAAACAGCCAGTACCCTTAGAAATGTTTTATTCTTTAGCATTATATCTGAATTAATTATAGCCTATACGAATGCAGGTATCACTTGAAAAAGCTTTTAGACAGTCCTTTGCCTATAAAACTTTACTACCAAATATAATTGACTGATACAGAAACAAGTGATATAATCCGCTTATTGAGGGGCCTAAAGGCTCTTATTATTTTTGAAAGTGATTTTATGCCTGTAATTAAAACAATCGATAAGTCTTTGCTAATACGGCCGGTTTTAGACCAAGGCTTTATTATCTTTGTACGTGCTCACTATAACGGTGTTCGTATGGTGTCTTTTGAAAATCCAGAAGCTTACTATATGGCGTCAGAAAGCGAGCTAGCGGTAAAAAAGTCGATTGTCGGAACAGGTAAAGATGTTCATACTGCTCTGGCCCAAGCCTTGCACCTATTTCACCAAGCTAGTGCAGATTATAAATCGTTTTTCAGCACCCAAGAACATACCTACAAGAAGCAAAAAGCTATTACCGATTTAGATAACTGGCTGGTATCTCACAAGGGTAAATTAAGGATAGTTAGTGATTTTGACGGCACGGTTCTAGCTAGGCTTGAAGGCTTGCTTAACCCAAATGACAGCTTTTCTGAATACGTTGTCTTAGAAGCTTCGGGTAGTACTTTTCATGGCGCTATACTAAGCGTATTAGAAAAACCAGTTACAAGTGGCGGTTTGTGTAGCTTAAAAGTGAAGATCGTTGAAGCTAGTAATACCGACGAAGCACCAAGAACCGTATTAACCGCTAAGCCACGATCGGCTGTTAGGGTGTATCCGGCCGCTAGGCCAATAACACTGCTAAATATAAAGCCCCGCACGCTGATTTCTTAATCTCAAGCGGATTCTTCTTAAAAGTTTTCACAAACTTTCACAGAGCCACGCAATATCAGCCTTCAAACGGTGGTAGAATTAAAGATATGAAAATCCAGATTGTTGATGGGCAAGATCGGCTCGTTGGCGTAAAAGAGCGTAGCGAAATCGATCGCAAGACTGATATATATCGAGTTTCTGCATTATGGTTAACGAACACTAAGGGCCAGACACTCCTTGCCCAGCGTGCATCCACAAAGCGTGAAGACCCTAGTAAATGGGGGCCGGCTGTTATGGGCACGGTTGAACAAGGCGAGACCTACGAAAGCAATATTTACAAAGAAGCCAAAGAAGAAGTTGGGCTGGAGGGTGTACGGTTTACCAAGGGGGTAAAAATGTATTTTACTTACCCTGGCAACCATTTTGACCAATGGTACTTTGCAACACTGGATCGTGACATAAGCGGCTTTGTTAGGCAGCCAGCCGAAGTTGATGCTTTGGAGTGGGTGGATATCGAGAGGTTGAAGAAAGAGCTAAAAACCAATCCAGATAAATACATAGGTTCTATGGCCCAGATAGTAGAAGGGTTGTGCATATGAGCCACGAATATTTTATGAAAATAGCCATAAAAGCTGCCAAAGAATCAGAAAAACAAGGCGGTTGCCCAACTGGAGCGATAATAGTTAAGAATGACGAGGTAATCTCTGGAGGGATATCAATGGTAAGTAGCGACAACGACCCCTCGCAGCATTCCGAAATGGTTGCAATCAGGGAAGCGTCAAAAAAAATGGGGGCTTCGAGCCACCGATTAGAGGGCTGCGTTATGTACAGTACTGTCGAAACTTGCAGTATGTGTTTGGGCGCGGCGCTTTGGGCTAATTTAAAAGCTATATATTTTGGGGCTTATGCTACCGACATAAGTGGCAATGATTACGAATTCAAAAACTATAGCTTAGAGGAGCGAGCAAAAGACTCCCAGCTATGGGATGGTAGCAAAATCCAAATTACTGGTGGTATCTTGCGCGATGAGTGCAAAGAACTGATGAAAGACTACAAAAACTGGTCAAAGACTTCTGGTAATATACAGATATGAGCAAAAAAGTAGCATTCATTACGGGTGGTACATCAGGAATTGGTAAGGCGATTACCGCCAATCTGTTAGGCGATAATTGGGAGGTTATCAGCCCTACTCGCGACGAACTTGATTTATCAGATCTGGCTGAAGTAGAAAAATATGCTTCTAGGTTTTCAAATAAAAAGATTGAGGTATTCATACACGCTGCTGGCGTTTGGCACGACGAGAAGGGCGTTTTAGCGGATAAACCCTTCAACGAGTTTACGCCCGAAGAAATAACGCGAACAATGAACGTAACCGTAATTGCGCCCATGCTATTGATAAGATCGATGGCGAATAATCTTTCAACGGTCATAGGTGTCAGTGGGACTTTCAACAATGGAGCTCAAGGCTGGTTGCCATATTACACAAGCAAACGGGCGCTCGAAGACTTCCTGGTTGGACTCAGCCAAGACTATCAACATATGAGAGTTTTTGGCATTTCTCCAGCCGATACAGCGACTGAGGCCTATAAGAAGTTTTATCCCCAGTATTTTAATGAAGCTCAATCACCTGAAAATATATCAAAACTTACCAAGGATTTACTAGATGGCACCAAAAACTATGAAAGTGGTAGCATAATAGAAATTCGACAAGGTAAAATACAATCAGGTTTTCACGCTTAGATTTACAGGGACAATCGTTTATAATGTTTAGCGTGGCGCGTTGGCCGAGGAGTTAGGCAGAGGTCTGCAAAACCTCGTACACCGGTGCGACTCCGGTACGCGCCTCCAATTTTATTTTAAAATTGGAGGTTAAGACTAATTTTGCAAACCAAGCTATGCTGTTTGTAAAATTAAGAGGAGAATGCGAGCATAAAATCGAAGCTTTTGGCGAACAGTCAAAACGAGATACAAGCTCGGCATTCGACGACGGGAGAGTGGCGGAATTGGTATACGCGACAGACTTAAAATCTGTTGGCCTTAAAAGCCTTGAGGGTTCAAGTCCCTCCTCTCCCACCAACAAAAATCCTCTAGAAAGTAGAGGATTTTTTAGGTCTAAAGCGTTATACTATAAGCATAAACGAAGGGAACTAAAGCTATGGTAGTTTTATGGATTGTCATCGCCGTTGTAGTATTACTCGCCATCTATTTGATAGCGGTCTACAATGGTTTAGTTAGGCTAAATGTACGGGTAGACGAAGCTTGGAGCGACATCACTGTTCAGCTCAAAAGGCGTTTTGATCTTATCCCTAATTTAATAAATACCGTAAAGGGATACGCCAAGCACGAAAAGGGTGTATTCGAAGAAGTCACTAAAGCTCGCTCCGAGGCGATGAATGCTCAAGGTCCAGCCGAAACCGCTAAGACCGAAAACATGCTTACAGATTCTTTAAAGAGTTTGTTTGCGGTTGCCGAAGCTTATCCAGACCTAAAAGCTAACCAAAACTTTTTGGATTTACAGGCTCAATTAACTGACACCGAAGATAAAATCCAAGCTAGTAGGCGCTTTTACAACGGTTCGGCTCGCGACTTGAATATCAAGATCAAAGTTTTCCCCAACACCATTTTTGCCGGCATGCTTGGTTTTAAAGAGCGCGAATTCTTTGAAGTAGAAGAAGGCCAAAAAACCGCTATTCAAAATCCAACAGAAGTCAGTTTTTAGAGGTTAATTAATGTATAGCGAAATATCCGCTAACAAGCGCCGTACCGTGTTTTTGATGTTTGGTTTCTTTGTATTGGTTGCGGCCATTGCTTACGGTGTTAGCTGGTATTACAAAGATTTTACAATCACCATTTTTGCGTTGATTTTTGCTTTCTTTTACATGCTATGGACATATTTTGCTTCGGATAAATTAGCTTTGGCAGTTAACGGCGCCAAACAGATAGAAAAGAAAGATAACCCCCGTTTGTGGAATGCGGTAGAAAACTTGAGCATAGCTACTGGTTCGCCAATGCCAAAAGTTTACATTATGGACGACCCAGCTCCCAATGCTTTTGCCACAGGCCGTGACCCTAGACATTCGGTTATAGCTGTCACTACTGGCTTGCTGGATATGATGAACGATAGTGAATTACAGGGCGTTTTGGCTCACGAACTAGGGCACATCCGCAATTTTGATATCCGCTTAATGATGGTTGCCTTTGGCCTAGTTGCCGTAGTTTCAATGATTAGTGATTTTGTTTTGCGTTGGATGTTCTGGGGCGGTGATGATGACAACCGTGGCAGCAGCAATCCGATTACCTTAATTGTTGGCATAGTTGCCTTAATATTGGCACCAATTGCCGCTACGCTTATTCAATTGGCTATTTCGCGTAAGCGTGAATATTTAGCGGATGCTACGGCTGCTTTAACTACTCGCTATCCAGAAGGTTTGGCCAGCGCTTTAGAAAAAATTGGGGCCAAGGGTTTAGCCATGAAGAAGCAGAACGCTTCTACGGCTCACTTGTTTATTGCTAGTCCATTAAAAAAAGGTTCTTTAAGCAACTTATTCAGTACCCATCCTCCTATAGAAGAAAGAGTTAAAAAATTACGTGAAATGGGGCATAAGGCATGAAAAACATCTTTAAGAAATCGCCTAGGTCAAAAAAGCCAGTTAAAAAATCTGCCAAATTGTCTAAAAAAGTTAACAACAAAGAAAAAGTTAAGCTACCAAAATTACCCTCAACGTGGGCATTAACTAAAAAGACGTGGTTTGAAGTATCAACTTTTTGGCGCCCACTACTTGGCGTAACTATTATTTTTGCTATTCTATATTTTGCTTTGGTGCTGGGTTTAAATTTATCAACTTCATGGCAAGATGAGCTTACCCTTGCCGATAGCCAAATCGGTGGTGTATTTGGCCTGGCTTTTGGGGCACTTTACTCTAGTGGACTAGGCTCTTCTGTTTCATCAGACTCCACGACTCTTATTCAAATATTGCTTATCGTATTGGCTAGCATGGCTTTTGTGTGGACATTACGTAAACTTCAGGGACTAAAACAAATAAAATGGCGGGATGCCTACTATCAGGGTACGGCGGCTTTTATTCCGACGATTTTAGTTTGCGTCGTTCTAACCTTAGTTTTAATACCAGCCATTATTAGTAGCAGCCTGCTATCGACTGCCTTACAGCTTGGTCCTTCGGCATCCGAGATAACTATAATCGGTGCCATCACGGTGTTGCTGTTATTATTATCAGCCTCGCTGTTTATAATGTATTGGCCGGCTTTCTATATCGTTTCTTTGCCACAGACTAGACCAATCCAAGCTTTACGTTCGGCCAGAAAAGTTACCAAAAGGCGACGATTAGCAATTCTTAGAAAATCAATAATGTGGTTAATCATTTGTATTGTCATGGTACTTATTTTATTGTTGCCAATTGCTATTATAATTCCGGCAATAGTTAGCTATTGGGCATTTGCGTTACTGTTCGTGCTTTTTGGGTTTAGTCACGTATATTTCTATAACTTATACAGGAGTTTGCTTTAATGCTAGAAGCCGCTCGGGCTAAAGCCTTGCGCGAACAACTTAATCGCTACGCTTACGAGTACTATGTTTTAGATAATCCCAGCATAGAAGATGCTGTTTATGACAGTTTAATGGCGGAGTTAAAAAAACTTGAGGCCCAGTATCCTGAACTCATATCTGCCGATTCGCCTACTCAACGAGTTGGCGCCAAGCCTTTAGATAAGTTTGTTAAAGTTCATCACCAAAGCCGCATGCTTAGTTTGAACGACGTATTTGACATTGGCGAAGTTAAAGATTGGCTTACAAGGATTACCAAACTAGACGCATCGGTAAAAGATGCCAATTTTTGGGCTGATATTAAAATGGACGGCCTAGCTTGCTCGCTGATTTATCAAGACGGCGTGTTTACGCAGGCTGTTACTAGGGGTGACGGTTCGGTAGGCGAAGATGTAACCGGCAATGTTAAAACAATTGGCAGTGTGCCGCTAAGCCTACAAAATATTAAACCTTTTAACGACGGTCGCACCGAAGTCCGAGGTGAGATTGTTATGTATAGGGCGGATTTTGAAAAGTTGAACTTAGTTATGCAAAAACAGGGTGAAAAAATCTATGCCAACCCGCGTAACTTAGCGGCCGGCACTATCCGTCAGCTAGATCCACGAATAGTTGCTAGCCGCCGGCTGTATTTTAGGGCGTACGATATTTTGCGCGACAATCCAAAAGAAGTACCAACCCAAGAGCTTGCTTACAAAACCCTTCACAAGCTTGGATTTTTAGTTAATAACCAGGCCAAACTGTTACGCAATCTGGCAGAAATAAAAGAGTTTGCTACTTACTGGCAAGAAAAGCGTCTTGAGCTGCCATTTAATACTGATGGCTTGGTTGTAAAGATTAACGACAAAACTTTATATGAAAAGCTGGGTGTTGTGGGTAAAAATCCTCGGGCTGCCATTGCTTTTAAATATCCACCCGAACAGGCCACAACAAAGCTAAAAGATATTTTTATTAGTATTGGTCGCACCGGTTCGGCTACGCCGGTAGCAGTTTTAGAGCCGGTTGTAGTGGCGGGGTCTACGGTACAGATGGCCACTTTACATAATCAAGACGAAATCAAACGCAAAGGAATACTAATCGGCGATACGGTGATAATTCATAAAGCTGGTGATGTAATACCAGAAGTTGTTGAACCGGTGATTGGCTTGCGCGATGGTTCGGAGCGAGCTTTTGTAATGCCAAAAGTTTGCCCAGAATGTGAAACCAAGTTAGTAAAACCAGCCAATGAAGTAGTTTGGCGTTGTCCTAATAAAGCCTGCCCGGCACGTTCCTACAAGCTTATTCAACATTTTGCCTCTAAGTCTGCTATGGATATTACGGGTTTGGGCGAAAAAAATGTGATTGCCCTAATCGAAGCCGGGTTGGTACAAGACGCTGCCGATTTGTATAACTTAAAAGTTGGGCAGTTAATGCCCCTAGAACGGTTTGCCGAACTCAGCGCCAAGAACTTGGTCGAAGCTGTTGCCGAAAAAAAGAAGCCACTACTAGCTAAGTTTATCTATGCGTTAGGGATTCGGCACATCGGTACTCAAACGGCCATAGATTTAGCTAACCGATTTAAAACTTTAGATAATCTAGCCAAGGCTTCGGTTGAAGAATTATCGGCTGTTGATGGCGTGGGCGAAGTTGTGGCCGAATCAACAATGGTTTGGTTTAGTGACGAAAACAATCAAAAATTATTGGCCAAGTTTGCTAAAGCTGGTGTTGAGCCGCAATCCGTAAAAACTACCTCTGGTAAATTAACTGGCCAAAGTTTTGCCATAACTGGCGGCTTAAGCTCCATGAGTCGCGAAGAAGCAGCCGATAAAATCCGAGCCTTGGGCGGTACTTTTCAATCTTCGGTAGGCAAGGGTACAACATATTTGGTAGTCGGCGCCAATGTTGGCAACAATAAAATCGAAAAAGCCGAAGCCCTTGGCACCAAAATTCTCACCGAACAAGCTTTGCTGAAGCTATTGGCTTAAAGACACTAGATATCTATTAATCTCATCGCTAGTCGAAGTCGTGAAATAAGAATAAACTTCCAAAGGTTTTATTAATTTGAACGAGCTGTAGGCGTTTTTATCCAACTTAATTATTGATGTGTTTTTAAAATTTGCACCAAAATAAAGAGAGACTACCGTTAAGTCCGAGCTGATACTTTCGGGAATAACTCTTGCTCCGATTATGTGAGTCGATTCTAATTCAATCCCAGTCCTGGTTTCCATTTCCTTAATAATTTCAGTTTCAAAATCTAATGTTTTTAACTCACGGCCCGGGAATGTCCAAGATAGATGCTTTATATGCTCATCTTTTTCAGCCCGTTGGGTTATTATTATTTGACCTTTTTCGTTCTGGGCGACTACTGAGCCTATTAGAATAGTTGATCGGCCAGCTTCCTTAAGTTGCCAATATTCTTTAAGGTTTTCAGCAACTACAGATGCGGCTCTGTTCTCGGTTTTTTCTAGCTCGGTTTGTAGTAGTCGGCGGAACAGCTCACTTTTAGTCATGTTTAGCTTGCCAGATAAAACATCAAACTGAGATTGCAACTCAGGTGGCACCGAAAAAGTAATAATGCTAGTTTTTCTACTCATCATATTAATTATTACTAAGTAATACTCAAGTGTCAATCAATAACATTGACAAAACTGAGCATTAGCGTTATGGTAAGGTTACGAATCGCGCGGTATGCGCGGCTTTAAAACAAAAACTTTATAAAAACAAAAATGCTTTAAGGCCGCCGGGTGAGCCCGCGTGATTAGCTTTTGTGAGATAAATTGTGAAATTTATTTCATGATTTATCTACTTCAGATTGTGTGATTACCGCAGAATCTGAAGTAGGCTGGCTGAAAGCCGGCGCAAGGCAACAAACACCGTAGCTTTTGCTACGGGTTTGATTTTTGTCATAATTTTATGTATTTACAAACATCTAAAAAAATGATATAATATCGGCATTGTCCAAGTCAACGCAGGGGATGGAACCATGGTGTTTAAGAGCGTTGTGCTGGAAGTGGGCGATTTTGTTGCCTTCACGGCAACGTCCGTGCCGCTTCCAGAAGTCCAGGCTGCTGTTGTCGATGTAGAGGATGGCGTACTCGAAGTTATGAGTACGCTTCTCAAACCTTTTCAGCACTCTGGCAAGTTCCGCGAAGACGAAGTGGGCGAGATTATGGTGGTCTACCCGGCCGCCATAGCTATTCCCCAGGAATCTGGTCGCGAGGACTTTGCCCCCCAACGGCGCGCTACATGTGTCTTCGAGGGGCGACAATATGAGGGCAGGATCATGGCCGCTTTTAGTGGCTGGGTCTACATGCAGGCTGATGACGGGACTCCCCTCACGGGCAGTCCTAATCATTTCAATATCCTGTAGGGACCATACTGCTCGACAGCTGGCGCACGACCTTCTTAGGTACGGCGCCTTTTCCTTTCTGAGAAAAGAAGAGCAATTTTATCTGATACAATTTAGAAGTCGCGACGAGGGGTGTTAGCTTAGCTGGTAAAGCGCAGCATTCGCATTGCTGAGACCACCGGTTCGAATCCGGTACACTCCACCATTAAGGAAATTATGAATAAGGCTAAACTAGAAAAATTAGAAAACCATGCAAGAGAGAATGCTTACTTGGTCCATGGTGACATAAGCCGGGCTGATTGTGCAATTGGCTTTTCTTTTGGGTATTTAGATAGCGAACAGGGAATTTTGCCAGGTAAAAGCAACGAACAATTAGCAGCTTTTATTGAAAAGAATTTATCGAACACTCCCCTGATACTCCAATTTGAAATTAATGATGCTTTAAAATCCGCCAAAGCTAACCTTGTTATTAAAGAGTCCCGGGTAAAAGGGGAATATCTTAATTCTAAAGAGATTGGCGAACAGGCGCTGATTTTTATGAAAAAGAATGGCTGGTGCAAAGCAGTAATAGTAACCCACCCCGCTATGGAAGCGCGCAATGATGCAATATGTAGCAAGCTGGGTATTGAAACAATAACTCCGCCGGGTCTTGAAGCAATTGAATACGACCCTAATTCGGCTCAACCCTGGACCCGCGACAGAAACAGCTGGTGGCAAAGAGAGCAGCTGGTTATTAAAAAGTGTTACGAAGAAAACTGGATTTAGTTTCAGCCTGTCCTACTGCCTAAATTATGTTAAAATATCAGGGCTCGGGGATATAGCTCAGTTGATTAGAGCGCTTGCCTGGCAGGCAAGAGGTCCGGGGTTTGAGTCCCCGTATCTCCACCAGCTCATTTTGAATATTCAGCTTCCGTAAAACAGCGGAAGCTGTTTTACTTTTAGCTTTCATCCAAAGCCCCGCTTTTTAAAATGTTTAAACAGCCGGGTTGGTTCAACTTTGGGTGGGGATATATACTAGACAATAGTGCTTGAATATATTATAATATATTTATTCTTTATCTTTCTGGGTCGCAATCTGTCAATTAGCTTTTTATTAGTTGATAGCTTGCGACCAAAAACGGAAAAAAGGGGACGAAACTAATGTCGGCAACGGGTGTGAGTCGTGGCGCAATGCTCGAACGAGCAATCGCTGAAGCCGTGGCTTTAGTGAAGAATATGGCCAGCGTGGTAGAACGCTGGCAGAAGCAGCGCATATCTGTCGCTGTGCTGTCAGAGTTCGGACGGCCACATTACTTCACGCTCAATGGAGTGCAAGGGGAAGATAAGCGTCGTGAATTCGATGACTACGCACTTCTTAGCGCCAGGATCGCCTACTATAAGGGCCTTCATGGTCAAGAAGTGAGCCTAGAAAGGTTGCACAACCTCTTCGAGGCTTCTATCCATGACGACTGCTTCAGTGGCGTATCAAGCGTTGATGGCAGCGTGGCTATAGGCGTGTTTGGGCTACTAGGTCCGCTGGAGTCCAACTTCCTAGCCAAGATCATCCTGTGTGCTTATGAAACCGAGGTAAAACGCCACGATACATGAGGCCATTAGTTGGGCGGGCTGGGAGCATTGGGCTCCTGGCCCCAGTGGGGTCGCTGAACAGTCAGCGGCCTCTTTTTTAATTCGGCCATTCCTACCGCCTAACTCTAAAAGCGTCGCTAGGAGCGGTGCTTTTTATATTTTGCTATACTTCAATCAGGCAGAAAACTTATTAAGGGGGATAAAATGAGCAGAAGTATTGTTGCAGAACTAGCCGAAAACGAATTAATGGTGCATAACTTATACAGGCATTATGCTGAGTCGTTCCCTGACTTAGAAAGATTTTGGATCGAGATTGCCGAAGATGAAACAAAGCATTACAACGTGCTAAACGATCTAGACCAAATTGCCGAAAAGGGTGAAGTGCAAATTGAAAAAGATAGATTTAAGGTAGAAATGGTTGATTTTGTAAGGAAATATCTAGAAGAAAGGATCGCTGAACAAAATCCCAGCCAGCGCGCTGCGCTAGCTAATGCCATAAATATCGAAAGCTCTATGCTAGAAAAAGGTATTTTTACAATATTCCAAACCGATTCACCGGCTCTAAAAAACGCACTTGATATTCTACAAAAAGAGACCGAACAGCACCTAAAGGCCGTCCAGGCTAAGTACGAAGAACTATATCCTGGCCAATAAAACATTCCCTTCATGGCTATTTGAAAGTGTTGTAAAAAGTAATATACTTGAGATTGGTAACGATTGGAGCTTATATGGCTTCCAAGCAAGCTATCATAAGTGTAAAAAACTTGGTAAAATACTTTCCACCCAATGTTAGGGCTGTTAAGGGTATAAGTTTTAACGTACATAAAAATGAAATATTTGGGTTGCTGGGCGCTAATGGTTCCGGCAAAACCACAACTTTAAGAATTTTAGCCACAATTCTAGAGCAGACTAAGGGTCGGGTAGATTACCGTGGCTTTGACCATGACCATCAGCGTATTCGCCACCTAATTGGCTATATTCCACAGCAAGATTTGTTATATGGCGATTTGAGCGTTATGAATAATGCCAAACTATTTGCCGATAGCTATAACTTTAGCCGCCTAGAGCGCAACAAAACTATTGCCGAAATGTTTGAACGTATGGAGTTAGTGGGCTACGAAAACCGCCTAGTAGGCGACTTGTCTGGTGGCTACAAAAAGCGCTTATCAATTGCTATCGCCTTGTTGCACAAACCAAAAATCATTATTGCCGATGAAATCACCATTGGCTTAGATCCAGACTTACGCCAAAAAATCTGGGACTTACTGCTAGAACTCAAAAAAGATTCAACTATTATTTTTACCACTCATTATTTAGAAGAAGCCGAATTTTTATGCGACCGTATTGCCTTAATGAACTTGGGCGAAATTGTAGCTTACGGTCAGCCCCAAACCATTATTAAACGTACCAATTCTAAGAACTTAAACGAAGTCTTTCACAAATTAATTACGGCTAAGGGCAAAGCATGAACACGTTATTCGATTACATTCGCTTCGAGCTAAAGCGCTTTTTTAGTAACAAGCGCTTGGCGGTAGTCTTTTTTATTGGGCCAATGTTAGCCAGCGCTGTCTTTGCGCTAATTACCTATCAATCGCCGTCGTCTATTAGGGTTGGTTTGGGCATAAAAAATCAAAATGCCTTAAGCCAGCAATTGGCCGATAGTATTAAACAAAATAAAACGTTTGTAATATCCGATTTATCTAGCGAGGCCGAAGGCCTGCAGCAATTTAGAACTGGCCAGATCAAATCGTTTGTTGTGGTTGATGTTAATGATAACCAGGGTTCGGTAACCTTAACTGGCGACCCTAGGTACCCTGAGGTGCAGGGGATTGTTCGCGAACAACTGAGTTTTGCTATTAAAGATATTTTGGTGCAAAACTCCATAAGCTATAACACTCAAAAGATCAGCCAAGATCTACTCAATAGCAACATCGACCCAACCAATATTTTAGGAAGTATCCAAATTGAAACCGAACCAGTCGGCTTTAGTAGTAGCGATTATGCACCAAAGCCAACCAAATATATCGACTTAGTAGCATCAGGCATGATTGCCCTAGTTGTGGTGCTGATATTTTTGCTAAAAGCGGCCACTTCTTTGAGCCAAGACCGCGAAAACGGGGTTTTGGAGCGCCTGTTTTCTACTCCAGCGTCTAGGCGCAAGTTAATGATGGGTAAAATTATCGCCAATGTAATTATTGGTCTTATATCGGTAATTGTAATAGTTTTGATGCTAAGGTTTGGTTTTGGGGCAGCTATGGGCAACGGTGCTATTGTGCTATTGGTGGCCTTTTTAACAGCTATCGTTTCGGTAACCATGGGCATTCTAATTTCGGCCATAGTAAAAGACTTAACGGCTACCATTCAGTTTGCTTTTTATGCATTTTTTATGATGGTACTCACCAGCGAGTTCTTTTTTGCTCGCGAAAACATCCAGCAATATTTTCAGTGGATAAGCTACGCCAACCCGCTGACTTACGCCATTTCGGCTTTGCGAAAAGTTAATTTATTTAACTGGGGTATGCAAGACATCTGGCGGGAGCTAGTAGCCTTATCGGTCTTTGCAGTAGCTTATACGGTAGTCGCCATTCTGCTTATTGAACGCGAATCCAAGTAACATAAGTCTCTCTTTACGGTACAATATAGGCATGGTAAAAAAGCAAAAAATTACATGGCAACAATATATTGCCGTGGCCATCGCTGTAATTGCGGTGTTGTTCTTTGGCGGTTGGTACTTTTTTAATCAAGTCTATTTAAAACCCGAAAATGTTTTTTGGTCTATGCTAGACCGCAATCTAAAAACGGGTTCCATTACAAAAACTTACCAAGAAAGCAGCGATACTGGCAGCTACGAATTAGTTACAAAACTGCAACTTAAGGGCCAGCTGGCTAGCCAAACTGCCGTAACCATAAAAGATGTCGATAGTACTTACGTAACCGATACCATTGGTACCCCTACGCAGGATTATTTAAGATACAGCCAGATTTCATCGGCCGTTGCACCAGCTACTCAAAACGGCATAAACGTCTGGGCTGTTAATGCAGCCAGCGACACTCAGCCGGCTCAGGTATTTTTGAACGAGTTACTATCTAGCCCGATGATATTTGGGTACTTAAATCATAATCAGCGCACAGATATTATTAAACAAATGCGCAATAACAGTGTATTCGACGTTGATTTTAGCAGTGTTAATACTACTGCCACCGTCGGCAACAAAAAAGTGTACAGTTACGATGTAACAATTAATCTAGCCGGTTACTTGCCAATCTACCAAACCTATTTAAGAGCCATGGGCCAGAACGACATAGCCGACCAAATTGGTAGCGCGGCACCGGGCTCAACTCTATCGGTAAAATTATTTGTTGAACCAGCTAGCCGTCATTTGCTACAACTAACAATGAACAGCAATGACCAAACAGTTACTTTTAGCAACTTTGACACAACTGCCACGATTGAACTACCAAAAGATGCTAACCTCAGCATTGAAGAACTGCAAGCTTTAATATCGGAGCAGTAATCATGCAAGCTATAGTAGATTCTTTGCTGACCAATTACCAAATGGATGGCAAGGGCAAGGCGGTACTTCTTGTACATGGCTGGGCGGATAGCCTTGTAACGTTTAAAGAGTTAAAAAAGCAACTAAGCAAAAAGTACAAAGTTATTGCCTTGGATTTGCCAGGCTTTGGCAACACAAGTGCGCCTGCCGAAGCGTGGGATCTTGATAATTACGCTACTTTTATTAGAGCATTCCTCAAAAAAATCGGTGAAGAAAATATATATGCTTTTGTTGGCCATTCCAACGGTGGTGCAATTTTAATGCGGGGCATTAGCCAGGGCGTTTTTAAATCAGAAAAACTAGTGTTACTAGCGTCTGCTGGAATCCGGTCAGAAGATAAAGCTCGCAAGACTTTTATGAATATTGGGGCCAAAGTCGCCAAAGTCATTACTGCACCGTTACCCAAAAACGCTAAGCTAAAATTACGAAAAAAGGCCTATGGTGCCATAGGCTCAGAATTGTTTGCTGCCGAACATCTGCAAGAAACTTTTAAAAAGGTAGTTTCGGCTGATGTGCAAAGCGACGCAACTCATGTAAAAATTCCCACACTACTTATTTATGGCAACAAAGATACATCAACCCCTGCGCGTTATGGCGAAAAACTTAAGGGCTTAATACCTAATTCTCGGCTAGAAATAATAGAGGGGGTTGGGCACTTTGTTCATCACGATGCCCAGCAGCAAGTAGATAATTTAATGGCGGAGTTCTTGCAATGATAAAGGGAATACTCAGCTTTTTTAGTTGGCGCTATCCGGCAACTCTTGTATACATGTTGCAAAACACCGAATATAAAGCAGGGCCTTATTTTGCCTGGTTTTTAAGAACGAAGAATTTTAATAATGTAGCCAAGCGTAGGGTCTTGCAGCGCACCAAGGCTGCCAAGCTGTTGCTGTTCTCAGTTTATGCCGGAATTTTATTACAAATTGCTGCCGGTATTCTTCTTATTTGTTCAAGTATAGTTGGCGGCGTATATTTTGGCATTGCTCTAATTGTTTCTTACCCTGTTGTCTGGGCTTTTTTGCTGGCTGTGCCGCTATTTCTTGGCCGCTGGTTAATTATCGTCCCAACAGAACACCGGCAGATTAGGGCGTCTGTTAATACATTTAAAGAACACAAAGGAACAATCATTGCTGTGGCTGGTAGTTTTGGTAAAACTACCATGAAGGATCTTTTGCGAACAGTCCTTTCTGAAGGCAAAAAAGTTGCCGCTACCCCAGGCAATAAGAATGTGGCTAGCTCGCATGCTAAATTTGCTAAACAACTTAGCGGAGATGAAGAGGTTGTGATTGTCGAGTTCGGCGAAGGCAAGCCAGGCGACATTAGAAAATTTACTGCCACGGTCAAGCCCAATATGGCAGTAATAACTGGCATTGCGCCGGCTCATTTAGACAAGTACAAAACAATCAAAGCAGTTGCCCAAGACATGTTAGATTTAGTTCATTCGCTACCAGCCAATCAAGTTTACGTTAACGATGAGAGCGATTATATCAAGGAGCATATTCCGGGAAAGGTTGTACGATACTCCAGCAAAGGCGTAGGTGATTGGCGGGTAAAAGACATCGACTGCCAAGTGGATGGCTTAGAATTTTCGGCTAGCTATAAAGGCAAAGAAATAAAGTTTGCAAGCAAGTTACTTGGGCGTCACCAAGTTGGTTCGCTAATGGGCGTAATTGCTGTAGCCACCGATCTTGGTCTGAGCCTAGACGACATCAAACGAGGAGTAGCCAAAACTCAGCCATTCGAGCACCGTATGCAACCTTATCAATTAGCTGGCGCTTGGGTAATTGATGACACCTATAACGGCAATATTGAAGGCATCAAAGCAGGGCTGGCGTTGCTAAAAGAGCTACCCGCTAAACGTAAGTTATACGTTACTCCAGGGCTAGTCGAGCAAGGAGCGGACTCGGCTAAGATACACCAAGAGCTGGGCCGAGAAATAGCTAAAAGCGCTCCCGATATTGTTGTTCTTATGCAGAACTCTACAACCGAAGACATATTATCTGGGATGAAAGTAAATAAATATGGGGGAGAAATTATCATCCAAAACAATCCCTTGCAGTTTTATTCTAATCTTGATCAATTTGTTGCGGTCGGCGATGTCGTTTTAATGCAGAACGACTGGACCGATAACTACGCTTAAGCCTAGCGGGTCATAATAGCTGGTATACTTTAGTAGTATGAAAAAACCAACCATAGCCGTTATTTTTGGCTCGCGTTCGGCCGAGCACGATGTATCAATAATTACCGCTATCGCTGCGGTCATCAAGCCTCTGGAATTAACCAAAAAATACGAGGTTGTGCCGATTTATATTGCTAAAGACGGTAAATGGTATTGCGATAACAAGCTAAAAGATATTAAGCTCTATACCTCGGGCAAAATTGAAGAGTTCTTGCGTAAGAATAAGCCAATTTCTATCCAATTTAATGACGGGTTAATAATTCAGAAGCCTGGGCTAAAAACCACCAATATTCGTATTGATGTTGCTTTCCCGGCTACTCATGGTACTCACGGCGAAGACGGTGAGCTCATGGCGGTTCTAGAGATGGCCAATGTGCCATATGTAGGTTGTGATGTGCCTGCCAGCGCAGTTTCTATGGACAAAGTTTTGTCTAAAATCGTGGCTGCTAACGCTGGAGTACCAACCAGTAGATATGAATGGTTCTATGCTTACGAATTTGCTCAAAATCCAGATAAAATAATGAAAAGCCTACAAAAATTAAACTTCCCATTGTTTGTTAAACCACCACACTTAGGTTCCAGCATTGGCATTACAAAAGTGTCGTCTGAAGTTGAGCTAAAAAACGCCGTTGAAGTCGCTACTTTCTATGATGATAAAGTTCTGGTTGAAGAAGCTGTTGGTAATTTAATAGAAGTCACCGTACCAATGATGGGTAATCAAGAGCCTGTTGTGGCGATGGTAGAAAAGCCGCTATTAAAAACCGAAGACTTTTTTGATTTCGAAACCAAATATATGCAGGGTGGCAAAAAAGGCAAAGGTGGCAAGCAGGGTGCCCAAGGCTATAGCCAAATTCCGGCCGAACTGCCCAGCGGGCTTTATCAAGCATCTGTGGATACTGCCTCAAAAGTTTATCAAGCGTTGGGCTGTTGTGGCATTGCTCGGGTAGATTTATTGATCAATAGCAAGTCTAACACGGTTTATTTTAATGAAGTTAACCCGCTACCAGGTGATCTATATGCCCATAACTGGCGTGCGGCCGGTGTATCCAATGTGGAACTTGTTACAAAATTAGTAGACTTAGCCTTAGAGCGCTACCAAGCAAGACAAAAATTAAGCACCACATTTTCTACCAACTATCTCCGGCAGTTCTAGAAAATGGATAGGTTCCAAAGCATAAAAGCAGCCATTCCGGACGCTGTAATTAATCTGCGATATGCCTCCAGCGATAACTTTGCTCACAAAAAACTTTACCCGGCTAATTTTGCGGCCAAATTAGACAGAAAAGCTCTAAGAGCGCTCACCGAAGCAGCAAAACACTTTAGGCGGCTGGGCTTAAGGCTAGTTATTTGGGATGGTTTGCGTTTACCCGAAGTCCAAGATTATTTTTTGCAGTCTATAAATGATCACAGATATGTTCGCAAAAACTCTTTGCATCTTAAGGGATTGGCGGTTGATATTACGCTAATAGACAGCGATAACAACGAGCTAGACATGGGCACAGATTTTGATGATTTTAGTGAAAAAGCCCACGTTGACTCTGATGACATTGACCAACAGGCCCAGAAAAATCGTTTACTACTAGTAAAAACAATGCGCGAAGCAGGGTTTGAGCAATGGCCGTACGAGTGGTGGCACTTTGACTACTTGGGATAGGCCAACTGCCTGCTTGTGTAATTTATAAGTCTAGTCAAATATTTTTGAGTCAAAACGGCTGCACTTTCAGATTAGCTGGGGCTTTTTCATACTCTTAAGTATGGAAACCTTAGTCAGCCCCGAAGAAGAAAGAGCCAGATTGCTCGAGGAGGTTTTTAAAAGGCCAATTGTTATTGGCGTGGAAGGTGGTCCATGTAGTGGCAAAACCACTTTTGTAGAGTCGCTTAAAAATGTACAAGGCGATAGACCGATTATAATCTTGCCAGAAACTGCCACTCTTATTGCCCAAGGCTACCGTGATATGGGTTTAGAAATCTTGGATAAATCGGTTACAGGCAATAAAGGTAGCGCATCTGTAACCATGAGGCAGTTTGCAACCGAATGCCTAACTGGATCTTTAAGGCAGATACAAGATGCCAAAAGCGCATATTATGGAACTGGTGCCGTGATTGTAGCCGATCGAGTTGATTGCGGAGATTGCTACATAGATGATGGTGATTATCAAAATATCTGCAGGCAGTTTGGCGTCCATCATAGGTCAAGCTATGATTTGATAGATAAAATATTATACTTTCCAACCATTGCCCATAAAGACGTTGGCGCTTATGAACGTTTAAAAGCAACTAACCCAATTCGTCGCGAAACGGCCCAGCAGGCTATCGCAGCTTGCGATAGCACATTCGAGGCAGTTAAGGATTGCCCAGAATTGCACTACATCGATTTAGGTGATTTTGAATCTAGCCTTGAGGCAGCCACACAATACGTCCTAAATCCAGAAAAAGAACATGAAAAAGGCGGCTATTTAACATCAGACACAGCACAAGAACTAAGAGCTAAGCTACATTATAGCCGCCGACTAGGCCGTAGTTATATTAAGCAGTCTTATCATACAGTTGCCGGTGTAGGTTATAGGGTCAGAGAAGAAACGACAGACAGGTTCACTTTTCCGCCCCGCCAAGTCGTAACAGTAAAAGATCCAAAAGATTTTATCGAAAAACAAAGGTTGATAACCTGGAACGAGGCTGTTACGTTAAAACGTGAACCGGAATGTTGCTTGGCAAAAGTCAGGGAAAGGTATTTATATACCGACCCAGAAACTGGCGCAACCGATGTTTGGTGTTTAGACGAGATAAAGGTGGGTAATAATAACACTGTTTGGGCTTTTGAAGTTGAACGTCACAGTCAAGAGGCTCTGCAATCAGTGCGTCCACCAGTTGAACGTTATCTAGACAAGTTTTGTTCTAATCACGGTCTTGCCAGGCTGGCGCTTATGTTTTGCTGAGTTATAGGGTTTATACTAGGGGTATGGTTAATAGCATCGAACACCACATCCAAAGGGATATATTAAGCAAACTTTGTTTTAGCGAAACTATTCGGTTTTCGAGCCTAAAGCCCCAGGGGCTCGAAAGTAATATTTTTATGTATCACTTAAAGCAGTTAATTAAAGCCGGCTTGGTCGCTAAGAACGTTGGTGGTTCATACGAGTTAACGCCACAGGGTTTAGCTTATGCCGACAAACTTAGCTTTTCTACTAAGCGGTTGGCCGTTCAGCCCAAAATCGTTATCTATTTACACATTACAGACCAAGAAGGGGCACAGCTTTTTTGGCGGCGTAAAATTCAGCCTTCGATCGACCAAGTTGGTGTGCCGATTGGTAAAATGCACTACGGGGAAGACGGTAGCGTGGGTGCTAGCCGAGAATTGTTAGAAAAAACCGGCCTAAAAAACGTTAAATTAGATTATCGAGGCACTGCCAACCTAAGGTTCTACACTCAAAATATATTAATTAGCAACATCATATGTTTAGTTTTTGTAGGCCAAGTTAATACAATCCAACCCAAGTTAATCAGCGGGGAACTGGGTGAAGTTTTTTGGGCAGACAAAGCAAAAATTAATAACCTATTGCCATCAGTTCCGTTTATGAACGAAAAAATAAAAGCCAGCCAAGACAAATACTTTTTTGCCGAAAAGTCGTTTTATCTTGAGTAGCCCCTGTATAATATAAAACTAATGGATAGATATAGCCCCAAAGACATAGAAACCAAGTGGCAGCAGGCTTGGGCCAAAGATAATTTATATAAAGCTGTTGATTTTGATGAACGGCCAAAATTTGTGATGCTCACAGAATTCCCGTATTTATCCGGCTCGGGAATACATATGGGCCATATGCGCGAATATACACTGGGCGACATTATTGCCAGGCGTTATCGCATGGGCGGCCATAATGTTTTGTACCCAATGGGCTACGATACTTTTGGCTTGCCGACCGAAAACTATGCTATTAAAAATAAGGTTGCTCCCCAAGCTGTAGCCAAACAAAATATTGCTAGCTTTCAAAAACAATTTGATGCTTTGGGTTTTAGTGTTGACTGGGAACGTTCTTTTTCGACCGCCGACCCAGACTATTACAAATGGACTCAGTGGTTATTTTTGAAGTTCTACGAAGCCGGGCTAGCTTATCAAGATGAAGTTGCTATTAACTGGTGCTCTAAATGCAAAACCGGCTTGGCTAACGAAGAAGTTGTGGCTGGCAAGCACGAACGTTGTGACACGGTTGTAGAAAAGAAGCAACTTAAGCAGTGGGTTCTAAAAATTACCGATTATGCCGATAAATTAATTGATGGTTTAGCAACGGTTGATTATCCGTCTAATATTGCCGATCAGCAAATAAACTGGATTGGCCGCAGTGTTGGTGCCGAAATTGACTTTGAGGTTGCTGGCTCGGGCGAAAAAATTACTGTATTTACTACTAGGCCTGATACTTTGTTTGGCGCAACTTATGTGGTTTTGGCGCCGGAGCATCCTTTGGTACCAAAAATTACTGCTGCCGAGAATAAGAAGACTGTAGATGAATATGTTTGCCAAAGTGTAGTCAAAACCGATATCGAGCGGCAGGCTGATGCTAAAGATAAGACTGGCGTATTCACTGGTGCTTACGCTATCAACCCAGCAACACAAGAAAAAATTCCAATTTGGATTGCTGACTATGTGTTAATGAATTATGGCACTGGCGCCATTATGGCTGTACCAGCTCACGATGAACGCGATTTTGCCTTTGCTAAAAAATTCGATTTGCCTATTAAAGAAGTTATCTTGCCACATCGCATTGATAAAAATAATCCACCCCGAGAAACAAAGAACAGGCATTTCGTCGGGCAGTGCACGGCATAGTTTATGATCCCAAAACCGACAAATATTTATGCGTTCAGTGGAAAAAACAACCTTGGACGGCGTTTGTAGTGGGTGGAATCGAAGATGGTGACAACGGGGATATTATTGCGGCTGCCTTGCGCGAAATTCGCGAAGAAACTGGTTATAAAAATATAAAACCTATAAGAGTTTTGGGTGGAAATATAGTTTCTGAATTTTATGCAGCGCACAAAGACGTTAATCGCAAAGCGCTCTTTAGTGCCGTGCTATTTGAACTAATCGATGACGAACGAGATGAGATATCTAAAGAAGAACAAGAAACCCAAGAGGCCATATGGCTAAAGAGGGCAGAAATTACACCCGAACGTATGACCTGCTCCGAACTTGACCTATTTTGGGACAGGATAGATAACCCAGAAGCGATTTATACCGGCGAAGGCATACTAGTAGGTTCCGGTGATTATGATGATTTGGAGTCTAATGAAGCGCGCGAAAAAATAGTGGCCGATTTAGCTAAAAAAGGTGTGGGCCGCGAGAAGGTTCAATATAAATTACGCGATTGGATTTTTAGCCGCCAACACTATTGGGGCGAACCCATCCCAATTATTCATTGCCAAAAATGTGGTATCGTGCCAGTGCCCGAAGATCAACTGCCTGTAACTTTACCCGAAGTAGAACATTACGAACCAACTGACACCGGCGAGAGCCCGCTAGCAGCGATTGATAGTTGGGTTAATACCACTTGCCCAAAATGTGGCGGCAAGGCCAAGCGCGAAACCGACACCATGCCAAACTGGGCTGGCAGTAGCTGGTATTATTTGCGCTATTACGATGCCAAGAACGATAAAGAGTTTGCGGCTCAAGATAAACTAAAATACTGGGGTCAGGCCGACCTGTACTTGGGTGGCATGGAGCATACCACCTTGCATCTGCTGTATTCGCGTTTTTGGCATAAGTTCTTATACGACCAAAAACTAGTGCCCACCGAAGAACCTTATAAAGCTCGTCGTGGCCAGGGCATTATTTTGGCCGAAGACGGCAATAAAATGAGTAAGAGCAAGGGCAATGTAGTCGACCCAATTGGTATTATCAACCAGGGCTATGGCGCTGACGCTTTACGTTTAGCCATTGCCTTTATTGCGCCGTACGATCAAACAACCGCCTGGAAGCCTAACGTTGTACCTGGCACCTACCGTCTGTTGAACAGGGCCTGGACTTTAGTAAAAGAATATAAAGCCACCGTTAAACACGAAAGTTCCGAAAAAGACGGCGAACTATTAAGCGCTATACACGAATGCATTTATAAAGTTAGCAATGATTTAGAAAACTTAAACTTTAACACCGCCATATCAGCCTTAATGGAAGCAATAAACAAGCTTTACGTCATAAAAGAGCAAGATAAGTTTAGCTCCAAGGCCTGGGAATCCATTCTGCTTAATTTGGTCAAATTGTTGGCACCTTTTGCGCCGCATATTAGTGAAGAATTATGGCAGCAATTAGGCCAAACTGGTTCGGTGCATTTGGCCCAGTGGCCGGTGCACGACGAAGCTTATCTGGTAAAGCAGACCGTTAAAATTGCCATTCAGATTAATGGCAAGGTGCGTGGCGAAGTAGAAATGCCTTTTGATAGCGAGCAATCGGCGGTTGAAAAAGCGGCCAAGTTGCACGAAAACGCTGGCCAATATTTAAACGGCGATATCAAAAAAGTATTTTATGTTCCCAACAAGTTAATTAGTTTTGTCGTCTAAAATCATTTTCGAAAGGCTGCGCTGTCTAAAGTTTCCAATATACCAGCACATTCGGTCGTGGGCCATGTAAGTGTAGTGCTTGCCGGTACATTCCCTAAATATATCGTATCTTTTTTGCTTGCCCGGTAGTGGCGGCTCATCGACTTTATAAAAAGCAGGCGCCCATTTTTTAGTTCCATCCGGCAATATTTCAAAATCTGGCGAAGTAATGTCGGCAAGATACCACTGGTTGGCGTTACAAAACATGGCGACTGCATGACCTTGGCCATCAACAGAGACTTTTAATAGGCGTGATTTTAAGCCGCAGGCTTGGGCTAAAACCTGAAACGTTAGAGCTTGTTGCCGGCATACTCCATCTTCCATATTGCCAAGCCTTGAATGATGACCGTCTACTTCCATCTCTTTGTTGTATGGCATAGCTTTATAAACTGCGTAAGCAAGCCTATCGGCTACCTGCATTTCTTGTTCCTGTGGCGAAGCATCGCCGAAATTGTGGCTAAAGATATCCTTAAAGACTGGCATATATTTTTCAAGAATTTCTTGTTTGTTTACTACAATTTGCTCTCTTCCTCTTTCGGTAGCATGCAAATTGTCAGATTTGCCCATATCAACTAATCCGTCTGGTATATATTCTGGAACGCCTAGGTGCGGAATTCTAAATCTATCGGGCGGGAAGGCGAGATGATCTAATTTTATAGTTAACGAAAAATAAGCATCTAAATAACGATCCAGCCTCTCATCTCTTTCTTGGGGACTTAACCGGGTGTCTTTATAAATTGCGTGCAATGATTCCGTAGCGTAAGCTAGGCGCTCAGCAGGCGCATATTCAAATTCGGTGGCTAGTTGTGCAAGTTGAAATGCAGATAATTCTTCTAGTTCCTGGCGGCGATTGCCGTCACTACGCAATGTAAATTCAATGGCTGCCTTGCCCCGTTTTCTGTGCATGCCAACAGCCAATGCATTTTCTTGGAGTGTCAGTTCTTCTTGCGGTTGTGTTTTCATTTTTATTTTTTGCTAGTACTTTCATATAGTGGCATAAGCAGTATGTACTGTCAAATTGCCAAAAAGCTTTAACGGCTTGAGTTTATGGCTAAAGAGTTGTTATAATAGGCCTAATTATCAAACGAACTAATAGGAGTTTGCACCTTGGGTAAACCAAAAAAACGCACAACACCAAGACGAACCGGCACCCGCCGCAGCCATATGGTGCTAGATTTGGCCAGAAGAGTTAATGCCAAATCGCCAATCAAAGCCTTTACTACCAGAAAAGAATTTGGCAAGCAAAAATCTTCTACCTCTAAGTAACTTATAAAAGGGAGGTTTTAGGTTATGGCATCAAATCGTCACTTAGGCAGAATAGTAGCTTTGCAGACATTGTACGAGCAGGATTTTCGATTGGAATGCCAAGATGGCGAGCTCGACTTAAAGGCGGTTTTAAGCCGTAATATTGAACGCTATAACGAAACTATCGACGATAAAGATTTTATTGTTAGGTTGGTAGAAGGCGTGGCATCCAAGCAGACCGAACTAGACGAAACTTTGCAACCTTTGGCGCCGGAATGGCCTTTGGCCCAAGTTGCTAGAATGGATCGTATTGTTTTAAGAATCGGGCTATACGAACTATTGCACGAAAAAGATGTTCCACCCAAAGTAGCCATAAACGAAGCCGTTGAATTGGCCAAAGCCTTTGGCAGCGAAAACTCCTCACGGTTTATTAACGGCGTTTTAGGTACGGCCTTAAGAAACATCGAAAACGGAACAGTAGGCAAGCCTAAAGCTAAAAAGAAGGCTAAATGAGCATAAAAGCCCCGAAACCGCTAAAGGGATTTGGCAAATATTTGCATCGCAAAAAACCCGCTATCAGTGAAGTAGTTAGTGAACCAACGGCTGGCGGTATTGTTTGGCGCCGCAATCCCAACACTAAAGATGTTGAGATATTACTAATCCAAGATTCTAAAGATCGCTGGACTATTCCCAAGGGCCATATTGAAGAAGGTGAATCTGCCCGCGATACTGCCGAACGCGAAATTCGCGAAGAAACTGGCCTAGCCGCTATGAAAACTATGGGCTGGGTTGGCAAAATTAACTTTAGATATCGTCGCCAGAACAGCTTAGTGTTAATGAGTACCCAGATTTATTTGGTTCAAGCCATTGGTGATACCGATAGTCTCAAAAAAGAAGAATGGATGAATGGCATTGGCTGGGTTAAGGCCAATGACGCCTTAGATAAAATCGAATACGAAGACATCAGTAAGCTAATTTTATTAAGTCTTAAAAAAATACGAGACGCGGGGTTATAGTAAAAAGATGGATTTTGGTAAATATCAGGCTTTAGCAAAAGAAAAACTAGGCGGGGATTTTAATAACCTAGATATTTTAGTAACGGCCTTTACTCATCGCTCGTATCTAAACGAGCATAAAAAAACCGTTAAAGAGCACAACGAACGGTTGGAATTTTTAGGCGACGCAGTCTTAGAGCTGGTAGTAACCGAAAACTTATATAACAACTATCAAGAGGCAGAGGGCATTCTAACTAACTGGCGCAGTGCCTTGGTGCGCACCGAAAGCATTAGTTTGGCAGCCGACCGCCTAGGCCTTAATGAATATTTAAGATTGAGCCGCGGCGAAAAGCGGGGCACGGATCGTGCTCGGGCCCAGATATTGGCAAATTGTTTTGAAGCGGTTATTGGCGCCATTTATTTAGACAAAGGCTACGAATGCGTTAAGCAATTTATAATCGACAACTTGCTTAATACTTTGCCACAGATTTTATCTAGCGGTTCGTGGATGGATGCCAAATCTAGGTTGCAAGAAATAACCCAAAATGTCGAAAACGCCACTCCCCACTACAAGGTGCTATCCGAAGAAGGCCCAGATCACGAAAAACAGTTTACAATAGGTGTTTTTGTGGATAATAAGATGCGTGGGCAAGGCGAAGGTCCTAGCAAACAATTGGCTCAGCAACGGGCTGCCGAATCGGCCTTAAAATATTATTCAACTAAACTACCAGCCTAGGTTTGACTTTTTACCGATAAACAGATACAATACCCACTCGTACGATTTAAACAACTACAATATAAGGAAGAAAATACTTAAATAATGCTAGTCATTCGCCTACAACGCATCGGTCGCAGTGGTCACGCTCAGTTTAGAGTCGTCGTGCAAGATGCACATCAGAGCCCTAAAAGTGGCAAAACAGTTGCCTTGCTTGGCTCCTACGATCCGCACACTAAAGATCTAAAAGTTGACATCGATAAGCTAAAAACTTATATGCAAAATGGCGCTCAGCCATCCGACAGAGTAATTGTTTTGTTGAAAAAAGAGGGCGTTAAATTGCCAAGTTGGGTATTAAAGATTACCAAAAAGCAAAAGCCAATTCGTCACGCCGATAAATTGCGCAAGAACCGCCCTGCCGAAGCTGAAGTTAAAGAAGAAGCTCCAGCCGAAGAAGCCGAAGCACCTACCGAAGCCACCGAAGAAGTTGTAGCTGAAGAAACAGCTCCAGAAGTTGAAGCTGCTCCAGAAGAAAAAGCTACCGACGAAGATATCAAAGTCGAAGACGCTCCAGAAGCCAAAGAATAACTCTTTTTGCTACTTTTTGGTGGCAAAAAGTACCTCAAAAAGCCACTGGGCAACGCCTAATTTTACTTAAGAGCTAGTCAAAAAAACAATGCCTCCAGAACTCCCTATGGTCGGCTCAAGCTTCTATCTCTTTTCAAGGATGAGCTTGAGCAAAGCTGTCGGACAATAATTGTTTTTGTTGACGCTCTTAAATCAAACCAGGCTCTGGCCCAGACTAAAAGAGAAGCTGATGATTTAGACTCTTTTTCGATTGTCCATCATCCATCATCCATCATCTAAAATGTTGTATACTTAACCATATACATTAATTATAGGAGAATTCACTATGTCCAGTATAGATCAGCAATTTGTAGAATATATTGTCAAGTCACTTGTAGGCAAACCAGAGGCAGTACAGATCGAACGACGCATCGACGAAAAGGGCGTTTTGCTAGAATTAACCGTTGACCCAGAAGATTTAGGCCGAGTAATAGGCAAGCGTGGTGCTACTGCGCAAAGCATTCGCAACTTGCTTAGAGCCTTAGGCACCAAGAACGATGCCCGCTACAACTTAAAAATTGTCGACAACGGCTACCCGCGCCCAGAGCGCCAAGATAGGCCAGCTGAACCAACTGCTCAGCCTGCTGCCCAAGCCGACGAACCAGCCGATGGTACATCTGACGACCAGGTAACAGAAGATACCGAAGAAGTCGAAAATGCCGAAGAGCTAGAAGTTCCAGCAGCTGTCGAACCAGAAGCACCTGCCGAAGTCGCCGATTTAGAAGACGAAGATGAAGAAGTCGCACCAACTTCTGGAAGTGTTGTAGATAAAACACGCGAAGAACTTAAAGAATACGACGATTTAGACGTATAATAAACGTAAGCCGTTTACGGCAACAAAAACAAAAAGTTATCTAAAAAGCTCGTGCGAGCCATTTGGCAAAATGCCGGTGGGAGCTTTATGTGGCAGAGAACACCTCTTTTTAAGGAGGTTTTTCTGTTTATAAGCATCATTTTCTAAAACTTTAAACCCAACATCTCATACCTACAAATATGAATAAAATACGCGATAGCGTAATTTATTCACATAACTGCCCATAAGGTATAATCAAGATATGTTAATTCAAGTTATTACACTGTTCCCAGAGATGTTCGATAAGGTTTTTGGCAGTAGTATGCTGTGGAAGGCTCAAGATAAAGCTATCGTTAAGCTTGAAACTGTTAATTTGCGCGATTTTGGCCTAGGCCGGCGCAAAACTGTAGATGATACACCTTATGGCGGTGGCGATGGCATGCTATTAATGGCCGAGCCATTGTTTGCGGCCGTAGAGCATTGTAAAAAGATATCCCCTAAGGCAAAAGTTTTGCTCATGACGCCTAGGGGCAAAGATTACAACCAAAAAGACGCCCAAAGGCTGGCAAAAGCTACCCAAGATTTAATTATTATTTGTGGCCGCTATGAAGGTTACGATGAACGCATAACTTCGTTAGTCGACGAGCAAATTTGTATTGGTCCGTATGTACTAACCGGTGGCGAAATAGCCGCAATGGCCGTAGTAGATAGCGTGGTGCGTTTGTTGCCAGGTGTATTGGGTGGCGAAAATAGTGCCGAAATTGAATCTTTTAGCGACGGCTTTGAGCGGGAATTCCCGCAGTACACTCGCCCCGAAGAATTTATGGGCTTAAAAGTACCGGATGTTTTGCTAAGCGGCAACCACGCCGAAATCGCCAAATGGCGCGCCAATAATAGTAAATAATTTTTTTGAGTATATATAGATACGCCCCCCGCGGGGCACCTTTGTCGATAATCGACTTAGGTGCCCGTGAGGGGCGTTGTCTGCGAGCGGGGCGGCTACCTTGGATAGGGAAGGCCTTCGCCAGCCAGTATCTTGGCGCCGAGGAGGCCAGCCGCCCCGAGGCTCGTGGCGTGGTCTTCCATCTCCGTGAAGGTGCTGATTGCCACTCGTACGGTGAGGGGCCCCATCTGAAGGCGCACGGCGCCGCCATATGGGAAATCCCCAAACGGGAAGTCCTTCTTCAGGCCTTTGGTGTCGATGATGTCTTGCCATCCATCGAAACCCTGGAACCGCAAGGCAAGGGTGCTCTCCGCGCCTTCGCGCAACAGCGCTCGCATCTTGCCTATGGTGTTGGCGATGTAGAGGTCGCGATCCGGACCCCAACCCCCAACGCACCATGCGAACTGCTCGGGGTTGTCCCACGACTTGCTGGGTCCGTCATCGCGACGGTTGTTCCACTCAGGCCTGGCGATGGTGATCCCAAAGCTGTCCTTCTTCTTGACGTATCCAGCCCTCGCCAGCGCGTCCACCGCGGGCTTGAGGCCATCGATGAAGTCCTCCAGATGGATGATCTCGCCGGTGCCCTGGCACTCGTAGGTTCTCTCGTACTGCAGCTTGGAAAGGTCCAAGATCCGAGATGGCATGACTGTTCTCCTTATGTGCTCGCGTAATGGGCAACAATGCCCAAAACTATGACACACATATAGTAGCACAAAATATAGTAAGTGTCAATACGTTCATCTCTGTTGTTGGCTTTTTCAAAAACCGCTAGTTTAGTGATTAGCTTTCGCGGAGCGCAAACCGCAGTTTGCGCTTCTAGAGAACCTGCCGATGGTAGGTTCTCTAGAGTGCCAGCCAGAGGCTGGAGCGAGGCAACGAACCCCTTGGCTTTAGCTAGGGGTGTTTGATTTTTGGAAAAGCCGGGAAGCCGGCGGGACTGGGCCTTGCGGCCACAATCCCAATGACTTCCCGGGTGGTGGTTTGCTATTACTTGGCCTCGATGGACTCGAGAGAGTAGAGATTGCCCGGGTACTTGTCCCGTAGTCTCTCGTACTCAGTAATAGTCTCTTCGATCTCTTCCTGCTCTCGGAAGAGTCTGTCTGCTTCTGTCACCAGCTCTGCGATCATCCGGTCGCAAAGCGACCAAGCCTTGCGGCCAGACCAAGTGGTCGGATCAGTTTTCAGCGCCAGCTTGTAGGCGCTGTCATCATAGCCGCAGAAGAACAGAAAGTTGGCAATGATGAGCTTGAACATTCGCGAACCGCCTTTCGGGTCGGGATGCTTGCGTAAAACCACCAAAGTACTCTTTAAGATTAGTATCTCTTGAGCGATAAATATATTAGCATAAGAATAATAGAAAGTCAATAGCCGTTACCCCTGCTAGCAAGCTGAAAGTTGCATAAAATCAAAATTATGCTAAAGTTATACTACTATGAATACGCCCGACAGATTAGTGGTAAATATGGAAAGTGGCAAAAAAGCCATTGCTATTACTCCTGATCTTGAAGAGTCTGTGCCTAATCTTAAGAGCGCCTTTAAGGTCGTTGACTCCCAATATAGAATGGGCAAAGTAATCACCGAAGAATGCCTAAAGGGTAGGAATGGCTACTTAACGTGGATGTCCGAAAGCTTGTTTGCGTTTGAAACTCCCAATGGCGAAGAAATGGCCTGTTCGCTACTTTATGACTGGCAAACACTCAACAAATCAGAAATTATGGTTGTAGAGGGCGGATTTTCTGATATTGGCCCCAGAAGTTCCTCGCGTGATTTATCCAAATTTACAAAGGACCCTTCGCCAAATTATCTAGAAACAAGAAAAGCCGCTCCGCATAGCTGGAATCAAATTACTAAATCAGCTCTTATTCACGACATGCTGGCTGCTACTGGCCAAGGAATGCCGGTGTTGACAATATTCAGGCAAGTACCAAAAGCGGCCTACACGGGCGATGAACGCAGCGATATTAGACATAACGGCAACTGGGCCGCCGAAGGCCGATTAATACACCAGGCTTTATTGGAATCTCAAGCTAGAATTCGCGAAGTGAGCGGTAACGAAGTTGACCTATCAGATGTTCATTTTTTTGGCTTGTCAAAGGGTGCGAATCAGGTAATCGGGGCCGCCCGAACTCGCTATTTTCACCCCGGGCATGATCAATTTAGCGCTAGGTCTGTTACCGCTCAAGAGCCAGTTGTGGGACCAAAAAGATATATACCTAATTTAGCATTCGATTTTCTTTTTAGATCTACTGCTGGTGAAGAATCAGATTTGGTGGTTCCTAGGATGCACTGGGCTAGGGAGCCATTAGTAAGGAAAGAAATTGATGGCCATGGTAACGAACTTAGAATGTTGCTAGAAATGGGCCAGGCTTGTATGGTTGGTATGCTTTCTGGGCTAACACACCCTACAGAGACTAGGGGAGATATTTACACTCTAGCCAGCGATGGCATACCGGTTACTATAGTTCGTGGAGCTAATAGTGGCTTAAATAGTGCCGATGATCTGGATTTTAATGGCGACGCGGCCAGAACGATAACAGTTGAAGCCATTAAAGGCCAGCGAGCTGGCCACTTAATTAATGAGCACGCCGGCCTAGTAGCCGTCAGCGCCGCACTTGGTGCACGCAGATCTAGATAGTTTTAAGTTGGCTGATCATAGGGGTCTAGATATAAATTATTTAGCGGTATAATACACTTATAAATTTAAACCCTAAGAAAGGCAAAATATGAGTGATAAGGAAAAAGAGATAAACATTAAACGTCCAGCAGTTGTTATAACTGGGCTTGTAATAGCAATAATTGGCTTACTGCTATCGGCGTTGCCAATCGTGAATAATTTTGCGTTCTTTCTAGCGCTAATCTCACTGATACTAGGAATTGTCGGCTTAAAAAAGACCAACAAGGGCAAAGCCGCCGGGCGGGTGATGTCGATTGTAGTAATCGTTTTGTCAGTTTTGGCGGGAGTAATAGTTTTAGCTAGCCAAGCCTGGTACGGTAGTAAGATTGACGATGTATCGGACGCAATTGAGCAAGCCTCTCAAGAAATTAACGATGCATCTGATAGAGCATCTGGCAGGCTGACTCAAGAGTTGCTTGGTAGCGAAGTAGATGTAGTTATGGGTAGCTTTGTTGTAACCGAGGGATCATACGGTTTGGTTAATACAGAGCTTCCGATTACGGTAACGAATAAGTTAGCCGAACAGAAGACGTATTCTGTACAAATTGAGGCAGTTGATGCCAATGGCAATCGCATAGAAGACGATAGTATATACGCCAATGATTTGGGGCCAAATCAATCCCAAAATTTTAAGATGTTTCAATATATATCGCCCGATAAACTGAGTAGCCTGAAGGCCGCGACCTTTAGAGTTTTATCTGTTTCTCAGTACTAAATTAATTGAGTCTGCTTGGCTGAGTCTACGGTTTTGGGAGCTCGGACGACAAACAAAAAAGAGGATGCATTTAGCATCCTCTTTGTTTGTTGGGTTGGCCCTAAAACGCCTGGGCTACAATCCAAACGACTCCAGCTAGCGAGAGCAAAAAAATGCTCAAGCCAACTGGCGAACCCCAGCTAAACCAAGAACCCCAAGCCCGCCAGTGGCTCCAATGGGCTTGCGACATCTCGCGCCACTGTTCGTACTGTTCTTTGGCTCTTTTTTCCTTCTCGATTCGCTTTTCTTCGCGATCAGCCATATTAATCTCCTTATTAATTATCGACCAGCCCGTTTTCGATGGATACCGCAAGTCTGTTTGTGCTGTGGGCTAAACAGCCAGACCGCTAGGCGGATTTATTTCAAGTTTATTATACATTATCCGATTAGGTCCAGGCTCAGCAAAAGATGCTTAAGCAGCAAGTTCTAAGAGCAAATTGAAGATATTTGGTGCAAGCTACAATGGGACTTAGTTTATTTAGCTGCCTTGAGTAGCGGCAGAGGTATTGATGTCTAATTTAGTGGGTACACCGCCTATTGCAGGAATTACATAGAAGTTATTTTCGTTGCTACTGCTTGTTCTGATAATCAGATAGTCATCATCTATAAACTTGTAGGGGTAGAACACTTCGCTGCTGCTTGTTTGTATGGTTAGTGGTTCGGCGTTTAACCCATCACTATTGCCTATCATAATTTGCCATCTACTAGCGTCCAGCCATGCTAACTTGCCGCTAGGCGACTCAGGGATGTTAATCTGGCTAGCCTTATAGTCATAAATAAACGTGCCTATAAAATCGGCCGCTGCTATATTGTTGGTACCCAGATTCACAGTTTCACCGACTGAATACGTGTAGTATTTATTCAATGTGCTGGTAGCGCTATTATAAACACCAATATTAAAGGTATTGATTCCGGTACGCTGTGGCATCAGCTGTACATTAGGCGACCCAACGGTAGAATCTTGACTAAAATCCTTCGCGACTACCGAACTAGACCCATCTAATTTCAGGTACGTTAGTTTGTATCCATGCATAAAAACAATACTGTCATTTAGGACGTAAACATCGCTTAGCCCCTCTGAAGGAGTATAGTCATTTGCTGTTTGAAATATAACGCTAGTAGTGTTGTTGGCCATATCGAAGGTCTTTATGCTGTAATAATTGTCGGTCTGCCAACTGCCACTATAAACAAGTTTATCTCCAGCCCAGCCATAAAAATGATTGTAAACAAGGTCTACTGGTTCAGAATAGGTGGCTACTATCACATCGCTGCCGTTACTTGTATTAACTGCGTGTATGGTTAGTTCGGGCTCGTTATATTTAAAATAAGCGATGTACTTGCCATCGTTGCTTAGCATCGATGCCTCTTCTGAGCTAGACAATGAGCGCAATCCATTAACTAAGGCTGTTGCTTCTGAGCCATCAATTCCGATTTGATACAGGGTTTCATTTGCTTCAAATACAAGCTTGTCCATTGGTACATACGTTGTATTGCCATTAATGTCTATTACCGATAATCGCGTCTCATTATTACTCGAAACTGAATCGGAACCGTTCTTATCGTTTTGGTATATTCTGTAGCCCGCAAAACCCAAACCGGCCACTAGTAGAACAATAACTATGGTTGCGATAATTAACTTTTTCTTGGGCTTTTTGGTGGCTGGGCTTGGCAATATATTGGTCATGGGCATAACCGGCCCTACTACGGGTTGATTGTTTGCTTGTGTCCCCAGATTATTAGTTACTTGGGGTTGAAGGTTCTCTGTTGGTGTTTGGTTGGGTTGTATATCGGTTTCCATTATTGGCCTTTATATTAAATTATTCTTACGCTAATAATAGCAGATATTTAAAAACCTCTTGAGCTTGCAAAGGTCATGACTTAAAAAGCCGAGCGGCTGCAAAATTACACATGGCTGGGGATGAGGGACTCGACTCACCTTCGGCGAGCCCGTCGCAACATCTTTGCAAACAAGTTTGCAAGAGTTGACTCCCTTGCGAACTGCCACTGGCATTTCTCACCCCGATTTGGTCGGGTGTTCGAGCCCCAACCATTAAACAAGGCCGGCAAACAGGCATAAAACCTATTTCCCGGCCTTGGCTGGGGATGAGGGACTCGAACCCCCGATCCTGGGACCAGAACCCAGTGCCTTACCACTTGGCCAATCCCCAACATTTTGCATCAGGCTTTCGCCCAACAACAGATACATTATAGCTTATTGGTTGTAATTAAGAGACAAAAACACCCACAAGAGTGGGTTTTATTTTCTTGGTTGAGCCAGGGGGAGTTGTACTCCCCCTGGCAGCGACAATACTAAGGGTTGCCTAGCATGTCGCGCGGACAGGATCTACTTGACTCGTTTGAACCATGCCTGCTTTGGTTCAGAACGAGGCCACCCCGTAGGGGGCATTGATGCCCAGCATATGCGCCGGGTTTGTCGCTGCCACCCCTTGGGCCAACTGGCCGATACACCTCTGTGCTGTCTTCGTCGTAGCAGCCATGAAGTCGGAGATACCAGCTATGCCAGCCGCAATGCCATATGGTTGCGCCACCGTCCTTTGCCGTATGGTGGTGATGCTGAAGAGATGGCTGTAGCCGGAGCCGAGCGAACTGTCAGACGCCAGTGTTGTAGCCCGCTGTGCGATGGCCCCGAACGCGACGAATGCCAGAACGAGCAGACCGACGGCGAAGATCACCGCTGCCGCTTGGCTAGTGCCCGATGCTTGGTCGACGGAGCTGATGCTTAGCGTCAAGACGAACGCGCTCACCGCGAGTGCACACACAATAAGTGCAAGCACCATAGCCGCGATGAGGTATCGTCTTAGCCTACTAAGGCCGCGACGTCTCATGGTGTATCCCCCTTGGGATCTTGCGTTGCAGAACACCAACAACGAACCTAGTATCCGTTAGGCGCCTCCTTTTTTCCTGTCCTTACTAAAGAGCCTCCAACAACTCCTACGGTAAGGTCCCAGGGCCGTTAGATAAAAAAATAATACTCCTAAAAAATGGATTGTAAAAATAAATTGAGAGCAAACTTGTTAAAAAGAGGCAATACCGAGCAGTTCGTTAATCGTTAGCCTATCAAAGCCAATCACCACTTTATCGCCAATCCAGATTTGCGGTACTTGGGTTACGCCGGTTCTGGCAACCATTTTGGGGCCCCACTCTGGTTGTTTTTCTAGGTCGATTTCTTCGAATTCAATATTTTTGCTCTTTAAGTAATTTTTTGCCTGAACACAGTAGGGGCAGGTGGGTAGCGAAAATACTTTAATGTCTAAGTCTTTTTTCATACTTCTATTCTATAACAATGTTACGAAATATGCCGGTCTACATCTTATAGAACAGTGTTTTATAATCCACGAACCCTTTACAAAATAGCATAAATATAGGATAATGTGCTTTAAGCGGAAGAGATTCTGCTTGGATGTTATTTGCTCTTTAACAAGTATCCAGGCCAGTTCAATGCCTTTTTAAATTAGAAGGTGTTGCCCTGGTCTGGAAAATGGATTCTAGACCTTAAACAGGGGAGGTGCGTCATAGTAGTGGCTGTTCAGAGTTGGGTTTGGCAAACGATCGTCATGTCAATGCGGGTCGTCGGTGCCATCCTAGCTTTAGGGATGGCTGTTGGCGTACTTGCCTATGGTTCCAGTATTTACTTGGAACTGAAGCGAAAGGGGGAGGTCTAAGGGAAAGCTGTCGTATCAATCTACAACTGTTCTGGCAAACGAGTCACAGGGAGGACGCAGCTATGACTGCGATAGTACGGGAGTACAAGAGGCATCCGCTACGGCTGTTTATGATCATTGCGCTTGTTGCGCTTTTGATCACCGGCGTCATCGCCGGTTCGGTCTACGCGGCTACCAACGACGTCGTGGACGATCCGAATGCTACGACGAATTCGACTGTCAGTTCTGGTGAAGGCGGTTCTATCGAGGGGCAACCCACGGAGACCGAGACCACCGAGACCACAGAGACTACCGAAGCCAGCAACGTGCTGGCCGGCCAGAGTCTTGGTCTGACCCTGTCTGGTGGTGGAAGAGATGATCCGCCACCGCCACCGCAGGTCACGGGTGTATTAACCGTTACGGTGACATTCGTCAATGCACCGACCGGCAAGGACAACCCGACCAGCTACACGGCTAGCGTGAAACAGAATGGCTCTCAGGCCTTCAATGCTAGCGGCAACGCGGTGTTCCCGAGCTTGGATCTTGGCAAAGACGGTAGCAAGGAGTTCGAGGTCACGGGCGTCTCGCCCGACAACGGCGCGACTGTGAGCTATCCGAACGGCAACAAGAAGACCCTGACCACCAGCAACCCAAACGGCACCATCGCGGTCACCATGACATGGCCGGCGCCAACAGATGGCGACCATGCCTGGAACAGAGAGAACGGCAAGGGCAACAACTGTCCTTATGGTGGGCAGCTCTACTGGGTTCTTACGGCTGGCGGAGGCGGATTTAGCTTCGTGCCAGCTGAAACTACCCTAGAGGTAAAGTTCGCAGATGGAGCCACCAAAACCTTCAACGGTTTCTTTGAAGGCGGAGGTAGCAACGGAGCCATCAAGTTCATATCGGACTCGATGGACGCCGACGGCACCAATCACGGCAAAGTGGTCGATGCTACTGCCCACTGGGGCGGTCTTGGAGAGCCAGGTCATATGGTTCTCACCATCAGCCACTCCATCAAGTGCTACACGGCGCCGCAACTGTACGACCTGCGAGTCCATAAGGACTTCGCAACCGGTTTTCCGCAGGCTTTGCAGGATCCCACGCGCTATCGCGTACGGGCAGTCTGCGCTGCGAACAGCTACGATGAATGGCGGACGTTCGACGCCAGCGGCAACGCGGTGTTCGAAGACCTCAAGCCAGGCCAGTACGCCCTGACAGAAGAAAGTCTGGACGGGGTGCCGTTCACATACGCATTTACGCCGGCTAGTCCTGTCACCATTGGTTCGGCAGGTCTGACGGTCGCGTGTGTGGAGCCGGGCAACGATGTCGTCAACGTGACGGTGGTTAACACCTACGTGCCACGGCTTGGACAGATCACTCTGTGCAAGAATCTGGCTGCAGGCGATTGGCCTGCGGGTGTGACAGCAGCCGACTTCACGGCCGTCTACAAGTACGATGGTGTGATTCACAAGGTCCCCTTCGAGCTTGTTGACGAAGCCAACCCACTTCTTGGCCGAGCGATCCTACAGATCCCCGAGGAATACTTTGGGCTGTACGAATTCATCGGCGAAGAAGGGCCCAACGGAGTCGACTACAACGTGGTCATCAATCCCGGAAGCGTGACGGTGGACGCGCAGAACCTCACGCATGAGGTGACCTACACCAACACCTATAAGCCTCCGGTGACTACCACGGAACCGCCGGTCACAACGACCGAGCCTCCGGTGACTACCACCACAGAGGCCCCGGCCACCACGACAACGCTTGGTCCCACAACGACCACTTTGCCTGGTGGAACCACTACCACGACCATCCACAAGGGAGATCGCGACGAGTACCCGTTCACCGGGTTCCAGTTGTTGATCGGTCTTGGTGCGGCCGCGGCACTTGGTGGTGGCGGTGTAGCCCTGCGGCGTCTGACGAGCCGCAAGAAGTAGAACACATCCAAGTGGTGAAGTCGCAAGATTTCGCCCTGCGCTTACTCAGACAGTAAGTAATCTCTAACGCAAAAGGCGGTAGGTGGCTCTCACGAGCCCCTACCGCCTTTTCGCTTTTTATGGGTAAATATTACTCTTCTTCGCTAGCAGCTTCGCCTTCGGCAGGTGTTTCTGTAGCAGCTTCGCCTTCGGCAACCTCAGCTACAACTTCTTCTTCAACAGCTTGAATAGTAGGCTCTTCTACCTGTACAATCACGTGTTCTGGTTCGGCCAAAACAGTTACGCCGTTAGGCAAATCCATATCGGCAACGGTAATCTTATCGCCAATTTCGGCTAGAGTCTCAATTACAACTTCCAATTGGTCGGGCAAGTCTTTTGGTAAAGCTTCTACTTGTAATGCGTAAGTTAGCTTGTTGATTACCAAACCAAGCTTGCCAGCTGGAGCATCGCCAATAAGTTCAACCGGAATTTCGGTTTCTACTTTTTCGTCGCGTCTAATTACGCCAAAGACAACATGTCTTAGGGCGTGCTTGGTAGGTTCAAAATCGACGTCTTTGATGATGGTGAAGTATTTGTCTTCGCCAACTTGTAAATCGATAGGGTGGTGACGGCCAGCGTGCTGGTAGACTTTAGCGATTTCTAATAAGTTGCCGCTAACAGCTACTGAATCTTTGCCTGGAATATGAATAACGGCCGGCAACTGGCCATCGCGGCGCATCTTGCCAAGACCTTTGCCAAGTTGTTCGCGGGGTGTCAAAACTAGAGTAATATCTTTATCGCTCACAAATAAAATCCTTTTAGTCCAATAGATTATGCCTTAAATAATAGATTATTTCAACTGTTTTTAAGATAAACTGGCAGTAATTGCCATGTTTGTTAGTATTTTTGTTCTTAAAATTGCTAGCAATTGACTAATGTGTTATAATATACGCAGTATAAGGAGTCGAGATGAGGCCACTATATTTCTTAATCGGAGCATTAATCTTTATTGCTGGGCTGGTATTTACTTTTGTTAGCATTTTTAAGCCTGGTGATAGTCCTACTACCGTAACTTCCGCTGTTGTTTTGGCTGATCATGCCGCCGAAGCCAACAGCGTGAGCTACACGATGGATGGCGTTATTAACAGTGCCGAACAGCATCGAGCTGTCAAAATAACCGTTTCTAACTCTACTCGCACCATAGAAATCTTTAGCGGCTATCAGGGTAGCGTTATTTCAAGCAAATCGTACGCTAATAGCCCGTCCAGTTATAAGGAATTCTTGGCGGCCCTACAGGGTGTAGGCTTTATTAAACAAACCCCAAAGATTACCGATACTTACTTGGGCAAATGCCCATTCGGCTACCGTTATGTATTTAATACATCCAGCATTAGCGGTGCCCCAGAAATGCTTTGGACTACCAGTTGCGGTAAGGTTAAGGGTACCTTCGGCGGTGTTTTAGATTCTGTTACTCAACTATTCAAAAAGCAAATACCCGATTACGACGCTCTTTTAAAGGGCGTTTCTTTAAAATAGTTTTTTCGTAGCGTCATGGTAAAAAGGGCTTACTTTTTGGTGTCTAAACAGCTACAATAACACTAACCATTAGCATAAATGGTGGGACTATGCACGAAGATAACCAAAACTTTGAAAAGTATTTTAGAGCCGTTAATTATTTAACGGTGGCTCAGATATTTCTGCAAGATAATTTTTTACTAGAAAGACCATTAGAAGCTAAAGATATTAAGCCGCGCCTGCTTGGGCATTGGGGTAGTGGCCCGGGTGTGAATTTGGCGTATATGCACCTCAGTAAGCTGGCTCAAAAATACGACCAAGAAATGATGTTTGTGCTTGGCCCTGGCCACGCTTTTCCGTCTTTACAGGCTAACTTATTTATGGAGGGTACGCTAGGTAATTATTACCCGCAGGCCCAACAAACAGCTGAAGGCATTGCCTACATTTGCCACAATTTTAGCTGGCCTTATGGCTTTCCTAGCCACAGTAACCCCGGCACTCCAGGTGTCATTTTAGAAGGCGGGGAACTGGGCTATTCGCTATCTACATCTTATGGAGCTGTTTTAGACAATCCCGACTTAATCGTGGCTTGTTTAGTTGGCGACGGCGAATCCGAAACTGGCGCCGCGGCTGCTGCCTGGCACCTAAATAAGCTTGTAGACCCCAAAACCAATGGCGTAGTCTTGCCCATTCTGCATCTAAACGGTTACAAAATATCTGCTCCCACCATTTATGGTCGAATGAGCGACGAAGAACTGTTGGCCTTGTTTACGGGCTATGGTTACCAGCCGCGAATCGTAGATGGTACCAACCCAGAGCATATCCACAAGCACATGGAAGACGCCCTAGATTGGGCCTACCAAACTATTCACAACATCAAGCACAGCCAGCATCGTGTGTCGCCCAAATCGCCAATGATCATTATGCGCACCCTAAAGGGCTGGACTGGGCCTAAGGAATTAAACGGCCAGCGCATAGAAGGCAATGCCCTGAGCCATCAGGTCGTTTTAACAGATGCCAAATCCGATCCTAATCAACTTAAGATGCTAGAACATTGGCTACGCTCTTATAAGTTTCACGAATTATTTCACGCCGAGTCTGGCTTTGGTGACCTAATAGACGCTATTATGCCGGCCTATCATAAGCGTATGGGCGCCACTCGTCACGCCCTTGGTGGCAGCCCGGTGTACCAACCACTAAAATTGCCAGCCCTAGAAACTTACGCCGAAGATGTTTCGCACCCCGGTGTAATTGGTTCCAGCAGCATGCGCCGGTCGGGCTTGTATTTAAGTGATGTTTTTAAACTAAATACCGAAGAACGTAATTTTAGATTCTTCTCGCCGGACGAAACTTATTCCAACAAACTAGATGACATTTTTAAAGCGACTTCACGCGCTTGGGTTTGGCCAATAAAAAGCTGGGATAAAGACATGGCGCCAGATGGCCGTGATATGGAAATGCTTAGTGAGCAAAGTTTGCAAGGTATGGCCCAGGGCTATGTTTTAACTGGCCGGCACGCTGTTTTTGCATCTTATGAAGCCTTTATTATGGTAGTCGCCAGCATGGTAGACCAATATGCTAAGTTTATACATCATTCTCGCAAAATTGATTGGCACGGGCCAATCGGGTCGTTAACCTACATTCTAACGTCTTCGGCGTGGCGCCAAGATCATAATGGTTTTAGCCATCAAAACCCCGGCTTTTTAGATGACGTTCTACATCGCGAGGGCGATTTTGTAAACGTGTATTTTCCGCCAGATGGTAATTCTACTTTGGCCGCGCTCGAAAAGAGCTTAAGCGAACAAGCCATGATTAATGTTATTGTAGCCGCCAAAACTCAAGAACCGCGCTGGCTCACTCCGCTACAAGCTCGCGAAGGCTTGCGCAGCGGTGTATCGGTTTGGGATTTTGCTAGCGATGATGACCCAGATGTTGTAATTGCCGCCGCCGGTGATTACTTAACCAAAGAAGCTTTGGCGGCCATTGATATTGCCAAAACCGAATTGCCCAACCTGCGCCTGCGTTTTGTAAATATTGTTTCGATGTCGCCATCTGGCTTAGGTGCCGCCGAAAACGTGCTAAACCAAGAAGAATTTAATAGTATTTTTACCGAAAACCGGCCGGTAATTTGTAACTTCCACGGCTACCCCGAAACGCTAAAATCAATTATCTACAACTATGCTTCAGCGCCAAAGCGCTTTAAAATTCACGGTTACAAAGAGCATGGGTCAACCACTACGCCGTTTGATATGCATGTACGCAACAATACCAGTCGCTACAACTTGGTGATTGATATTATCGAACAGCTTAGTAGCCTGAATCTTATGCGCCCCGAAGCTGCTAACGACCTAATAACCAAATATCGCAATAAAATAGACGAAAACACCAATTACATTAAGCAAAACGGTGTTGATTTAGAGGAGATTGATTCATGGCAGTGGAAGCGCTAGTTTTAGCGGCTAACCCTGGCAGCGCTAGCCGTAAATATTCTTTGTATAGTGGCGATGAATTGTTGGCGTCTTTGTATTTCGAATACGAAAACGGCCAAATTATTTGTACTGCTAAAAGTACTGCCGGCAGCCAAAGGCTAGAACTTGGTATTGCCGATTTAGAGCAAACTCCCCAGTATATTGTAGAGGCTCTGCAGCAGGCTGGTGTAGAAGTAAAAAATGGTTTTGAATGCATTGGCCTTAGAGTGGTCGCGCCAACCAGCCTGTTTTTGTTGGATTGCCTGTTGGACGATGCAGCTATTACCGAGCTAACCGAGCTAGAGCATTTGGTACCTTTACACATTCGGGCCTCACTAGAAGAAGCCCGTGGGCTAAAAGCTAATTTTGCCAACACACCAGTAGTAGCGGTGTCCGATTCGGCTTTTCATATTACCAAGCCCGATTATGCCTGGAACTACGCTATACCACTAGAAGATGCTGACCGTTTGCAAATCAAACGTTTTGGTTACCATGGCATTTCTTTAGCTTCGATTGTTCGTGAATTGAAAGATTTAGATGAACTACCCCAAAAGTTGATTGTTTGCCACCTAGGCAGCGGTAATAGTGTATCGGCAGTTTTGAATGGACTAAGCTTAGATACTACCATGGGTTTTTCGCCGTTAGAGGGTCTAATGATGGCTACTCGTAGCGGTTCAATGGATGTGATGGCGGCCTTAACTTTGCAAAAAGAACTTGGTTTGTCGCCGTCCGACCTAGAAACATATTTAAATAAGAAGAGTGGCTTGATGGGCGTAAGCGGAAGCTCCTCGGATATTCGGGAACTCTTAGTCGCTGAAGCAGACAATGATTATAGGGCTGGATTAGCTCTAAGAATGTACGTTTATCGCATTCGGCAAGCTATTGGCCAAATGGCCGCTAGTTTGGAAGGGGTTGATGCGTTAGTTTTTACGGCCGCTGTTGGTAGCCGTTCGTTTATAATCCGCCAACGGGTTGTGGAAGGCTTAGCTCACCTTGGGTTTAGTATTGATGAGCTTAAAAATAGCAACGTGGTAGAACCCAGCAGCGTACAGAATATAAGTACGTCACCGCAGCACAAACCAATTTACGTTATCACCACCAACGAAGCCAAAGAAATCGCCACCCGCGCCCTTGGCGTAGTAAAAAATACCATCGCCCAGTAGGGCTACACCCTTTAATGCACTATTGACAGGGCATAGAATAAGTATACGATTAGGTTATAGGCTACGTGTGGGGCAAGGCTTACCGTTTTAGGGGTAGGCTTAATCTTTAAAGACTAGGGAGGTGCTTGTACGATGCGTGGATTCAAAAAAGTATTATCAAAGATAGGGCTCAACATAACTGCGGTGGCATTAGTGCTATCGATTACACCATCATTGATGTTCAGCGGTGATGCTTCGGCCGTAAGCACGGCGGTCATTTATGGCGCTATTCCAGATTCGTTGCCATCTAATATGGTTAGCTTGGGCTTCCAGGCAACCCAGACCTCTGCGTTCGGTGATTATGTACATCTTGCCGGTACAGACCGTAACCTTGATGCTGTTACTGTCACAATGAGCAACTGGGCCTTATATGCAGATTATGCAACGGATGCCAGATATTTGGGCGATAGTGCTAACTGGTATCACCCAATAACTATTAACATTTTTGACAATCATCTTGGCGCAAATGGTGTGCCCGATACGCTCCTAGCTACGGTTACTCAAATAGCCACGATTCCATGGCGCCCAGCCGAAGACCCTACTCACTGTCCTACAAAAAGTGACTCGGGCTATGCATATAAGTGGCAGTCAACTCCTGGCGCGCCTGACACGAACTGCTATAACGGCTTTGCCGTTAATATTACATTTGATATGAGCAGTTTAAATATTACTCTGCCTGATGATGTTATCGTAGGTATTGCGTACAATACGCAAAGCTATGGCTTGGCGCCAATAGGCGTAGGCGGGCCATACAACTCGCTGAACGTCGGATTAGAAGGATTAACCACGGTTGGCACTGACAATAACTCTGATAATGTTTTCTGGAATACGTCAACAGCCGATTGGTACACTGACGATGGCGCTGGTGGAGTAGGCACCTTCCGCGAGGACACCGGCTGGGCACCGTATGTCATACCTATCCAAATAACCGCTAATATAACAGACACAACAGCACCAGAGGTGCCAGTCCATTTGTCTCCCTCGGATAATAGTTATAAAACTACAGCCAACCAGACGATAATTGATTGGACGACCGTAACGGATCCATCAGCACCTGTTACTTATAGATACCAATCTTCTAACTTGCCTAACACTAACCCAGACGGTTCGTTTGTTAGCCCAGCTTATACTTCGGGCTTGCTAACTGCCTCGCAAATTCCAACATCGGGTACTCCGCAAGGCGTTTACTACTGGCACGTCAAGGCCGTAGATGCTGTTGGCAACGAAAGTAACTGGAGTGATGCCTGGAAGGTAACCGTAGACAATGCTGCTCCAACTACGCCTACTGTTAGTTTTATAAACCCAACTTTGCCGTGTGATGCTATTACTAACATCCACAATGTCACCGTTGACTGGACGGATTCTACAGATAATCATGGCTTAGCCGGATACGAGTATTTAGTTGATTATCCTTTAGCTAACGGATCGGGCCGAGGACAGTGGGCGACCACTTTCACGGCTTCTCAGTATACTGGCTCTTTGAACGAAGGCTATCACGACGTTAAAGTCAGGGCCAAGGACTTGGCAGGTAATTATTCTGCTTGGTCTAACATCTGTCGTATCACGGCCGACTGGACCGCGCCAGATGTTGAAATCACCGCTCCATCTAACGGATCAGTTAGTGGTACCGTTGAGGTAAGAGGTACGGTTCTTGATAGCAATCTATGGCGTTACTATACAGTCGTTTTAAATAGTTCTAACCAACAAGTCGCCGGCCCTGGCACAGTTAACTTTAACGATGCGTTTACAAATAAAAGCCTATTTAGCTTTAATACCACCTTACTAGCAGACGGCATTTATACTATTCGCTTAGAAGCTAGAGACAAGGCTAACAATAAAGATGCGGGCTCTACTGATGTAAATACCATAACTGTAGATAATACCGCGCCTACTGCCGACCTAGTTTTTGCTAATATTGGCCCTGGCGCAATTTCCTTTGATGTCGTATTTAGCGAACCGGTTGACCCTACCGAAGCAACAAATCCAGCAAATTATTTTTTGAATAATTGGCCAGGAGCTGGTGGTACTGGTGATTTAATTGGCGATGCAAATATCTCATACAACGGCGCCACAAACACAGCAACAGTGACCTTTCTCAATGCTGGATGGTACGTTTCGCCTGAGCAAAATTGGGGAGTGCAAGACGTCCACGACTTAGCGGGCAATTTGCTCGTTCCAAGCCCTACTAGTGAAACATCTACGCCAATGGTTGCGCCAACTACTACTGCGATTCTGGACGGTACAGTTGGGTTAAACAGTACATACGTTTCTGATGTTACCGTAGACTTTAGCGCTACCGACCCGGCGGTTGGTTCGGGTGTAATAGCAACTTACTATAATCTTGATGGGAGCGGCTACTTGCAGGGTAATCCGGTTTTGGTGACGACTGATGGAGCTCATAATATTTGCTACTACTCTACCGACAATGCTGGCAATACCGAAGCAGAAAAATGCGATGTAACATTTAGCATCGACCAAACTGCACCGGTTATAACCATCAACCCTTACGGTATTGACCCGACTAATCAAGATGTAGTCGTTACTGCTTCTACCAACGAAGGCACACTGAATTTTGATAGCTACACTTTCACGGATAACGGCTCATTTGAATTTGTGTCCACCGATGCAGCTGGCAACGTCACAACCGAAACTGTGATTATCACTAACATCGACAAGATTGCACCCGTAATTACCGTGGGTCCTTACAGCACTTCTCCAACCAACCAGGACATTGTGGTCGTGGTTTCCACAAATGAGGGTAGCTTAAACTTTGACGCGTATACTTTTACCACCAACGGCAGTTTCGATTTTGTGTCCACCGATGCAGCTGGCAACGTCACAACCGAAACGGTTATTATTGATAACATCGATAAAGCGGCGCCAGTTATAACTTTAACTGGTGGCAATGTCACCCTAACGGTGGGTGATACTTATACCGAACTTGGTGCCACATCTACCGAAGGCACTGTTGTAATAACCGGCTCAGTAAATACTGCGGTTGCGGGCACGTATCTTGTTAATTACGATGCCACCGACGAAGCCGGCAACAATGCCGCAACAGTTACGCGGACAGTGCAGGTAAACAATCCTACTTTTGTGCCTACAGCAGGAGCGGCTTTTGTTACAGGTGCCTTAATTACCCCAGCCCCAACTGCTCCTATCGCAGAAACAACTCCCACACCTTCTGTTACCGAAACCGACTCCAGCCAGACTGGTAGTGAAACTACCGAGGTACAAGGTTCTACCGCCAATGGCGACCACTGGTATGCTCTATGGTGGGTCTGGGTATTGGCTGCGCTTGGTGTTGGCGGTGGCTTATGGTTCTTAATTCGACGACGCGTTAGTGAAGATAGCTAAAGAGTAAAGCCTGCCGGTCTTTTTAAATAGGACGAGATATAAAAAACTAGGCCTGAGCCATTTGGCCGGCACGTTTGGGTGATATCCAAGTAGACAAACCAACGCTCCGTTTTATCACCTTGCGAAAATGAAAAAGCGATTTTATAGCTGCGCTGATTTGCACAACATCCATAGCATAGAATAGTATGTAAATAACTAGTGCCGAAAAGCTTAATCTTAGCTTCTCTCTTTTAGAAAGGTGTTCATCTGGCCATAACACACTGAGTGTATATAGCGAGATTGTTATGTAAGCCCCAATAAAAATGCCAATTGTTTGGTAATGGAAGCTTAAGTAAATTATGTAAGCCAACAGTAATGGTTCAAGCAGCAATAAAACTTCGCTTATCAGTGCCACTGGCAAACGGTACAATGTTAAAGCTCGGCTATAAAGATTAGGCTGATATTTAGCAATAAGATGTCGGAACTTGAATAAGTTCTGCAAGTTGCCCATCTTCCAACGGTATCTCTGTCTTATAAGGTCTTCAAAGGTTTGTACGCCTTCGGTGTAAGCTACTACGTCGGCACCGTAAATTACCCTGTGCTGGCGATTACCAATACTTGAAATTATTTTTAAGCTTAGGCCAATGTCTTCGGTCATTGTATCGTCATCATAAAACTTAACCTTTCGTAATACGGTTCTACGATAAGTGGAGGCCACTCCGCCTACAATAAATTCGCTGTTTGTTAAGCTATAGAACTTTTTAGATCTATAGCCAATCATGTGCTCGAATCTTTGTATCTTGCCCAGCATAGAAGAACTTTCCATAATTCTTACGTTGGCTGCTACGCCAATTATGTGATTATCTTTAAAATAGGCGACAGCTCTTTCTATAGAAGAGGGGTGGAGCATAGAATCGGCATCTAGGCACATAACATAGCGTCCTTTAACATAATTTTTAATAGCATTGTTCATAGCGCTAGCCTTGCCGCCATTGCGCTGATTGACTAATTTTAGGCGTATATCCCTAGTCCTTACTTGAATGTAGCGGCGTTTCTTAGGCTTAAGTAGGGCCCCCTTATCATCGAAATAGCTTCTAACCGAATGATACCGCTTTATTTTTTTACTTCTTATGTAGTCTTTTACTTTTTTGGCGGTGCTATCGGTAGACCCATCGTTAACAACAATAATTTCAAAATTTGGGTATGTGTTTACCAAAATAGAATTAAGCGTACGGCAAATAACGCTTGCTTCGTTATGGGCAGGAACAACTACGCTTACCAAGTCAAAGCGCGGTTTTTTATTTGTTGGTCTGCTTGGGCGACGTTTTAAGCTGTCACGGCTCTTTTTATATGTCAATATGTCATAGATATTTGCCCCCACAATGTAGAAGCCAAGATGGACCACGGCTATTAAGTTGGCTATTGCCAGCAGGTACATTAAGAAGGTAAGCATTAAATGGCCCTTACAAAATCAAAGGTAAATAGCTGGCGATTTTGGTAGAACAATCCTTCGCATGTCTGTAGGGTTAAAATTGGCTTACCAGTATAGCCAAAAATACTATTGTCGTACTGGTTGGTTACTCTTTGGTAAGAGAACTTATAATAAAAAGCATGGCCGTTAGAGGTTCTAATGATTGCTTCGGCACCATCCTCTATGTTGTGGAGCGTGGCGAACACCTCGTATCTATAGTGGCCGTATATAAAGGTGTTGCCCTCGATGTTGTTAGGTAGCGGAGTGATGGTAGCATATTGAACTTTGTCTGTAGTAAGGTTCCAAGTTTTGCTATCTTGGTAGTAATAGCCAGGGATAACTTCTAAATCGTAACCTAAACTAGGTATCAGAAGCCTTATAGGATCACCGCTTATTTCGTTTGTGATGTTGCCCGTATCAACATTAGCAACATCTGAATAAGCAAACACTGGCTTTGTGCTGTTTGCAACGCTCATATAGCCAGAAAAGATAAGGGTAATAAGCACACCAAAGCCAAAAGATGTGAAAACAGTACCACCGTAAATGAATACACTTTTGAATTTATTCATACTAATTAGGCCCTAAAAACAAAGAGCAGCTCTGTTAACGCGTTATACGTGCTAACAGAGCCCCTCTATTGGTTATTGAGTATATTTATTTAAGCTCTAAAATAGTTCTTTTTAGCCATCCAGCGTGCCAAAATTGACAGCAAGATAACTGCTCCGACCGTAATGCTAGTAAGCGCTACGATTTGAAGCACCTTGTTTCCACCGGTGTTTGGTAAGACGATTGCGCCGCCGCCAAGGCCGACTATACCGCCACCACCTTTGCCTCCGTACATAAGATATTCTCCCCTGGTTTGTTCACAAAAAGTGAAAAACCAATTAGTATCACCTCTTGAGTGAGTGCTACTAGATAGACTCGCTCAAATCAAGCATATTGTACTCTATAAGTGCGCACTAGTCAACAACATTTTATAATGCTATTGCTATAACAGAACATTTACAAACAGTCATTAATATAGTAAGAAACTTATGCTTTTAACGACGTACGGTCAACTCTTGATTTTATTAGCGTCTAGAGATGCGATTTATTTTTTTGGTGACTGTCCGAGCCTTAGCGAAAAAGGTGTCTGCTCGAGATTTTGCGTTAGTTCTCACTGGTACGGTTTTTAGTTTTAATGTACCAACAATAGGCTGGAACTTATTCAACCAGCGATCTAGCGGTTTGCGAACAGTTTGGAGCTTGCTTAACCAGCGCTTCAATAGTTCGCGACGACGGGTGATCATGTAAACGCTGCCGCATAGGGCTACAACGACTAAACCAATACCAATGAATGGGCCTGCGCCCGAATCGCTTGTGAAGCCCCAAAAATGCCATCTTTTGTTATGCCTATCATTTGTAGACTTTTTGGTTGGAGTTGGTGTTGGTGCGTTGGTTGGCTCGGGGGTTGGCGTAGTCGTAGGTGTTACCGTAGGAACTGTTGTGACATTGCGCCGACGTGAGTTATTAGAATTGTTGGGTGTTGGAGTGGGGGCGGTAGGTGCCGGCGTAGGCGTAGGCGTGGATGGGATAACAATCGTAAATGTTGCACCCGTGATTGCGCCATTCCATACGTCTGTATTATCAGTAGAGCGGTAGATATGTGAACTACTAGCGAAATTAATTGCTCCGCTGCCATTTCCGATAACCTTAAAGTTAGCAGTTGCTACCGCTTGGTTACCACTTTTTGGTGTGATTGTTCCACAGGTGATACCAGCGCCACTGCCGGGAGCGCTTATTTCGAACGCCGAGCTGTTACAGCTAATGCCCGTAAGTTGTAATACGGCCTGGTTAAAGCTTATATCGGCCTCAATAACGTTTACTGTATCTATAGCGCTGTTCTCGTACATAGTCACGGCAAAGATAGATCCAACAGTATAGTTGCCATTATTAGGTGACATGGATAGACTAGCCGATCCAGATGCGTAAGCCGTGGCCGGCAATAATAAGCTGACTAATATGCCCGCAAGATAACAAATCTTTAAAAGTTGTTTTTTCATGATTATTTACCCCAGTTAGTTAATAGAATTGATAAATCAAGTGCGCCTACCGCTAGGTCACCATTAACATCACCCTGGGCTAACGTGGCGCCCGATTTACCCCAGTTAGTTAACATAATGCTCAGATCTAGCGCGTTAATGAGTCCGTCACTGTTTGCATCACCCGTTTTGTTGGTAGTTACCGATATTGCAACTGGTGACAAAAACTTCATAGTGTCAAGGTATGCACTGATGCCAGAATTAGCGCTAACAATTAATTGCAAGCGGGCGCTGGTAACGGCTGTAGATGTAGGTGCGTATTCAAAATTGAGGTTCTCTAAATAAACACTTGGTTCTTGTACTTTGAACTGGCCTGACAGCCAAGTGCCTTCGGAGTTGTATTCATCTATATAGAATCCGATGGCACCGCTGTTTATGGCGGTTACATTCAAATAGCATTTAATTACATATGTTTGGGTTGGGTCTATCTTAACGATTGTGGAAAATAAATGAGAATTTACATTGGCCGATTCCATCTTTACAGAATTCGTGGGGCTCGGGCCGCTACCATTATTTTGGGTATCTTGCTTGATTGTAGCGGGGCTGTCTGTATTCCAAGTCGCGGTGCTAATAGCTGAGTCGACTAATGGGGAATCAAACGTTTCGTTCCCGAATAGGTCTGCATCACTATTGATTAAGCCTTCAGAAATGTTTACTACTGGCAAATTTTTTTCTTTAACATAACTGGCAATGGCATCTAAATCTGCAGTACTGTACTGGTAATCGTCTGGGTCAGTGCTTGGAGTTACCCGTATATCATGCATGGTGAGAATAAGCCATTGGTTATTAGCAATCGCGTAGTCTATGTAACCCTTTACCGTAGCTACGCTTACACCGACTTGTACGGGTTGATCGCGTAGTAGGTAATCACTGTACGGGTATGGGTTGTAGCCTGTATCGGCAAAACCACGGTGTGAGGTGTATACTTTAGCGATTTCGGCTAGAACCGGCTGGTTCCAGTCGCCGTACGGCGAAGAAAAGGCCGTGGTGGTAATTCCATTGCTGGTAAGCACGCTTTTTGAGGTAGTAAGTTCGTTGACTACTTCTGCTGTCGTGAGCTTATTCGGCTGGTCGTCGGGGTCGCTACTCGCGAGATATGGATGAGTGGCACTATGCGAGCCGATTTCCCAGCCGTAGGTATCTACAAGCGTATGTATCTGAGACCAGTCCATATAAGGTACGTCTTCGTCTGCCTTGCAGTTGTTAGGGGTAGTTGTCATGCCTACGCAACTTGATACAACATAATTGGTGGCCGCAAAGCCATACTTGGCCAATGTTGGGGCAGCTTGGGTAAAGGCACTTTGCAGGCCATCATCAAAAGTAAAAGATATTTTTGCTACACGCTGCAAGTTTTGATTTAATGCCAATGCCTGCAATCCAAATGCAAACAGCATTGATATGCTAATGGAAACAGCCATTAGCCGTACGATTATTTTATTGCCAATAAGTCTATTCATAGATCAATCAGCCCCTATCTAATCCGAGCCAAACGGTCGGATTAAGTTTTAATAGAAATGATAGTACCAGAATATGGCGCAATAAGCAACTATATTATAAAGTACTTATGATTGAGGATTTTTTCTTATTAACTTGCTGGCGATTGTAGATACGGCCAGTCTTTAACTTTTGTAAATAAGCATAAGAATGTTAATATTCATTCTAGTATCTTAAATGATGGGCAATGATCAAAAACTCTGCTACAAACTCCCTAAATTACGTTAAAAAGGGAATTAAACGTTCCGAAAAACAAGCTTATAGCATTGCTAAGAGTATTTTGCATTACAAAAAATTTAACCGTGCTTTAAGGATGTTGGGGCCGGGGATTACCACCGGCGCGGCGGATGACGACCCTTCTGGCATAGTAACTTATTCTCAAGCCGGGGCAACTTATGGCTATGCCTTGCTTTGGGCCTTTCCAATTATGTACCCAATGCTGCTGGCGGTGCAGGAAGCTTGTTCGCGTATTGGTGCTGTAACAGGCAAGGGGTTAGCGGCTGTTTTAAAAGATAATTACAGCAAGAAGTTATTGTATTTAGCAGTTATGCTGGTAGTAATTGCCAATATTGTTAACATTGGGGCTGATATTGGCGCTGTGGTGGTAACTATGCAGCTGTTTACTACCCTGCCCTTCGCTGTTTTAGCTTTTTTGCTAACCGGCTTAATTTTGCTTTTAGAGATATTTGTTAGCTATAAGCGTTACGCCAAAATACTAAAATGGCTTACTTTATCGCTTTTGGCTTATCCGATTGCTTCCATCTTAGTTGGCCAATCCTGGGGGGAATTATGGACGGCTACAACCCATATAAATGTGAACTTCGATTTTAAGATTCTTTATCTGTTAGTAGGTATTATTGGCACCACCATTTCGCCGTACTTGTTCTTTTGGGATACTTCCGAAGTTGTAGAAGACGAAATAGAACATAAGCGGCTGGCCGAAAATACTCAAAAAGAGCCACGTATTAGCAAGCGATTCTTGCGTAGCGTTCGCATAGATAACTTTGTAGGTATGACTTTTGCCAGCTTGGGTGCTTGGTTTATTGTGGTGCTTTGTGCTTCGGTCTTGCATGCTAACGGGGTAACCGAAATCAATTCTGTTGCTGACGCCGCCAGAGCCTTAGAGCCACTAGTAGATAACTTCCCCAACGCCGGGCTAATAGCCAAAATAGTATTTTCTATAGGTGTATTTGGCCTAGGCATGCTGGCTATCCCAGTATTAGCCGGTTCGGCCTCGTACGCTGTAAGCGAACTGTTTAACTGGCGCGAAGGCTTACACCGTAAGTTTAAAAAGGCAACTGGCTTTTATGTGATTATCATTTTGTCTACCTTGGCTGGGCTGGCCCTTAACTTTATTGGTATTGATCCTATTAAGGCCTTAGTTTTTGCGGCCGTGTTTAACGGTGTATCAGCTATTCCTCTGCTATATATGATTATCAAAATTGGCAACAATAAAAACGTGATGGGCGAGCATAAAAACGGCATCTTATCTAATATCTTTGTGACGCTGGCGTTCTTAATGATACTAGCAGCTTCCATTGTAATGTTTGTAGCCATGGCATTAAGCCGCTAAATTAGACGATAGATGATGGACTCTAGACGCTTGAGAGTGAGCTAATCAGGGAAGAAACCTAATAGTAATAGTGTAGTTAAATAAAATACGCTATAGCGTATTTTATTAAGATATTCACCGATATATTCATAGCTAATTGGTTAAGCTAATGTGCAGGCCCATCAATTTGGGGATAGGGCGCTTTCTGGGTTCAGGATCTTAAAAATATTGCGTTCGTATGTAACACGTACTACGATTTTGAGTCTGTTTTATTGGCTGCGGCTATTTCGGCTTCGTTATCGACAGCAGCTAGGTAAACTTGTACGGTAGTGACAATCAGAATCATTAATACTGGGCCCAGTACAATGCCCACAAAACCAAACATACTTAAACCAGCGAAGACCGATAAGATAACCAAGGCCGAGTCCATATAAGCCCTTTTAGATGCAAACTTGGGGCGTACGATGTTATCGATATTGGTAACAATTAATATGTGGCCGGCAATTAAGACTATGCCTTGCCAAATATGACCAGTTAATAGCAAGATTACGCCTATTGGTAAAACTGCAGCACCGCCCCCCAATGGGATGATTGATAAGAAGGTAGTTAGCACAAACCATAAAAAGAAGTAGCGCAGGCCGACCGCCCATAATAAGGCGGCGTCTACTAGCCCCTGCAAAACGGCAATGGCAAATTGGCCTTTTACCATAGCTGTTGTCATGGCGCCGATGCGTTTTAGGTAAAGATTAGTCGCCTTTTCGCCTAGTGGGTTAATCCGCCGTATGGCGTAAAGAATTTTATCTTGATTACGGAGAACTGACATAAAGACATACACGTAAATTACTAATTTAGCCAAAAAGCCTACGATACTACCAGTTAATCCTGCAAAAAAGTTAAAAACATATTTGGCGATATTGCTGGCGTTAGATTGCAGCCAATCGGTCACCTGCACGGTGCTAATATTATCTACAGAACCCCCGGGCAGTTTATCTATTAGGTTATTAATTGCTGTTAAGGCTTGATCTATAAAGTTGCCGAACGAAGTGCCTTGTGTAGCCGACTTTGTAAGCTCATTGGCAAACTGAACGGCTTGGTCGATGGTAAAGATCAGCACCAAGCTAAGGGGTATTAATATGGTAATCACCGAAAGAACAAAGGTTAGAGCAATACATAGCCCGGTGCGGTTATTAGTTTTGCGCAGTAACCACTGGTAAATTGGATTAAACATGTAGGCTACAATTACGCCTATAGCGATTACAAAGAAGTAGCTGCGCAAGAAGTAAATGCCTAGTAGTAGGGCTAATATTACGGCAATCGACAGGGCGTGTCGCTGTTTGCCATCCATCAGCCTAACAATATGTCTATGAATTTTGCGCATCTTAACTAAAAGCATACTATATCTTGCCATGAAATAACAGGTTGCAACGGCATGGTCTTGCCAATATGCTTGTCGGAGCGTAAGCTAAAAATGGAAGGCCTAAAAACCATCCATTAAGCCGGGTTAAAACCCGGCTTTAAGTATTTACTGACCTCTGTTCAGCCATTGACAAAACATGGCGCTTATGCTATGATGTGCTAGTCTTGAGATTTCAAGAGGCAAGTTGACAATTTATAGCTAAAAGCGGCAGATGGGGCATAACAGGTTTGTGCCCAGCCTGCCGCTTTGAAGTGAAAATGCTCTCGAAAAGGAGTAGCCATGAAGAAGTTTTCTAAGCTTGACGACAGGCTGGCCGGCACTATAACTGTTTTGGAGGCCATGCTGATAGTCGCTGCGGTGTTCGTTGTTGTGCTGATATCGGCAAGTATTACCGCGCAGCACGCACAGAACACGGCCAGCAGGGCAGTTGTGCTGATCGAGGAGATGGCCAATGGCAGCTTGGACCTTGCGGAAATCGACAAGGGCCAGAACGAGCTCATCAGGCAGCTGCAAGATCGTCTCTGGGAAGCAGAGCGCACCATAGAGCAGTTGCGCCAGGACCTTTATGGTCCGGGCGACGCTGATGGCGGCAAGAACGGAGACGTTCAGGCGCAGCCAACAGTGCTTTACAGAAAGTAACACCTCAAAGTGGTCGAGGGCGGGAGCGCGTATGCGCTCCTGCCCCTCAACCCAAGAATTATTGTTGGAGCCCTTCGGGGCTCTTTTTTGATTGATCTTAGTATACAATTAGAATAGCTACTTAAAGTAGCTGGGCAAATGGTAAAAGTTCTGGTTTAAGAAGTTTGCGCTTCGGCAATTGCCGGAAACCAAGTCTGAAAGGAACTGCCTCCAACTATAAAAACTCTAATTTAGGGGGCTTTTTATGTCGACCACGGCAATTTTGGCAATTATAGCAGTACTAGTAGTTTTAATTGGTTTTGCCTTGTATGTGATTTACCAAAAAATCGGCGGGCTAAAAAACGACACCGCCGCCGGCCTAATTAAACAAGACATGACTAATCTAAGCGAGAACATCGAAAAGCTCAAAGATAGCCTAAACACCTCTGTTAACGAACGGCTAGATAAAAGCCAAACTTTAATGCGTGATTCCATTCAAAAACAGTTTGGCGAAAGCGCTAAATTGATTACCGAGGTCACACAGCGTTTAGCCAAATTAGACGAAACCAATCGCCGAGTGGTAGATGTTGCCGACGAACTTAAAACCTTGCAAAACGTACTGCAAAACCCCAAACAAAGGGGCGTTCTGGGTGAATATTACTTACAAACCGTTTTAGAAAACGTTTTACCGCCAGAGAGGTTCCAATTGCAATATCGCTTTAAAGACGGCGAAACTGTAGATGCTGTAATCTTTTTAGATAAAAATAAAATGCTGCCGGTAGATTCCAAATTCAGCCTAGAAAATTACAATCGTTTAGTAGAAGAAAAAGATAAAGCCACTCGCGAAAAGTTGGTTGCGGCCTTTAAGGCCGATTTAAAAAACCGCATAGACGAAACTTCCAAATACATCCGCCCAGCTGAGGGCACTATGGATTTTGCTTTTATGTTTATACCTAGCGAAGCAATTTATTACGACCTACTTATTAACAAAGTTGGCGTTACCAGTACCAGCGCGCGCGATCTAATTGAATACGCTTTTAGGGATAAAAAGGTGATAATTGTGAGCCCAACCAGCTTTATGGCCTATTTGCAAACAGTCTTGCAAGGCTTGCGTGGTTTACAAATAGAAGAACAGGCCAAAGAAATCCAAATACGCGTTGGCCAGCTGGGTGAGCACTTAAAAAGCTACGATTCTTACATGCAAAAATTAGGGATGAGTTTAGGCACAACAGTTAACCACTTTAATACTGCTCACAAAGAACTCAAAAAAGTCGATAAAGACGTGGTCAAAATTGCTGGTAGTACTCCGGCTATAGAACCATTGCTGATCGATAAACCGCAAGCCGACGATTAGCTTTACATAAGTAGCATAATATGTTAGAATAGTTCTTGTTGGCAATCTTCCAAAGAGGGGTGTGCAATGAGCAAGTTTTCTACTATTGTCGTCGTGCTTGTCGTGCTTTTGATCCTGGCGCTTATCATCGTGCCAATCGTCAAGGCGACTCACAGGGCAGATGTCGTGATTACGATCGACAACCTGCAGCCAGTTGCTGAGGGCGATGACGGCAACTACCTCATCTGGGCAACGCGCGAAGACGGCTCGCAAGAGGTGTTTGAGTGCACAGATAGCCTGTACTTGGGTAAGTTCAACTCTAGTGATGTCTACGGGCAGCTAGAAGTTGGCAGTACCTACAAGGTACAGGTAGCAGGTTTCCGTTGGCCGTTCAGGTCTTGGTACCGCAATATCATCAAGATCTACTCTGAAGAGTAACCGACAAAAGTCCATTCAATTTGAGTGGCTCGCCGACCGAGAACGGTCATTTTTCTTTTTACATGGTATTATTTATTTGAAGACAGGAGGGTGATATGAAGGAAAAAGTTAAGAGAGAGATGAAAATGGACATTAATTGTTGCACTGGCAAGCACAAAGATAAGGCTAGCTGTGGCGGAGCCTACTTTTTAGGCTTTTTAGGCGCCGTTATCTATTTTGTGCAGCAAATCGATGGTTTTTGGCCTGGTGTTTTAGCTTTTCTAAAAGCTATTGTTTGGCCAGTTTTTGTGGTTTACCACCTGTTAGGCCTCTAGCTTAACCAAATATCCAATATTTCTATACTCGGCTAAAATGCTCGAGTGCTATTGAATATTACCTACAAATATGATATTATATGTGTGATACTGCCATCGTAACAAATAGCTCGATGAGCTAGGACGCAAGGAGTGGTAATGGTGGCGTATGGAGATTTGCAGACCCAAATAGGGAACTGCATCAAGGAGCACCGGTTCGCTGACTTGTGGGATATTTGTGCAAAGCACAGTATCTCGCAGGAAGAGGTCCGGGCTGCGGTTATAGCCTTGGAGGGCAACCTGGATGCTGTGGCGTACTACGTCACAAAGAGGGCGCAAGACCAATGTAGCGAAAAGGCCGCCTTAGGGCTGGCCAGGGTCGAGCTCGAAAGCATCAAAGCCCGTTCGGGCAAAGACCGCCAAGACAAGGGCGACGCGGATCTTCTGATGACGCTCTTGGGCTGACCCAAATGTTCTTGGATCGGCAAGCGTTTGCTGGGGAGTACATAAACCCCAGAGGCCAACTGTATAAGTTGGCCGCAGTTGCGGCGGGCGAGTGGGCTCGCCGCTATTTAATTTGTTTAAATTTAGTCTACACATAATAGACAATAAGCATATTATCTGGTATAATATACCTAATACACGTATTCGCCCTGGCAACTACACATTAGGAGGAAACAGTGGAGGAATCGTTGTATAGCAAGTTGGTGGACGTAGTTCACGATGCTTTTGGGAAACAGCCACTACGTTCAACGGAGTGGCTACGGTTTCTTCAGCAGCATGGTGCGGGCATGTCGGACTACTTCAACGCCTACTCGGTGTTAGAAGGTGCCGATGAGATTGCGCTCTACTTGGTGCTAATAGGTGCTGGCTGTTCTAGCGGCGCGGCTCTGGCCGTTGCACTGGATACTCACCTGTACGCCAAGCTGTACGCTGGCCTGGACGACAACGCCGCTCGGCGGGATAAGAAGTCCGCTAAGGCTTTCGAGCGATCGACAAGGGTGATCCTGTACGATGCCTTGGCAGCCAACAAGCGTGGCGAGTACGCCAAGCTGTCGGTGCAAGAGCGCCGTCAGTTTGTCACCGAGGTCCTGGCCGACTGGGTATCTTCTCGCCAGTAAAGGCATCAAGAAGTGCCCGATGCCCAATCTTGCATCACAGACATTTTGCCGGTTTAAGTCTTTAAAAAAACCGGTGTAGTCGTAGATTGTTTTATCTGCCTGACGAGCTCAAAAAGAGCGAAACTACCTACTTATGCGTCAAAATAAAGTTAACGGTATCAGAGTATTCTGTTTTTGCTTTAATTGGCTTTAGCGGCTTTTGGGCCTCTAAGCTAAATGTTAGGGCTGAATTTAAAGAATCTTGCTCGCTGTGTCTTTCTAGCCCCTTTAGCTCATCAATATTACTTTGTTTTTCTTTATAGCGTTTGATATTGTCAAAGCCCAGCGCTTTTACGGTTTCATCTAAGGCTTCAAAATCCCATAGGTATTTGTGGCCAAAACCAATGAAGCTGGTGTTTAAAAACTCCGAGCCTAACATTTTATGGCGTTTTTTGTAGATTGGCTTTTTTATATCCGGAACAATTCGCTGCTGGAGTTTTAAGAAACTTTCCAACACCCTTTTATCTTTATTCACATAGGCTTTACAAATTGCCTCTAAGTCTGGCATAGATATCCGTATTATGCCACCGGGCTTTAATACCCTGTATATTTCGTGTAAGTGTTTTACGGTTTGTTCGTAGCTTAGGTGCTCTAAAAAATGTTCCGAAAAAGCGTAATCAATAGAGCTATTTTTAAATGGCAACTTTTTTAGGGCGTTAAAATAAACATCACCAGTCCAGATATCTGCTGTTAGCCACCCCGGCTGCTTAACTGGCAGTTCGCCAGGGGCTAAGTGGAGTTTTCTGACAGCATTGCTGTTTAAATACTCTCTAATTTTAAAATATCTAACCAGATGCCCCTTTTTTAGTTGGTGCTTTATTCTGTTTGATCTATGTAGCCATTGCCCGGTCATAGGTTTACCTATAATTCGTAAACCAGATAGGGAAGTCGTAGTTTTGGTTCCATAACAAGTCTATAACGGCCTGCAACTCATCTTTCTTAGAGCTCATAACTCGAATTTCTTCGCCTTGAATCTGGGTTTTGACTTTGGGGTATTTATCTCTGATTAAGCTAGTAATTTTTTTGGCTCTTTCTTGGTCTAATCCGCGTTTTAGGGGCACAATTTTAGTCGTTACAAAATTATTGGTAGTTGGCTCTTTGGATGTATCTAAAACTTTTTGACTTTGTTTTCGTAGAGCCAGTTTTTTACGCACAATGTCTAAAATGGCATCTAAGTGGAAGTCGTTTTCGCCGATTATTTTTAGAGCCGTTTTGGTATCGTCAACCCATTCTAGGCTGGATTTGGTATCTTTTAAATCGTATCTATTGGCAATTTCGCGCCGGGCTTGGTCTACCACATTATTAAGCTCGGCCTTATCATAATCACTTACTAAGTCGAAAGAAAATAAACTGCTCATATTGCGATTATACAGGCAACGGCTATTAAGGTGAATATACCGTTATGGTTAGATAGTTATCTTTGTCTCGCAGCTCATTAGCGGTGTAGGTTTTTGGCAACTCATCTTTCCAGCGGGAATCTTTATCGATGGCTAAAAAGGTGGCATCATCATTCAGGGTGCACGAAGGCGATAAATCATTCTTCTGGCTGTAATATGCTATTTGTAAGGGTTTCTGGTTTGTCAAATAATCAATAGTCCACTTGGTATGAAACGTGCTACCTAACACGCAGTACTTATTTTGTGGATTTTCTAAAATATACTCAGCTGCCTCGCTGGCATTGTAAAAATAAGCTTCCTTGGTTTTATCTGCGACGGCCCATCTTTGAAAATAGCCTGTATAGCTAGAATAGGCTGTAAAGAGGTATATAAGGCAGACTGCTGATGGTATCAAAATCTTGAGCATTCGTTGTTTGGCTTTGATATTTAACAGCAGGTTAAAACCGTAGGCTGTTATGGTGACCAAAAATGGCAAAGCCCCTATGTTTCTTAAATAATGCGGGGCATTATGGTAACCGATAAAGCCGGGCACTAACATTAGCAACAGCCAGCTGGCGCAAAAAAGAACTTTTTTATCTCGTTTTTTGTATGCCCATACCAAGGCGCCTACAAAAAATGGTGCCACCACGTAAGACAGAGCCGGTTGGGCAAAGGTATTGTGCCGAGGCTCACCATCGCCTTTTATAAAGAACATAGCTGCCGTTTTGGCAGAAGTAACCGCTACGGCTCTGGGTACAGAAGGGGCATTTAAGATGCTAATGTCTCCACGAGTTGCAAAATAATCGGGGTGTCTTAGATATGTAGTAGCTATTGGAACCAACACAATCAAGGTAGTTAGCGAAGCAAGAACTATTGCCTTACGAATTTTTGGACGCTTAAAGAATGCCCATGCGACAAACATCAAAACAAACAAAAAGTAGAATCTGTAAGAGGTGTAAGTATAAGCGCCTAGGCCAAAGAATAATCCTGCTAACATTGGCCAAAGTACTAGGCGGGGCTTTTTGTATGCTATACCAGCCATCCATACGGATAGACAAACAATTAGCGGAAATAAGTTAGCCCTAAAACCGTCCCGGCTTACGACAATGGCCCATGGCAAGAGGGCATATAACAGGGCCGCTAAAAAGCCGATTCTCTTGCCAAAAAAATGCTTTACGGCGCAATATAAAACGATTGTTGTAATAATGCCAATGATTGCTGGCGCGATACGTAAGCCAAAAATTGTATTACCAAAGATTAGTACCCCGATTGATTGTAAATAAAAAAACAGCGCTTCGCGGTAGCCATTAAGAGGATAAATTGTCTGCCAGTTACCCTTAAATATATTTTGTAAAATATCCAGCCCATTAGCGGCCTCGTCGCCATATAGACCTGGGGGTGTGGTGTTAAGGTGGTATAACCTAAAAAAACCACTTACAAGCAATAGGACGAGGATAGCAATAATTTCTATTTTATGTTTTTTAATATAGCTGTACATCTTTTGCACCTGACGCCCCTCCAATATGTAATAACTTTAGCATCTTTCATAAAATATATTAATTTGTCATTAAGCGGTTGGCATTCAACATTCTAAGCAATACAGGTATAATGAATAAAAATATGGCCGCTACTTTTGCAGAAATCACCAAGACACAAGAATCGCTTAAGCTCAAGTTTGCCAAACTAGAAGATAAGTCGGCAATTTTAAAAGATGCCGAATTTAGAGCTTTGCTTAATGGTATTGCCAAACAACCAACCGAGCAGCGGGCGGCCTATGGGCGAGCAGTTAATGAACTAAAACAAGAGATTTTAAGTTGGCTAAACCAGGCTGGCAGTAGCGTGACGCACCTAACGCCAATCGACATCACTGCGCCGTTTGATGTAAATAGCAAACCAGCCGACAGGCCACGTTTGCTGGGTAGCGACCAAGGCAGTACCCATCCGTTAATGGCCGAGCTAGATAATATTTTAGATATTTTTTACCGAATGGGCTTTGAGGCGGTAGAGTCGCGTCAAATTGACGATGATTACCATATGTTCGAAGCCTTAAACTTCCCAGCTGGCCACCCCGCCCGCGACGATTATGATAGCTTTACGACTACCGATGGCTTAATCGCCCCGGCTCATACCAGCACTATGCAAAACAGGGTGTTAAAAGCCAACAAAAAGAACCTAGAAAACGGTGAAGCTATCGCCACAGTTATACCGGGCCGAGTTTTTAGAAACGAAGATTTAGATGCTCGCCACGAGCATACTTTTTACCAAATCGAAGGCGTTTATGTAGGTAGGGGCGTTAATACTGGTCACTTAATTGCTACCTTAAAAACTTTCTTGCAAGAATATTACCAACAAGAACTAGATGTTCGCACTCAGCCATTCTATTTCCCATTCACCGAACCTAGTTTTGAGTTTGCCTTAAGTTGCCCGTTCTGTAAAAAGAAGGGCTGTAACATTTGTGGCCAAGAGGGCTGGATAGAACTTATTGGCTGTGGCTTAATTCACCCCAACGTTCTAAAAGAAGCCGGCATTGACCCCAAAGTTTATACCGGCTTTGCCTTTGGGCTAGGGATTGATCGCTTGGTAATGATGAAATATAACATAGAAGACATCCGCCATTTTGAAAGTGGTAAGCTAGAATTTTTGAGGCAATTCAAATGAAAATATCGCTTAATTGGGTGAAGGAATTTACTTCGGTAAAAGTACCAAATGATGAGTTGTTGGCTAAAATTGGCGCCCAACTTGGGGCCGTAGAAGAAGTAACCGATCTGGGCAAAGCTTACAAAGGCATCGTGGTTGTGAAGGTTGTAAAAGTAAGCGAACATTCCAATGCCGACAAGCTTCATGTTTGCTTGGTTGATGATGGTGGAGTTAACAAAGATGTTAAGCGCGACGGGCAAGGCTTTGTGCAAGTTGTTTGTGGAGCGCCAAATGTGGCCGAGGGTCAGTTAGTTGCCTGGATTCCACCTGGCTCAATTGTGCCATCTACCCATAAGTATTCCGAGCAGATGGTTATTGATTCTCGCGAGGTGCGCGGCGTAATAAGCTATGGCATGTTGGCCAGCGCCAAAGAACTGGCACTGGGCAGCGACCATAACGGCATTATGGTTATAGAAGACGACGTTAAGCCCGGTACATCGCTTATAGAGCACTATCGACTTAATGATTTAATAATCGATATCGAAAATAAGATGTTCACTCATAGGCCAGATTGTTTTGGGATCTTGGGTGTAGCCCGCGAAATCGCCGGTATTCAAAATATTGAATTCAAAAGTCCGACCCATTACCTAAAAGCCGATTTGCCTACTAACCCTAAAGAAACCACTTTGCCAATTGCTATTAAAAATGAATTGCCAGATTTATGCCCGCGCTTTATGGCAGTGGCTATGAGCGACATCAAAATTAAACCCAGCCCAGCCAAACTACAGGCTTATTTAACGCGTTTGGGTGTTAGGCCAGTAAATAACGTGGTAGATATTACTAACTATGTAATGTTGCTAACTGGCCAACCGCTTCATGCTTACGACTACGATAAAGTTTTAGCAATGGATAAGGGTGCTAAAGTGGCCACGATAGGTGTTCGCTACCCTAAAAAAGACGAAGAGTTGTTACTGTTAAACGGCAAAAAAATTAAACCGCACGAAAAGGCCATGCTTATAACTTCTGAAACTACCGCTTTGGGCTTAGCTGGCGTTATGGGTGGCGGTGATACCGAAGTAAGCGATAGTACCAAAAATATTTTATTAGAATGCGCCGTTTTTGATTTATATAGCATCCGTAAAACTTCTATGCAAAACGGTGTATTTACCGATGCCGTAACTCGTTACAGCAAAGGCCAAAGCCCATTGCAGTGCCCTTGTGTGTTGGCTCACACCGTTGCAGTATTACAAGAATTGGCCGAAGCCAAAGTCGCTAGCCCAGTTATTGACGATGACCATTCCAAGGCCATTCCGGCCGTATCTGTAAAAGCTGATTTTATTAATCAAAGGCTAGGTTCTGGCCTAGAGCCAGCCGAACTTGCCCAATTATTAAAAAATGTGGAATTTAACGTTACGGTTAATGGCAATAATTTAACCGTACAACCACCGTTTTGGCGCATGGATATTGCCATCGCCGAAGATGTTGTAGAAGAAATTGGTCGCTTGTATGGTTACGATAAGCTGCCACAAGAATTGCCAGCCCGTACTCTAAAACCGGCTGAACGCAATGACATGTTTGAGCTTAAAGCGGCTGCCAGGAAAATCCTTAGCGCCGCCGGTGCCAACGAAGTTCTAACTTATAGCTTCGTGCACGGTAATACCCTAAAAAAAGCTGGTCAAGATACCAATAAGGCCCTTGCTTTGGGTAATGCTTTGAGCCCAGATTTGCAGTATTACCGCCTTAGCTTACTGCCAAGCTTGCTAGAAAAAGTACACTCTAACATCAAAGCCGGTTTTGATAATTTTGCCTTGTTCGAAATGAACAAAGTGCACATTAAAGACTGGCTAGACGCTGAACATTTGCCCAAAGAAGAAAATCGCCTAGGCTTCGTTTATGTTGATAGCAATCAGCCAAAAGACCAATCAGCATATTATTGGGCATTAAATTATGTTGCGAATCTTTTAGGTCCAATCCGCATTAGTGCTGAACTTATTGATTTGCCAAGTAAAGCCGAGCTGGCCATTAATGAACAATTGGTGGCGCCTTTTGCCAAAGGACGTACAGCTGTTATTGTCGCAGATAGTGGTGAGCTATTGGGTGCAATGGGCGAATTTAAGCCCCAAGTCGCTAAAGAATTTAAATTGCCACCTTTTTGTAGTGGTTTTGAGCTAGATTTAGATGTGTTGCTAAAACATCAAGAAAAAGTTTCTGATTACCGGTCTTTAGCCAAATACCCCAAAGTTGAGCAAGACATTACTCTGCAGGTTGATGCCGACTTGGCGTATATAAAAGTAATGCAGAATTTAGCGGATGCCATTTGGAAACTGACGTGTGACCTTCGAAGAATAACAGTAACCGATATCTACCAGCCAGATGACGACAAAGCCCACAAAAATGTTACGTTTCACGTAACTGCCAGTTCCGATGGAAAGACCCTAAAAGCCGAGGAAGTAAACGACTGGCTAGATAAAGCAGCCGAAAACTTAGGCAAACAAATTGGCGCTAAGCGCATCTAGCGTTGTAATTTACGCAAAATAAGTTTATAATAGCCGTTCTGGAATTGCCCCCAAACAGCACGACTGTATTGTGTGAGGCAGGTCCTTTCACAATCAGGTGTTGTTGATTAGAAACCTACGAGGCCTGGAGGCCATAATATGTTCGAGGCTGTGCTTGCGTGTGTGATCTTGTTGGTGCAAGTAGTCGTACTGGTATACGTAGCTGTTCTTATGATCAGCTCGTCTAAGTTGCATTGTAGAATGATGCAGCGACCTGAGCAGTTTAGCCAAGATGGTGGACTATCAGAACCCAAAAGGAAGTGGTGAGTGATGAAACGGCAGCCAACTTGTCAGCACAAAGCCCAAGAGCCAGTGTATTCGCGCTTGTGGCGAAAACGCAAGATCGTTAGGTACCGATGTATCAATTGTGGCCAGAAGGTACGTGTTCGTAAGATCAGGCGCTATCGCTGCCAGACATAATTGGCAAGGGGCCGTATAGCTCAGTGGCAGAGCGGTCGGGGTAAGACTCGATGTCGTCAGCGGTTCGAGCCCGCTTACGGCCACCTATGTGGCGGTTGTTTGTTTCGAATGGCGCGTAGCTCAGCCCGGGAGAGCACCCCCTTACAGGGGGGAGGTCGATGGTTCAAACCCATCCGTGCCCATTTTGTAACGTGGTGTCTGAAGCTCAGTATTGGCAGCGAGCAACCCAATCATATCCAATTAAAGGAGTGGAGGGGAAGGAGTTTGCGGGTTCAAGTCCCGCCAGACACACTTTGGTGTTGGTTGTCAGATAAGGTTGAACCAATCTGGCGCCAAACACACCAGCACCAACTCGTGGCAGTGACTTCACTAGCCAGCGCGTACTTCCAAGGTACGTAGGCGTTCCTAGCGCCGACCTCAAAGAGGGGGTTGCGCACACAGCGAATCCTACCATTCCTATCGTTCGCAACCTTAGCTTACTAGTGATCACTGCCCCCGCTTCCTGTAGCTCAGTTGGCAGAGCGCCGCCTTTCTACGGCGGAAGTCGCTGGTTCGAGTCCAGCCAGGGAGACCTCGGCGCGTGGGAGACCCCTTTCCTCCGAACAACACGTGTCGAATGCTGCTATGGGTGGCCAGCCCAATAGCAGCGGCTTCTTCAAGTCCGAGGTGGGCGCTGTTCTGATCTTTGTCCACGGTACAATGTGACAATCCAGACAGCGCCCCTTTGGGCTCAATCATACAACACCTGATCTTTACCCTAAATCACGAACTTCGCGGTTTGAGGCAAAGAATCAATTTTTACTACATAAAATTATTTGCATAAATAAAAACATTGCTATAATTAGGTCCGAGAGAGGGATTTATGCAAACATCAAAAACCCAGAGGATTGTATCGTTAATGTTGGCGTTAATTATCGCCGGCTCAGCTGTTGGCATTTTAGTTTATTATGTGGCTGCCAATAAACAGCAAGCTGCCGAAGAAGAACAGATTTCCGATATCCAATCCTTAATCGACACAGAGACGAGGTATATGGAAAATTATCAACCCCAAGCCAGTGTTAGCGCTTTGCAAACTATTGATTTAACAACTGGTACAGGCGAAGCTGTTCAGCCTGGTGCAACAGTAACAGTTAATTACACAGGTGCTTTAGCGGCCACTGGCGTAATTTTTGAAAGCTCCTACGACAGCGGGCAACCAGCAACTTTTCCGCTTGATGGAGTAATTGCTGGCTGGACGCAGGGCATCCCCGGCATGCAGGTTGGTGGTAAGCGTCGCTTAATTATTCCCGCTAGTTTAGCTTATGGCGAAAGGGCATCAGAAAAGATACCCGCGAACTCCGATTTAGTGTTTGATGTGGAGCTAGTATCAATCAACTAAAACGCTACCTGTAGCGTTTGCAAAATAAAAGAAAGCACTATAAAATAATAAAAAGGAAAAGCAAAAAATGGCCAAAAATATCACTATCTACACCACCAACAGTTGCGCGTACTGCGCAATGGTAAAAAAGTGGCTGACCCTAAAAGGTTATAGCTACGACGAAGTAAATATAGAAGAACATCCCGAGCGCGGCCAAGAAGCCATTGATGCCAGTGGGCAGATGACTGTGCCAATCACAATTGTCACTAAAGCCGACGATAGCCAAGTAGTTGTTGTTGGCTATAACCTGTCAAGATTAGCCCCAGCGGTGGCTTAAAACATGTCTTCCGTTGCTGTTAAAAACCCGAACAAGCCAAAGGCTAAAGTTCAGCCCGGGCAATTTGATAAGAATAAAAAGATGCACGATTTGATAATTATTGGCTCCGGCCCAGCGGCTCTAGCGACGGCTATTTATACTGCCCGCGAAGACATTGAAACCCTTGTTTTAGAAAAAGGCATTTTAGGCGGAGTGCCAGCAACAGTAGACAAAATAGAAAATTACCCCGGCTTTCCCCAGGGCCTGCCCGGCCTAGATTTGGCCACAAAGTTTCAAGAACAGGCCGAAAGGTTTGGCGTAAAGTTTGAGCTTACCGAGGCACTAGGCGTAGAATCCAGCGGCAGTTGTATAACCGTAAGAACCAGCGACGGCAGCTATGCCACTAAAGCGTTGTTAATCGCCAGCGGCTGCGATAACAAAAAATTAGGCATTCCTGGCGAAAAAGAATATTTTGCTAAGGGCGTACACTATTGTGCTACCTGTGATGGCCCCTTGTATCGCGATAAAAACCTACTTGTAATAGGCGGTGGCAACGCAGCGGTCCAAGAGGCCTTGTTTTTGACCACTTATGCCAAGCATGTAGATTTATTAGTGCGTAGTACCATTAAGGCTACCGATATCTTAGTCCAGCAATTATCCAAGAATAAAAAGATTACCGTGCATTTGCACACTACTGCTAACGAAATTATTGGCGATGGTCAAACTGTAGCTAAAGTCGTTGGCACGGATTTAGCTACCAACAAAAAAGTGCAGTTTAGCACCGATGGAGTGTTTATATTTGCTGGGCAATTCCCCAATACCGCTTTTTTGGCCGGAACTGGCATTATTTTTGACGAGGTTGGCTATATTCAGACCGATCAAAAACTCCAAACTGCTATAAAGGGTATATTTGCGGCCGGCGATGTACGCAGTGGTGCAACCAGGCAGATTGCTTGTGCTGCTGGCGAAGGCGCAGCAGTGGCCTTTAGTATTCGTGAATATTTGCGCCACGAAGCGGCTCCTTGTTACTAAAGTGCTAGCGCTTAAGTTGCAGTTTGGTTTATACTTTTAGACAACTATGAGCAGAACTAAATGGTCTACCAAAAAGAAGATTATAGTTAATCTATTAATTGCCTTGGCTGTTATTGGCGCCGGTTTGGCGTTCTATGTTTTTTACGGCTATAAGTATTTTGAAAACAAAGATGATGACGTAACTAGCGAGAGCCTTGTCATTACGGCTACCGACGATATCGTAACAATCGTAAGTAATAACGGTGCCTTGGCGAAATTCAATCAAATTGTTACAGCTTCGGGGTTAAATTTTACTTTGCAAGTAGCGGGTACTAGCTACTTAGTTTTAGCGCCTCGTAACACTGGCTTCGAGGGCCTGCCGGCTGGCTATTTTGACTCTTTGCTAACTGCCGAAAAACAAACTATTGCCCAGAATATTGCCAAATATCATATAGCTATTCTGCCAACTGCCGAATTAACTGATGGCCAAAAAATTATGACTCTAGCTGGCCAAGAAGTTGTTGTAGGCGTAAACGATGGCCAATATACCTTTACAGATGCCAAAGGCAATGTGGCTAACGTGATGGGTGAAGCCCGCAAAGCTACCAACGGCACCATCTACGTTCTAGACACCGTGTTACTGCCCCAATAGCTTCCTCTTACTTTTGACACCAAAAGTAGCAGAAGAAGGTTTTATGTATTCTGTATCCTATGTTAAAATAGGCCTAATCTGTAAATTTTAACTAAAAATAGAAGGGAGCTTAAGTGAACGGTTATATTATTTTTGCGCTTGTCGCATCCGTAATAGCCATTGCTTACGGTGTTTATTTAACTAAGTGGATTTTGGCTCGTAAGGCCGGCGATGACAAAATGAAAGAAATTGCCAGCGCCATACAAGAAGGTGCTAAGGCTTACTTAAAGCGCCAATACCTAACAATCACAATTGTAGCTGTGCCAGTATTCGCAGTTTTGCTGTTTACTCTTGGGCTTGCTACAGCTATCGGCTTTTTAGTTGGTGCTATTGCTTCGGCCGCGGCCGGCTTTATTGGCATGAATGTTTCGGTTCGCGCTAATGTGCGTACCACCGAAGCTGCCAAAAAATCTATGAAGAGCGCTCTACTAGTCGCCGTTCGCGGTGGTAGCGTAACCGGTTTGATGGTAGTTGGCCTTGCCCTATTGGTGGTAACTCTATTCTGGTTCTTTACCGAAGATGCCAAGGCTTTAATTGGCTTGGGCTTTGGTGGCAGTTTGATTTCTATTTTTGCCCGTCTTGGCGGTGGTATCTTTACCAAGGGCGCCGACGTTGGTGCTGACTTGGTTGGTAAGGTAGAAGCTGGTATTCCAGAAGACGACCCTCGTAACCCAGCCGTAATCGCCGACAACATTGGCGATCACGTAGGCGACTGTGCTGGTATGGCAGCCGACTTGTTCGAAACTTACGCCGTTACCGCTGTCGCTGCTATATTGCTTGGTACTTTAGTTTTGGGCGACTTTAGCAATGCCGTTTTCTACCCATTAGTTTTGGGTGGCGTTTCGGCTATTGCCTCGGTTATTGGCACCTTTGTTATTAAGCTAGGCAAAAAGAAGAACATTATGAATGCCTTGTACAAGGGCTTAATTGTCTCTGGTGTTTTATCGGCTGTTGTTTTTTACTTTGTTACTGACACTATGATGGCTAACAATGGTTTGTATTCTACTAACCGTATATTTTTGGCCTCATTAGTTGGCTTGGCGATTACTGGTTTAATGGTAGTTATTACCGAATATTACACCTCCACTAAGTACAAGCCAGTAAAAAGCATTGCCGAAGCTTCGCAATCTGGGCATGGTACCAACATCATTACTGGCTTGGCTGTTAGTATGAAGTCGACCGCTTTGCCGGTAATCGCTATTGCCGCCGCCATTATCGCCGCTTATTCGGCGGCCGGTATCTATGGCGTAGCCGTTGCGGCCATGAGCATGCTTTCTATGGCTGGCATAATTATCACTATTGATGCTTACGGTCCAATTACCGACAACGCTGGCGGTATTGCCGAAATGGCTAACTTGCCTGAAAAAGTTCGTAAAATTACCGACCCATTGGACGCCGTTGGCAATACTACCAAAGCCGTTACCAAAGGCTATGCTATTGCTTCGGCTGGCTTGGCGGCCATAGTATTGTTTGCTGCCTTTACCGAAGAACTAGCTGCCGGTGGTAAAATTGTTAGCTTTGAACTGTCTGACCCTTACGTTTTGGTTGGCCTGTTTATTGGTGGTTTGTTGCCATATCTGTTTGGAGCTTTAGCTATGCAAGCTGTTGGCAAGGCCGCTCAGGCTGTGGTAACCGAAGTTCGTCGCCAGTTTAAAGAAATCAAAGGCATTATGACTGGTGAAGCTAAGCCCGAATACGGCCACGCTGTAGATATTGTTACTAAGGCTGCCATTAAGCGCATGATTGTTCCAGCCCTTTTGCCAGTATTAGCCCCATTTGTAATCGTGCTTATCGGTTTAGCTTTGGGCAACGATGCAGCTCCCAAAATGATGGGCGGCTTACTAGTTGGTTCAATCGTAACGGGTATTTTTGTAGCTATTTCTATGACCAGTGGTGGTGGTGCTTGGGACAACGCTAAAAAGTATATCGAAGACGGCAACTATGGTGGCAAGGGTTCCTTTGCTCATCAAGCAGCTGTTACCGGTGATACTGTTGGCGACCCTTACAAGGATACTGCTGGCCCAGCCATTAACCCAATGATCAAAATCTTGAATATCGTTGCTCTGCTATTAGTTGGCCTGATGATATAAAAAACTAAAATTGTTAGCACTAAAAGCGCTCCACCCAAAGGAGCGCTTTTTTAATTCTCTTGAGTCATTAAGCGTTAGCATATACAATATAACCAAACCGTATTTTTCAAGGGGGTAGGATGAAAGTTAGAGTAGCGATAAATGGCTTTGGCCGCATCGGGCGCGGAGCTTTTAAGGTTGCTTTAACCCGCGACGATATTGAAGTTGTGGCTATTAACGATTTAGCCAATGCCCAAACTTTAGCGAATCTGTTAAAGCACGATAGTGTTTATGGTGCCTACGAAAAGCAAGTTACGGTCGATGGCGAAAACTTAACCGTTGATGGACAAACCATAAAAGTTTTAAATCAACCCAATCCAGCCGCTCTACCATGGGCCAGCCTGGGTGTGCAAGTTGTTATTGAAGCTACTGGGCAATTTTGTGAGCCTCAAAAAGCCATGGCCCATATTACAGCTGGTGCTAAAAAAGTTATTATCGCCGCCACAGCAAAAGGCGATGGCGCTCCGGCCATAATTATTGGCGCCAACGAAGACAAATTAAAAGAAACTGGCGGTTGCATAAGTACCGGTGGTAGTACCTCGGCTTGCATGGCGCCGGTACTGGACGTTCTAAACCAGAGCTTTGGCGTAGAAAAAGCTATGTTAACTACAGTGCATAGCTACACTTCCGGCCAAAAGCTGGTTGATTCTGTGGATTCAGATAATCGCCAAGCTAGGGCGGCTGCGCATAACATCGTGCCGTTAAAAAGTACTAGCACTGCCACAAGCCAAGTTGTTCCAGAGCTAAACGGCAAGTTGGACAATTTAACTATAAAAGTTCCAAGCTTGGCTGTATCATTGGCCGATTTCACGGTAGTGCTAAAACGAAACGTGACGGTTGAGGAAGTTAATGAGGCCTTCAAAAAAGTGGCCGCCGAGCCATACTATCAGGGCATTTTAACAGTCACCGACGAAGAATTAGTAAGCAGCGATTTCATTGGCAACAGCCACTCGGCAATTATTGATAGCAAACTGACTAAAGTTGTAGCTGGCAATATGGTAAAAGTTGTCGCTTGGTACGATAACGAATGGGGTTTTTGTAATCGTTTAGTAGAATTAACGGCCGATGTTGGTAAGTCTTTAGGCGGTGAATATGTTGCGTCTCAACAACCCGTAGAACAACCAGTAGAACCAGCACCGTTAGAGCCGGTGCAGCCAGTAGTGTCGGCTCCCCCAACTGGGCCTATTAATCCAATGAACTATCCCAGCATGCCGCCAGTCCAAACCAACAGCCCCCAGCGGATAGATATTGTGAACCGTTAATTATGAAGATATTTTTAGCTGCCGATCACCAGGGCTACGAGCTTAAAGAAGCGGTTGAGGCCTATCTAAAAAAGGCTGGCTACGATGTTGAAGACGCCGGCGATACAGAATACAAGCCAGATGACGATTTCCCAATTTTTGCATCAAAAGCAGTGCACAAGTTATTGAGTAGTCACGATAATGATGCACGGGCAATTTTGCTCTGTGGTAGCGGGCAGGGCATGGTAATGGCTGCCAATCGCTTTAAGGGCATCCGTGCTGGTTTAGGCTGGAGCCTAGCTGCAGCAAAATCATTACGTAACGACGAAGACAGTAATGTTTTAGCCGTGCCAGCTGTTTTGTTTAAGGGCGAACAATGCCAAGAGGCCTATGCCATTATTGAAGCTTGGCTAAATACGCCATTTGCCGCCGCCGCTCGTTACGTCCGCCGCAACCAAGAACTCGACCAGCTAGCTGGCTAGGCTATAAATCTAAACCGCTATTGCTTGCGTTTCTTGTAGTTGTTAAATATATTTCCTTGCATGGGAATAGAACAAGCACACTGGTTTCGGAGTGAAAGGTGTAATTTGGATAGATGCGCCTACTGCTTTGGGCCGGTTGCTACTCGCGAGGTTGTTTGTAAAGAATCCGATGTTGATATTGCAAAAGAACTGGTAAGAAATAAAGTTAGAATGGTCGTTTTGGGCGGCGGAGAGCCGACCCTAGCGCGCAACCAGCTAGAAGTATTAGAAATATTAAAACAGGGTGGGATTTATACTAGCGTTCATACCAATGGGCTAACTTTAACCGAGAAGAAGCTGGATGCCTGGATGGGGCTGGTAGATGAGATCGCTTTGCCAATAGACTCTGCGGATAGGCAGACCCAATCTATTCTTCGGCCGGCGCCTTTCTTGAAGGTCTACGATAACTTGGGTAATTTGTCAGAACAGATTAACGAGAGAGGAATAAATTTAGGCTGGCATACCGTATTCACGGATCTGAATGCGCAGGGCATCCCAGCGTTGCATGATAAACTGTGCCAGCATGATTTTAAGTTCTGGCGAATTTATGAATACAACGAGGATCTGGCATTAAGGGGTTGGCTAGATCACTCTGGCACAACAGGCGAAGGAGTTCATCAGAGCTACAGCCTGGCCGAGTCATTAAGCAACCCTGGAACACCCGAACTTGGGCAAACCGACTGCTTACTGGCCGATTTTTTGCGGGCAGAAGAGGCTATGCAGCGGCTGGGAGACGATAGGGTATGTTTTGTAGCTCGTAAGAATGAGCAATCCGCCCCGTATTTCTTTATTCGTCCTGGTGGTGATGTCCATTATTACGATTGGTGCTCAACCAACCAACGTCGACGACTAGGTAACATGCTTAAAGCCAGCTTGCCGACTATTCTATCCAAAATGGATGATTTATACCCCGAGTTTTCTCCAACTAGCGAAGATAGGAGTAAATATACAGAAGATTGGCTGGAGGCAACAGCCGATATGCCGGTTTGGGCTAGAATGTGGGACGGAATAGGCTTTATAGAAGAAGAGCTTGATGAAATTACCGACGAAAAGGTCGCTCGCGAAGTTATAAGGTTGGCAAACTTGTGGGCAAAAAGAAATGGCTGTACGGATGTCGACTTAAGGTTGGAAGATTATTTTGTATTAGATTAACTAGCAACAAGCTCTAGGGATCTTGTTTAGTGAAAAAGTCTTCACTGACTTGGGTTAACTCCAAGCCTAGTATGGGGGCATGAAAACATTTACAAAATTCGATTTACCAACCCAACATCTAGAAGGTATAGGCGAACCCTACCTTCCACCCAAAGCCCGCGACGAGCTAGAAATTGCCCGCCGTACAGGCCGGGCGCCAGGCGTACTAATGGCCGAGATGCAGCTAAGGGGCATCCGTATTGCCGAGGGCATTTTAGAATACATCTTAAACGAAGAAGACATTCTATTTGCTACTAAAACCTTAGGTGCGGCCGCTTTGAATACTGCTTGGTATAACATTGGTCGCGGAGCCAAAGATGTGATGAGCCGCCAGCTAACACTGCCGATCTACAGCGAATATGGGCCGGATGCAAACCAGGCTTTTGTTATTGGCGAGGCCATAGGTGAAATGAGTGAGGCCGAAGTGGCCGCCACTCAAATGGTTAAAGAAGGCCGCGAAAAAGGTGAGCTATATGACGTACGTAAGAAGGCAATAGGCGTTAAGCTGGGCGACTCGGCCCTAACTTTAGCCAGCGTGCCGTCTTGCGCCGAAATCATTGCCGTGAGTGACAAACCGGCCGTACAGCAATCAATTGCCCGCCGCAGCGCTTCAGAGCTTTTAGAAAATTCACGCCTGCTCTACAGGCAAATGAACGATACCAATCCAACTCTGGCCCAATTGGCAGACCAAGATAGTCCACTATCGGTTTACTGGCGCAAACAGGCCAACAATTTAGCCTATGATGCTCTAGAAATGGCCAAAGAATTTAAAGTTTAAAAGTCTTGTCTATAAAGAAGGGCTTACCAGTTTGGGAATACTTTAGTATTTCTTGTGCGGTGGGCAATAGCTGGTCTTTGATGCCACTTAAATCGGTAGCCCAAAAATATTCGCCCTTTTGGTTGGTAGCTTTCAACTCTCCGTTTAAGTCTTGGGTTGCTAGGGCTGTGAAATGTGTGAAACTTTCTAGTTCTTGGCCCTTAAACACCTTAAAATAGCCTTCGCCGGCATATGTGAAAGTTGCTGTTAAGCCAGTAGTTTCACGCAATTCATCCTGGGCAGTTTCAATAATTTCTTTATTAGCTATCGGATTAACATGTGGCAAACCAGCCTCATTTATTAGCGGATGGGTATGGCGTTTAAATAGCAACCAAGCCTTATCTTCTGGGCGCTGAACAAGCAAAAAGACAACCGAATGAGCTCTATCTAAAGCTAAAAACTGCTTGTTGGCTACGCCAACACCGATGCGCCGACCTTTAGCGGTCAAACTATAAAGCCCATCATTGTTCTTTTGCGCTAAGCCATCCCGAACGACTAGTTTTAGGTGGTAGTCAAATAGCTTATTGTCTAGCTCATCTGGCTGAAGTTCGCTAAATCGCATAGCTTCGACAAAAGCTAACTTATAAATAATGGCTTGTTGAATATGATGCTCTAACATAATTTAAGTATAACCCCATTCTGTAGATTCTATCGCCTATCGTCCATTGTCCAACGTCTGATTATGTGTTAAAATAACAACCGAAGGCAAAGACCCGCCATTTAAGCGGGCTATTTTTATGATAGATACTACCCACATTCGAAACATTGCCATTATTGCGCACGTAGACCATGGTAAAACTACCATTGTTGATGCGCTTTTAAAGCAAAGCCACACTTTTAGAGCCAACCAGGCCGAAATGCAGGCCAATCTTATTTTAGACAGTGGCGACCAAGAACGAGAACGTGGCATTACTATTCGCGCCAAGCAAACGGCCATTAACTACAATGGTTACCATATTAATATTATCGATACTCCCGGCCACGCCGATTTTAGCGGTGAAGTGGAGCGGACTCTAAACATGGCTGATGGCTGTTTGCTGATTGTAGATGCCCAAGAAGGCCCTATGCCACAAACCAAATTCGTACTAAAAAAAGCTCTGCAAACCGGCCTAAAGCCCATCGTTATCATTAACAAAATAGATAAAAAAGACGCTCGTATTCATAAAGTAGAAGACGAAATCGCCGATTTATTTTTAGAACTTGCTAGCGACGAAAGCCAGTTGCATTACTCGGTATTTTACGCTGTTGGCCGTCAGGGCAAAGCTTGGGACACTAAGCCAGACGATATGGATTCTAAGGCTGATATGAGCGTTATTTTTGACGCTGTAATTGCCGAAATCCCTTGCCCCAGCGGCGAGCTAGATAAACCATTCCAAATGTTAATTACGGCCCTAGCCTGGGACAGTTTTTTGGGTAAATACGCTATTGGCCGTATTGCTAGGGGCAGTTTAAAAAGTGGCCAACAATTAAAACTTATTAAAAAAGACGGGCGAGTAGTTAATACCAAAGCCGATAAGATTTTTATTAATCAAGGTTTAGCCAAAGCCGAAGTTGGCGAAGCCACCACCGGCGACATTATATCTGTTACGGGCATAGCCGATGCTCAAATTGGCGAAACCATTGCCGATTATGATAACCCTGAAGCCTTGCCGGTAATTTTGGTAGAAGAGCCAACCCTAAAGATCACGCTTTTACCCAATAGTTCGCCATTTAAGGGTCAGGAGGGTGAATTCACTACTTCGCGCCAGATAGATAACCGGCTTAAACAAGAACTAGAAACTAACGTTGGGTTGCGTGTTGAACCGGATGGAGTAGGCTTTTTGGTGAGTGGCCGTGGCGAATTGCACTTAAGCGTGCTAATAGAAGCTATGCGCCGTGAGGGATTTGAATTCGAAGTTGGTAAGCCACACGTTGTTTTAAAAGAAGTCGATGGTAAAACTTGCGAGCCAGTAGAAGAGCTAACCATAGAAGTGCCAGACGATTACGTGGGCACTGTTCAGCAACAGCTTGGAGCCCGTAGGGCAGAGTTTATTCGCCAAGATGCTACTGGCACGGGTATTGCTCGCTTAGAATATAAAATCACTACTCGTTCATTGCTTGGTTTGCGTAACATTTTGCTGACCGCTACAAGAGGCACAGTTAATATGTATAGCTTAATGCTTGGCTACCAGCCAGTGGGCTCTAATTTAGCTAGCTCGCGCAACGGTGCCCTAATTGCCTGGGAAACCGGTGTTGCCACGGCTTACGCTCTGCAAACGGCCGAACAAAGAGGTATTTGTTTTATTGCTCCTGGCGTAAAAGTCTACGCCGGTCAAGTAGTTGGCTTAAATAGCCGAGCCGACGATATGGACATTAACGTGGTAAAAGAAAAACACCTAACTAATATGCGCTCTTCAAGCAGCGATGGTACCGTGCAGCTAACTCCGCCAGTAACGTTTAGCCTAGAGCAATCCCTAGATTTTATAGAAGATGACGAGTATTTAGAAGTTACGCCTAAATCTTTACGTATTCGTAAAAAGATTTTAGACCCCAACATGCGCAAGCGTGCCCCGAAGCAATAAAAGTATTTAAAAAATGCACTTCCTGCCTTGTCGCTAACGGTTTAATGGCTTTTGTGCCATAATAGATTTTATGCTTACACCAAAAACTATTTTGCTAATTATCAATATTATAGGTGGCATCGCTGTTGTTGGCAGCTATATCTGGGTGCTAACTAAAAGTGGCAAGGGAGCCACAGCTTTTTGGGGTGGTACACCGAAGAATGTAATATCAATCTATACGTTATCGATGATTTTATCAGCACTGTCTTATTTTGCCTTTATCTTCTTTACGCTGTTTAAGCTTGATTTATCGGCTGTAAATCTGGCAGTTTTATACAGTGCTTTTGTAGGTATATTAGCAATTTCGGCTTTTTGGATGCCATTAACAAATATGTATTTGGCGCATGCTTCCACCTTACTGTGGATCTGCGTAAGATTGGTATTAGTTTTCGTTGGATTGGCCTCAATTTTGTTGGCTGGCTTCTTAATAAGCCTACATTCCCAGCAATCAGGAGCCGCTTATTGGGCGGCGCTTGCTGGCGCTTGCTACTTTGCTTTCCATACGGCAGTATTAGATGCCATATTTTGGCCGGTATTATTTAGGTCTGTTTAGTACGCACTCCAAGGGGTAGACAAAAGGGCTACAATGTGTAATAATAGCTTTGTTCATTGTTGGCAAAAAATGCACCCAAGGGGGTCTCGTGAACGACTTAATAGAGGTCAGTCACATCCTGTTCGCCATAGCTCTGATCGCGCTTGGCCTCGTCGTTTTTCTTAGTTTTGCCTGGCTTGTTGGCAAGTTCATCTCCAAGATATCGGGCGATGAGGAGAATGACAAGAGAGAGCGCAGGGTCGCAGCCAAGGTGATCGTCGCCTGTGCGCTAGTGTTTGCGGTGTCTCTTGGCTTGGGCTGGCTACTGTACTACCTAGGTGGTGGTACGGCAACATAGCTGGCAGTGCCACTGGGCACCACCAAACTTCTGAGCTTTGGGCGACCAATGAACAAAAGGGCGGGAGATTGGGTGAATAACTCAATCTCCCGCCTGTAGCACACCCCAAAAGGGTGTTTTTTATTTAGTCATGCTTTACATAAACTTGGGTTGGGCTAGTACCGGCAAAATGTAACTGGCCATTGCTAAAGGTAGCACTGCCGGCATTCAATCCGTATGTACCATTCATAGCGTTAACCACACCGCTATTTAAGACTTTACCGGCAATATCTAGCGGGGCATTAAAGCGCCCGATTTGAACTTGTTCAACTTGCATATTTAAAACGTTATTAACTACCTCGGCAGCAGCTCGTACGTAGATTGGCGGGCTACCTGCTAAACGTTTGCCCCAGCCTAGGGCTTTATCGATATCGGACTGGCTATAGCCAACTCCGCCTATAAAATTAACAAAGCTAGAGATTTGATCCATTTTAATGTTGCCACTAATTTCTACGGTACCATCGCCAAAACGAACTTGGGTATTAGTAATTGGCATTTGCGACCAGCCAACCGAGTTAATGGTGGCGGTAATTTCTTCTTGAGTTAAGTTAACATCCATATATTTCGGGTTAGCAAAAATTGTCTTTTTAGCAGGATTGATAGCGCTAACTGGTGCGGTGGCGAAGTCTAAAAATTGGCCACCAGTCTTGGTTTGGTAACTAACGTAATCGGCCTCACTGTAACGTACGCCTAGGTCGCGGGCTTTGGTGGCGCCCATTAGGCTAGATAAACCAGGTATAAAACCCAGATACCCTAAGACGATCACTGGGGCCACAATAAATACTAAAACTAGAACGCTGACTACCCATGGCCACTTACGTCGTTTTTTGGGTTCTGGCTTGATGTTGGTCTCTTCCACCTCTGTCGGTTTGCTGTTTTCGTCCATGGCTCCCTCACTGTTATTTAGCTGTATATTAGTATATATCTTTGGTTTAGTTATGAGAATTCTATGGGCTTAGTAAAGAGTTCGGCGTTGTGCCTAAGCTGACGAGGCCAAAAGGCTTAAAAAACAGAAAAAACCAAATTGCTATTGCTTGCGTTTTTAAATTATTGGCTAATAATACAGCTTAATGGAAACACTCGAACAAGAGAAAACTAACCAGTATCGTCGAGCAAGCGCCTTTTGTATGCTTGGCTGTGACGCTTGCGATGCAATGCTAGGCAAAGAATGTAAGCCAACACTGAGTCTGGATGGTAGTGGTATTTACTGCCACAGGCAAAGCAAAGAGGTCACATTCACGGCCCTAGATGCTCATCAACAAGTTTTTGGTAAGCCAGCTAGATTGCTAGAAGAAAAAGCCCAACTTATAAGTAGGATATTCGGCCACCTAGAAATGCCCAAAGAACCCGAAGCGCCAAAAGATTCGACAGAGCAAGTTTTATAACAACACTATTTAGTATTTTTATCTCTAAGACGTACATCAATAAAACATTAAAGAGGTTATAATGGCCGTAGATGACAGGCCAAACCAAATCAACAATAAAAATCGTAGAAGAAATCTTTAACAGTATTTTGCATGGGCTAGGGGCCATCGCCGGCATTGTTGGCTTGGTTCTGGGCATAGTTACAATCACTGCCGACTTGTCTTATAAAGTTGGCTTTATCATTTATTGTGCCACTCTAATCTTATTGATGTTAATGTCTTGCTTGTACCATGCCTTAAAATTCACCAAAGCCACAAAAGTTTTTAGGGCGTTAGATCATAGCAGCATCTTTTTGCTAATAGCCGGCAGTTTTACGCCGTTTATTATTCAGCTATATTCTGGCTGGGTGCAAATAGTGTTATTAAGTGTTACTTGGGTGATTGCTACTGCTGGCGTAAGCCTAACCCCAACTGTAATTTTGCCCAAAGACCTCAAAAAAACTAACGCTATATTTTACATTGCCTTTGGCTGGCTGGCTCTAATCTTTATTCCAAAAATTCATACCTTTTCGGCGACGGTGTTGTGGTTATTAGTAGCCGGCGGGGCTTTATATACGGTTGGCGTAATTTTATATGCTAGTAAAAAGCCATTTATGCATCTTGGTTGGCACGCATTTGTTATCGCTGCCGCAACCTTGCACTTCTTTGCCATTATAAAGCTCCCCTAGCATAGACAGAAACATAATAAAGTGGTAATATATGCGCACTTTCGTTGAGATTACTCCGAAGGTGTTTTTTGACAAGTAGGAAACGCAAAATGAGAGGCAAGGGCTTGGTTGCAAGCTTTTGCTCCTCATTTTGCGCTTCTCATAGGGAGAGGCCAATAAGCTAAGGCTTGGGCGCTCGCCCAGTGAGGAGAAGGGGAAAATATGAATCTGCTATTGGACGTCAAAGGTGAGATGGTGGTTTTCGGCAAAAGCCTAGGCGACACCTTTCCTGAATGGGTGAAGGACGCCAAGGCGCTGGCCTATACCCAAGGGCATCAGTACGCGATGTTCGTGTATGAGGGCATCATAGTACGGGCGAGCCTGGGCTCAAGTTCCGAGCTCTTACTGCGCGATGTGCGGCGAGCGCGGTATGGTCATCTTGGTAACGCGGTGGGGCCGAAGTGCTGTGAGCATCTCACCGACGAGGACCTGCAGGAGGACGAGCTGGCCAGGGCTGCGTACGACGTCAACCATATCTTCACCTTGCTCATGGGCCTCATCAGTGAAGAGGTCCGTGCGGAATTGGATCGGGAGAACGTCGTGGCGTCCGGTATCAAAGGTGAACGGATCAAGCAGACGACTCGCCTAGTCCTTTCTATGAAGGACTTGGCCCGGCTCAGCATCCGGCTCGAAAGAGCGCAAGCAGGCGCCCAAGCCCAAGAGGTGGCTAAAGCCGAACCGGTCGCCGAAACGGTGGCGTCTTGAACGCCAAGCCAAAGTCGGCGTTGGTAACGGCCGGCTACAACGCGTTCTACGTACGTGCTGGTGTTCGGCTCGAAGACGCTCTGCGTGAAGCGGCGTCTGTGTCGGCCCAAGTGTGCAATCTGGTGACTGTTGTGTTCAACAATCGACCGCTTGCGATCGATACGACGACTGACGTCGAGAAGCTTCTAATAGCCGAAGGCCTAGACGGCAATGCCGTTTCTTCGGACGTTTCTCGACGAAACGCTCACGCCTGACCCCTCCCGGTTTTCAAAAGGGCGTAGTGGCCACCAACCACTACGCCCTATGCCGGTCTCCTACTTGTCAATATCTGTTTACTTAAGTGTGCGCTTAAGCTGACGAGGTCAAAAGGCCGAAAAACAGATAGCAGTTTATTAAGTAGCAAAAACAATCTATTATTAATGTTATGAGCATTATTTGTCCCACAATCCTAGCCAAAGATGAAGCCGATTTTAAAATTCAAATAGATAAAGTGGCTGGCTTTGCCAAGCGTATTCAGATTGATTTAGAAGATGGTGTATTTGCTCCTAGCCAAAGTATTCCACTGGCCAAAGTTTGGTGGCCCAATGGTATCGAAGCCGACATTCACGTAATGTACCAAAACCCCCAAGACTATCTAGAAACACTCATAAAACTTAAACCCAGCATGGTAATTGTGCACGCCGAAAGCACCTGTGATATTCCCAAACTGGCTGCCGATTTAAGAGTCGCCGGAATTAAAACGGGCCTAGCAATTTTGCAGCCAACTACTATTGATTCGGTAAAGTATATATTCCCGCACGTTCAGCATCTATTAATCTTTAGTGGTGATTTGGGCCATTTCGGCGGCGTAGTCGACATGAGTTTAACCAGTAAAATCACCGAAGCTAAAACCGCTCACCAATATCTAGAGATCGGTTGGGATGGTGGTATCACCGCCGAAAACGCCAAAGAGCTGGCCGAAGCCGGCGTAGATGTTCTAAATGTAGGCGGTGCCATCCAGAATGCTGATAATCCACAAGAGGCTTATGCTAAAATAGTATCAAGTCTAAGTGGGCAAAAATAATATTGAAACAATATTCGCTTGAAGAATTAGAACAAATGGCCTGCGTCGTTCGGCGCGATGTTATTGATATGCTTGAACGTGCTGGCAGCGGCCACAGTGCCGGCTCGCTTGGTATGGCCGACATTTTTACAGCCCTATACTTTAGCGTGCTAAGGCACGATCCTAAAAAGCCCAACTGGGATGAGCGTGACATTTTAGTTATGAGCAATGGCCACCTAGCACCGGTGCGCTACGCCGCTATGGCCGAAGCCGGTTATTTTGATAAGAAAGAACTAGAAACTTTGCGCAAGTTAGGTTCTCGTTTACAAGGTCACCCCGAACGCACCAAATTGCCCGGGCTAGAAACTACCAGTGGCCCCTTGGGCTCTGGCTTAAGCCAAGCTATTGGCATGGCCTTAGCGCTACGCCTAAACAAGCAGCCGCATCGCTGGATTTATGTAACTATGGGTGATGGCGAGCTGGATGAAGGCAATGTTTGGGAAGCGGCTATGCTGGCGCCTAAGTATAAGTTAAGCAACATTATTGGCATTATCGATCGTAACAACATTCAAATTGATGGCCCTACCGAAGAGGTTATGCCGCTAGAAGATTTGAAGGCCAAGTGGGAAGCTTTTGGCTGGCACGTAATAGAAGTTGATGGCAATAACATAGAATCATTCATTGATGCTTGCGCCATGGCCAAAGCCATCACCGAAAAGCCAGTTATGATAATTGCCCACACCGTACCTGGCAAGGGCGTGGATTTTATGGAATACGATTTTAAATGGCACGGCGTAGCACCCAATCACGAACAAGCCATGGAAGCTATAAAAGAGATACGAACTTTGCAGGGTAAAATAAGGGATGAACATGAATAGCGCTCATACATTACTTTTTGTTGTGCGCTCTTTCGCCGAGAAGCCACGAACTTCTCGGGAAGCGCTAGCAAACCCAACAAAAAGCAACATATTCGCTGGTTATTATGGAAGGAATAATAATTAAATGGGCAACCCAGAATTACATTTAACCGATTATTTATCCGACAAGGTCGAAATGGTGCCAATCCGCAAAGGTTTTGGTACGGGCCTTAAAAAAGCTGGCGAACTTAACGAAGACGTAGTTGGTTTATGCGCCGACTTAACCGAAAGCGTGCAGTTCCATGTTTTTAAAGAAGCCTTCCCAGATAGATTCTTCCAAGTTGGTATTGCCGAACAAAACTTAGTAACGGTTGGTTCTGGTTTGGCCGCCATGGGCAAAATCCCTTTTGTGGGCAGCTATGCCGCTTTTAGCCCAGGGCGCAACTGGGAGCAAATCCGCACTACCATTTGTTTGAATAATCAGCCCGTTAAAATTATTGGCGGTCATGCCGGTATTTACACTGGCGAAGACGGCGCCACTCACCAAATGCTAGAAGACATAACGTTAATGCGAGTATTGCCCAACATGGTAGTAATAGTGCCTGGCGATAGTGTGGAGGCCGAAAAGGCCACGCTAGCCATAGCGGCCCATAAACAGCCTTGCTACTTACGATTAGCCCGAGTAGCTTCACCGGTTTTTACGACCGAAAAAACACCTTTTGAAATCGGCAAAGCCTACGTTTTAGAAAAGGGCCAAGATATCACTATTATTGCCTGTGGCACCATGACGCACCCCGCTCTAGTGGCAGCCGATAAACTATTTAAAGAAGGTATTGATGCCGAAGTTATACATTGCCCAACCATTAAACCGCTAGATGCGGTTACCATTTTGCAAAGTGCCGGCAAAACCAAAGCTGTAATAACCGTAGAAGAAGGCCAAATTGCTGGTGGTTTAGGTGGAGCTGTGGCCGAACTATTAGGCGAAGAATTGCCAACCCCATTAAAGCGTGTGGGCATTCGCGATAGATTTGGCGAAAGCGGCCATCCGGATGAATTATTAGAACACCTAGGCCTAACCGCTAAACATATTGTTAGGGCTGCTCATCAATTATTAACTTCGATAGGTAGGGAATAATATGGCTCGCAATTTAAAACAAATTCGTGAAGGTTGTGCCAAAGCTCGCGAAGCCATGGCTCGGTCTCGCCAAGAACACTTTGCTATCGGGGCTTTTAATATCGATAACCAAGAAACTTTAATTGCCGTGGCTAAAGCCGCTCAAAAGTTGCAGGCGCCGGTAATGGTAGAAGTTAGCGATACCGAAGTTAAAGCTATGGGCTTTGATAACATCCTAGACATGGTAGATAACTACAAAAGAGATTTTGACATAGAAATGTACATAAACATGGATCACTGCCCAACAGTTGAAATGGCCAAAGAAGCCATCGATACTGGTTATGAATTCGTACACATTGATGTGTCTCAAGCTCAGCATGATGCTCCAGATTCCGAAATTATCGAAGCCACCAAGCAAATTGTTGAATATGCCAAAACCACCGGCGCCCAGGTAGAAGGCGAGCTGCATTATTTTAGGGGTGGTTCCAACGTATTTAAAGAAGCCTTTAACTACGAAGAAATCAAAAAAACTTTTAGCACGCCCGAAGAGGCCAAGATGTTTGTTACTGCTACTGGCATAGATACTTACGCGGCGGCTATTGGCAACTTGCACGGCTACTATCCGGTACCTAAAATTTTAGATTTAGATTTACTAGAGCAAATTCGCAAAGTTATAGATTGTAACATTAGCTTGCATGGCGGCAGCGACACGCCGGCCCATTATTTTGAAGGTGCCGTACACATTGGTGTGAGCAAGGTAAATGTTAATAGCGATTTGCGTAAAGCCTTTCGTGAGACTCTAGAAAAAGTGCTACGCGAAAACCCCGATGAATACGCCATAGTTAAGCTAATGCCCGAAGTTTACGGGGCGGTGCGGGCGGTGGTGGAGAGCAAAATCCAGTGGTTTAACGCCGTGGGTAAGGCGAAGCCTTAGCCTTTACTTTGTAAAGTAACAAACTATTCTTTGCTACTTTTGCTGTCAAAAGTAGCCAAAACCACTGGGCTGCTTTTTGGCCTTGGTATAACCTGTAGCCAAGCGCTACAACAGCTTGCGGGACTCCCTTAAGGTCGGCCAAACTTTTGTTCATTCTTCATAGAAGAAGTTTGGCAAGTCCTCAGCTTCCATGTTGTAGCTTTGGCCAGTTTATCCAGGCCCAAAAAGATGCCCAGACCCTTTTAATAGCAATATATCAGGCGTACAATCCCTATATAATGGATACGATAAGGTTCAGGATTTTTAATGGCGACTTAAACCTAAATATCAAGAAGGGTTATTGCGAAAAATTAAATAAAAAGGCTATAGCATATTTTCAAAACAATGGTATAGATGTTGAGTTGATGCCACCTCCGTGCAAAGGCGGCGCTGGTGCAGAGATGTCGTTACTTATAAAAATAATCCTTGTAATTAAAAGACTTTTTAGGCAGGTAGACAAGATTGTTGCTAAGCGTCTGGAAAAAGATGTTGATGGGGTAGCGCCCAAATATAATATTTATATGGAAATGAACAACAATATAGATATTATTTATGACTATGATTTTCAGCCAGGAACGTACATTGCTAGACTAGTGTTTAATTGCTACTGTCTGCAGAAGTTTCTTGTTATGAGCTATCCAGAATATAATTTTAATTTTTCATGCAGCATCCATTATCCAAAATTTGGCTATTCATTGACTGCAACAAGTCTGATTTACAATGCAAAAAAACATGAAATTGGAGCATTTATTAGAGTTATAAAAAAGATATTACTGAAAGCGAATCAGTCGGAATGCATACTACAAGCAAGCTGGTTGCGCTATAAGCAAGAGATAAGCTATTTTAAGGATAATTATTTGTATAAAACAAAAACTCGAAGATTGTTCATAAGAAATGGGTCTTTGATAAGGCGAGGCATTCATAAAAAATCATGCCCCAAGACGGGGGGAATTGCTTATGAGCCACTTAATAGATAATACGCACTTCATCATCTAACCTGCTGGAAGAAAATGTTGCGCTAAAAGGGAAGTAGCGTGTGACGCCATTGATTAATAGCAAAGTTGGATTTTTATGTTTTTATAAAAAGCTAAAGGTTAATTAGTCTTAACATAAAATTGACTTAGTAGCATATTACGGTTAAAGTAATCTAATCTGGGTTATTGTACAAGCGTTCTTTAGTTAGGAGGCAGGGTTGAAAACGTCAACACTTGAAGCACTAATGGGCAAGATGGACGAGAACCCAAAGGTCTACCGGGTCGGGTCTACCGTTCCCAGTAGGCTTACGTGGGGTGACACCCGTGTGTTCGGGCAGGTGTTTGTTGCACCGCAGCACTGTGGTGCTGGTGCGGCAGATGGTCTGTACAAGGTCGAGGCCTTGAATGGCTTCATGAAGGGCCTCATCCCGACCGATCACAGGCCTGTGGAAGAGATGCCCTTTATCGAAGAGGGCGGGAGTCTGTCGTTTGGCTGGATGGAGTTCGTTCAGGTTGTAGCACGGTCTCGCCGCGAGCTAACTCTCGTCCAACTGACCAAGGACTTGGCACTTCCCGTGTTCAAAGCGGGCGACGAGAAGGGCAAGGAAGAAGGCAACGATCTGGTCAAGTCCTCTGAGGCCACTGACGTCGAGCTGGTTGTAAGGGTTTGCTGCTTTCCGGACGTGACTCTGGCCAAGAAGGCCATCAAGACCGACAAGACGAGCATCCAAAGCGCCTCTCTCTTTCGGTACCAGCAACGGCTCGATAACGTCCTCAAGGGCCTCTTCTAGCCCACTGCGGCCACCGCCAAGAACCACCCGGAGTTGCCCGGTACGTCTAAAAAACGTACCGGGCTCTTCATTTTTATGGCCCAAAATCCACCATCTAACGTCTATCGTCCAACATCTAAACTGCTGGAAGAAAACGTTGTTAAAATTGAATAAGTAAAAACATTAGTGCTATACTTTAGTAAATGATGGGCGAATATCAAAAACGGGCAGATATAAAGATTTTGTGTATTGGCGCGGCCGTGCAAGATGTATTTTTGCAGGGCAAGATATTTAAGCCCCACAAAGAAGACGGCGAGCTAGTTGAAGAATTCAAACTTGGCTCTAAAAACGATATTGAAGGCGTAACAATTAGTACCGGTGGTGGTGCAACCAACGGCGCGGTAACGTTTGCTAGGCAGGGCTTGCATGCCATGTTTATGGGCAAGATTGGCAACGATATTGCCGGCAGAATCGTATTAGACGATTTACACCAAAACGGCGTAGATACCAGCTTGGTTGAAAAATTAGACGACGTTGGCACTGGCTATTCCTGTTTACTGTTAGCCCCAAATGGCGAAAGAACCATTTTAACTTATCGCGGCGCCAGCACACATATGGACTTTTTAAGAGAGAGCTTTCATGATGTCGAAGCCGACTGGCTGTTTTTATCATCATTCGCTGGCGACTTTGAAGCTCTAGAAACAATCTTTGCTTATGCCAAAAGCAAAGGCATCAAGATTGCCATGATTCCGGGTAAAGATGAGCTGCAACACAAAGAAAAAATCCAAGAGCTAATCCCACAAGTAGAAATATTAATTGCCAATAAAGAAGAATTGGCTATGGTATTTTGCGGTGATACCTTAGAAGAATTAGTACGTGATGCTAATAAAGTCGTTCATTACGTAGTTGGTACCGACGGGCCCAAGGGGGCTGTTGCGGCGGACAGGTGGCATATTATAAACGCTGGTATGTATAAAGACGTAGAAGTAGTTGATCGTACCGGTGCGGGCGATGCTTTTGCCAGTGGCTTTGTGGCTATGATTGCAGTTGGTGAGCCGTTAGAAAAAGCTATAACCCTAGCCAGTGCAAACTCCACCAGCGTGGTTACCAAAATTGGTGCCAAAGCCGGCATTTTAAGCGCACACGATCACATCCATGAAATGCCATTAGAAGTTAAAGAATTATAAGGGGTAAAATGTCTAGATTAATTTCAAAATTACTAGGTGCCAGCGAACCAGCTTTTAGTATGGCCATTAAGCAGTTAGAGCAAATTACTAATCGCCAAGGAATTGATATCCGTTTAACGGCCGAAATCAGCAACAAAGTACGTTACACTGTTGGGCAATTTGGCCTAGACCCTTACGACACCACCGCCAAAGAACTGTATCACTGCCTAATGAATAAAATTAAGGTAGACGATGAACGTTTTGTACGGCTAATTGGCGCCCAAGCTAGTGATAGCCCTACCGATTTAATTGAGCCGGTTATAAAAACTTTAGGCAACCTAAACTTATCTAAAAAATGCTGGGTTATCAAAAAGAGTGTGGCCAAAGAGTTGCTAAAGCAAAATCCACCTAAAAATGTTATGAAGCAGCTGCGCTATAAGAGTATTGATAGCATGCTTAAAAACGAAAACATCTTTGAACTATATGGCGCTATTCGGTTTGCCGAAACGGCGGCTTGGCAAAGAAAGCTTATAAAGTCGTATAAAGTTTTAGGCCCATCCGATTTTGAAGTACGCAACATTGAAGTCTTTGTGATGCCAAAAGATCGCTGGGAGCAACTTAGCCACTCAGCAGTCAAGGCCAAAGGCCACTTTGTAACTAACTTAAAAGAATTAGGCGCCATTATTGTTTTACCGCCGGCGCATTCAAACCAAGTTGGCTATGCCACCTTGTTAGCGCTACTTATAATCCACTATATTAACGAAATTAGAACCTACAGTAGCTTCTTTAAGCTACATCAAGTTAAGCCGGATTTTGCAGCCATATTGTCTGGGGCGCTAAGCCACGACAAAGCTCATGTGGCGGTTGTTGGCGGCCATTCGGTACATTGGCGGGCGGTGCATCACCATTATGGCCAGCAAAGCAATGCCCAGCCAGAAATGTTTGAGCCGTTAATTCAATGGGAAGATTTGCAGTGGCACAAAGCCGAAAAAGCTTTGAGCAAAATCGACCAAGACTATAGCTGGTGGTGTGATTTGGATTACGTTGGTTTGATTGCTACAAAAAATAATGTAAGCTTAAGCCTTATGGACGTCGTGAATAACTGTTACCTTGGCAAAGAATACGAAGAAGCTAGCAACAACTTTTTAAAGTTTAATCTGTGGAATGAATTATTTGCCCGTTATATGGGCGAAAAGGTTGTAGAGCAACAAGTAATCAGACAATTAGATATTGAAATGATAGAAGGCGAAATGTTATTTGAGAGCCTAGAGCCGGGGGATATATAAGTATGCAATATAGCATTTGTTTATCTGGAGCTTCTTCGGGCGAAACAGTCAATGCTTCGCGTGATTTAGCCGAAAGAATCGGAACGGCTATTGCCAAGTCGGGCCATACTTTAACGACCGGAGCGACTACCGGATTACCATTTTTTGGTGCCAAGGCTGCTCATGAAGCTGGTGGTATGAGCATTGGTTTTTCGCCAGCTAGTAGTCTAAGGGAGCACATGTATAAATATCGCCTACCAATTGGGGTTTATGACTTTATAAACTTTACTGGCCTAAACTATGTGGGGCGCGATGTTTACTTAGTGCAATCCAGCGATGCTGTTATTACAGTTGGCGGTCGTTTTGGCAGTTTGCATGAATTTACTTCGGCACTTGAAGACGGAAAGTTATGTGGTGTGCTACTAGGTAGTGGTGGTACGGCCGATTTGATCCCAGAGCTATTCGAAAAACTAGAGAAGCCCCACCAGGATTTAGTAATCACCGATGACAATCCCGAGCGGCTAGTTGATAAAATCGTTAAAAGATTAGATGTGCAGTTTAAAGACATCGATACCAGCGCTGTTGCTAACCGCTGGTTTTTAGAAAAACCCCCAATCCCTCGCCACGAGGGTTAAGAATAAGTAGGAAGGGAAAGAAAATGAAGAGACAGTTAAATCAAAGAGGGTTTCACATATACTTTATACCGCTAATAATCGTCCTTTTGGGTGCCGTTGGCTTTACGGGTTGGTATGTATGGGATGCTCAAAAAGATAAGGAGACCGGAGCTGCTGTTACCGATAATGCTGCAATAACTCCTACGCCAACACCTACACCGACAACCACACCTACTCCCGCTTTAGATGTAACAGCTGGTTGGTCAACATATACAAATACGCAGTACCATTTTTCTCTTAAATATCCTACCGATTGGGCATACGGTGGTACGTCTGGGGATGCCCAGTATCCATATTTTACAAAAGGTGGCAACAACGAACTAACCGTCCATGTGGAAAATTATAGTTACACTCTAGAAAATCGCCGCATAGCGATTGAAGCCGACGGGAAATCAATAGATACTATCTCTTTCGATGATTTAGTCAGGAACTACAATAAACAGTCAGAAGGCGTAGAGACATCTAACGAAATTATCAATTCGGGACTGGGAAACGTTTACTTTAGGTCCTACACGTTCAATTGGTTCGGCAGGACTATTTTGCAATACAATGGTTGTCTTAAGGATGATAGGCAGCAGTTTTATGGTTTATTCTTTAAGGACGATGCTACACCAGATGAAATTAGCACATATAAGCTAGTTATTGCGTCTTTACAACCAATTAACTAATCTTACCCCGAATCTTAGTTCGCAGGTTATAATTCATATGTGCAAAAGTTTGAGTTAGTTACAAAATATCAGCCCACTGGTGATCAGCCGGCGGCTATTGCTCAATTGAGCAAAGGGCTAAGGGCTGGCGAAAAAAACCAAGTACTTTTAGGTGTGACTGGTTCTGGCAAAACTTTTACTTTGGCCAATATAGTTGCCGAAATCCAAAGACCAACGCTGGTGCTAGCTCACAACAAAACTTTGGCCGCTCAGCTATATAACGAGTTTAAAAACTATTTCCCTAATAACGCGGTGCACTATTTTGTATCTTATTTTGATTACTATCAGCCCGAGGCCTACATTCCGCGAAGTGACACCTACATAGAAAAAGATAGCGCTATAAACGAAGAAATTGATCGCTTGCGCCACGCCGCCACTAGTTCGCTTTTAAGTCGTCGTGATGTATTGATTGTGGCTAGCGTAAGTTGTATTTACGGTATGGGCTCGGTAGAAGATTATGGCGCCATGGCCGTAAAAGTAGCTGCCGGCGATAGGCGAGTGCGCGATAAATTACTGCGCCAGCTAAGTGATATTCAGTTGCATCGCAACGATGTAGCTTTTAGCCGCAACAACTTTAGAGTTCACGGCGATGTGGTAGATATTTATCCAGCCGGTTCCGAAGTAGCTTACCGTTTAGAATTCGATGGCGACATTATTGAGCGCATTGTCCAAATTAACCCCTTAACCGGCGAAATCGAAGCCAAGCTAGACCAAGTAACAATCTACCCCAGCAGCCATTACGTAACGCCACACGAAAAGTTGCAAACAGCGCTAATAAAGATCCGCCAAGAGTTTGACGACCGCTTAAAGTATTTTAAAAAGCACGGCAAGTTGCTAGAAGCCCAGCGCCTAGAACAGCGCACCAAGTTCGACCTAGAAATGTTAGAAGAAACTGGCTTTGTAAAAGGCATAGAAAACTATAGCCGTTATTTGACCGACCGCGAAGAGGGTGAACAGCCAGCCACGTTACTGGATTATTACCCTGATGATTTTTTGCTGGTAATAGACGAAAGCCACATGACCATTCCGCAAGTTCGGGGCATGTACAACGGCGATAGAGCGCGCAAAGAAGTTTTGGTAGAACACGGCTTTAGATTGCCCAGTGCCCTAGATAACCGCCCCTTAACATTCCCAGAATTCGAACGCCATATTAACCAAGTTATTTACATGTCGGCTACGCCGGCCGAATACGAACTTAGTCGCTCGCCAAAACCGGTCGAGCAGGTTATTAGGCCAACCGGCTTGCTAGATCCCGAAATTGAAGTTCGGCCAATTGACGGCCAAGTAGATGATTTAATCAATGAAATCCGCGAGCGCATAAAGAAACATCAGCGAGTACTAGTGACCACCTTAACTAAACGCATGGCTGAAGATTTAACAGAGTATTTAAAAGATATAAACATTAAAGTTCAGTACTTACACAGTGATGTTGAAACACTGGAGCGCACCGACATTTTGCGTGATTTGCGCCTTGGTATTTACGACGTTTTGGTAGGCATTAACTTGCTGCGTGAAGGTTTGGATTTGCCAGAAGTTAGCTTAGTAGCCATTTTAGACGCTGATAAAGAAGGTTTTTTGCGTAGCGAAGCCGCCCTAGTGCAAACCATTGGCCGAGCTGCCAGGCATCAAGAAGGCCGAGTTATTATGTACGCCGACCGCATTACCGGTAGCATGCAAAAAGCTATAGACGAAACTAACCGCCGCCGAGCCATCCAGCAAAAGCACAATCAAGAGCATGACATTACGCCTACCAGCATTTCAAAACTAATTGACGAATCTTTGCGGGCCGAAGTTGGCGCTGAAAGCGAAGAGGCTAAAACAGTCAGGCATAGTCTTAAGCACATTCCTAAAGATGAATACGAGCCAGTTATTAAAGATTTAACCGCTCAGATGGAATTAGCTGCCGCCAACCTAGAGTTCGAAAAAGCCGCCGACTTGCGCGACCTCATCGCCGAGATGAAAGCTAAAATTTAGCACTTTTATTTTTTTTATTTGCTAAACTAAGCTTAAGGTTACGCTACAGATGAAGATATTCGAACTGATACTTCAAAAAAACCAAATCACAGCCGAAGAATGGCAAAAGTTGGTGGCGACTATTGCTAGGCACACCAAGGGCTTTAAACCGTTTAGTGTAGCCGTGGTTTTTAAAGAAAACATTATTAGGTATTTTTTGATTTCTAAAAAGGACTTATCCCAGTTATCAACTGGTCTAGAAGGCGTTATTATAGGTAGCGCTAGCGAAGAAGATCGTAAACTATTGGAACTGCCCGAGTCGCCTGACAAGATTCGTTTTTTGAAGGTTCCTGCCGGCGGCACACTAACTGACATAAGAGAGAACTATAAACTGCACGAATCTCTGAGCCTTTATTTAGCGATTATTGACGTTCAGCGGGTTGGTAAGCGGTTGGCAGCCAAGTTGCATGCTTATTTTTCTTTTAGTGGCGTACGTAAAGTTTGGCACCAGCAACTCACAACATTCCCCAGCCATTTGCTAAAGATGGATTTTAATACCAATTCTACATACATAAAAAAATCAGCGCCCAAGTATCTGAGCATCGAAAAAACGCTGCACATCTTAGATAGCGAGGATACCAACGCTATTTTTTCGGTCGACGCCTTCCCATATTTTTCACATAACTATTATTTGAATATTAACTCCTACGAGTTCGATAAACATTCATTTATTTTGGGAGCCACAGGCACCGGCAAGTCTAAGCTTATAAGTCTAATTATTGATCGCCTGGCCCGCACTGACACCTTGGGCCAGTATCGTATTGTGGTCATCGATCCGCACGCTTCGATCGGGGCAGACTTAGAAAACATTCCCAAGAGTCGAATAATCAATTTTAGTGGTGAGTCGACCGAGTTATTCCCCGACGCCTCAGCTGACATATCGGCCGCTACGGAACTAACTACCACCCTATTTAAATCTTTGATTGCCGAACAGTATAATCCCAGATTAGAGCGAGTTTTAAGATACACTTTGTTTATTTTGCTTACCGCTCAAACTATGTCATTAGACATGCTAAAAACATTTTTAGTAGACATCGATACCAGAAACAGGGTAATTGAGCATGTTAAAGGCTATGTACCAGTCAATGTAGTTAAATTTTTTGGCGGCGACTACAACGAAATTAGAACTAACTATTATAACGAAGCCGTGTTGCCAATCATTTCATTAGTAGACGAGATGCAAATGCAGCCGGCCCTAGTTGGCGATACCGATTTATCACTCGCCAAAACTATCCAAGATAATTTCTTAACAGTTTTCTCACTGAATAAAGTAAGTATGGGGGACAAAGTAGTTAAGACGGTTGCTGGATTACTTATTCAGCAGATTTTCTTATTGGCTCAGGCCAGAGTTTTTGGCCAAAAAATTATTTTGTTTGTCGACGAAGTGTCTATCGTCCAGAATCCAGCCTTGGCTTCAATCTTGGCCGAAGCCCGCAAGTTTAACTTGTCTATAATCCTAACGCAGCAGTACTTTGGGCAAATCGAAAAAGACTTACGTGACGCTATACTAAGCAACGTCTATAACTACTATGTATTTAAAGTGTCCGAAGAAGATGCTCGTTCGCTAGAAGGCAATCTAGAAATAGATGTACCAAGCGAGATACTCGCCGAGGCCAAAGAAAAGGGCTTAAAGGAAGCCGATATTAGGGCCAAAATTATGGTGGGGCTAGATCCAAGGGAGTGCCTAATAAGAGTATATGCCGGTGGCCAGTTGTTGCCGTGCATTATTGGGCGTACGGTGGATGCTCCGGCCATAAAAGACCAGCCTAGAAAAACTGGCACCGAAAGCCTTGAACCCTTTAAGCAATCTAAGCTACCGTCAAAGTTTAATCCCGATGAGTCTAGTGAATTGCCACAGTTAGCAACCCTAGAGGCTATTAAAGGGCCCAAGCGCAGCATTGATGAGATTATCAAAGACCTAGGCGCCAAAGCGACAGATACCAGCATTAATTCCAAAGATGATATAAAATGATAAAAGGAGCAAACCAGTGACCGAAAAACAAGCACAAGAAATTCTGGATAAAATTGTAGGCCAAGTTTTTGGCTATAAAAATCCTTTTACCATAGATCAATTTGCTAAAAAGTTTGCCTATGATGTACGCGTGCCGGTGGAGGTTAGTGATACGACAACCGGTGAGGCTACCTGGACTCAAATTCCCAAACCCACCAAATATATGGCCGAAAAAAACGTTCACAAAATCTTTCAAGAAGGTGGTTTTGAGCTACCGAAACAGCCAATAAATAATATGGATGATTTGTTGAAAATCTGGGAGAAAACCAACTACATGACTGCCGAACGTACGTTTGAAGCCATAAATACTTCCAAAAGCGACGGCGTTGTAGAATCCGAAAATGTTTATAAGTCTATGGATATTAGAAAATCTAAAAACATTGTGTTGTGTGACGGGCTGGGCCATTGCGAATATGTTGCCGCTTCACAAAGGAATGGCTCGGTAGAATATTGTATTAGGGCAGAGGACTGCAAAACTTGCAGTAACTGCTACTCGGTCGCCTGGGGTGTTAAGGTAATCAATTCGATGTTTATCAATGACTGTTATGATTTATACGAGTGCCTGTTTTGTTCTCACCTAGTTTCAAAAAAATTCTGGATTGCCAATATGCCTTTTGAAGAAGCTGAGTACTACAAAATTAAAAATATGGTTGTTAAGTGGATTTTATCGCAATAAATCATCAATCGGATATTGAATAACAGATTAGATAAGGGTTATACTAAGCTGTAATGACAAAAATTTCTGTGGCGGATGTAAAAAAACTAGCTAAGCTTAGCCGATTAAAGCTGAACGATAAAGAGGTTGCCAAGTATCAGGATGAACTGAGCGCTATTTTAAGCTATGTCGAAAAGTTGCAAAAAGTGGATACCAAGGGCCTAGAGCCAACTAGCCAAGTGACCGGCTTAAAAAACGTTGTTAGGCCGGACGAGTTGATGGATTATGGCACTACCCCAGATGAGTTGCTAAAAAATGCCCCAGCGGTTGAAGCCCACCAATTCAAGGTGAAAAGGATTATTCAATGAGCTGGGACAAAATAGCCAAACTAGCCAGCGATGTTCAGTCTGGCAAGGTAAAAGCGGTTGATTTAGTCAAAAAATCAATTGAACTTATCGATAAAAACGAAGAGTTTCACGCACTACTCACAACCACCAAGAACTCAGCAATTATTGAAGCAGCGTTAGCCAAGGCCAAAGAAATCGACGAAAAGGTAAAAAAAGGCCAAAAAGTCGGGCGTTTAGCCGGCGTACCCTTTGTAGCTAAGGATAATTTCTTGGTAAAGAATGGTTATACCACGGCTGGCAGTTTGATGTTGGCGCCTTTTGAAGCGCCCTACCAAGCTACGGCCATAAATAAGTTAGAGGCCGAAGGGGCAATTTTAGTTGGCAAGGCCAATTTGGATTCTTTTGCTCACGGTAGTAGCACCGAAAACAGCGCCTTTGGGCCAACGTTAAACCCGCACGATAAAACTAGGGTTCCTGGCGGTTCATCTGGTGGTTCGGGCGCGTCCGTGGCACTAGATATGGTGCCATTCGCCCTAGGTACCGACACGGGGGGTTCTATACGTTTACCGGCTAGCTTTTGTGGTGTAGTTGGCTATAAACCAACCTATGGTTTAGTGTCGCGTTATGGGGTAGTAGCTATGGCCAGTTCTACAGACGTGATTGGGCCACTTACTAAGAACGTCGAAGATGCCGCCTTGGTTTTAGATGTAATGAGTGGCCGCGATATCTTTGACGGCACTACTATTGAGCGCGATAAACAAAACTACGCAGATTTAGATGATTCCATAAAAGGTAAAAAGATCGCTGTTATTAAAGAATATATGGGCGAAGGTTTAGACACCGGAGTTCGTAAATGCATTGAATTGTCTATTGAAAAGCTTAAAAAAGCTGGCGCTGATGTACAAGAAATAAGTTTGCCATCGCTTGATTTAGCTCTGGCCTGCTATTACATAATTGTGCCAGCCGAAATAAGCAGCAACCTTTGCCGCTACGATGGCCAGCGTTACGGCATTTACAGTGAGGAAGCAAAAGATATCTTTGAAAGCTACGAACAAGCCCGCGAAAAGGGCTTTACCGATGAAAATAAGCGCCGAATTATGATTGGTACCTATGTTCTAAGCAGTGGCTATTACGATGCTTATTATCGGCAGGCTCAAACTGTTCGAACGAAACTAATAAAGGAATTTGAAACGGCCTTTAAAAAGTTTGATTTTTTGGTTGGCCCGGTAGCACCCACAACTGCCTTCAAGCTAGGTGAAAACGCTAATGACCCGCTTAAGATGTATCTAGCCGACATTATGACTGTGGCTGTGAACTTGGTTGGCATACCAGCCATTAGCTTGCCGGCTGGCTTAGCAGATAAATTGCCAGTTGGTTTACAAATAATGGCGCCTCAAAAAGCTGACAAAAAACTGTTAAATTTGGCCAAAGCGCTAGAGGGAGTCTTATAAATGGGTATTGCCGGTATTATCTTAATAATCGTTGGGGCTGTGATTATACTAGCCCTACTTAACCTTATTAATAGAACGCCCCCTAAGGGCATAGATAAGCCGTATTTTCAGAACGAGTGGAACGACATTTTAAAAATGGTTGAAGACCCCAAAACTAGGCCCTTAAGTATCATCCATGCCGACAAATTGCTGGATGAAGCTCTAAAATGCTGTGGCTTCCACGGCGATACCATGGGCGAGCGTTTAGTATCAGCTAAAAAGTCTTTGAGCAATCGTGATAGTGTGTGGGGTGCTCATAAATTACGAAATCGCCTAGTGCATGAAAAGTTTGCTGAACCATCCGAAAGAGATGCTAAGACAGCTCTAAAGGGTTACTCCCAAGCCTTTAGGGATTTGAGGGTTTTTTAAATGAGCGCCGAGAACTATCTAGTAAGGGGTAAATATTACCCAACAATTGGTATTGAATGCCATGTACAGCTTAAGACTAAAACTAAGCTGTTCGCTGGTATAGATAACGATGCCCGCGAAGCCAAGCCCAACACCTTAATTTCACCTTTGTGTATAGGCATGCCCGGTACTTTGCCGGTTTTAAATGCTCAAGCCGTTAAACTAACTATTAGGGCTGGCCTGGCCTTGCATGCCGAAATCGCCCAAGTGAGTCATTTTGATCGTAAACATTACTTTTACCCAGATTTACCCAAGGGTTATCAAATCAGCCAGTTCGAAAAACCGCTAGTTGGCAAGGGTGCCATAGATGTGCCTTTAGAAGACGGCAGTAGTTTTACAGTTGGGATAACCAGAGCCCACCTAGAAGAAGATGCTGGCAAAAACATCCATCCTGCAAACGGCGACTATTCGCTTGTCGACCTAAACCGTAGTGGTACGCCACTACTCGAAATAGTTTCGGAACCCGACATTCATAGCCCGGCCCAAGCCAAAGCCTGCGCTAAAGAGCTGTATCTGCTGATGAAATATGCTGATGTATCAGATGTAGATTTGTACCATGGCAATATGCGTTTTGATGTTAACGTTAGCGTCAGTGATGACCCCCAAAAATTAGGTACCCGTTCTGAGACTAAAAACTTGAACAGTTTTAAGAGTGTTGAAAAGGCTGTGGAATTCGAAATTAATCGCCAAATTGAATTACTCGAAAAAGGCCAGCCAATCGTACAAGAAACTAGGGGCTGGGATGAGGCCAAGCAAAGAACCACTAGCCAGCGATCTAAAGAAGATGCTCACGATTACCGATATTTCCCAGAACCAGACATCCCGCCACTAGAAATCAGCAAAGACCTAGTTAGTGAAATAGCCAAAGAAATGCCCCTGTTGCCACCGGCTTTAAGAGAACGATTTGCTGGCCTAGGCTTAAGTTTTGCCCAAATCAGCACCATTCTAGAAGAGCCGGAACTAGCCGGGATAATTCTTTATGTTAGTGATTCCCGCGATGCTAAGACTGCCAAGACTATAGCTAACTGGTGCTTGGTAATAATTCAAAAGTTGGTTGGCCAGAAATCTTTAAGCTGGCAGCAAGTGACAAGCAGCGTTGATAATTTAGCGCAGTTGGCCTCACTGCAAGATGGCGGGGTTATTAGTTCAACGGCGGCCAAAGAACTAATTGAGGATATGATTGGCAAGAACAAAGACCCAGAAGAGCTGGCTAAGCAACGGGGCTTGATTCAAGTTTCTGATGAAGGCGAACTGGCCATTATTATTGAGGGCGTATTAGCCGAAAACCCAAAAGCTGTTACAGACATTCGTGATGGCCAGCTAAAAGCGTTGGGCTTTTTAGTGGGCCAAGTTATGAAGGTTAGCCAAGGGCGGGCAAACCCAGCCAAGGTACAAGAATTAATAAAAAAACAGTTAGGAGCATAAATAATGGGCGCTTTATTAAGGAGGCCAACAAAGGCCATCATAACCGATGCGGGTTACGCTAGCCGCTTTTTGCCAATTACCAAAACAATCCCTAAGGCTATGCTGCCGCTTGGCGCCAAACCAATTATCCAGTATGCCGTAGAAGAATGTTTGGCGGCGGGAATAAACGAAATCATTATTGTGGTTACACCAGAGGGCAAGCCGATTTACGAGGATTACTTTTTTGACTCGGCCAACCATATCCATGAGTTACTGCAAGCGCAAGGTAAAGAGGATCGCTATAAACCCGTGCAAGAAGTGCTAGACTTTCCCAAAATACATATTGTTGTTCAGGGCCGCGAATTGCCGTATGGCAACGGAACGCCAATAGTTTGTGCTAGGGACTATATAGCAGACGATGAAGCTTTTGTGGTGATATATAGCGACGATTTAATATTTGGTTCATCAGATGTGCAGACGATGATGGAAGTTTACGATAAACATCCTGACGCTAAAGGTGTAATTACTGCTCAAGAGATGCCACCAGAAGTGTTGCACAGGTACGGCATAATTTCATTAAAAGACGGCGATAAACTAGATAACATAGTAGAAAAACCGCCAACTGGCCAAGCTCCTTCTACCTTGGCTTCTTACGGTCGCTATCTGCTCACCCCAGAAGTCTTTGACTATCTAAAATTTGATAATCTTGGCTTAGACAACGAATTATGGACAGTTGATGCTGTTACTAAACTAGCCGAGATAGGTGATGTTTATGTGGAAAAAACTAGGGGCGAATGGGTAACCACCGGCGACCCCAAAAACTACTTCTTGGCATGTTTGCGCTATGTGCTCGCCAAAGAAGATTATGCCGACGCCGTTCGGGATGTGGTATCAAAAGCATAAAAGTTTTGCAAAAAGATCTAGATTTAAGGAACTTGGTAGATTTTACAGCGTTTTTATTGCCTTAATGGTAATATTTTTCTCTATAATGTAGAGATAATATGAGGGTAAACCAGTAATGCCTAGCGGCTTAAAACCGGCTGATTATGTGCATTTGCACAATCATACTCAATATAGCCTGTTAGACGGGTTAACCAAGCTGGCTCCGCTAGTTGATTTTGTTAAAGAACAAGGCATGTACGGCGTGGCCAAGACCGATCACGGTACGCTTTCGGGTACCATCGAGTTTTATAAAGAAGCTAGGTCAAAAGGTATCGAACCACTAATCGGTATCGAAATGTATGTAGCCAATCGCAAACATACCGATAAAGACCCCAGTAAAGATCGCAGTCGCTTCCACTTAATCTTAATAGCCATGAATAACGCCGGCTACCAGAACTTAATGCGCCTTTCCACTTTAGCAAACCTCGAAGGGTTCTATTACCAGCCACGCATCGATCACGATTTATTAGAAAAATATAATGATGGTGTAATTGCCATGAGTGCCTGTATGGGCGGCGAAATTGGCGAGGCCTTTAATAGCAACCAAGACGAAGAGGCTAAAAAAATAGCCAGCTGGTACAAGCAAGTCTTTGGTGATCGTTTTTATTTAGAAGTCCAAGACCATGGCCATCCCAAGAACCCTTTGTTCAACAAAGAACAGCAGAGAGTTAACAACAAAATTATAAAACTTGGCCAAGAGCTAGATATTCCTGTCGTAGTTACCTGTGATGCGCATTATCTAAAAAAGGAAGACCAAGAAGCCCACGAAGTTCTGTTGTGTGTTGGTACCGCCTCGTATTTGAATGACGAAAAACGGATGAGCCTAAAAGACTACCCTTTGCATGTCGAAGATCCGCAAGCCATTATCGACCGTTGGGGTAAAGAACACCCAGAGTTCATCACCAATACCCTAAAATTAGCCAAGCGTTGCCATGTTGAAATCGAACTAGGCAAGATTTTGATCCCCAAATTTCCAGTGCCCCAAGGTGAGACCGAAAAAAGCTATTTAGATGTATTGGTTTATCAGGGCTTGGCTCATCGCTATGGTGTAGCCACCCCTAAAAAAGCCAAAGAACTTTCTAAGGCCAAGATTGTTAAGTTGTTGCCCAGAGACGTTATAAAAAGGGTTGATTACGAGTTAGAGATTGTTGATTCTATGAACTTTAATGGCTATTTTTTGATTATCTGGGATTTTGTTAATTGGGGCAAAGACCATGGTATAGTTTTTGGCCCAGGGCGTGGTAGCGCGGCCGGTTCGATTATTTCTTATGCCTTGCGCATTACAGACCTAGACCCCCTAAAGTACGATCTGTTATTTGAGCGTTTTCTAAACCCCGATCGTATTAGCATGCCCGATATCGACATTGATATCCAGGATTCTAGGCGAGACGAAGTTATTCAGTATTGCGTTGAAAAGTACGGCAAAGACCGAGTGGCCAATATTGTAACCTTTGGTCGTATGGCCGCCAGAGCGGCAGTGCGCGATGTTGGCCGAGTGATGCAGGTGCCTTATGGTGACGTGGATAGAATAGCTAAGCTTATTCCACCACCGGTGCAAGGGCGGCATACCCCACTGGATCAAACTGTTAAAACTGCGGGCGAGCTAAAGGACGAATATGACTCTAACCCGATAGCCAAAGAGGTTATTGATATGGCCATAAAGCTGGAAGGTACGGTGCGCAGCCACGGCGTGCATGCCGCCGGTGTGGTTATTGCCCCCGATGACATTGTCAAATATGTACCTTTAGAAATGGCTCAAAAAGGCGTAATTGCCACCCAATACCCAATGGGTCCAATCGAAGATATTGGCCTGCTTAAGATGGACTTTTTGGGTTTATCTAACCTAACAACCATCAAGAATGCCTTAAGAATTATCAAAAGAGTCTATGGCAAAAATCTCGATATTGGTAATTTACCTTTGGATGATAAGAAAACTTTTGGGTTGCTCGGCCGAGGCGATACCACTGGCGTGTTCCAGCTAGAATCGGCCGGCATGAAGCGTTATTTAAAAGAGCTTAAACCTAATGTCTTTGACGATATTATTGCCATGGTGGCTCTGTACCGCCCTGGTCCGATGCAGTTTTTAGATGATTTTATAGCTCGCAAGCACGGCCTTAAAGAAATTGAATATTTTCACCCCAAAATGGAAAATGCTCTAAAAAACACTTATGGTGTGTTGATCTATCAAGAACAAGTTATGCAAATTAGCAAAGATTTGTGTGGCTTTACCGGCGGCCAAGCCGACGTTTTACGCAAGGGTATTGGTAAAAAGATTCCCGAAGTTTTGGCCAAAATGAAAGTCGATTTTATAGAAGGGGCCATTAAAAACTCTAAGGCCGATCGTGATCGAATGGAAGTGTTTTGGAAGCAGATAGAAGAATTTGCCGCTTACTGTTTTAACAAGAGCCACGCCGCTTGCTACGCCATGATTGCCTACTGGACTGCTTACTTAAAAGCCCATTTTCCGGCGGCTTTTATGGCGGCCCTAATGACTACCGATTTTGACGACATCGACAGATTAGCAATAGAAATTAGTGAATGCCGGCGCATGGGCATAAAAGTGTTGCCTCCAGACGTGAACCAATCGTTCCACGAGTTTGCCGTTGTGCCGCATAAAGAGGGCGAACAAGTAGAAGTTCGTTTTGGTATGGATGCTGTTAAAAATGTTGGCCATGGCGCTGTGGCAGAAATAATTCGTTTGCGCGACCAAGAGGGGCCATACCAATCGATTAGTGACTTTGTGTCTAAGGTTGATAGCCATTTGGTTAATCGCAAAACCTGGGAAAGTCTAATAAAAACTGGCGGTTTTGACCGCTTCGCCGAAAGAGGCGTGTTGTTAGAAAGCTTAGATTTAATACTGAACTCCGCGGCTAAACTAAACAAAGACCGCTTAAAAGGGCAGACAGATTTATTCGGCAACGACGAAAATGTAAAAAACAGCGCTTTCAAGATAGATATTGCTAAAAAGAGCCAATATTCTGAGCACGATTATTTATTGTGGGAAAGAGAGCTGATGGGCCTGTATTTATCTAGCCACCCACTGGAAAGTTTTGACAGCATGCTCACTGAACAGGCCGTTCCATTGGCCGAAATAACCAAAGAACAAGATGGCAAAACAGCTCAGGTTGGTGGCATGATTAGTGCTATTAGGCAGATAACCACTAAAAACGGCCAGCCTATGGCCTTTGTGAAACTAGAAGACGTGGTGGGTGACGAACGAGAATTAGTAGTGTTTCCGTCGGTATATAAAGATACCAGTGATATTTGGCAGACTCAAAAAGTAATATTGGCTAGCGGACGTATTAGTACTGCAGATAAAAATGGCAATAATTTAGATGAGCCTAAAATATTGGTTTCTAAGGCTCAGGTTATTGATATAGCTGATGCCAAGGCTTATTCTCCGTCTGGCCGTAAGCAGCAAGTCAAACAAAAAGTTAGTAGCAAAAAAGCCAGCAATGAGAAGTTTGCCGACGAGCCCAAGGAACCTATTAAAAGGCTGTACCTTAGGTTAAATGACGCTTCCGACCATGAAGTTTTGCAACAGATAAAACAATTATTAGATGTTAGCTTAGGAGCAAACGAGGCGGTATTGGTTTTAGGTCCAGATAAACAAATCATCAAACTGCCACAACTTGTTAAAGTCGAAGACGATTTGGTAGACAAGTTAAAGGCAATCTTAGGTAGCGATAAAGTAAAGTTCCAGTAAATTACCCAAACAAGGGCATTCTATGGAGGCGCTTGATGTGTTTTAGTTCCAAAACAATACCCACAAGGGCAAGCACGCCGGCGATCACGCCAATAACTAGTGGCGAGCCAGATAATAGTTGGGGCTTAAGGGAAGTGCTTATACCAGCCGGTACGGTAGCGGCGGTTAAAACTTGGACTGCTGCCGACTTTCCATATAGGGCTACTATCACGTAGGTGCCGGTGTGACTTTTATAATCACCAAAATAGGCCAAGCCAATACCAAAATCGGCGTAATCGGTACTCAAAAGATTATCACGGTGAGTTGGGCTATTTAGCCAGCCATTAACTACCGCTTGGGCATCTTCGTTAGTAATCGCTAAATTTTCACCGGCCTTGGAGTATTTATAGCCGACATCGTTAAGATAATCCCAAGCTACAGTGCCATCGGGGGCGGTGTGGGCAAAATAATGTTGGGCAGCCATATCTTCGGCCTTCATCTGAGCAGCGTTCATTAGGGCGGTGTTTATTTGCAAGGGATCTAGTCCAAAGCTGTCACGCGATTGGTTGGATAAATCAATAATGTCGCTAACGCCAAAAGCCTTAGTGATTGTGGCGCTCATTGGCGCCAACAAAGTAATGCCTACCAGCGCAAAAAAGACGGCAACTACAAAAAAGAAATGGCCGACGTGTTTTTGGGTTTTTATTTGCTGGAGCATTTGTTCTTTCAAGTTTTTATTCTTAACGAATACAGAGCTATAGCTGCCGCAGTTGATACATTTAAGGATTCTTTTTTACCGAACTGTGGTATCTCTAATATTTTATCACAAGCATTAAGGATTTGTGTTGGCAAACCGGTTACTTCATTGCCTAGTAACAAAGCCGTAGGCTGTTTTAGGGTAAACTCCGATAACTTTATACTGCTGGGCGATTGTTCTATAGCGGCTATTTGGTAGCCTCTTTGTTTTAAGGACTCAATTGCTTCATGGATGCCAGTAATTACGGCCATTGGTAGATTAGTTTCTGCGCCTAGGGCGGTTTTATGGATACTGTTTGTAATTTTATTTACCAGATGGGGTAAGCGCTTATCGCCAGGCATTTTAGGGTACGGCGTGTAGCCGGTAAATATAACTTGCTCAGCGCCAAAGCAGTCGGCTAACCTTAGCAAACTACCAACATTGTGAGTGCTGCGGATGTCGACTAAAACTAGAATAATTGGAGTCATATGAAGATATAATAACAAAATGCGTTCTAGTGCTTATGCTTAAGCTATAATATAGCTAACTATGATAGACGAAGGCCGTAGAATTGACGAACAAAATGCTGAGCGCCGTGCTCGAATTCTTAATATACCTTACGTCGACACTTCGGCAACAGAGTTTGAATTGTACCACGATATTCTGCCACTCAACGAACTTTACTCCTTAAAAATCATTCCACTAGTGGCCGATCAGCATAATATTCAATTTGGTATTACCAACAATACTTCGCAAGAACATATGACTGCTTTAAAGCAGCGCTTTTCTGATCAGCAAGTTGGTTTTGCCATGATTTCAGACACTGGCTACCGGGATCTAATGCGTCGCTATGACCCGCCTAAACAGGTTGTTTACCAAGACATAACTTTAACTAAAACAGACAATGCTAGCCAATTAGCAGCAGTTTCGGAAACTTTAAATAGCGTTCGGGCCGACGATATGCTGGCCTATATTGTTCAGCAAGCCTACAATTTAAAAGCTTCGGACATTCATTTAGAAAATACCGATGAGGCAATTCGTATTCGTTATAGGGTAGACGGTGTATTGCACCCGGTAGCGCAGTTGTCTAAAGAGAAATATCGTTTATTACTGTCTAGCTTGGCGTCGGCTGCCAATATTTCTACCAATGTAGCTGAGTCCCAAACAGGGCATATTAATCAAACTGCTACCATGGCCGATGGCAGCAAGGTGGGCATTAACTTAAGAGTAGAGTCAGTCCCAGCCTTATATGGTATGGACATGGTCTTAAGGCTGTTTAACTTGCAACCCGAACTGATGCGTTTAGACAAGTTAGATTTAAACGATACCGAACGCGAAATTATTTATGATATTATTCGCCATCCAACTGGCTTGGTGTTAGCAGTTGGCCCTACCGGTTCCGGTAAAACTACCACTTTATATAGCATCATTAACGAGCTTAACACGCCCGAAAGAAAAATAATTACCCTAGAAGACCCAGTTGAATACTACATAAAGGGCATAACTCAGATTCCAGTTAGTTCTAATAACAATCCTACGGCCTTTGCTGATGGTTTTAGGGCGGTTCTAAGGCTTGACCCAGATGTCATAATGGTTGGCGAAATAAGGGATAACGACACCGCTAAAACCGCTTTGCAATCGGCCCTAACGGGGCATTTGGTGCTATCTACTTATCACGCTAGTTCAGCCTGCGCGGCCTTAACCAGAATGCTTGATGCTATTGGTGAGAATCCACTATTTACCTCGGCTATCAGGCTAGTTGCAGCCCAAAGGCTGGTACGCCGGCTAGATGACAGCACTAAAAAGACCTATGCCCCGGACGAAAAAACAAAACAGTGGCTAAGAGGTGTTATTGATACCCTACCACCGCACATTGAAAAGCCAAATATTGATGGTGTTGAGCTTTATGAACCGGGCGCTTCAGAAACTAATCCGTTTGGCTATACCGGCCAATTTGCGATTAGAGAATTGCTAATAATGACACCGGCCTTGCAACAAGAGCTACAAAAGCCAGCTAACGCTATAACTACCGATAATCTCCAACAAATTGCCGTCGAAGCTGGCATGCTAACTATGCTCCAAGACGGAGTGCTTAGAGTATTGAATGGCGATACTAGTTTGCAAGAAGTATTAAGAGTAATCGGGTAACTTCTTTGCAGTGTAAATTAACTCTTTGAAATTATTACAAGATATGTTACAGTGTTGGCTGACTAAATTTTAAAAGTATCTAAAATATATGCCTAGTCCAATCCAGATTATCGAAGCCAAGTATAAAAAGCGCCAGATTATAGGTGTGCGCAGCGGTGATACTGTTGCTATCCACCAAAAAATTAAAGAAGGTGCCAAAGAGCGCGTTCAGGTTTATGAAGGCATGGTTATTAACACCAGCCGAATGGGCAGTTTAACTGCCAGCATTACCGTTAGGCGCATCGCTAGTGGTGTTGGTGTAGAAAAATCCTTCATGCTGCATCACCCTAATATTCTTAAAGTTATTATCAAAAAGCGCGGTAAAGTCCGTCGCAATTATTTGAGCTATATGCGTCAGCGTCGTGGCAAGAGCAGCCGTTTAACTGGTTTAGATTTTGATGCCCGAGCGGTTAATAAAGTTGCCGATCACGAGGCCGAAAAAGAAGAAGAAAAATTACGCGAAGAAGCTGCTGCTTTGCACGAAGCCGAAATGAAGGCCGAGGCCGAAAAAGCTGCCGCCGAAGAAAAAGCCCACGAAGCCGAGTTCAAAGCTCACGAAGAGATTGCCGAAGAGCTAGCCGAAGAAGCTCCCCAAAAATAGCCTTTTCAAACTTATTACTTACAACTTAATACTTTATACTTAACCCATATGGTTGGTATTGATGAAGTTGGGAGGGGGGCGTGGGCTGGGCCGTTGCTGGTCTGTGCTGCTCGTTTAGGCAAATCAATCGACGGACTAAAAGATTCCAAATTATTAAGCGCTAAAAAGCGTGAAACATTTACAGAAGTCATTTTAGGCGTAGCTGATATTGGGTATGGTTGGGTGAGCGCCAAAGAAATTGACGATATTGGCTTGTCGGCAGCCTTAAAACTAGCCGCTACTAAAGCTTTACAAGATATAAATTATCAAACTAATGAAGAATTAGTAATTGATGGCACAGTTAACTTTGTGCCAGATTTAAAAGCCACTTGTATGCCCAGGGCCGATAATTTAGTGCCCGCATGTAGTGCTGCCAGTATTGTAGCCAAAGTTACGCGCGACAAGCACATGGCCGAACTGGCCCAAAAATATCCTAATTATGGTTTTGAAAAACACGTAGGCTACGGTGCTAAGGGCCACCTAGAGGCTATCAAAAAACACGGCTATTGCACCGAACATCGCCGTAGTTTTAAGATTAAGATATGAGTACGACTTCAACTGGGCGTCAGGCCGAGAAAGCGGCCGCTAAATATTTAAAAAAGCTAGGTTACAAAATACTAGTCTTTAATTGGCGGACTCGCTGGTGCGAAGTTGACGTTGTGGCTACCAAAAACGGGGTGGTCTTTTTTGTAGAAGTAAAATATCGTGCTCAGAGTAATTGGGGCGATGGCTTAGAGGTGATTACTGCCAAAAAGCTAAAACAGATGGAATTTGCGGCTCAAAATTGGGTAAACGATAACGACTGGACTGGCGACTACCGCTTAGCAGTAGTTAGTGTTAGCGGTGACCCTGAAAAAGTTTTAGATTTTATTGAGCTTTGAAATTTTTGAGCCACTTTAGTAGTCTTGCTTCGTCGCGCTGCCGCCACTCAATCTGATTATGGAGTGTTTCGATACCTTGCTTAATAGAGCGTTTTAGGCCCGGTTCAGAAACCTTGGCAAAGAATTGCTTATATTCTGGCAAGAAGCTGGGCTCGCTATAACATCTGGCAATAAAAACCGGTATACGCGGGTAGCTAATGTCGCCACTCAAGCTAGTTGTTAGCCACGACCAGTTAACTTTAATCCACTTCCAGGCCATGTCTCGGGAATAGGGGTTAGAAAAAGCCCCGATTATCCAATGTATGGCGTCTTGCACGCGAACGTCGTCGGATTTAATTAGGTCTAGTGAGCGCTTAATCAATTCTGGTTTGCGGAAGTCGGTTAGGGCATCGGCCAGAGTATTCTTTTCTTCGGCGGAAGTTGTTGCTCGGTACATAGCCAACATTTTGTCGAAGTCATTTTGATCGCCTCGGCGCGAAACACTAATAAGTATCATACCGCGGAGGTTCTTATCTAAATCTTCTACTTGTTTAGCGACATCAAAACGCTTTCGGGCTTCTTTAATTATTGCTGGGTTATCAGACATGTCGGATAGGGCTAATATAAGAGGCCGTAGCATCTTGTCGTAGTAGCTATCGGTTACTTTCTCTCTCCAGCCTAATCGCTTGGCCTGTTTGGCAGTCAAGTAGTTAACTAATGGTTTTGTGGCTTCGCGTACATCGAGTCCTAACACTCGGCGGATGTCACCCAGAGTAATGGCTATACTATCCCACACCGGCGAGCTACGACTATGGCGATAATATGGCAACAGATCAAATAGCAGTTCTATTGGTAGGCGATCTATTTTTATTACGGCCAGCAGGTCCGATATCAAACCCAAGCTATCGTTTTCGGACAACTTGCCGTTAGCAACTAGTGTCCCAAGTTTTTGATAATGCTCGGGCCAGTATTTAGTAACGTAAAAGCCGGTGTGATTATGATTAATATAAAATTTGTCATCTATCAGATTCTTAGACGTTAGTTTAAGAGTATTCAACATTTCAGCGTCAAGGCTGGGCGATAATAATGGCACTGGCCATTTTTGCTTGTTATCCGGGCTATGCTTACTGACAAATCGGCCCTGTTTTACCGTTAACTGATTCTTGGTTAGCTTTGCTTCTAAAAGCGGGAAGCCGGGCGTAGAGGTCCAGGTTAGCATGAATTCTTTGATTGATTTTGAGCTGACAGAGCCAAAACTATTGCACAAATCGGTTGTAGAGCTGCACGAATAGGCGTAATCGGTTAAATAATTGTTTAGCCCTTTTCTAAAATCCTTATCGCCCAAGAAATCGTGTAGCATATGAACAACGCAGGCGGCTTTGTTGTAACTGATAGCATCGAATACCGAACGAATTTCGTCTGGGTGGGAAATTTTAACTTCAATGGGGTGCGTATTGTCTAAAGCATCTAGGCGCAGGGCTGGCAGTTGTTCCGAAACTAAAAACTGGGTCCACATATGCCATTTGGGGAACATGTGGTCGACTGCTAAGTATTCTAACCAGCTAGCGAAGCCTTCATTAAGCCACAAATCATTCCACCACTTCATAGTAACCAAGTCGCCAAACCACTGGTGGGCAATTTCGTGAGCTACCACACTGGCCACCCACTGTTTAACGTCTAGGCTAGAGTTAGCCCTATCAATTAGCATGCAGGATTCCCTAAAAGTCATTAAGCCCCAGTTTTCCATTGCTCCAGCACCAAAGTCGGGCAAGGCTACTAAATCTAATTTTTTCAACGGGTAGGGGAAGTCCAAGTAACTGTTAAGGAAGTCTACTGTTTTTTTAGCTGCCTTAAGGCTGTAATCAACTTGGTTAATCTTGTCTGGGGCGGCCCAGGCCCTTATTAGGGTGTCATTTTTAGTTTTAACTCTTCGGCAACGGAGCTTGCCTATTACAAAAGCCAGCAAGTAGGTAGACATTAACGGGGTATCGCTAAATTGAACAATTTGTTGGCTAGACTTATATGTTTTGGATAGTTTTGGAGTGTTAGAAATTACAGCTTCGTTTTTGGGGGCACTTAAAGTTAAAGAAAAAATGGCCTTAGCGGCTGGTTCGTCAATACACGGAAAAGCTTCGCGGGCGTGATGGCTTTCGAACTGAGTAACAATAAAAATTTCTTTTTTAGAACTGTAACAAGGGTAGATGCCATGCAGCTGAGGGGTGATTGGTGCCTTAAAGTTAACATCGGCCGTGATCTCGCTCCTGCAACAATCTTTTGTAAGGCTAATCTGTAACTCATCGATGGCTTTAACTAGTTTAAATTTAGCAGGCTGGCCATTTATTTTTACAGATAGTATTTCTAAGCCTTTGGCGTGCAAGCGTAGAACTTTTTGGTTGCCAACAAGCTCCCCAAGAATTTTTACATTACCCGTAAACAGCAACTGTTTCTTGTCGGGCCTTAAAAATAGCTCATAACGAGCTGGTTTAAAAAAACGCAGTAAACGCACTACCTCAGTCATATGGCTGTAGAATAATTAATTGATTTGATGATATCAAGTATGATACCATTAATTTGTTGTTGAATCCGTCCGAAAGGCGGATTTTTTCATTAAAACCCATCAACCAGGAGAAACCATGGAACTAGAGACAAAACAATTAGTACTAGCAGTAAAAACTATATCCGAAGAAAAGAATCTGCCAGAAACAGTCGTGCAGGAAGCCATAGAAATGGCTTTGGCGGCTGCTTGGCGTCGTGACTTTGGCGACCGCGAACAAGAAGTGCGCGCCCAAATTAACGTTAATACCGGTAGTGTATTAGTATATGTAACCAAAGAAGTTGTCGCCGAAGTAGAAAACGAACATGTCCAAATTAAACTAGAAGACGCCAAGAAGATTAAAAAAGATGTAAAAGTTGGCGAGACCGTAGAAATCGAGCACAAAGTTGAAAGTTTTGGTCGCGTAGCTGCCCAAACTGCCAAACAAGTTATTTTACAGCGCCTGCGTGAAGCCGAGCGCGAAATTGTTATGGCCGAGTTCGAAGATAAGATTAACTCGATAGTAAATGGTACGGTTACCAGAATTGAAGGCCGATTAATCCGCCTAGAGCTCAACAAAGCTCAAGGAATTATGCCAGCTAGCGAACAAATCCAAGGGGAGCGTTACTATCCTGGCCAAAGGCTAAAAGTGTACTTAAAAGAAGTTGAGCGTGGTGTTAGAGGCGCTCAATTGATTGTTAGCCGTGGTTGTGGGGAATTTGTAGAGGGTCTGTTTAAGAACGAAGTGCCAGAAATGGAAAACGGAGCTGTTTCTATAAAAGATATCGCTCGCGAACCTGGTGTTCGCAGTAAAATTGCCGTGGTCAGCAACGTACAAGGAGTAGATGCGGTAGGAACTTTTGTAGGCGGTCACGGTACTAGAGTCCAAGCCGTTATGAGCGAAATTGGTGAGCAAGAAAAAATCGATATTGTAGTCTGGGCCGATAAGCCAGCCGAATATATTACTAACGCTCTAAGCCCTACTGAAGTAACCAAAGTAGAAATTGATGAAGCTAATAAAAGAGCCAGAGTAACCGTACCAGACGATCAGCTATCTATTGCCATTGGCAAAAATGGCCAAAATGTTCGCCTGGCCAGCAAATTAACCGGTTATGAGCTTGATATTGAAGGTACTAGCGGTGACGGCGGTATTAAATCAGAAGTTGTACAACCGGCTAATGTGGTGCCTAAATTAAAGAAAAAGAGCGAACTAGAAAGCAAGCTACTAGAAGCTATCGAAGAACATGGTGAGGATGTAGAAAAACCTCAAGAATAAGACCATGGAAGGATTCAAGCCACAACTAAGATGCCCCAGGGGTGAAGAGAAGTGTCTTTGTATGGGTTGTCTCCACTTGGATATTGAGTACAACAAGAAAACTTTTCCCACAGAAGAGCAATTTTGTCGGCCATGCAATGAGTGCAGTATAGATGACCGCAAACCGGTAGAAATCCCAGACGATTGCACATTTTATTTATCAGAAGAAGATATCAAGTAGGCATTTAAATTAGCACTCTTGCATCGTGAGTGCCAGCTGGGCTATACTGGTATATATGCCAGAAATACCAGAGTTGCATGAACTCTTTAACCACTTAACAGAAAACGCCATAATGAGCCTTAGGCAGGCCGACCAAATTGCTCGGGCCCAAGGTTCTGCCTATGTTGGCACAGAGCATGTTTTGCTTGGTGTTTTGGCTCAAGAGTCATCAGTGGCTTCCAAAATTTTAAACGAATCCGGCGTTAACTACGAAAGGGCTCAACTAGCCCTAAACCTTACTCCTAAAACCCTAAACTTAAATATTGGTGTTAAGGGCTTGAGCGAAACTGCCAAGCTGGCCTTAAAGCTAAGCTGGGAATACGCCCAAGACTTTAACCAAGATATGTGTGGTACGGAGCACATTTTGTATAGCTTGCTCTGCCAAAAGAATGCCCGGGCCTCAACACTTCTAAAAGATATGAATATTGATACCGACAGGTTAACCGACCATTTAGAAGAATATCTACAGCGTCAGCAATTCGAGAGCGAACAAGGCAGCATTAAACGGACGGCTACCAAGATGCGCCGTAAAAACGGCAAAACGGCCTTGGATATTTTTGGCACCGATTTAACCGAACTAGCGGCCAATAATAAACTAGATCCAGTTGTGGGGCGCGACGAAGTTATTAGGCGAGTAATTACTATCTTAAATCGCCGTACCAAAAACAACCCAGTTTTGATTGGCGAACCAGGCGTTGGTAAAACGGCCGTAGTAGAGGGCTTGGCCCAGCGGATTATCAGTGAAGACGTACCAGACAGTTTGCTAGATAAAAGAATTATTATGCTTGATTTGGCCGGTATGATTGCCGGTACCAAATATCGTGGCGAGTTCGAAGAACGGCTCAAAAAGGTCATGGAAGAAATAAAAAATGAGCCCAAAATTATACTGTTCATCGACGAAATGCATTTACTGGTTGGAGCCGGCGCGGCCGAAGGCGCCATAGACGCTGGCAATATCTTAAAGCCCGCTTTGGCTAGGGGCCAAATACAAGTGATTGGGGCTACAACCATTGCCGAATATCACAAACACATCGAAAAAGACGCCGCTTTAGAGCGCCGTTTTCAGCCGGTAGTGGTGCCCGAAACCACCTTGCCCGAAACTCTCGCTATCTTAAAAGGCCTTAAGAGTTATTATGAGCAATTCCACGGTGTAGTTATAAGTGACGAAGTGGTAGAAGACGCTGTATATTTTGCCGATAGGTACATTAACGATCGGTTCATGCCCGATAAAGCTATCGACTTACTAGACGAAGCCGCCGCTTTATTGCGCGTTGATAAGGGTAAAACTCCTAGCGAATACCGCACACTGTTAAAAGAAATAAAGCTATTAACTCTAAAACGAGATGACGCCGTAGAACTAGAAAACTACGAAAAAGCCGCTGAATTTAAGCAAAAAATTAGCACTGCCCAAAAACAGCTAGATGAACTTAAAGAAAAGAACGCCATTAATAAGCGATTGCATTTAACCAGCGATGATGTGGCCGCCGTGGTTGCCCAAGCCACCGGTATTCCGGTAAGAAAGCTGGTTAGGCAAGAAGCCAATAATTTATTAAAGCTAGAACAACAAATATCCAAACATCTAATTGGCCAAGCTGAAGCTGTAGAAGCCGTGTCTAAAGCCATTAGGCGTAATCGGGCTGGCATAGGCAACGAAAACCGTCCCATTGGCTCGTTTGTTTTTATGGGTCCTACCGGCGTTGGCAAAACCGAACTAGCCAGAATCTTAGCCAAAGAATTTTTTGGCCGTGAAGATTCGCTGGTAAAAATAGATATGAGTGAGTTTGGTGAAAAACACACTGTAGCTCGCTTAATTGGCGCTCCGGCTGGCTATATCGGTTACGAAGATGGTGGCCAGCTTACCGATAAGATTCGCCGTCAGCCATATAGCCTAGTTTTGTTTGATGAAATAGAAAAAGCCCACTCCGAAGTCTTTAATATGCTTTTGCAAATATTCGAAGACGGCACGCTAACTGATGCCAAAGGCCGCAAAGTAGATTTTAAAAATACTATCGTTATTCTAACCAGCAATATTGGCGCCGAATTATTACAAAAAGAAGCTAACTTGGGCTTTAGGGTTGATAAAGATGAAGATAAGAACTTAGAAACTTTGCATCAAGAAAATAAAGAGAAAGTACTAGGCCAGCTAAAAAGATACATGCGCCCAGAACTCATTAACCGAATAGATAAAATAGTTGTTTTTAGGGCCTTGTCAGAGGCCGACGTGCGCAAAATAGTCGAAGTTCAAATTGCCGACTTGCAAACTCGTCTGCAGCGCAAAAAGTTGGGGATTAGTTTAACTAAAAGCGCCAAAGAGTGGTTGTTAAAAAAAGGCTACGATAAGCATAATGGCGTAAGGCCCTTAAGGCGTGTTATCCAAGATCATATAGAAGATAACCTGGCCGAAGGCTTGCTAGGCGGTGATTACCAAGAGGGTGATGTTGTTCAAATTAAAGCCCAAAAAGATAAGTTAAGCTTTTCTGTCGTCAAAGAATAGATTACAGTTAACATTTGTGATTAACTTAAGCGTATAAAATGACTAAAAAACGCGTTGTTTCGGTAATTTTAACTTTAGTACTTATCGGCGGTTTAGCGTTGGGCTGGCTAAGGCGCTGGGATATTCATGATTTTATAAAACTTATCAATTACGTTGCGCCTGCCGATGTAGCCCAATTAGCAGCCGATGGTGGTTTTACTGATTATGGCAAAAGGCTGTTCTACGTAAATAATCCAACAGTTTCAAACAAAGAAACCTTTAATACTCAATGCACTAATAGGGAGCAGACTATTGTGCTCGGTTGCTACACAGGTGGAAATATCTACGTATTCAATGTCGAAGACACTAAGCTGGATGGAGTCGAACAAGTTACCGCAGCTCACGAAATGTTGCATGTGGCCTATAGTCGGTTGGGGGCGAGCGAAAAGAGTAGGATAGACAAGCTTACACAAGACTTCTTTAGCACTACAACAGACGAACGGTTGTTATCTGTCGCAGCCAGCTATGAGCAGGATGACCCCAGTGTATTGCCAAATGAGTTACATTCTATTATCGCTACCGAAGTAACAGATATTGGTGCCGAACTAGAAGAGTATTACAGTAAATATTTTATAAATCGCTTAGCGGTTGTTGATTTTGCCAGGTCTTACGAGCAGGTGTTTGAAGATTTGCAGAACCAGTTAGAAGAGTACGATGCTAATCTTAACGTCCGTCGTAGCGAAATAACCAGCCGCGAAGCTAGCTTAGCCGAAAAAGAGATTCAAGCCAGGCAATTATATGTCCAGTTACAGCAGCTACTAAGCAGCGGACAGGTGACAGCTTATAATGCCCAAGTTAATCGTTACAATTCGATGGTCAAAGACTACAACCAGGAAGTTCAAAACATCCAGGCGTTGATCGAAGAATATAACAGCTTAGTAATAGCCAGAAACCAGATAGTGATATTACAGCAAGACTTAGCTCAAAGCATCGATAGCCGCCCCAGTGCTATAGAGCAATAATCCTGCTAAACTAAAGTTATGGCAAAATCAAAAGTAACCTACATCTGCAATGCTTGCGGGGCTGTTCATAATGGCTGGTCGGGTCGTTGCGATGCCTGTGGTGCCTGGAATACCATTGAACAGCAAATTGATGTTACTAGCCCAACCAAGGCCGCCCAAGCGCTTAAAAGCGGTAGAGTTATAGATACCATAGAGCTGGGTTCGAAAGTTGCTAAACCCAAAAATCGATTACTAGTTGGCATAAAAGAGATTAACGATGTGCTAGGTGGCGGCATAGTTGAAGGCAGCGTTATTTTAATTGCTGGGCAACCAGGTATTGGCAAAAGTACAATTATGATGCAGCTGGCCAATGAAATCGCCCGCCAAGAAAAAGTTTTATACATAAGTGGCGAAGAATCACCTCAGCAGGTGGCTATGCGGGGTCAGCGTTTAAAAACTAGCAGTCAAAATCTTAAATTAGCTAGCAGCACTAGTGCCAACGATATTGCAGCCACTATTAGCACCGGCCAGCATAAGTTAGTGGTGGTGGATTCTATCCAAACTATTGCCGCCGAAGAAATAGCCGGTGTACCAGGCAGTGTTAGCCAAGTAACCAATAGCACGCAGCTAATCAGTTTAGCGGCCAAACAAAGCGATACGGCGGTAATTTTGGTAGGGCACGTTACCAAAGAAGGAAATATTGCTGGGCCGAAGGTACTTAGAACACGTTGTGGATGTGGTACTTGAATTTAGAAGGCGAACGATATGGCGGTTTTAGGGTACTACGAGCTATTAAGAATCGTTTTGGCTCTACCAACGAAGCTGCCATTTTAGAGATGATGGACAGACGGTCTACAGATTGTTCAAAACCCATCGGCTGCCTTGCTGGCGGAACGTCAAAAAAGCGATGGTTCAGTTGTTTTAGCCACTCTAGAAGGTACTCAGGCCAATCTTGGTAGAAGTTCAAGCACTGGTTAATCCACATCTTATGGCTATCCTAAAACGGGCTAGCGCCGGCTTTGATATTAATCGCTTAAATTTGCTAGTGGCCATGCTGGAACGTCGAACTAAACTGCACTTAAGCGATAAAGATATTTATATAAATATTGTTGGGGGAGTTAAGATTAGCGAACCGGCCGCCGATTTGGCAGTTTGTATGGCTATTGCTTCCGCCGATCGTGGCATGCAACTAAAAGATGATGCGGTGGTATTTGGTGAGGTTGGATTAAGTGGCGAAATCCGCCATGTGCCTTGGCTAGAAAAACGCTTAAGTGAAGCCGAAAAAATGGGCTTTAAGTCGGCCATTGGGCCAAAACCTTTGGGAAATGTAAAGGCGCCAACCTGGTTAAATAAGATGCCCGATGTTCGAACAGCTTTAAATACATTTTTAACAAAAGAAGGGAAGTAGATTGATGCTCGATGTAATCCAGTTAATACTAATTGTAGTCTTAGCCTTATTTGTAATTTATAAGAGTTACCCGGCCAGACAAAAAAAGATCTAGCAAAGAGAAAGTTATTCTGTTAGATAGTTGTGCTGTTATTGATGGACGCATTATTGAACTGGCCAAAGCTGGGTTCTTGCCGGGCAGACTTGTAGTGCCGGAATTTATTGTAGCCGAATTGCAACTTTTGGCCGATGGCAATGATGCCCATAAGACGAGAACGCGCTCGATTTGGGTTAGAAGTTATTAGGCAGTTACAAGACGATCCGAATGTATTATTTGCAGATAGAACATCAATTAATTACGGCCACCACAACCGATGATAAATTGGTAAAACTGGCCAAAAAAATTAGGTGCCGATTTGTTTACGACAGATTTTAATCTAAACCAAGTGGCTAGCATTGAAGGCGTAAGGGTGCTTAACGTTAACGAGTTAGCTCATGCCTTAAGGCCAGTTGCTTTACCGGGTGATAGTTTTGAGGTAAAAGTTTTACAGGTTGGCCAAAACCGCGACCAAGGCGTAGGTTATTTAGAAGACGGCACTATGATTGTTGTTGATAACGCTCGCAAAGACATTGGTAAAAAAGTGCGCGTACATGTAACTCGTACCCACCAAACGGTGGCCGGCAAAATGCTGTTTGCTCAAAAGGTTAATGCCGTAGCTCCTGTTGCTCGGCAGCAGTCTAAAGCAGTTAATTTAGAGTCAAATTATCGAAAGGCTCCTAGCCCGCAGAGAAACAGTAATTATAGACACTCAGCCAATAACACTAGAGTTACACCAGGCGAAAAGTCACTATTCAAAGCCATTGATGAATCTTAGTTAAGGCTCAATATTGGGTCTTAAGCACAATCTTTGGGTTGGAGGTGTTGCCATATAAGACGCTATCGGTGATTTCGGCGGTGACGGTAAATGTAGCGGTGCCCGGGGCTGGCTCATAGGTAGCTTTAACGCTATCATTTTCTGTAACGGTAAACGAACCACCAGCTATGATTGAGCCGTCTACTTTTATGTTAACCGTGGATGTTCGGCCATTGTAACTTAATGGGTACTTACCCTGCGTGAAGCTAACAGTAATCTCGTACTTACCACGAGCTCTTAGGTTTTCGTTACGGAGTCGATGCTAATACTTGGCAAATCAGAATCATCACAAGTGTGAATGTCATCATTAACAGTAGGCACTAAGCCACCGACTGTGGCGCCGTAACGAGTCATTATTGGCTGTAGCCAGTTATTGTAGTAAGGATCGCTGGTGGGCAACTCCGATAATATGCCTCCGCCAGTAATTTCTTTTTTGGCAGCTTCGGGTGTGCATTCAGTAGCCAATTTGTTAGAGATAATATCGACTGTTGCTTTCTGTGAAGCATCGGGGGTGCGGGGAATGTACCAGCTGGGGAATATGTCGCATTCGCCACCGGTAGTTGCTACGTAACCGCTGACCCTATCAATACAGACTGTCTTTATGCCACTGGGCTGTGTCCAGCGGGCGTCCGAGCCGGCAACACCCTGATGAGCCTTCTTCATATATTCGGCTAACATAGGGCCGGTTTTGCCCTCCATACAACCGTTGCGGCCACACCACATAGGTGTATTCTCGTGGTTGCCAATCCAAACACCGGCAGCGTACTTTGTGGAATACATCATTAGCCAGCCATTATCCATGTTGTTGGTGGTTCCGGTTTTTAAGGCCGTAGTAATACCAGGCAGATTAAAGTTACTGCTACCCCTGATATATCGGGCGCTATCGTCGGAAAGCATATTGTTTATAATGTAGGCTACTTGCGGATCTAAAACTTGTTCGCCTGCGGAATCCTTCCACTCCTTTAGCACTTTTCCGTGGGAGTCTTCGACCTTTAAGACGTACGTTAAAGGCTTGTAAACACCCATTCTAGAGAATGTGGCAAAGCCATTTACGTGCTCATCAAGCCGTATTTCGCTACCGTCACCGATGGCCGAAGACAAGCCGCAATTTGGCTCACAAGATGTACCACTAACAACTCCAACTTTGTGCACTAGTTCTAGGGTTTTTTCTACGCCGGCAATATACATAGCCTTAATGGCGGGGATGTTTCTAGAACCGCCCAAAGCATTACGTACCGACATCGCGCCAGGCTCCTTAAAGTCATAATCGCGTGGCATATAAGATGGGTAGCCTCCAAAGTTTGTTACTAAATCATAGATAGTACTACCGGCGCCCCAGTTTTGAGTGTTAGTGAATAACGAAGCGTAATCGTAGGGCTTAAACGAAGAGCCTGGGCTCCTTGCTGAGGTTGCCATATTCAATTCACCAAAATCTGGGTAATAAAAGTCACGGCTGCCTACCTGAGCGACTACTTGTCCTGTAGCAACTTCTACAGAGCTAAGTGCGGCGTTGTCGCCACCGTCTGTATCTACTCGGTACACATTATTAGCAACGGCTTCTTCGGCGTATTTTTGCTGTGTTAAGTCAAGGGTTGTTATAACTTTAAAGCCGGCCTTCATAATGTTTGTAGCCCCGTATTCTTCTTCTAGTTGAGACTGGACTTCTAGCACGAAATGAGGAGCGATTATAGCGCTATATTTACTTTGGGTGGGCACAACTTTTGCCATGGTATCTACGGCCGCCGCCGCTTCAAACTCTTCTTGGGTAATGTAGCCTTGTTGCCTCATCAGGTCTAAAACGTAGGTGCGCCTAACTACTAACTCTTCAATGTTTCCACCAGTTGGCAGGTAGTATGAGGGCCTCGGGATAATCGCCGCTAGCAGAGCGGATTCGTCTAAGGTTAAATCCTTGGCCGGCTTACCGAAGTAACCGCGGGCAGCAGCTTCGGCACCGTAGTAAACAGAACCAAAGGGGATTTCGTTTAAGTAAGCATTCAAAATGGTGTCTTTTGAGTAGGTACGCTCTAGTTCGATAGATAGAATTAGCTCTTTTAGTTTGCGTTCAATGCTCTGTTCTTGGGTTAACAGGGAATTTTTTACAAACTGTTGGGTAATTGTAGACCCACCCTGGGTACTTCGCCCCCAAAGGTTATTCCAGGCAGCTCGAATAAAGCCGGTCACACTAAAACCGCCATGCTTGTAAAAGTCTTTATCTTCGGCAGCAATTATAGCGTTCCTTAAGTATGGAGAAATTTGGTCTAAGGCGACTGGGGTACACTCAACATCACCGGAGCTAGCCCATAATAAAGTTTGGCCGGTGCGATCGTAGTATAAGGTGCTAGCACCTTCGGAACAGGTCTTTAAATCGGTAATATTTTGGGGTAAATCTTTACGGTAATAAGCAAATATTGCCAGAATAAAAATTACCAAAACAGCAAACATTATACCTATAACTTTTAAAGTAATTAGTATGCCGCGTCGGCTAGTAAAGAAGCCCCAAACTCTTTTCGGGTGCAATCTAAAGAAAAATCTTTTAACTGGATTCTTTGGTAGGGATGCTAAATACTCGGCACGCTTGCGGGCGCGTACGTCTTTGTGCACCTTCATGCGCTGGAATAGATTGCGGTTACGTTTACCGGAGCTATTATAAATTTTGGGTCGGCGCTTGTGTCGTTTTAGCATAGACTTAGCACTTTTCAATTTCTTATCTAAAGTAGTTTTTAAATTGATTTTCAAAACTTTTTCCCTCTCTCAAGTAAGCTTAATGATACCAAATCTGGGCTCCAAAAACCATTAAAAGAATAAACAGCTAAAGGTTACCTCTGGTTAAAAATGACAATACTAGAGCCGACTGTTATGTCTGGCTTTACACCTCGGTAGCAAGCGAACTCTTGCTGGGCACCGCCGTAGATAGCATGGTAGCTTAACACGACATTTAGTGGGTAATCGCGGTCACAAAGCCCCTCTAGGTACGCCCTATCGGCAAACTGCAGGTTATCTGGAGCCCCTAAAACCGCCATATCAACATTGGTAGATAAATCGTATATGTAAGTGCTGCCCGAGCTAGCCTTAGCGTAATCAATTAGGCGGTATATATCTTGGCTCCAGTCTATATTGGAATCTGTTAGGCGAATGGTATTTGTTTTGGTGTCTACTATTGGCAAAAGCTCGTTGCTATAACTTAATGTGTAAGGCCACTGCAGGGCTAAGCTGACCATTAGTAGGGCCAAGGCCACTCCGCTAATCATTAACATTTTGAACTCGGGTAGCTTAAAGAAATACCTAGCTCTATAAAAACCGATAGCGATTAGTATAAATACGGCTGGATAAATTGGCATGGTATAGCGCCAGTCGATGTTGATGGCCGTTAAGGCAGAGATTGCCAAATAGGCCAGCACAAAACCAAAAAGGGTTAGAATGTACCAGCTATTCTTAGACAATTTAGAAAGCTTCAAGGATTTTTTGGCAAATTTGTACAGCAAGACCAATCCCAAACTAAGACTAAAGACGGCCGCCAAAATAGTAATTAACGGAGTCTTTATTAGAGCAGCCAGCAAGAAGTAATACCATTTGCTGCCAGAGTAGCTGCCCATTATGTAAACTAGCTGGTCGAAGCTACCATCTTTTACATGTAGGAATACTCGGCCAAAACCTCTAAGGTAAGAATACATTGGTATATACATATTCTTAGCGGCGTTGAATACGGCGTTGTCGTTAGCTAGGTTACCGGCATAAGCAGCGCTGTTGCTGCTGGGCTTAATAACCTCGAAACCATAGGTGGCAAACAAAAATAGCCCAGCAACTATAAATATAAAAGCCATCTTTTTAATAAAAGATAATACTTTTTTGCCGGTCTTAAGCTTTTTATCGTTAAGATAAATGCTTAAAGCCACTAACAAGGCTACAAACAGCAGAATAAATATGGTCGAAAACTTAAAGGCTAAAGCGGCTCCCAGGCACAAACTAGCCAGTAATAAACGTTTTATGCTGGGTCGGTTAACGTAATAAAACAGCGAAGTCAGTGTTAGTAGCATACCAAAAGCTGACGCTATATCGGTGGTTACATAGTGGCTATGGGCAATAATATTGGGGTCAAAACAAAATAGGCCCAAAGCCAGTAAGCCAAATGATTTGTTGGTAAAGTAGGTGGCCAGCAAAAACACTAGTAGACCTAAAAGCACAGCGACTACAATTGGCATTAAGCGAGCTGCAAACATTATGGCCCGTGGTGAGCTGTTACTGTGGTAAACAAACTCTTTACCGGCCTTCCATTCACTAGCCGATTCCCAGGCGTCTAAGTCTTTTACATCTTTAACATCTAGTGCTAGCAAGGGCAGGGCGGACAGCTCTTTTAACAGGGGAGGATGTTCGGGGTTGAGTCTAAAATCTTTAGTTGTTATGTAACTGTAGCCGGCAGTCAAATGTACGGCTTCGTCAATTGTTTGGCTCTCAAAATAAGCTAGCCATAAATTGGCGCCAATAAACCATCCCAAAAAAATACAAAGCAAACTAACTTGCCACCAACGCCAGCTTTTCTTGTGCAGCAGTTGTTTTATGAACCCACTCATCTGCCTGTAATTCTATATCAAATTAAACTACTGAGCCATAAAATTGCTAAACTTTAAGTATGTGGTCTATGTTAACGTCATTAAAAGAACTCAGCGGTGTAGGTGATAAAGTTGCCGAGCAACTTGGTAGTGCTGGCCTAGAGACAATAAATGATCTAGTCGCCTACTTCCCTCGTAAATACGACGACTATTCTAACGTTAGCCAAGTAAAAGATATTCGCCCCGGGCTGGTTACTATAAAGGTTAAATTCCAAGGTGTTCGCGAAAGGCGTGCTCGTCGTGGTTTATCTATTACCGAAGCTGACGCTGTTGATTCGAGCGGCGCTGTAAGAGTAATTTGGTTTAACCAGCCCTACAGGGCCAATTCTATTAAAGCCGATAAAACTTATTTTTTAAGTGGTGAATTTGTTTTGCAAAGGCAACGATTACAAATTGTTAACCCCGCCGTAGAATTAGACGATACGGCCGAAACGTCACAAACGGCTAGGATTTTACCCACCTATCGTGAAACGGCCAATATTAGCTCGGTTTTAATCCGTAAACTAATGGTTCAGGTAGTGCCGGTTATACAAAAGTTGCCAGAAACTTTGCCTGACTGGGCTATAAAAGAATATGAGCTAATATCGTACGCTGATGCTTTGCGGGCCATCCACTTGCCCAGTAGCTCCCAGGAACTAGAGGCTGCCAAAAAGCGCCTAGGCTTCGAAGAATTATTCGTGCTAATTATGGCCACCAAACTCTTAAAAGAGCAAAACCTTAAAGTTAAGGCCATACCAATCAACTTTGATTTAGCAGTGGCCAAGAAATTCGTTGCCAATTTGCCGTTTAAATTAACTGACGCCCAACGCAAAACCATCTGGCAAATCTATAAAGATATCGATTCTGCCGAGCCCATGAACCGCTTGGTAGAAGGTGATGTTGGTTCTGGCAAAACCGTGGTGGCAGCTATGGCTGGTCTAATGGTGGCTAACGCTGATTTACAGGTGGCCTTTATTGCGCCCACCCAGTTGTTAGCCCAGCAGCATGCCGATACCATCGCTCAGCTTTTGGCGCACTCACCGCTTAAAAGCAAGGTTGCCTTGCTATCTGGTGTAGTCAAAACAAAAGGCAAAACCGCCATCAAACAACGCTTGGCTAATAACGAAATCAGCATTTTAATTGGTACCCATGCTTTGTTACAAGAAAGCCTAGATTGGCACAAGCTTGGGCTAATTATTATTGACGAGCAACATCGCTTTGGCGTAGAACAGCGCCAAAAACTGTTCGCTAAAGCCGGCCACATGCCTCATGTACTTTGTTTAACTGCTACGCCAATTCCGCGCAGCTTAGCTTTAACGGTTTACGGTGAGTTAGATGTAAGCATCTTAGACCAGGCGCCAAGAATTCGGGCTGGCGTAGAAACCTCAATTGTATCGCCCAATTCTAAGGCCCAGATGTTTGAGGCGGTCCAGGAGCAGCTTAAAAAAGGCCACCAGGTCTACGTGGTTTGCCCGTTAATTAGCGAAAGTGAAGTATTGCAAGCCGCTAGCGCCGAAAAGGTTTATGAAGGGTTCAGGAATAAAGAATTCAAGAACTGGCGCGTTGGTTTATTGCACGGCCGGCTAAAACCAGATGAAAAAGACAAAATAATGGCCGACTTTAAAGATCACAAAATAGATGTTCTAGTTTCTACAACAGTTATAGAAGTTGGCGTGGACGTGCCCAATGCTACCGTTATGATAATTGAAGACGCTGATAGGTTCGGCTTAGCTCAATTACATCAGTTGCGGGGCCGAGTTGGCCGAGCCCAACACAAGGGCCACTGCTACTTAGTCATGAGCGATTCTAAGGGCCCATCTAAGCGCATGCAAGCCATTGCTAGCACTAATAATGGCTTTGAATTAGCCGAACTAGATTTAGAAATCCGTGGCCCGGGAGCCATTTATGGCATCTTACAACACGGTGCGTTAGACTTAAGAATTGCTAAATTAACAGATACCCAACTCATTGGCCAAGTACGCGCAGCCGTAAAGCAATTTATGAGTCGGGGCGAAAAGCTGGTAGAATATAAGCAAATTTACGTCAAAGTAAAAGTAGCTAGCAAACTAACATATCTTAATTAATTTTGGAGTAAAGCAATCGATGTATAGTCGGGTAATTTTAGGTTCGCATCAAAAGATAGACAGGATGAGTCGGCAGGCTTTAAGTAGCTTTTTGCTAGATCAAACTGCCTTTCCATCAAAAAAGATGATTCTAAAAAACGAGGGCAAAAATGGCCCAGATGGTATGCAGCATAGATTTGCAGAGGAACTCGATACTTGGCACTACTACGATCCATTCGACCCAGAAGACGGCCGTTTATTAGATATCATTAAGAATCACTATGATGACTTGGTTAAGAACTTAAAGTCTGGCAATAAAAAGAAATCAGCTTTTGACGCCGCTTGGTTGGGGCATGCTTTATTGGATGGCATGACGCCGTCGCATCACTATCCGTTAGAAAAAGAGCTAGAAGAAATCCGCGGCGAAGCCAAAGAAACCAGAACCACTAGGCTAAAAAGGGTCTTAGTAAAGGGTGAAAACAAGCGGCAGACTATAATAAAGAATTGGCAAATGTGGGGTGTAAAAGGCTTGTTTTCTACCCATTTTGCCTTCGAAGGTGGGCTGGCCACCATTTACGCAACTCTGCCAAAACGCATAGCCTACCCTAATAAGTACGAGCTAAAAACCATAAAGCTGGTGGGTTTAATTGATTTTTATAAGCGTGTGGCCCGCGAAGTCGCCATGTTAGAAATGTATGACGAATTCTATCAAAAGGGTTGGACCAGCCGTTTGGCCAAAGTTGCCAAAACCGAACTGGCCCCAAGGATGGCCGCCATGACAACCCTAGCTTGGTATTTGGCCGCTTTCGAAGCCGGCATCCCCACCCAAGAGCTATAAACTTTTTCCAACTTTGTTTCGGCAAAGTTGGTCAAACCGACCGGGCGCTGCTCATAAAATTCTTAAGACCTTGTCAAATGAAACAATGCCTTCAGAACTCCCTTCGGTCGGCTCAAGCTTTTGTTATTTCTTCAAAGAAAAAGCTTGAACAAGCTGAAGGACTTTAAATTGTTTATTTGACGGTCTTAAATCAACATATTCGCAGATGCCCGGACCCGGTAAACAAGAATTTGTATGAAGTCCCGCCAGTCGGGGGCTTCGCCATTTTATGGGCATTTCTCTAACATCTAACGTCTATCATCTATAATCTAATATATGAGAATTATTGCTGGTAGATTAGGTGGGTTGCAGTTTGATGCTCCTAAGGGGCATAAAACGCACCCCATGAGCGAAAAGATGCGTGGAGCATTATTCAACGTGCTTGGCGATATTGATGGCTTAACCGTTTTTGATGCTTACGGTGGCAGCGGTGCGATGGCTTTTGAGGCAGTCAGCCGTGGTGCTAGTGTCGTGAAAGTTTGTGAAATAGATAAAGATGCTGTTAGGGTTATTGCCCAAAATGTGAAACATCTAAACATTTCACAAGGGGTGAGATTAATTAAGCATAGCTCAGCAATATGGGTAGAAGCCAACCCTACTGAGCGGTTTGATCTAGTAATTTGTGATCCGCCCTACAACGACATTAAAAAATCTCAGCTGCAAACATTAAGTAAGGCTGTTAAACCGCAAGGTTTGCTAATACTTTCTTTGCCACCCCAGTATGAGCAGCTAGATTTTGATGGCTTTAAATTAGAATTAAAAAAGAGCTATGGTGATAGCTCCCTTACGATTTATCGAAAAAGTTAGTTTTGCGAGGAGGATGTTTGCCGCGGGGGCGGGTAAGCAATGTTGCTCACCCGCCACGTGCGTTGAGGATTCTGTTGTTTACTCGATCTCGACCTCTTCGGCCGCGGCTACTGCTTTGACCTCTTCGGCCACTTCCTCATAGATATCGGCAACAAGCAGGGCAAGGCCGGGTTCGAGCGTTCGCCAGGCATTGATGGTGATTTCTAGGCAGTTATTCCATCGAGATACCACCGTTGCGTTGGGCAACTCTCTCTTCGTTCGAAGCTCCGTACAAAGACGTCTGTCGAGTCGGGACAGGAGATCGTCCGCCAACTCTCGCGTTGGCACGTATCCTACGCAGATGGACTTGCGCCGTATAGGCCTGAACATCTTGTTTAGGAACTCGTAAAGACCCCTCCAGTAAACGACCACGAATATGTTCAAAGTCCCTTTCCTCCTCGCATTGTTTTCGCCCACAGGGGCGAGACTACTTCTCAACTGATGAAAAGCTAGCAATATAATAACATATAATGGCAAAATAGGCAATTGTACATATAATCTGTTTTTGCTATACTCTAGCTGTTCATCACGAGCGCGAGTGGTGGAATGGTAGACACGCTAGCCTTAGGAGCTAGTGCCGCAAGGCGTGAAGGTTCAAGTCCTTTCTCGCGCACCAAACAAGAGCACCCATTTTGGGTGTTTTTGTTTGGTCTGTGTGGCAGACTTAAGCCTTCACGGCGACAGCTTTAGCTGGCGCGGAGTGAAGGTGCATAGAGCGATTAGCGGCAATAGTCGGGCGCGTAGCCCCGACGCTGTCCTTTCTCGCGCACCAAAATTATTTCTAACAACTAACATCCATCATCTAACATCTAATTTGTGTTATTCTAGTTTTAAGATGAAAAATTTAAGTTTGTCCGAAGAATTAAAGTGGCGGGGGTTTGTTAATCAAACTACCTTTAATGATTTATCGGTACTAGATAAACAAAAATTTACTTTTTATATGGGCTTTGATGCCTCGGCTGATTCACAAGCTGTTGGCAACCTGGCCGCTATGATGTTTATAAAAACCTTTATTCGCCATGGTAATAAGGCGATTTTAGTAGCCGGTGGCTCCACTAGCTTAGTCGGCGACCCGGGTGGTAAAGACAGTGAGCGCATTCTGCAAAGCGAAGAAACCATTGCCAGTAATGTTAAAAAGGCCGAAGCTGAGCTTAGAAGAGTTTTTACTGGCTACGATTTTAAGCTAGTAAACAATCTAGATTGGACAAAAAACGTTAAGATCCTAGATTTTTTGCGCGACTATGGCAAACATTTTTCTATGACCAATTTGGTACAACGGGATTTTATTGCCAAGCGTTTGGGGGCCGAAGGTTCGGGCATCAGTTATGCTGAATTTAGCTATACCATACTACAAGGTTTAGATTATCTATACTTATATGACAATTATGGCTGTACTCTGCAGCTTGGCGGCGCCGACCAATGGGGCAACTGTTTGTCTGGCGTAGAATTAATCCGTCGCTTGCGTAATGCCGAAGCCAACGTTTTGACCCTGCCGCTAGTTATTAACAAGGCTACCGGTAAAAAGTTTGGCAAAAGCGAAGACGGTGCCGTTTGGCTAAGCGAAGCCAAGACTAGCGTTTATAAGTTTTACCAATTCTGGCTGAATATCGATGACGAAGGCGTAGAAGGCTATCTAAAAACCTTTACCGAGCTTAATAAAGAGCAAATAAATGACATCATGGCTGAGTTTAAGGCCGATCCATCACTAAGAGCAGCCCAAAAGGCCTTAGCCTACGAAGTTACCAAGATGGTACATGGCAAAGACCGAGCCGACAGTATTAAAAAGATTACAGAAGTACTATTTGGCGGTCGTGAATATGGTGAGCTAACTGCCAAAGACTTTGCCGAGCTTGGTGATGAACTGGGCGTTTACAATGCTAAAAAAGGCCAAGAATTGGTTGATGTTTTAGTAGAAGCCAAGTTGGCCAGCAGCAAAGGCGAAGCCAGGCGCTTTTTAGAAAGCAATGCCATTTACGTTAACGGCTCGCAAATTCCGCTTGGCAAAACGACCCTAGATAAAGGTGATGCCACTCACGGCTTTGTAGTATTACGTCGTGGCAAAAACGCCCAAGCCATCGTTAAGCTTGTTTAGCCAATCTTTGAGAACAACGGGGTGTGTACACTTACGGGCATTTACTCATTAGTGCTATTATGGTATTATATGTTTTGTCTGTGACTCTCAACTGGAGTGGAGGAACTCTTGAAAAAAGCGATTAGCACCGTCCTATCAAGGTATGGTAAGGACGATGGCGGCTCTTGCTGCCAGTCTCTCGGTGGGCGAACCGCCTTCATCAACCACGACAACTATGGACGTATCCTGATGTTCGAGATGGAACTTAGGAGCTTTGGCTTTCGCCCAGACGGGCCGATACTGCCAAGCGGTGCCTCTGGCACCTACAAGTGGGCAGCTACGTTCAGAAGAAGGCGCCTGTTCTGGCGTCGCTGAACAGAGCAAGAGATACAGACAAACGCCCCGGAGCGCAATCGCGCCCGGGGCATCCTCTTTTTTCTATCGTCCAACGTCCAACATCTATCGTCTAATTTGCTGATAAATCAGCGCTGGTAGGCAGAAATAAACTATCGATATAACAATGTTCACTACTGTGCCAATAACTGGAATCCACCCAGCAATAGATAAAACGAAGTTTACAACGAACATGGCAAAAACCAAGCGCCAGTTAGCTTTGGTAAGTCGGAAGCTCTGCTTAATGGCGTCTATAGCCCTAGGCTTTTTATCAACGTAAATATAAACCGCTAGGGTCAAAAAGAACATGGCCACCAGCCCGGGTATTATTAAAAACACAAAGCCAACCACTGTGATTAGGCCAATAAATGCCGATAGACCAAAAAATGGCAAGGCAATTTTGGATGCTCGTTTGATTAAATCTGTGAATTCAACCTTTTTGCCTCTAATACTGTCTAGCTGGGCAATAATGATAGCCGGCCACAAAAAGACCATGCTTATAAGCAAAAGCAGACCCAATACAGATATAGAAACAATGTTTATTACATCAAAATTGCCAGAGGTTAGCACCGGTATAGCTACCAGCCCAATTATCAGCAACAAAATTACCATAGGTATTAATACAATTGTTAGAAAAACTGTTAGATTAAGTTTTAGGGCTTCCAAGCAAGGGCGCCACAACCTAAAAACGTCGGCCGTGATGGCAAAAAAATCATTTTCTTGGCTGATTTTATAGGTTTTCATGATTACCGCTTAATTGAAACATTATTACCTAAATATGGTCAAGGTTAAGCTATAAGTTTATAATTACCTTAACTATGTCATTAAATACACAACCATATAAAGGAACTAGGGATTTTTACCCCGAGCAAAAACGTCAACAAAACTATATTTTTAAGGTGTGGCGCGAAGTAGCCGAAAGTTTTGGTTACGAAGAATACGACGCTCCAATAATTGAGCCCCTAGAAATTTATCAGGCCAAAACCAGCGACGAAATTGTAAACGAGCAGACCTACGCTTTCGAAGATCGCGGTGGCCGTAAAGTAACTTTAAGGCCCGAAATGACTCCAAGCGTTAGCCGTATGGTAGCCGGCCGCCGCCAGGAGCTAGCTTACCCATTGCGTTGGTACAGCATCCCGAATTTATGGCGTTATGAACGCCCCCAAAAGGGCCGCTTGCGTGAGCACTGGCAGTTAAATGTGGATTTATTCGGCGAAGCCGGTATAGAGGCCGACAGCGAACTAATATTGCTATCCGATGCCATAATGCAGCGTTTTGGCGCCCAGCGTGACACTTACGACATAAGAATTAACAGCCGTAAATTGGTAGATTATCTATTCAAAGACTACCTAGGTTTGGATGCTGAAGAAACCAAAACCATGGTTAGGCTGTTAGATAAAATGGCCAAAATGCCCGCCGATGATTTTTGGGCAGCCGTTAACGAAGCGGTTGGCGATAAAGTTAACAAATTGCGCGATTTGTTAGAGGTCAAAGACCTAAAAAATCTACCAGATGAAATTCAAAAACTAGATTGCACCGAAAACTTGTATAAGTTAATGATGATTCTAGCCCGAAGCGGCGTTACTAACGCTCGGTTCGACATTTCGCTAATGCGTGGTTTTGACTATTACACCGACGTCGTGTTCGAAATCTACGACACTAACCCAGAAAACAGCCGCTCTATGTTTGGTGGCGGGCGCTACGATGGCCTAGTTGGCCTGTTTGGCGTAGAACCGGTGCCCACAGTTGGTTTTGGTATGGGCGATGTAACATTGCAGAACTTTTTAGAATTGCACGGTTTACTACCCAATTTTAATAGCCCAGTTAATATTTGCGTAATACTAATCGGCGATGTCTACGAAAAGTCTTTGGATTTACTAGGGCAACTGCGCGAAGCTGGCCTAAATGTAGCGTTAGACGCCTCACAGCGTAAAATTGATGCCAAATTAAAATCGGCCGTTAAGGCTGGCTACCCCTACATTATGGTAATCGGCGAATCCGAACTACAAAGTGGTGACTTTAGGCTAAAAGAGCTTGCCAGTGGCCAAGAAAACACTCTTAGGATTGATGAAGTCATTGAAGCCGTAAAAACCCCTAGTAATTAAGATTATTCTCTGTTAAAGTAAACGCCTGTATGCAAACTACTATTAAAGAATCTTCCGACACCACTGCCGTTTTAACCGTTACGGCTAACGCCGAAGATTTGGCTAAATACAAATCATTAGTTGTTAAACGGTTGGCCAAAGATGTAAAAGTGCCCGGTTTTAGGACTGGCAAAGTACCCCAAGCCGTAGCCGAAAAGAACTTAGACCCTAACTATGTGCAAAGCCAAGTAATAGAAGAGGCTATAAACCGCCTGTATTTGAATGCTCTTAATGAGACTAAATTAAGAGTTATCTCGAACCCTAAAATTGCCGTTACTAAGTTTGTGCCTTATACCGATTTAGTCTTTACGGCCGAAGTCGATGTAGTACCTAAAATTAAATTGCCCGATTACAAGAATATTAAGGTTAAAAAAGAAGAAGTTGCTATTACCGACGCCGATGTAGAAGAAGTTTTAGGCCGGATTCAGCAGCAACAGGCTACATTTACCGAAGTTACCCGGGCCGCCAGAGATGGCGACAGGGCCATAATTGATTTTGCTGGCAAAGATGCCAAGGGCGAGCCAATTCCTAACGGTTCAGGCAAGGATTACCCTCTAGTTTTAGGCAGTAAAAGCTTTATTGCCGGTTTTGAAGAGCAAGTTGTTGGCCTTAAAAAAGGCGCCAAGAAGAGATTTACGTTGAGTTTTCCTAAAGATTATTTTGCCCAAGTTCTAGCCGGCCAAAAAGTAACTTTTGATATAGAAGTAAAAAAGATTGAAGAATCTAAGGCAGAAGAATTAAATGATGCTCTTGCGGCCAAAATTGGCCCATTCAAAACTGTTGGTGACTTAAGGGCCGATATCAGAAAACAGCTAAACATTGAGCGCGAGCATCATGCCAACCGCGCCTTTGAAGAAGCCGTTATTAAGGCCATCGCCGACAAAGTAAAAATTGCTTTGCCCGAAGGCTTGCTAGCCGAACAGACCAAAATGATAGATCAAGAATTCCGCCAGAACCTATCCCGCCAAAACCAAACCTTTGAAGATTACTTAAAGAGTACTGGCAAAACCGAAGACGAATATAAAGAGCAAGAATTAAAGCCACTGGCCCAAGAGCGCCTTAAAGCTGGTTTAGTACTGGCCGAAATCGCTAAAGCCGAAGATATCACAGTCACGCCCGAAGAACTGCAAATAAGGGTACAGCTTATAAAGAATCAGTATAAAGACGAGAAGGTTCACGAAGAATTAGACAAGCCCGAGAACCAGCAAGATATTGCCAGTCGCATGGTTACCGAAAAAACCATCACCAAATTAGTAGGTTACGCCCAAGGAAAATAGGGTGTCGTTTAGAACCATAAGCCACTACGAGGGTGCGGTGCGGATTGCTCCTAGTGATTGTGAATCATGTGACTTTAGAATGCCGGACAAAGACGATGATTCAAGCTGTAAGCACGAAGCCGATTTATGTATTGCCACAAGGGTTTGGTACGACGAGCTAACAGAAAGGCATGGAATGGCTACGGCAATGGGTAGTTTTTGTTTAAGATTGTGTAGCGGATTTAAAGCTAGATACGAGCAACGTTCTTTGGTAGCGGCTACATATACAGAATCTCTTTGCCGTAAGAAAAATGATGCAATTATTCTACGAAAATCAAATGTTAGTAGAACCACTATATTGCCTACACCACCTCTGCAGCAAGGGGAATATAGCCTCGACAAGATAGAATAGGCATGTTATAACAAATATGCTATTTGGAGTGTCCAAGGAGCATGTAACTCCCTGTAGAGTGTTAGTCAAAAGTCGAGACAGACGGAGGCAGCAATGGATTCTAAAGACCAGATAGGCGATGGACTGCCCAGCGGCTTGTCTATCGAGAACCCAGACGTGAGTGGCGTGCCAACGTTGGCAGAAGGCATGGAAAAGTGCGGCATCTGTTGCCGAGATATGAAAGAAGGCGAAGTCCTTCACCACGGTGAGTACAATGGCCAGTGGGTCAACGCTTGTGATGACTGTGAGCCCGCCCTAGACAAGACATGTCACTTGTGTGGCAACGGTTTGTATTTGGGCAAGGCGTTGGTCTGGACCGAAGGAGGTGAGCTTACGCACGTTTGTCATCCGTGTTTGAACATCAAGACGGAACAGCTTCGGTGCTACAGCTGTAGAGGGTCATTCGATATGCAGCCGGTGCTCAACTATCCCACCCCGGATGACAAAAGGCTGGCCAGAGGTCTCTGTACCGACTGTGCCGACAAGCTCGGCGACAAGAACTGACCACAGGGGGTTTGGGAGGGCTTCGCAGCCCTCCCAATAACCTCTGAGCTAATTAAATGTAGTTATCTCAGAAGTTGTAAATTTATTACTTTGCCTTGGTTATTAAGCTTTAATAGTCAGGGTAAAGAGCCATAGAAAGTGCCACTAGGGCCGCCAGCGCATATAGCACTGGCGGCCCTTTTGGTTGTTTGTGATGCCCCAAGCTGTCGGACGGGTCAGCTGGCCAAGAATGGACAGCTTTGCCGATCACCGATGATAGATGCCGACAGCAGCTCACAATGGCCGTCGTCGTACACCTCAACGACTATTGCCTCCACGATGGTGATGCTGCTTGTGGTGAGGTCCTCCAGCTCGACGCCGATGTAGACGATGCGCGCCCACAAGTCGGAAACGTAGGCCCTAAGGTCTCGAGCTGCGGCCGAAGCGTTATTGTACGCTCGCTTGGCAATCTGACGCTGGAAGGTGCAGGATCTGCACAGTCCGTGGTCGGCTTTGCCCATGTTGGAACACCTTGCGGTGATCTCGCGGTACTCGATCTCGGCGTTGCGCGCCAGGCTCTGTTTCTGCGCCCAGTTCATCAGCAGGGCAAAGCCCTTCCTTGTGCAAAAGACGCGATCGAACAACGACCCAATCAGCCGTGCTCTCTCGAACCGAAGTGCAGCCGCAGACCTATCTGAATGGTTGGCTTGGAACATGTGCTTGCTCTCCCTCTGGTAGTGTTTGTGGTTTCCCCTAAGGGAAGCTAACAACTTTAAAAGCGGTCAGCTTTCCTTAGGGGATCTAACAGGAAAGAACAAGGCACTTTCTATGGCTAGTTGTAAATACAAAGGGCCGGGTTTTGCCCCAGCACCTCCGCTATCCTAAGGTAATTACTACCTCGAATTAGTGCTATATTAACATAATAATACAAATAAAGCAATTATAAAGTGCTCATGCTTGCAAAAATGGGTTTACATAAACATACTATCCACAATAAGGAGTTAAAATGGCAGAAACTAGCGTATCCGGCCTACTAGCAAATCGGGAAAGCAAACTTACCATGGCAGCAGCCATACGTTTAGGTTGCGGAGCGTGTGAGGCTGTATCACCAAGTTGTAGGCCCAAACTTACCGAAACGGTAGTGCATGGCAATGTCATAAAGGAAAAGCGGCTGTTTCTAACGAGCAGGTAATAGAAACTGCGGCCATAAACTGCGAACTAGTATACGAATTAGCCCAAGCGATGCCATCTACGCCAGAGGAATTCAAAGCAATTACCGATAAGGTAATAATCAATATGCCTCCACCATCTACCGAGCGGGTTGATACTTCCATGAATATTGACCCAACTTTGTCGCCCCCCAAAAAAGACGAATGGCCTTGGAACTTCCAGCCAAAGAGTGCGCAAGAGTTAGAAGCAACAGAAAGTACCGTTGCCAGTGGATTAATTGACCTTACTAGGCCAGATATCGGACCAAGACACCCTTGGGATCGAATGGCGGAGAGTGTTGCTCAGACCAAGAGAAGAGAAATAATCGCTGAGTAATCCAGCAAAATCATAATATTGCCGTTAAGGCACAAAAGTGGTAAGGTAGCGACAACATACAAAACCCTAAGCTACACGCTAAGGGTTAGGTAATGTGACTGTTCTTTCACTCATATACGCAGGGGGTGTCGGTTGAACGAGCACAAGCAGGCTAAGACGATTCAAGAAGGAGCGTGGCTTGCCGCTGAAGCATGGCGCCAAAAGATCGAGCTACTGCAGGATCCCACGGTGGATACCTACAATGAGTTCGTTCGGCGTTGTTCGCAAGTTGCCGGTGATCTGTGTGGGCTTTGCTATGCGGCAGCTCACATACTAAAGGTAGACCCACCGGGCAATCGCAAGCGGTGCAAGGTTTGTCCGCTACAGCCTAAATGGCACAAGGTTTGCTCGCTGTGGTTACAGAGGCACTATTGCCACCCGGCAGTAGAGAAGTTCGTTGGTATCTGCCAGGGTATACACAAAGCCAACCAAGGCGACGACCAAGTGCGGTGGGCTCTAGGCCGGCAAGAGCTGTTAAGGCATGCCATGCAAGCCAAGGCGGCTATCGAAGCCATCCTGCAGTAGAGTAAAGAGCGTGCCTTCGCGTGAGGCGCCCAAGTTTGTTGTAAAACAGGGGCGCCCACTCGGAGGCGCTTCTGTTTTAAAGTGTAAAATACTTTATTTATCGTAGTTATTATGGTTTAGTGTTATTGCGTTGAAAATCCCTACCCGTTTGGAGGCAGTGTGGATTGCAAGGCGTTTGCAACCGAGGTGGTAAAGAGGAAGAAAGAGCTTGCGGGCTTGATGCGCGGGCACAGCAAGAACCAGGCGGCGATATGGCTTCAGGTTCGCAAGGTGCTCCAGGAGCTCGGCGAGGTATACCCAGAGGCCGTCCAGGCGGATTCGTATCGGCATATGGCCGAGCGAGGGTACTGGATGTTGCGCTTTGACACTCACGGTAACGAACAGCTGATGGTCGATCTGACCACTGGTGACATAGCCGTGATGGGTGCTCTCGAGAAAGACTGGCCAGACTTCATCATCGGGCTGGGCCCAGACGACCTCAATGCCGGCAAGGAGCTGGAAATCCAGCGGAAGTTGCTTGCCGACTATAAGGGTTGTGCGGCCACCAAGCCCAAGGGCGACGGCCGCCGGCTTACTACGGCGAGGTAAGGCTCGCAACACTGGTGCAGACGCTTCAACGTGGGGGGCGGGGCTTTAATAGCCCGCCCCCATAGCAGCAGACCCCTAACGGGTCTTTTTCTTTTATAAGCCTTTATTAAATACTACAAATATGTTATTATATGGCCTCCTACGAGAGACTAAACACCCTTGGAGGTGCACCTTGCTACCTATAAAACTACCTGTAGAAGTCATTATATTGCCTACCGTTCAATGCCATCGTGGCTGTGCTTTCTGCGGAATGGATTCAACCTGTAAAGGTATCCACATGCGAAAGACATGGATTCCGATGGTCATCGAACAGATCGTCGAGCTCGGCGATGTTTGTAAGAGTGTCTTTGTATCTGGACTCGGGGAGCCACTAGAATATCCGTGGCTACTTGAACTGATGCAGGGGCTCCTACAAACACAAGCCGGCAACATCTCGTTTATGACGTCCGGCTGTAAGAACCAGAAGGAGATAGGCTACGACAACCTTGTCGCCCTGTCACAGCTTCGCGATCCCAGGGTTAACCCCACAATCAGCATTAGCAACGTTCACCCGTGGGTATCCATACAGAGGATGCGCTTTAGCGTACCGTTCCTTGAGCAGATATCCACGCAGATCAACGTCAAGCTGATCGACGGGAAATACCCAAGGAAGCCAACAAGGCTAGCAATCGCTGCTTTGCTGTACTGGTCGCTATGCAAGCTGGGCTATAGCGAATACTTGCCGAAAGAAGAGATGGCTAAGTTGCCCGAAGAGCACCAAAAGCGACTGAAGTCGGAGATGCAAAGGCAAGGCCTCTTGCTCAAGAACGCCAGGATCGAGGCCGACGAAGACGGATTCGCAATCTATCCTAGCCACCTGATGACTTACATGGTCAGGAGCATGATCAGGGTTGGAAGGGCCATAGACTATTTGGACCTTCCTCGAGAAGGCGGGACGTTTGGTAAGAATCCGATTTGTTCTGTTTTTGATGGAAGCTGTGAGCATCGCTTGCTGTACATCCATGCGGACGGCCGGATCTTCCCCTGCGACTGCGTAGGCTGGGACGACAAGATGTCCCTAGGCCACATCAGTGACATATCTCTTAAGGAAGCACTCGAACTTCGAGAGCCTCTTTTAGAGAAGGCCTTCGGCAACTACATCGCTAGCCCTGCGATTCTGCCCGACAGATTCAGGTGTACTCGGTGCTGTACGCAGTGGCCCGAGAAGCAGTACAACATATGAAGCAAGGTGCTTACGGCCCCCGAAAGCTCGAAAGAGCTCGACGGGGCCGTTTGCCATTTTATGGGTAAATTTATTGGGCACAGAATTGAATAAAGCGGATATTCTGTTATAATATGCGTAATCTGACAAGATCGAACGCGGAGGTTGTTATGTTCTGGGGTTGGCGTAAGGTACAAGACCTTGAAGGGCTTGTGCGAGCGGCAAAGAAGAAGGGCGTAACTCTCATCACGGTGCAGGCTGGCTTGGAGTCGCCGGGAGGGGACGATAACCCCGCAGATCCGTGTGAGGTTCCAGGCGAGTATCGCATCTTCTTGGTGTACTCTCTTGGGTACAAGAAGAGGTGGAAGTTGTACAACGAACACATCTTCACCTTCTTCGTGGACGACGAGGCAAATTTCAGCTGCGATGAGTGCCAGCAGTGGAGCATCAAGGCCTTGATGACTGTTAAGGCGCGAGTAGATGAGCTCAGCCGTCAGCTGCCGGGAGTCGACATCGAGTTCTGGTACGAGGATGAGCCGGTGACTCCAGAGCTAGTCAAAGAGATGTGCCTCGAGGCCGAACGGCTTGAGGTGGTAGCCGACGCCTGACGGCTAAGGATCTGTCAGATCATGGAGGGGCGGGGCTTTAATAGCCTGCCCCTCCGACCGAAGACCTACAAGGTCTTTTTTGTTTGTTCAAAGACAAGATGAATAAAAGCTTATAAAAAATCCCGCTTATCGTAGTAGCTAGCGGGAACGCCGGGTTTGCACCGGAGCGAGTAATCCTCGCTGGTTGGGGGGCTCTAGGCCGGCTGCGGCGGCAGCCATACGGCGTGCTTGCGCAAGCTGATGTCGAAGGCTATATCGCTGTCGTCGCCGCAGAGTCTGCGGATATGCCAGGCGAAGGCCTCAGACCACTGCTTGAACCGCTTCTTCCTCTTGCGGGTGTGGTGGCCGATCACAGTGATGACCATGTTGTTCGACAACGAGTCGAGCTTACCGGCCTTCTTGTAGGTCACGGTGACATGGTTGGGATCGAGCAACTCGCCACAGTGCTCTAGAAGCGCCGAATACAGCTGTTGCTGGATCTTTGGCGTGAGCCACGGGCTGCCGTCATCTGCGTACAGCATCCTTGTGTTCTCCGGGGTGTCCCTGTAAACCACAACGGCCTCGGGCACGAAGCACCTCCCTGTATAGTCCTCGGCATAACCGAGGTTTTGCCGAAAAACAGAGCATAATTTAACATAAAAAAAGCTAATTAGCAAGACTAAGCAAAGCCAATATCTGATGTTGTGTCCTATAAGTTGTAAACCCTTATGCTTGCATTAGCGGTCTTTTATTAGTATGAATATTACATTGCAATAAAAGGAGTATTATATGGTCAAGGAGCCCGGTGGACCAAAAAATCCATACGAAGATTACTTTGCCTCAAAAAAAGAGATTACTACTAAAGCTATCGCATCGGGCATAGAAATCCCATCTGTATATTTAGAGTCAGACGATCCAGACTATTTTCTGGAATTAGACAGTAGTATAGACGAGTTAATGGATGACGATCTCGAAAGGGACGAGGCCTGCGAATGCTTAGGTATACCTATCGCAGATATAGATGCGATGGACCTGGTTGAAACTCTAATATTTATAGATGAGTTATGGAAGCTAGATAACAAAGCTAAAGCCAAAGACGAAATGGAGCTATTGTTCGGCGCTATTTTGCTTTCAGCTAATCTTACAAGTGACGAAAAACTTAAGAGGTTGGCGTTTGTTAACGATTTGCTTAAAAGCACTGCTGGAGAAATAGAAATTACTCAAGAAAAAGTAGACGAGTTATGTAAAAAGGCCGAGACATCCAAGACTAATAGGATGGCTTTGATGCGTACGCCTAAAGAGTTAGAACTTTATTTATATAATTCTTTTTCAGAACGTGAGGATGAAGTTGATGATGATGCTATTTGTGAATTAGTAGAAGTTGCTTTAGAAATGGTACTAATAAGGATGGCTCAGCAAAAACGCAAAGAGACTACGGGTAGCGATTCTACCGACCCAGACGCTGAGGAACAATACAAGGCCTACCTACAAGAGGCACAAAAACTTGCCGACTGCATAGGTATGGCCAAACCAGAATTTGAGCATTTTCTTGAAACTGTAGCAAACACCCTGGACAACTACGGATACACAACAGTTCTTTAAGCTGTCAGATCGCTACTATTTGCAATTTGTTGTGTTTGGCATCGATTTTTGCCTGAAGACTTTTGTTTCTCTGTTATTCGGTGTAGAATCAAAAAATTATGAAGGCGTTGAGTTTAAAGCAGCCGTATGCGAGTTTGATTGCCGAAGGCATCAAAACTATCGAAACGCGCAAATGGGCTACAAAATATCGCGGTGACATCTTAATTTGTGCCTCTAAAAGCGGGCAAGGCGAGCCCAAAGGCGTAGCTTTGTGTATTGTGGAGCTTTACGACATCCGCCCCATGACAAAAGCCGACGAAGCAGCCGCCTGCATAGAACTCTACCCCAACGCCAAAGCCTGGCTTATCCGCAATTTGCGTGTTCTGCCCAAACCCTTCCCCGTAAAAGGCCACCTCAGTTTATTTGATATAGACCTCCCAGGGTGTTGCTAGCCTTAATTCACGCATAAAAGTGGTATTATATTAGTAGCGATAAATAAACAAAAAAGAATAGCAATGGATAAAAAAACGCTAGCAGGTATCGACCCTAATAGGCTTGTAATACAAGGCGGAGTTTATCAGGGGTGCGTACTGGAGCGAAGCCTGTCGCAGATAGGCGCCGGCGCTGTAAATGACGCTATTGATTGTAAGCGTAAAGACCCCAACAGTGACATTATTCCGGAACGTGAAGGCGAAATAGCCATGGAAAAAGAAGTAACCAGAAGGGCAGCCGAAGCTAGCAAAGCTCTTTGCGCTGAAGATAGGGCATTCACGGCAGCGGGTGCCGGCTTTGACTTTACCTTAAACCGAATGACAAACGAAAGAAAAGGCATAGAACAACAAGAGCGCCCTGCTACACACAAGTAGCATGTATGGCACATAAATTACGGTGTGAACTGCTTGTGCTTGCATTGCTAAAATGACGTAATTGTTATTAAGTATATTATAATCTCTGTTATGTATGAGTGGCAGGATGGAATAACCAAAAAACTTAATCGGTTAGAGGCAGAGTACGATGCTCAATTACTTAGAGAAGCCTTTGCTGAAAAAGAGCGACAGTTGCCCGATAGGCTGGCACAGATACAAAGGCAAAACTTTGAAGAATTAACGGCCGATGAGATAGCCGAAAGATTAGGTATGCCTACTGAGCAGGTAAAAACTACCACTAAAGCGCTTGGTGTGAGATTCATAATCAAAAAAGAAGGTCTAATGACCTTTAGCGTTCTACCTGAGTTTACACTTGATTTGCTGATTGATGAACAAAGACGCATGGAGGGGGCGGACGGTGTAGACTGCGCAGAGTCTGTAGAAGAGCAGGTACCGCCGATAGTAACCGAGGTGCTGGTGCCAGACGATGAACCAGAATGGCAAGGAGTTTATGACTCACTAGAGGAACATATAACCATAGACAAAATGTGGAAAGTTGTTGGCAAATCAAGGGGGTGGGTAGAAAGACGAATTGAAGCTTTGGGTATAACACCCGCTATACACCAAACCAGAACGGGGCATCCAGATAACCCTTTGTATGCTAAAGAGGTGGCTTTATTTCTAAAAAGAGAAGCTGATGCTAATCCATTAGATAATGGTTGGGTAAATTTACGGCAGCTAGAACAGATTACTGGGCAAGACCGCGAGTGGATAGCAAATCGTTTACAAGAAGCAAATATCGTCCCAGAATCGAGATGCTCTAGCCTTAGTGGGCATACTTTAGATTTTTATCCGCCAGAATCAGCAGAGCTTATTCAAAATGCTGCCGATGAACGACCAGAATTAGCTGCTGATTGGCTTACAGAAGAAGGATTAACAAATGGGCTGCAAAAATCACTAGCCTGGGTTCGCAACAGGCTCGCACAATACAAAGCTTTGGCCGAAGATAGGCGAGATGAACACGGTGTTACGCGCGTACACTATCCTCCGCATGTATTCGCCGAACTAGAACAAGTAAAAAATTTTGAACAATCACTTCCTGATGCCGGTGATTATTTAACTTTTTATAATTTAGTATCGGCTATTGGCAGGTCAGCCCTGTTAGTTGCTAACCGCATAGAAGAATTGGGCATAAAACATGAGTTAAGACGTGGTGGCAGAAACAGGATAACCCCACATTTCCCCCCAGAGAGCGTTGGTGATATTAAGGGTCTGATAGAAAAACAAGAGTCAAGCGATTTAATTACAACAACGCAGATAGCAGTTAAAACCAAAAAAACTATCGCCGATGTACGTCAAAGATTAAAAGAACTAGGCATAGAAGCGGTAGAAATAAAAAGAGCCGGCAACGGCTCGTTTAAAGAACACTACTCGCCAGATTGTATTGAGTTACTTCTTGCAGAAAAAGATTAGTAATAGCTGGCACTCGTTGTTGCCAAGTGCCAATTTATGATAAACTAAAGTTATGAAAAGTTTCTTAGTTCCCACAGTTATCGAAAGCGATGGCCGCGGAGAGCGCGCTTATGATATTTATAGCCGGCTACTTAAAAGTCGCATTATCTTTTTAGGCGAAGAAGTTAACCACCACACTGCTAACTTAATAGTGGCCCAAATGTTGTTTTTGGAGTCCGAAGACCCTAAGGCCGACATCACTCTTTATATAAATAGTCCGGGAGGTAGTGTTAATGATGGCTTGGCCATTTACGACACCATGCAATTTGTGAAGTGCGATGTTCAGACTATTGGTATTGGATTACAAGCCAGCATGGGCGCCTTTTTACTGAGTAGCGGCACCAAAGGTAAACGCTTTGTTCTGCCCAACAGCAAGGTGTTAATTCACCAACCATCTAGCGGAATGAAGGGTGTAGTTACCGATATGGAAATCACCCTAAAAGAAGTGCTTGATTTAAAGAAGCGACTTAACGAGATATTAGCTAAAAACACCTGCCAGAAGCTAGCTAAAATAGAAGCAGACGTAGAGCGTGATTTTTGGATGACCGCCGACGAAGCCGTAAAATACGGCCTAGTCGACGAAGTCATTGGCGCCAAAGTAACCAAAAAATAAGTTTTATAAAAGACAAAGGGGCCTAGCGCGCGGGCGCTGGCCCCTGTGAAGCCCATGTGTGGGCTTCTGTTATGGGAGCGGGTTGACTTCGTGTAGCGCCACGGTAATGCTCCAGCTCTTCCAGACGTTGGTGAAGGCGCCAGAGTGCGTCTCGGCCGATGCCCATCTGAAACCGGCCTGCTCGATTGCCTTTGTAGCGGCGCTCTGCAAGAGCCCATTCAAGCCAGTCCGAGACATCATTAGATCAATTCTCCGCCTGGCTCTGGAGGGAACCCTGTAGTCAACCCTGGCATACCCTCTGCCACCGTTATTGTAGTACCGGATGGCAGTGCTGAGAGCCTGTCGGAACATGTCCTCGAAACGCATGTATTCGAGGATCATCTTCTTATTCTGCTCACGGGCTTCCTGATCGACAGCTATCACCTTATTTCCACCTTTCGGCTAGACTGCGTAATCGCCATTAGTATAACATAATAGGGGCGTATTAGCAAGTCTGGCAGTACGTGCTGTTAACAAAAGTATCCACAGGTAGCAAAAAATCTTAAAAAAGATTTGACAAACTGTAAAAAATCCCTCAGACTACTCTTCAAGAAGTAGTATAAGACGGGCAGTGCTTTAGTTTGCTTAATGTAAAGCGCCAAAAACCGCCAGCTTAGTTAACCTTCGCCCAAAAAATAAATTCAGCATAACTTAACATAAGGATATCAACTGATTTATGGCTCAAACTAAAGCTCCAGCAAAAGACAGCGTCACCACAAAAAAAGACAGGGTATATTTTACAAAAAGCGAAGGAATAGAGCTCCCCAACCTAGTAGACCACCAAAATAAGAGTTTTGGTTGGTTTGTTAATGAAGGGCTTGGTGAATTATTAGCCGAAATTAATCCAATAGATGATTACACCGGCACCAAACTAACCCTAAATTTTAAGAATTATCATTTTGAAGAACCCAAAACTTCAGAAGCCGAAGCCCGTGAAAACAACATTAGCTACGAAGCCCCGCTAAAGGCCTTAGTAGAACTAACCAACAAGGTAACCGGCGAAGTTAAGGAACAAGAAATTTACTTAGGCGACTACCCCTGGATGACCACTAGGGGCACTTTTGTAATTAATGGCGCCGAGCGCGTGGTAGTTAGCCAGTTAATCCGTAGCCCAGGCGTCTTTTTTAAAGCCACTCAACACGGTGGCACCAACCTGTATGGAGCCAAGGTTATTCCTAACCGAGGAGCTTGGTTAGAATTCGAAACCGCTGCTAATGGAGCCATGTATGTAAAAATAGACCGACGTCGTAAAATCCCAATCACCACCTTGCTAAAAGCTTTGGGCATGGGCGAAACGTGCTATTAAAGAAGCTGTAAAGCATGTAGATAGCGGCAAACTAAATTACATCGATGCTACGTTAGAAAAAGATCCTTCTAAAGGTACTGGCGAAGCTTTAATTGAAGTTTACCGCCGTTTGCGCCCAGGAGACTTAGCTACTGTAGATAACGCCCGTAGCTTGCTAGAAAACATGTTCTACAACTACAAGCGTTTTGACTTTAGCCGAGTTGGCCGCTACAAAATGAACAAGCGCTTGGATATGGATATTCCAAATACTGCCGAAAACCGCGTATTGCGCCTAGAAGACCTTATTGCCATCGTAGCCGAAATTATTCGTTTGAATAACACCCAAGAACCCGATGACGACATCGATAGCCTAGCTAACCGCCGCGTTAAATTGGTAGGCGAATTAGTACAAAGGCAGTTCCGTATTGGTTTATTGCGTATGGAACGCAACGCCAAAGATCGCATGAGCATGTGCGAAATCGAAACCGTTACACCTGGCCAGCTTATTAATGCTCGCCCAGTTGTAGCTGCTGTTCGTGAATTCTTTGCCTCGTCTCAGCTAAGCCAGTTTATGGACCAAATTAACCCGCTAAGCGAATTAGCTCACAAGCGTCGCTTAAGTTCTATGGGCCCTGGTGGCTTAAGCCGCGAACGGGCTGGTTTTGAAGTACGTGACGCTCACGCTACTCACTATGGCCGTATTTGCGTGGTAGAAACTCCCGAAGGTGCCAACATTGGTTTGGTACTTAACATGGCTAGTTTTGCCCGTATTAACGAATACGGTTTTATTGAAACTCCATATAAAAGGGTTATTAATGCCTTGCCAGCCAAGAAGGCTGTTGGCCACATTGCCGGTGTTGATTTAGAAGATGCCAAGGGTAAGACAATTGTTAAAAAGGGTCAAAAAATTACTGCTGAGCAGGCTAAAAAGCTAGAGGCCATAAAAGAAAAAGCTACTTGGCCAGTTAAGTCCCAAGTTACTAGCGAAATTGTTTATTTAGACGCTAGCGAAGAAGAAAAAGCAGTTATTGCCGGAGCCGGTAACGAAACCGACAAAGACGGCTTATTTTGTACATCCCAGAGTATCTGCTCGTAGCAATATGACTGCCGGTGAAGTTGACCCGCAAGAAGTCACTTATATTGATGCCGATACCAAACAAATTGTTGGTACCAGCGCTGCTTTAATTCCATTTGTAGAAAAGAACTATGTATACCGAAGTTTGATGGGTAGTAACCAGCAACGCCAGGCTGTACCTTTAATTAATCCAGAAGCTCCAATTGTTGGTTCTGGTGTAGAAGGTGTAGCTGCCCGCAACACCGGCCAGGTTGTTTTGGCCGAAGGTAAGGGTAAAGTTGTTAAAGCTACTGCCGAAGAAATTGTTGTTGATTACGGCAAGGTACGAAAAAACCTACAAGCCAATGCACTTTGTGCGCAGCAACGAAGGCTCTTCGATTAATCAAAAAGTGGCCGTTAACAGCGGTGATACTGTAAAAGAAGGCGACATTCTAATAGAAGGTATGAGCGTACAGGGCGGCGAATTGGCGCTAGGTAAAGACCTGCTAGTAGCCTTTATGCCTTGGTGCGGTTACAACTTTGAAGACGCTATTATTATTAGCAACCGCTTAGTGCGCGATGACGTGTTCACCAGCATCCACATTGTGGATTACATGACCGAAGTACGCGAAACCAAGTTAGGGCCAGAAATTGTTACCAGTGATATTCCAAACGTTTCCGAAGAAGCTCTAAGACACTTAGACGAAGATGGTATTGTACGAATCGGTGCCGAAGTTCACCCTGGCGACATCTTGGTTGGCAAGATTACTCCTAAGGGCGAGCAAGAATTAAGCAGTGAAGAACGCTTGCTACGTGCTATTTTTGGCGAAAAAGCCAAAGAAGTCCGTGACACTTCGCAGCGTATGAGCAACGGCAAACATGGCAAGGTTGTGGGCGTAAAGATATTTAGCCGCGCCACTGGCCATGAACTTAAGGCCGGCGTTATCATGCAAATCCAGGTGTTTGTTGCCCAAATGCGCAAGATTGATGTTGGTGATAAGCTAGGTGGTCGCCATGGTAACAAGGGTGTAATTGCCCGTATTTTGCCACTAGAAGACATGCCATATACCGAAGACGGTACTCCAGTAGATATTGTTTTGAACCCACTAGGTGTACCAAGTCGTATGAACATTGGCCAGTTGTTTGAAACTCACTTAGGTATGGCCGCTAAGGCATTAGGCTTTAGAGTTGCTAGCCCGCCATTCAATGGTGTGCCAATTGAGACTATCAAAGACTTACTTAAAAAAGCCGGCCTAAACGAAGATGGCAAGCAACAGTTGTTTGATGGCCGGACTGGTGCTCCATTTAAAGACCGTACCACTGTTGGCTGTATGTATATGATTAAGCTAAACCACATGATTGCCGATAAAATCCACGCTCGTTCTACTGGGCCATACACCATGGTTACTCAGCAGCCATTGGGCGGTAAAGCTCAAAACGGTGGCCAAAGATTCGGCGAAATGGAAGTTTGGGCATTAGAAGCTTACGGTGCTGCTAACACCTTGCAAGAAATGCTAACTATTAAGTCCGACGATGTTTATGGCCGTGCCAAAGCTTACGAAGCTATCATAAAAGACACCGAAATTGTTGGGCCAAAAGTACCAGAAAGCTTTAACGTACTTGTTAAAGAGCTACAAGGTTTGTGCCTAAAAGTTGACCTAGTTGACCTAAGCAAAGGCAAGGCAATTGATGCCGAAGCCTTGCTAGAAACTAACATTAAAGACGAAGCAGCTCACGAAGCTGAAGTAGAAGCTCCACAATCACCTATTAACGACCTAGATATGTCTAAAGAAATCGATAACGACGAATTCTTAATTATGGATGAATCGGGCGAAGAGATTACCGTAACCGAAGAAGCTACCTGAAGCAGACAATAACGAAACGGAGGAAGAATAAGATGCGTAAATACTCCCACGGTACCGATATTGCCGATTTTGACGCTGTAAAGCTAGCTGTTGCCAGCCCAACTGATATTTTGGATTGGAGCTACGGTGAAGTCACTAAACCAGAAACTATTAACTATCGTACCCAAAAACCAGAACGTGACGGTTTGTTCTGTGAAAAGATTTTTGGGCCAGTAAAAGATATTAACCCCCACGATGCCAAATATAAAGGCTTGCGTAGCCGTGAAGCTGCCGTAGATAAAAACGGTGAGATTGTTACTAAGTCTATTGTTAGACGCGAACGTATGGGCCACATTACCTTGGCTTGCCCTGTAACTCATATCTGGTTCTTGCGGGGAACTCCAAGTGCTATTGGCTTGGTTTTGAATATGACCATTAAAAACTTAGAACGTATTGCTTACTTTGCTAGCTACGTGATTTTAACTGTCGATACCGAAAAACGCGACCAAATGCTAAAAGATAAAGAAGCCGAAGCTACAGCTGCTCAGGCTGCTATTGAAGCTCGTTACAAAGAGCTGGCTAGCGATGAGAAGGCCGACGTTAAACATCTAGCTGCCGACCAAAGCGCCGAACTTGATGACGTTGTAAAAGAATACGAAAAGCAAAAAGCCGCGCTAGAAGGCTTAAACGAGCACGCTTTAATTAGCGAAACCGATTACCGAGCCTTGCCGGACGACTTTCAAAAGCTAGTAACGGTTGGTATGGGTGGCGAAGCTGTTAAGGCCATGCTAGACAAGGTGGATCTAGACCAGCTTATTAGCGAATTAGGACAAAGAAGTAGAAGAAGCCAAAGGCCAGCGCAAAAAGAAGATTATGAAGCGCTTGCGCATCTTAGAAAGTATGCTAAAAGCTGGTATTAGCCCATCTAGTATGTGCGTCTCTATATTGCCGGTTATTCCCCCAGATTTGCGCCCAATGGTTCAACTAACCGGTGGCCGTTTTGCTACCAGTGACTTAAACGATTTGTACCGTCGTGTTATTAACCGCAACAACCGTTTGAAGAAATTGATGGATTTGAACGCTCCAGAAGTAATCCGTCGCAACGAAATGCGCATGTTACAAGAAGCCGTAGATAGCTTAATAGACAATAGCTCTGCTCGTAGCGGTCGGGCTGTTTCTAGCAGTGGCCAAAGACGCCGTCTAAAGTCGTTAAGCGATATGCTACGCGGTAAGCAAGGCCGATTCCGCCAGAACTTGCTAGGTAAGCGCGTTGACTACTCTGGTCGTTCGGTTATTGTAGCCGGCCCAGAATTAAAGATTAGCGAATGTGGTTTGCCAAAGATGATGGCCTTAGAGCTATTTAAGCCATTCGTAATTGGCCATTTAATAACTAACGAACATGCTCATAACATTCGTTCGGCCACCAGATTAATCGAAATTGGCGATTTAGCCGTTTGGGATGCTTTAGATGAAGTTATTAAGGGCAAGTACGTACTGTTAAACCGTGCCCCAACCTTGCACCGCTTAGGTATTCAAGCCTTTCATGCCAAGACTAATTGAAGGTAAAGCTATCCAGCTGCACCCGTTAGTTTGTAAAGGTTTTAATGCCGACTTTGACGGTGACCAAATGGCTGTGCATTTGCCATTAAGTGACAAAGCGCAAGAAGAAGCCCGTGAAATTATGGCTGCTTCTAAGAACATCTTAAAGCCAGCCGATGGAACCCCAATCTTACACATCGAACAAGATATTGTTTTGGGTACCTACTTCTTAACTTACGCCAAGTATGCCAACGATAAAATCAAAGATTACTCCGATATTAACGAAGCCATTATGGCTTACGATGAAGGCACAATTAAGCTACAAAGCCCTATTCGCACCACTTTTAGGGGTGCAAAATTAGACACCACCTTGGGCAGATTATTACTAAATGAATTGTTCCCAGAAGATTTTCCGTTCCAGAACGAGCCACTAACCAAAAAGAAGATTCAAGGTGTTATGGCGAAGGTTTACGACAAGTACGGCCAAGAAAAAACTGCCGAAATTGCCGACAATCTAAAAGACTTAGCCTTTGAATATGCTACAGTTTCGGGCTTATCCATGGGTATGGATGACTTCCCAGAAATTGTTGGGTTAGATAAGTTAATCGCCGAAGGCGAAACTCGTCCGCCGAAATTAGCAATCAGTACGATGCTGGCTTTATGACCAACGACGAGCGTTACCGCTTAACTGTTGAAAACTGGATGAAAGTTGACAACAAGGTACAGGCTGCTTTAGTTGAGCAGTTAGCCACCCAAGACAACTCTATGTCTATAGCTGTTACTTCTGGTGCTCGTGGTAACATCGGCCAGATGAAGAACTCTGTAGGTATGCTTGGTATTAAGTCTGACACTTCTGGTAAGGCTATTGAGCTGCCTATTAAGGTTGGCTATAAAAAGGGCCTAAGCCCACTAGAATACTTTACCGATACTCGTGGTACCCGTAAGGCTCTTAATTGACATCGCCCTAAAGACTGCCGACTCTGGTTACTTAACTCGTCGCTTAGTAGACGTTAACCAAGATGTATTTACGGTAGACGATGACTGTAGAAGATGCCGGCTTTGCTATCTATCGCAGTGATGCCGAAATAGTTGGTGTAGCCCTAGCCAGTAAAACTAGAAGGTCGTTATGCTGCTGAAGAAATTAAGATTAAGAGCAAGGTGATTGTTGCCAAGGGCGAACTAATCACTCATGATCCGCCGAAGAAATTGATGCCAGCAATCTAGATGGTGTTAAGATTATGAGCGTTCTAAGCTGTACAACCCTACGTGGCATTAATCGTAAAAGCTATGGTATTGACCCAGCAACTGGTGAGTTGGTTGCTAATCGCCATCCAGTTGGTGTTATTGCTGCCCAAAGTATTGGTGAGCCTGGTACTCAGTTAAGCCTAGACTCAAAGCACCGTGGTGGCGCTATAATCGCCGACGAAACTGCCCAAGGTTTGAATCGTGTAGAAGAGTTGTTTGAAGCTCGCGCACCTAAGGGTCAGGCCTTCTTAGCCGATATCGATGGTACGCTAAAAGTCTTTGAAGACAACGATAAGTATATTGTTCAGCTAACTGGTAAAGAAGAGCAAGCCATAGTGTTGCCTTTGCAGGGCCGTCAACCAGCCATTAAAGATGGTTACGAAGTTGCTATCGGCGATGTAATTGCCACAAAAGACAATGACAGCAATCCATTAATTGCTACTATGTCTGGCAAGGTCACAATTAGTCCTAAAGACATCACCATCACACCAAAAGATCGTGCTATTGTTCGTTACGAAATTCCTGGCTTTAAGCAGTTAGAAGTCGCCGATGGCGATAAAGTAAAGGCTGGCGATAGAATTACCAGCGGTTCTATTAACTTGCACGATTTGATGCGCTTAAAGGGTGTAGAAGCTACTCAGCGTTACATAATGAATGAAATCAGTAAGATCTTTGCTACCCAAGGTCAAAATATTGCCGATAAGCATTTAGAGATTGTTGTTAAGCAGATGTTTAGTCGAGTAATAATTGATGATTCTGGTGATAGCGACTTTGTTTCTGGTGATGCCGTTAGCAAAGCTGCAGTATTAGAATCCAATATGCACTTGGTAGCCGATGGCTAAAAAACCAGCCGAATTCAGTCAGCTACTGCTTGGTATTACTAAAGTTTCTACCTGGGCAGATAGCTTCTTAAGCGCTGCTAGCTTCCAGGATACTACCAGAGTTTTGATTTCGGCCGCCGTTAGTGGTAAAGTAGACAAGCTTTATGGTCTTAAAGAAAACGTGATCTTGGGTCGTAAAATACCAGTAGGCACTGGCTACAGTGAAGAAACCAGAAGAAGACGAAACTAATATTGACTCTAATGCTTAAATCTGTTTAAATAAATATTCACATGCCTACAATAAATCAATTAATCCGAAAACCACGCAGCAAATCAAAGTTTAAGAGCAAATCGCCAGCTTTGATGCGTGTTACTAATACCCTAAAAACAAAGAACTACGAAAAGCCATCACCATTCAAACGTGGTGTTTGCGTTAAGGTAACTACCAAAACTCCTAAAAAGCCAAACTCAGCCTTACGTAAAGTTGCTCGTGTTCGCTTAAACAACGGTTACGAAGTTTGGGCTTATATTGGTGGAGAAGGCCATAACCTGCAAGAACATGCCGTTGTTTTAGTTAGAGGTGGTAGAGTACCTGACTTACCTGGTGTACGTTACCATGTTGTTAGGGGTAGTTTAGATCTTCAAGGTGTTACTAATCGTAAACAGGGCCGTAGCAAGTACGGAGCCAAGAAGAAGTAATTAGTTAATAAATTAATAGGATAGGGACTTTCGTGAACCCTAACTCGCACCATTCAAAAGCTTCAGTGACCGCTCCTTCGTAGCTTAGGAAGAAGGAAGAGGAACGGAGTATCAAAAATGCCACGCAAGAAAACTAAGAGTTTAGTGCGCGAAATCGCACCAGATCGTAAATATAACAGTGTAAGAGTTGCTCGGTTGATTAACCGAGTGATGCTTAATGGCAAAAAACAAATTGCCGAAAAAATAGTTTACGACAGCCATGGATATCGCTGCTGAAAAACTAAAAAGCGAAGATGCCCTAGCGGTATTAGATAAAGCTTTAGACAACGTAAAGCCAAGCCTAGAGACTAGATCTAGAAGGGTTGGTGGAGCAAATTACCAGATCCCGTTCGAAGTCCACGGCCAACGCCAGACTCATTTAACTATGATGTGGTTTGTAGCAGCTGCTAGATCCCGCAAAGGGATGCCAATGGCCGAACGTATGGCTATTGAAATTATGGATGCCTATAACAACACTGGTACTGCTGTTAAGAAACGTGAAGATACCCATAAGATGGCCGAAAGCAACCGCGCTTTTGCCCACTTTGCCAGAAACTAAAACAGAAAGGGAACATAATGGCTAAAAAATATGCACTAAATCACATCAGAAACATCGGTACTATTGCCCATATTGATGCTGGTAAAACTACCGTAACCGAAGGTATTTTGTATCGCACTGGTTTAAAGCACAAAATTGGCGCCGTTCACGAAGGTGAAACTACTACCGACTGGATGGAGCAAGAACGCGAACGTGGTATTACCATTGTTTCGGCTGCTGTAACCTGTTTTTGGCGTGATCACCAAGTTAACATTATCGATACTCCCGGCCATATTGACTTTACTGTAGAAGTAGAGCGCAGCTTACGCGTTTTAGACGGTGCAGTTGTAGTTTTTGACGGCAAAATGGGTGTAGAAAGCCAGAGCGAAACCGTATGGCGCCAAGCCGACAAATACGGTGTTCCACGTATCTGTTTTATTAACAAAATCAACCAGACTGGTGGTGATTTTTATAAGAGCCTAGACAGTATTCATCATCGCTTAAATAAGCATGCTTTTCCGGTACATTTGCCAATTGGTTTTGAACAAAGTATTAATGGCCTAGTTGATTTAATTAGCCTAAAAGCCTACCAATATAACCGAATTTGACGATAAAGAACTAAAAGAAATCCCCATTCCAGCCGACATGCAAGATAAGGTAAGCAAATATCGTTCGCTATTAATCGAAAACGCCGTAGCTGAAGACGAAACAGATTCTAGAAAAATACCTAGAAGTTGGCGAAGAAGGCTTAAGCGAAGAAGAAATCAGACAAGCTGTTCGTAGTGCCGTATTAACTGGTAAATTCTTTGCCGTTACTGGTGGTGATGGCCGTGGCGTTATTGTAGAAAAACTGCTAGACCTAGTTGTTGATTTACTACCCAGCCCAGCCGACAAGCCTAGTACTTGGGGTACTCATCCCAAAACTGGTGACGAAGTAGAACGCAAAAACACCGAAAACGAACCATTCACAGCCTTAGCTTTTAAGATTGCCACCGACCAATTTGTAGGTAAATTAGCATACTTTAGAACTTATGCCGGTAAAGTTATCGCTGGCTCATATATTTTGAATAGCTCTACCGGTGAAAAAGAAAGAGTTGGCCGTATTGTTAGAATGCACGCCGACAAGCGTGAAGATGTTGACGAAGTATCGGCTGGTGATATTGCCGCTATTGTTGGCCTAAAAGGTACAACTACTGGTAATACCTTATGTGATGCGGCTCATCCAATCGTGCTAGAAAGCATTACCTTCCCAGAGCCTCCAGTTAGCATTGCTATAGAACCGGCTACCAAAGCCGACCAAGAAAAGATGAGTTTAGCCTTGCAGCGCCTGGCCGAAGAAGACCCAACCTTTAGAATTAAGGTAGATCACGAAACTGGCCAGACCATTATTAGTGGTATGGGTGAACTTCACCTAGAAATCATCGTAGACAGAATGAAGCGCGAGTTTAGCGTGGTAGCCAATGTTGGCGCACCACAGGTAGCGTACCGCGAAACTATCCGCAAGGATGGCATCGAAGTTCAAGGCAAATATATTCGCCAATCTGGTGGTCGCGGCCAGTACGGTGACGTATGGCTAAGATTGTTCCAGAACGAAGCTGGCAAAGGCTTTGAGTTTATTAACAGTATTAAGGGCGGCGTAATCCCTAGCGAATACATTCCAGCTGTTAAGGCGGGCGTTGAAGAATCTTTAACCAACGGTGTTATTGCCGGCTACCCAGTTGTAGACGTCAAAGTAGAGCTTTACTATGGCTCGTACCATGATGTTGACTCCAGCGAATTGGCCTTTAAGATCGCCGGATCGATGGCTATAGCCGAAGGTGTTAAAAAAGCCAATCCAGTACTGTTAGAACCAATCATGAAACTAGTTGTTGTAACTCCCGAAGAGTACATGGGTGACGTTATTGGCGACTTAAACTCCAAGCGTGGTCGCATAGAAAAGATGGAAGATTTAGCTAACGGTGTGAAAGAAATTACCGCTTTTGTACCACTTGGTGAAATGTTTGGCTATACCACAACTTTGCGTTCTAACACTAAAGGCCGTGCCAGCTTCTTCGATGGAACTAGACCACTATGCTGACGTTCCACGTAACGTGGCCGAAGCCATTATTGCCAAAAACGCTAAATAACTCTTTACAAATTCAGTAATGATTAGCTTTACAAAATACAAGACAGATAATTTGCGCTTACACAAAGATGTTAATCGCGTTTAAATTAGAGTCTAATAAGGAGAACACATGGCAGACACATTTGATCGCAGCAAACCGCATATGAACGTTGGCACCATGGGTCACGTTGACCATGGCAAGACCAGCTTAACATCGGCTATTACAATGGTATTAGCAAAGCGCATGCCGAGCGCTATTAACAAGCCTATCGCTTTTGACCAAATCGATAACGCCCCAGAAGAAAAAGCTCGTGGTATTACGATTGCTACCTCTCACCAAGAATACGAGAGCGAAAAGCGTCACTATGCTCATGTTGACATGCCAGGTCACGCCGACTATGTCAAAAACATGATTACCGGTGCTGCTCAGATTGATGGTGCTATTTTGGTAGTTTCAGCTGCCGATGGCCCTATGCCTCAAACTCGTGAGCACGTTTTGTTAGCTCGCCAAGTTGGCGTACCAGCTATTTTGGTCTATTTGAACAAAATGGACTTAGCCGACCCAGAGCTAGTTGAACTAGTAGAAATGGACATTCGTGAACTTCTAGAAAAGCAAGGCTTTGACAAAGATGCTCCTATTATTAAAGGCAGTGCCACCAAAGCTATCGAAGGCGACAAAGAAGCCGAAGATTCCATTATGGAACTTGTTAAAGCTATGGACGATTACTTCCAGATCCAAAGCGCGAACTAGAAAAACCATTCAGAATGGCCATAGAAGACGTCTTTAGCATCAAAGGCCGTGGTACAGTTGCTACTGGCCGTATCGACCAAGGTATTGTTAAAGTTAACGACGAAGTCGAAATCGTTGGCATCCGACCAACCAAAAAGACTGTTGTAACTGGCGTTGAAATGTTCAAGAAATCCTTGGATCAAGGCCAAGCTGGCGACAACGTTGGCGTATTACTACGCGGCGTAGAGCGAGACGACATTGAGCGCGGTCAAGTATTGTGCAAGCCAGGCAGTATTACGCCTCACACCGAATTCGACAGTGAAGTTTATATCTTGACTAAAGAAGAAGGCGGTCGCCACACACCATTCTTTAAGGGCTACAAACCACAGTTCTACTTCCAGACCACTGACGTGACCGGTGAAGTTGAATTGCCAGCCGACAAAGAAATGGTTATGCCAGGCGATACAATCACCTTTAAGGTAAAATTGTTAGCTCCGATTGCAATGGAACAAGGCACTCACTTTGCTATCCGCGAAGGCGGACGTACTGTTGGCGCCGGTGTTGTAACCAAAGTTATCAAATAGGCAGCAATATATGGCAGACGCACCTTCCACAACTACAAACATTACCCAAAAACAACGTATTCGTATCCGCTTGAAAGCTTATGATCATAAGGTTATCGATCAATCTGCCAAGCAAATAGTGGATACTGCTCTTAGAACTGGCGCCCATATTGCCGGCCCAATACCACTACCTACCCGTAAAACGGTTTATACAGTGGTAAAAAGCCCCCATGTTTATAAGAAAGGTCGCGAACAGTTTGAGATGCGCGTACACAAGCGTTTGATCGACATCACCGAACCAACTGCAAAGACAGTAGACAGCTTAATGAACTTGTCGCTGCCGGCTGGATGTGATGCCGAGATTAAGATGTAACATTCCGGCCTCCTGCAAGGAAGCCGGACGAGAAGCCGCACCCCGAAAGACGGGGCAAGAAAAACCGCTCCAAAAAAGAGCGGTTTTTTGTATAGTTACTGGATAGTTTAAAAATACTCTAAATTATAAGATTGGATATGTTAACATAAGTATTAATGAACAAAAAAGCCAACAAGAACAACTCAAACAGTAAGGTAGTCGAAAAGGACACCGTGTACGTTTTAAAACTAGTACTATTTTTTATTCTGGGATGCATGTGGCTACGCCTGGGCGGCGCTAACGGTACACCTATACCAGTCGGCTTAGTATTTGGTATTTTATTCGCTAGTCATGATCATTTTCAGATAGATAAAAAGATAGAATTTGCCATATTGTTGGTAGCAGCTATCTTAAGCTTTGTTGCACCTATCGGCTTTGTACTAGACATCCAATAGTGGTCATTGTTGCCAATATTAATTAGTTGTAGAATTAATTCATAAAAGGAGCAAGTGTTATGGAGGAAAAGATTAAGGTTAATAAGAAGTCTATCAAATCCGATAAAAAACCGGTTGCACCTGCTACTACCGAGGCAACAGCCGTGCCAGTAGCTACAGAAACAGCTAAAAAACCCAAATCTAAGAAGACCCTGTTTATTGCCATTGTTATAGTCTTAATTTTGGCTATCGGTGGCGCCGCTGGGGCCTACTTTGGCTATGTCAAACCCAACCAGCCGGCCAATGTAGTAAAATCGGCCATTAACAAAACGCTAGTTGCTACAGCTGGTAGCCAATCTTCTTTTGATATCTCGGCCGAATTTACACCGATCGGAGAAAGACACAGCAGTAAATATAAGTGAGCTTACTATTAGCGGCGGCTTTGATGCCGATTCCAATATGCAGGCCAATGTGAGTGTTTCGGTAAGTGGCTTTGACGTAAGCGCCCAAGCGATCTTAAGGCTAGAAGATCAAGAAGCCTACCTAAAGCTCGAAGGCCTTGATAGTATACTTTCGACTTTTGGCGAACTCTTATCTGATGATGGTATTAGCTACATGGTAAATACTTTGAGCGATAACTGGATTAGGCTTAGCGCCTCTGACCTTGAAGATGCTGGCATTATTGCGAGCGAACAGGCTGATAATGCTAATGAGTGCATCGACGCTTTGGCGACCTTCGTAACCGATTCCAGAAGCAATCTGCAAACCGAGTTTAATAATATCTATGAAAAGGCCGATTTCGCTAAGATGACTAAAGTCGGCAACGATGTTGTGGACGGTAAAAAGCTTACTAAATACGCCGTAACCATCGACCAAGCCAAATTAAAAGTTTTCTTTCAGGGGTTAGGCAACACCTTAACTGGTTCAGCTGGCGAATTAGCCGATAAGTGCGGTATGGAAATTACCAACAGTGAAAACGAGAGCTCAAATAGCAGTGATAGTGTTTTATCATCTGTTGACATGGATATCCAGGACGTCTTCTTATGGATTAATCCCGAAAAGCTCATTAGCAAGATAGAGGCTACTATGGCTAATGATGAAATGAAAACAGTTATTACTGCCACATTGGGCAACGAAAAAGTAGATACTGATGCTCCCAGTGATTACCTGACGATCCCAGAACTATTGCAAGACTCAACCTTTACTGAATCATTCATTGATATCTTCAGCGGGTTTAGCGCATCATCAGATAGCGACTACGGTGACTACTCTGATTACTCTGATTACTCCGATTATTCCGACTATACAGACTATACCGATTACTCGGACATCTTAAATGACTTGTAAAAGTTAGCGTTGCTAAAAATACTATAGATATTTACTGAAATATCGCCATAATAAAAGAAAACCGCTTGGGAAGTCCAGGCCAAAGAGACAAATATTAACTTAAAAATAGAGGTGAAACATGGCGACTAAGTATATCTTTGTTACTGGTGGGGTGTTGAGTGGTTTGGGCAAGGGCATAAGCGCTGCCAGTATCGGGGCAATCCTTAAGGCCCGTGGCTTCAATGTAAATATCCAAAAATGTGACCCTTATTTTAATGTCGATGCTGGCACCCTAAACCCCGCCGAACATGGTGAGGTATTTGTTACTAAAGATGGAGCCGAAGCAGACCTAGACTTAGGCCATTATGAGCGCTTCTTAGATATTGAACTCACCCAAAAAAGCTCCACCATGAGCGGTAAGATTATCCGCCAAGTTATTGAAGATGAGCGAGCAGGTAAGTACTTGGGTAAAACCGTCCAAGTTATCCCACATGTTACCGACGCTATGCAGCAGACCATTATTGATGCTGCCAGGAGCTTCGATATCCACATAGTAGAAGTAGGTGGTACGGTTGGCGACTACGAAAGCACCGCTTTTATTGAAGCCATAAGACAAATAAAAAACAAGGTTGGGCCTAAAAATGTTTTATACGTACAAGTTGTTTACTTGCCCTATCTAGAGGCTAGCCAAGAAATAAAATCTAAACCAGCTCAAAATGCCGTAAGAGATTTAAGAGAAGCTGGCATTAACCCAGACATATTAGTTGCTCGGGCCGATCATATAGTACCGGCTGGGGTTGTCAAAAAACTCAGCTTATTTACAGACGTACCAGTTGAAGCTGTTATACCTATGCCTACCGCCGATTCGGTTTACCAAGTGCCTTTGCTGTTAGAACAATTAGGCATTGGTGATTTAATCACTAAAAGGTTTCACCTAAAGAACCAAAAGCCCAACTTGAAACAGTGGTTAGTGCTAAACGATTTATTAGCCAAGAAATACTCAAAGCCTGTTCAAATAGGTATAGTCGCAAAATATTTAGACCATCAAGATACTTATATGAGCGTTATTGAAGCCTTAAAGAGCGCCTGTTGGCATAATAAATGTTCTTTAAGCTATCAATGGATAGACGCCGAAAGTCTTAATGACAGCAACGCCAAGGCTACTCTAGGCAAGCTAGATGGAGTTATAGTGCCAGGCGGATTTGGCCCCAGAGGCATCGAGGGTAAAATCTCGGCCGCTAAATACTGCTTAAAAAATAATGTTCCGTACTTGGGCCTATGCTTGGGTTTGCAAGTAGCGGCAATCGCTGCTGCTCGTTTGAGTGGCCTAAAAGACGCTAACTCTACTGAGTTTGATCCCAAAACTAAAAACCCAGTAATAGATTTAATGGAATCCCAAAAGCAAGTTATTACTAAGGGTGGCACTATGAGATTGGGCAACTACGAGTGTTGTTTGGCTAAAAAGTCGCTGGCCTACAAGATATACAAAGAAGAAGTCATCTTAGAAAGGCATCGCCACCGGTACGAGTTTAACCCCGAATACACCGATTGCCTTAAAGAGCAGGGCGTTAACATTGTAGGCACTAACCCAGCAAGCGGGCTGGCCGAAGTCTTAGAATCTGGAAAAAACCGGTTCTTTGTAGCGTCGCAGTTCCACCCAGAATTTAAAAGCCGCCCATCAAAACCGCACCCGCTTTTTTATGCTTTTGTAAAAGCCGCTATTAAAAGCTAATAAGAAGTTGACTTTACTCTTATACTACTGGTATAATCTGCCGGTACATAAAGAATCCCTTGGTGAGTCGATAAGTCCGGGTTTAAAACGGAAACTGCCGCGCCACCAAGCATTTTTATGCTCAAAAAGCAGTAATAACACCTACAAAGTATGAAAGCATTAATTACCAGAAAAATCGGTATGACCAGCATCATTGCTGATAATGGCGACATGCAAGCTGTAACTTTGTTATCGGCTGTGCCATGCGTTGTTACCAGAATTAAAACTGATGACACAGACGGTTATCAGGCTATTCAACTTGGATTTGAAGAGTCAAAAAAGCTGTCTAAGCCCGTACTTGGCCAATTTAAGGCATTAAAGACAACCCCAAAGATTTTGCATGAATTTAGAGTTGATGCAGTAGATGAAAACATGAAGGTCGGCGACGAATTAGGCGCCGATACTTTTGAAGTTGGCGAAAACGTAACCGTGACCGGTGTAACAAAAGGCAAGGGTTTTGCTGGTACCATTAGGCGCCATAACTTCCATAGAGGCCGTAAGACTCACGGTGGCGGCAGCTACCGTCGTCCAGGTTCAATTGGGTCTATGTTCCCTCAAAAAGTGTTTAAAGGCAAACGGATGGCTGGCAGAATGGGCCACGACCAAAAGACCATCAAGAACCTAAAAGTTGCCCTTATCGATAACGAAAATCACCTGATTGGTATTGTCGGCGCCGTACCAGGCCCTAAAAAAGGCATTATCTTTTTGAAAGGGATGCTTTAAATGAAAGCTACCATATTTAGCCCAACCGGTTCCAAAACAGAGAGCACCATTGATTTGGTAGCTGGTATTTATAACGTAGAAATCAAGAACCATGAATTGCTAAAAGATACTTACTTGGCATACCTAAGTAATGGCCGCCAGAACTTGGCCAAAACTTTGAGCAGAGGCGAAGTTAGTGGTGGCGGTAAAAAACCGTGGCGCCAAAAAGGTACTGGCCGAGCCCGTTTTGGCTCTAGCCGTAACCCAATCTGGCGTGGTGGTGGTGTAGCTTTTGGCCCACAAGGCAACGAAAACTATCACAAAAAAGTTAACTCCAAAGCCAAGCTGGTAGCTCTTAAGCAGGCGCTTACTCTACAGAACAAAGATAGTAAACTTATAGTAATCGAGACATTTAAGACTGAAGGCAAGGTAAAAGATACCTTAAAGCTTTTGAACAAGCTCGAAGCCACAAAGAACGTCTTAATTATTGTTAGCTTATACGATGACCTAGTTGCCAGGGCAACCAATAATTTACCTAATGTTAAAGCGATGCAGGCCGATAGGCTTAACGTATTCGACTTATTGAATGCCGATACCGTTATAGTTTCTAAAAAAGCTGTTGAATTTATTAACGGCTGGTTACTAGGGGAGAAGAAATAATGAGAGATGTTATAACTCCACGAATCAGCGAAAAAGGCTACGCCTTAGCTACCAAGAACAACGTCTATGTGTTTAATGTACCCAAGATTACTAACAAGATCGCCGTTAAAAAGACGATTGAAAAGCTATATAGCGTCAGCGTTATTGATGTAAATATCTTGAACGTCGCCGGCAAAGTTAAAAGAAGTGTTAAAAAAGGCGGCCGTCAATCTTTAGGCAAAAGAAGTGATTATAAAAAAGCCTACGTTACCTTGAAGGCTGGCCAAAGTATCCCTGTATATGCCGCCGAAGAAACCGAAAAGGCTGAGAAAACTGACAAGAAGGGTAAAAAATAATGGCCATAAAAACCCTTAACCCCACCACTCCTGGTCAACGCCAGATGACTACTCAAGACTTTTCGGGTATTACTACCAATAAACCCCTAAAGAGCTTATCGGTCATTAAAAAAGCCCGCAGCGGCCGCAACAACCAAGGCCGTATTACAACTCGTCATCGCGGCGGTGGTGTTAAACGTTATTATCGTACCGTTAACTTTAAGCTGGCCCCTGGTCTTACCGCCAAGATTGAGGCTATCGAATACGATCCTAACCGCAGTGCTAGAATCGCCCGCATACTAGATAACAACAACGAACATCACTATATTATCGCTTCCAGCAGTATGGTTGTTGGCCAAACTATTTCTTGCAAAGAAGATGCTGTTATAGATAACGGCAATCGTTTAGCAGTCAAAAATATCCCTGTTGGTACAACTATTTATGCCATCGAACTACAACCTGGCCGTGGCGCTCAGTTAGCCAGAAGTGCCGGCAGCGGTGCCCAATTGCTAGCTAAAGAAGCGGAGTGGGCCCAAATTAAGTTGCCTAGCGGCGAAGTTAGAATGATTAGCCTAGAATGCTACGCCAGTATTGGCAATGTTGGTAATGTTCAGCATCAGAATATTAAGATAGGTAAAGCTGGCCGTAAACGCAAAATGGGTATTAGGCCTACAGTTAGAGGTGTTGTTATGAACGCCGTAGATCACCCACACGGTGGTGGTGATGGTGGCCGACACCGCATGGCCAAAGCTCCACGCACACCATGGGGCCAGAAACACTTGGCTTTAAGACCAGGCACAAGCGTAAGCCTTCTAGCCGTTTTATTGTAAAAGACCGTCACCAAGTAAAGAAGAGAGGTTAAGATGAGTCGTTCTCTAAAAAAAGGACCATTTATAGACTTTAAGCTGGCTAAAAAAGTAGCTGCTCTTAAAGCCGAAGACCGAACTATTATTAAGACTTGGGCCAGAGCATGTACTATTCCGCCCGATTTTGTTGGCAAAACCATTGCTGTTCATAATGGCAAGGTTCATGTACCGGTTTATATTACCGAAAATATGGTAGGCCATAAGCTTGGTGAATTTTCGCCAACCCGAAAATTCCGTGGCCATGGCGGCAAATTAGCTAAAGGCAAGGATAAATAAGGGCTTAAAAGATGATAGTTAAATCAACCACCAGAGGTGTACGAATTAGCCCACGCAAGATGTCTGTGGTAGCTGCCTTAGTACGTGGCCGAACTGTCGCTGATGCGCTAGTTATTCTAAGCCATACCGAGCGCCGCAGCGCACTACCTATTTCTAAAGCCATTAAAAGCGTTAAGGCTAACGCCGAATATAATCACAATCTAAAACCAAATACTCTTACGATTAAGACTATCACTATTAATCACGGCCAAAGCTTGAAGCGCTATAATCCAGCCGCTCACGGCCGAGCTTTGCCATTCTTGCGTCGATCCAGCCATATCTTTATAGAACTCGAAGGCGAAGAAAGAGTTGCCAAGAAACCGATTGAAAAAGCCGAAGATGACGATAATTCCAATAAGGAGACCAAGTAATGGGCCAAAAAGTTAATCCTATTAGCATGCGCTTGCAGGTAAACAAAGACTGGCGCAGTAAGTGGTTTGCTCCTAAAAAAGATTATGTTAACTTTTTAAAGCAAGACCTTAGCGTTCGCCGTTTAATAGAAACTAAAATTGGCTCTCGCGGCGCTATCAACAGAGTTATCATCGAAAGGTCGCCTAATCTGGTAACTATAACTATTAACACTGCCAAAGCTGGTGTTGTTATAGGCCGCGGTGGTAGCGGTGCCCAAGAGTTAAAAGCAGCTGTTGAAAAGATATATATGATACCCGTTAGAGTTAATATTGAAGAAGTTAAAAAGCCCGAAATGCAAGCCAAGCTAGTGGCCGAGAATATTGCTAACCAAATTGAACGCCGTATTGCTTACCGCAGGGCCATTAAGAGCACCTCAGCAGCTACCATGCGTGCTGGCGCTAAAGGCGTCCGCATAGAAGTTTCTGGCCGTTTAGGCGGTGCCGAAATGTCTCGTCGTGAAAAATCTATTGAAGGCTCAGTTCCACTTCATACCATTAGGGCCGACATCGATTATGGCTACGTTCGAGCCAAAACTTCATCCGGTATTATTGGTGTTAAGGTCTGGATTTATAAGGGAGAGGCTTAAAGAGATGTTGTTACCTAAGAAGCAAAAGCACCGCAAGGTCTTTAAAGGCCGCGTTAAGGGCCATGCTAGCAAGGGCGAAAAGATTGCCTATGGCGACTTTGCTTTGCAATCTATGAGGAACGAACGCATCACTAGCCGCCAAATCGAATCTGCTAGGCAGGCTATGAGCCGCTATACCAAGCGCGGTGGCAAGATTTGGATTAGAATTTTCCCGCATACTCCCGTTACTAAAAAACCTCTAGACGTAAAAATGGGTGGCGGCAAAGGTTCACCGGAATATTTTGTAGCCAAAGTTAAGCCAGGCACTATTTTATTCGAAATGAAAGAGGTTACCGAAGAAACCGCCCGTGAAGCTATGCGACTGGCTTCGCACAAACTGCCTGTTAAAACTAAGTTTATAACCAGAGAGGACGTCTAACATGACTGCCAAGACCAAAGAAGTCCCCAAAGAAGTTAAAGTAGCTAAAGATGACAAGGCCGATAAAAAGATCAGCGTTACTGATGAGATTAAGCAGATGAGATTAGACCTGAGCACTCTAAAGCGCAATACGCTAAACGGCGATGTCCAAAATGTCCGTGCCTATAAGTATAAAAGACGCGAGTTGGCTAGATTGCTAACTAGTGTCAATATGGCTAATAAAGAAGCCACCAAGGAGAAAGCATAATGGCCCAAAGACTTACCGGTGAAGTAGTATCCGATAAAGGCGACAAGACAATTGTAGTAGCCATTCATAATCGTAAAACTCACCCCATTTATAAAAAGCAGTATTCCCAAACCAAGAGGATTATGGCTCATGATGCCAAAAACGAAGCTAAGCTTGGCGATAAAGTTATAATTGAAGGTTGCCGCCCAATATCTGCTAAAAAGCGCTGGGCATTAGTTAAAATTGTTGAAACTGCCAAGATTAAACATGTTGAGCCAGAAACCTCTGACGCCAAGGCCTCAGAAGGCAAGCCCAAAGCCACCGTTAAAGAAAACGAGAAAGACTAGCCATGATTCAAAAAGAGACCCGTTTAATTGCTTGCGATAACAGCGGCGCCAAAGACTTGCTTTGTATTAACGTTTTAGGCGGTAGCCGAAGGCGTTATGCTCGCGTTGGTGACATTATTGTAGCTAGCGTTAAAACGGCTAATCCAGCTGGCAACACCAAGCGCAAACAGGTTGTTAAGGCCGTTATAGTACGCACCAAGAGCACTATCCGCCGCAAAGATGGCTCTACTATTAGATTCGACGATAACGCTGCTGTAATAATTGATGACGACAAACAGCCTAAGGCTACTAGAATCTTTGGCCCTGTACCACGCGAATTACGCGAACTGGGTTATGCCAAGATTATCAGCTTAGCTCCGGAGGTACTATAAAGTGAAGGCTGCTAAACTATTTAAAATTCGCTTGCGAAAAGGCGACCAAGTGATTGTTCTGGGCGGCAAAGACAAGGGCCGAACTGGTGTTATTACAGTAGTGCACCCAGCCTTAAACAAGGTTACCGTAGAGGGTATCAATGTTTTTAAAAAGCATCTTAAGCCTAACAAGAAGTACCCCCAAGGCGGCATCATTGATATTACCAAGCCAATCTGGGTATCCAAGGTGGCTATTTATGAACCTACTACCAAAAAAGCCAGCCGTATTGCTTATAAATTCGACAAAGAAGGCAAGAAGGTCCGCGTATATGCCAAAACTAAGCAGGAGGTTAAGTAATGGACAAAGTTGCTAACAAACCCGCTACTACCGCTAGATTGAAAGAGTTGTACTTTAAGCAGTACCGCCAAGAATTGCAAAAAGAACTTGGCATTGATAACTTATATGCCGTACCTAAAATCGAAAAAATCGTTCTAAATATTGGCACTGGTAAGTTTAGTGACGATAAAAAGTCTGTAGAGACTGCCATTAATACCCTAAGGAAAATCACTGGCCAACAGCCCATAAAGACTATTGCCAAAAAGAGCATCGCCGCCTTTAAGTTGCGCGAGGGTAGCGAAATAGGGCTAAAAGTTACTTTGCGTGACCAAATTATGTATGAGTTCTTAGACAGATTTATTAACATCATCTTACCTCGCTTCAGAGACTTCCATGGTGTATCAATGAAGGCTTTCGACAAGCAAGGCAACTACAGTGTTGGCCTAAAAGACCAATCTGTTTTCCCGGAACTAAGTTTTGAAGAAACTACCTTTTTACACGGTTTACAAGTGATTATTGTTATAAAGAATTCAAATGATGTTAATAAAAGTTATGCATTGCTAAGTAAATTTAGCATGCCATTTGAACCAAGAAAGGACGCATAGTTATGGCTAAGAAATCTATACTTGCTCGGGACTTAAAACGCCAAAAACTATATTTAAAATACGCCACCAAACGGGCTGAATTAAAGCGACTAGGCGATAGTGAAGGCTTAGCTGCGTTACCAAGGAATTCTAGCCCCACCAGATTAAAAAACCGCTGCAGTGAAACTGGTCGACCCCGCGGTTATATGCGTACTTTCGGTTTAAGCCGTATCAGCTTTAGAGAACACGCTTCCAAGGGTGAAATCCCTGGAATCCATAAGTCAAGTTGGTAATAATTGGAGAATATGAATATGATGACATCAACAGATCCCATCGCCGATATGCTAACCCGAATCCGTAACGCCATTGCTATTAATCGTTCTACCGTTGCGATGCCGCATAGCAATACCAAGCAAAGAGTTGCTGAAGTACTCAAAGACAGCCGCTTTGTTAGTGATTTTAGTGTTAGCGGCGAAAAAGGTTTTAAAACCTTAACGATTACCATCAACAGCGAAGAAACCAATGCCAAAATTACCGAAATTGAGCGAATCAGCAAGCCAGGCCGTAGAGTATACAGCCAAGCTAAGAACATCCCTAAAGTCAAAAGCGGCCGTGGTATGGTAGTTATTTCTACCAGCCAAGGCATTATGTCTGGCAATGCAGCCAAGCAAGCAGGCCTAGGCGGCGAATTAATATGCAAGGTTTATTAATATGAGTCGTATCGGAAGATCACCAATTACTGTGCCGTCTAACGTGACTATCACGGTAGATGATGAGTTTATTACCGTTAATGGCCCCAAAGGCTCCTTAAAGCAGTTTACTATGGAAGGTATCCAAGTCGTACAAGAAGCCGATAGCTACGTTGTTAAACGGGATAGCGAAGATCGCTATGTTCGTTCTAAGCACGGTTTAATGCGCACCTTGGTTGATAATATGGTTACTGGTGTTAGCCAAGGCTTTGTTAAGAAACTAGAAATTAATGGTGTTGGTTACCGCGCCGCTGTTGAAGGTAGCAAGCTTAAATTAACAGTTGGCTTTAGCCATCCGGTCAATTACGAAATTCCCCAAGGCATTACTATTGCTGTAGAACAGAACATCATTACTGTTAGTGGCGTTTCTAAGCAACAAGTTGGTCAGGTCGCTGCCGAAATCCGAGCCATTAAGAAACCTGAACCTTATAAGGGCAAGGGTATAAAATATACTACCGAAAGAGTCATTCGTAAAAGCGGTAAGTCAGGGAAGGATAAGACGGCTTAATTATGAGTAAAATTGATACCAAATCACGCAGAGCTTTAAGAAAAACCCGCGTAAGAGCAACTGTAAGCGGCACTACTGAAAGACCTAGGTTATGCGTTAACATCAGCCTTAAGCACATCAGTGCCCAGATTATTGATGATACAAAGTCTGTTTCTATTGTATCGGCTACCACTGTTGGCAAGGCGCTGCCTGGTACTATGACCGAAAAGGCAACCCTAGTAGGCCAAGAAATTGCCAAGAAAGCTTTAAAGCATAAGATTAAGAAAGTAGTTTTAGACCGCAGCCACCGGCTTTACCACGGTCGTATTAAGGCATTAGCTGATGCAGCCCGCCAGGAAGGTTTGGAGTTTTAATATGGTACAACAAGGCCAAGATAGATCCCGTAACCCGCGCAACAACCGAGGCGAAGAAGAAGAGAAAATGTTTGACGAGCGAGTAGTAAGCGTTGATCGCGTAGCTCGAGTCGTTAAAGGTGGACGCCGTTTTAGATTCCGCGCTTTAGTATTAGTTGGTGATAAAAAGAACCGCGTTGGCGTTGGAATCGCCAAGGGCGCTGACGTCACCTCTGCCGTAACTAAGGCTGTAGAAATTGCTAAAAAACGCCTAGTAACCGTTCATTTGTATAAACAAACTATCCCCCACGAAACCGAGGCCTCTTTGGCTGGCGCTCATGTGATTATTAAGCCGGCTAGTTCCGGTACCGGTATTATCGCTGGCGGTGTAGTTAGAATGGTTTTAGAGTTAGCCGGCGTTAGAAATGCTTTGAGTAAATCATTGGGTTCGTCTAACAAGATTAATATCGCCTATGCCACTATTGATGCTTTACAAAAGTTAGTACCCGCCAAAGACTGGGTGACTAACAGCGATGCTAAACCAAAGGCGCTCAAGAAAGATTAATTATGAAATACCACGAACTTGAAGTAAAAAGATTTAAGAATAAGAAACGCGTTGGCCGAGGCATCAGCGCTGGCCAAGGTATGACAGCTGGCCGTGGTACAAAAGGCCAGAATTCTCGTAAGAGCGGTCCGCCACGACCTGGTTTCGAAGGCGGCCAAACTCCGTTATCGCAGCGTTTGCCTAAATTGCGCTCAGTCGCTAAGGGTAGCTTGGCTCGTTCTGCTAAAAAAGCTAAAGCCCAAAACGTATATACTGGCGACTTGAATCAATTTGCCAACAAAACCGTCGATAATTTTAGTCTAGCCGATGCCGGAATAATTACCACTCCATATTGTCGCGTAAAATTGATCGTTAAAGGTGAACTAAAAAATAAAGTTACAGTTAATTTAGAAGCTGCCAGCAAATCAGCCATTGAAGTTGTTAAAAAGGCTGGTGGAGCTTATACCAAGACCAAGCCGGTCTTTAAAACTGCTAAGCAAAAATAGTTTAGTTCTATTGTTAATTTGACTGCTGCTTGTTGTACAAGTGGTCACTCCCTTGTGTTACAATAATCAAAGTCTTGTTTTATAAAAACTTAGTTGAGGGTAAAAATCACTAATGAATTGGCGAATTATTCTAAAGTCTTTTGCTAGCCCCGATATGCGCAAGAGGATATTGGCCGTGCTGGGCATGTTGATTGTCTTTAGATTTTTAGCTCATATACCCATACCACTAGCCGAGCCTACCCAGTTAAAACAAGTTTTAGACAACGTCTTTAATCAAACTAACTCTACCCAGTTGCTCAGCTTCTTAAACATAATGGGTGGCGGTGCGTTAGCTAATTTTTCGATTATGCTGGTTGGGCTGGGGCCATACATCAATGCCTCCATTATCATGCAGCTGTTAACTAAAGCCATACCTAAACTAGAATTACTCAATAAAGAGGGCGAATACGGCCGCAAAAAAATACAGCAGTGGACTCGTATGATTACATTCCCGCTAGCTGCTATTCAATCTGTTGGTATGATCTTCTTGGTTCGTCAATCAGCGGCAGCCTATGGCGGATTAGGAGACCTAATGGCCAGCCCGTCAATGAGCCAGTGGATTCTAATGATATCCGCTCTAACGGGCGGGGCAATGCTACTAATGTGGTTTGGCGAATTAATCACCGAACGGGGTATCGGTAACGGTATTTCGCTACTAATCACCGTTGGTATAGTTTCTAGCTTGCCTCAAATAATTGCCGGTTTAGTAGGCTCCGTGGCCAATAGTGAAGCGCATTTTAAAATATTCGGTCATTTTGACTTGCCAATTAATGGTAAGGCCCTATTAACATCTTTGATAATACTACTTGCCGGTTTAATAGTAACGATATTCGTAGTTTACATAAATGAAGCTCAGCGGCGTATTGTGATTAGCTACGCTAAACGATTGCAGGGTAACCGCGTTTATGGCGGGATCACCACTACTTTGCCAATCCGCCTAGTAACGGCCGGGGTTATACCTATTATCTTTGCATTGGCTTTTCTTTCTATACCGGCCTTTGTTGGCCAACTGCTCAGCCAAAGCGGTAGCGCTGGCTGGCAGGCCTTTGGCACTAATCTAGTAAAATGGTTTCAGAGCCCAACCTCTACAAGCTTAGCCGAAGGCGGTTGGCAGATATTACTATACCCAGTAGCCTACTTTTTATTGGTATTCATCTTTACCTTTTTCTATACCGGTATTGTGTTTAACTCTAAAGAGATAGCCGAGAACCTTCAAAAGCAGGGCGGTTTTATTGACGGAGTTCGCCCTGGCCAACAAACAGCCACTCATTTGATGAAAGTAGTTAACAGATTAACTCTGTTTGGTGCTTTAGCTTTGGCCCTTCTAGCTGTCTTACCAATTATTGGCCAAGCTATTCTGCACAATAACCAGATATCCATAGGCGGCACCAGTATATTAATTCTTGTATCGGTGGCACTAGAAACTATGCGTCAGCTCGAATCTAGAGCTTTAATGATTACTTACGACGATTACACCATAGACATATCCGAAAATAATCGTAAAAAGTCTGGCCGCCTTAAAAAGCTGTTTTTGAAAAATAAGGAAAAACCCAATAAAACTCTTTACATCTCAGGCAATAGTGTTGTATAATCGAGCGACGCTTTAAGGATTTATGGTTAACAACAAGGAAGTTATAGAACTCAACGGTATAATTGTCGAAACCCTTCCGGGGACGCAGTTTAAGGTTGAGCTCGAAAACGGCCATAGAATCATAGCTCACGTCGCCGGCAAGATGCGCAAGCATTTTATCCGTATCGTACCGGGCGACAGCGTGACGGTAGAATTGACACCTTACGATCTTACTAAGGGTCGGATAACCTATCGCAAGTCATAATATTAAGTGCAGTGTGTCCTTGGCTCTTGTAGCTACAAGGATCCGCATTAACGGCAATTTAAGCCGAAATACCAGAGTAAAGGAGAACTTATAAAGGTATGAAAGTGCGTGCCAGTGTTAAAAAAATCAGCCCCGACGACAAGATTGTACGTCGTAAGGGTCGTTTGTATGTTATTAATAAATTACGCCCCAAGCACAAGCAGAGGCAAGGTTAAAAATGGCCAGAATTAGCGGAGTAACAATTCCTTCCGAAAAACAAGTCTGGGTAGCTTTAACTTATGTCTATGGTATTGGCCGTAAAACTTCTTATTCTATTTTAGAAGTCGCCAAAGTTGACCCGACTACCAGGGTTAAAACTCTTACCGATGCCGAAATTAGCAAAATTCAAGACGAAATTAACGCTCGCTACGAAGTAGAAGGCGATTTGCACCGTAAAGTAACTGCTAATATTAAGCGCCTAAAAGATATCAAAGCTTACCGCGGTTTACGTCACACTGCCAATTTACCGAGCCGTGGCCAACGTACTAGAACTAATGCTAGAACCCGCCGTGGTAAAAAAGTTACCGTTGGTGGCACAGCTAAAAAAGTAGCCGAGAAAACATAGGATTAAACATGACTAAAGATACCCCTACAACCAAAGCAAAAGAAGAAGTTGTTGCCCAAGAAGAGCAGCTAGTTAAAGGCGAAGCTGTTGTTGAGACAGCCGAAAAAGCTCCAGAGACTACCGTAGCTACCGCTAAAGTTACTAAGAAGAAGAAAGTCAAAAAGCACGTTCCGGTTGGCCAAGTCCATATTCAGGCAACTTTTAATAACACCATCATTACCGTAACCGATACTACTGGCAACGTAATCGCCACGGCTAGCGCCGGAAACTGCGGTTTTAGAGGCAGCAAAAAAGGCACCGCCTATGCTGCTCAAATTGCTGTAGATAAAGCCATTACCATTGCCAAACAATTTGGCCTTGCCAAAGCTGATGTATACGTTAAAGGTATCGGGCTAGGACGAGATTCAGCCATCAGAGCCGTATCTAACAATGGCGTTACCGTTGACTCAATAAAAGATGTTACAGGCATTCCACACGGCGGTTGCCGGCCTAAGAAAGCTCGAAGGGTATAAGAATCATGGCAAGAGATACACGTTCTATAACAAAGATGAGCCGTCGCGAAGGCTATGCTTTGCATCCTAAAGCTTTGAAGTATATGGTTAAGCGCTCTACTATTCCTGGCCAGCACGGCCGTAGCAATAGAAGGGTTACTAACAGCCAGTACTCCCTGCAATTACGAGAAAAACAGAAGGTAAAGCGCATCTATGGCCTGCTAGAGAAACAATTTAGCAATCTTATGTCTGAAGCCAACCGCCAAAAAGACCAGTCTGGTACAGTTTTGCTACAAATGCTAGAAAGGCGCCTAGATAACGCCGTATACCGAGCCAACTTTGCCACTAGCCGTCGCGCTTCCCGCCAATTAGTTACTCACGGACACTTCTTGTTAAATGGCCGCCGCGTAGACATCCCTTCAATTAGATTAAGCGTTGGCGACGTTTTAACGGTACGAGATCATAGCAAGAACACCGAATACTTTAAGCGACTCGACGACATCACCGGTGGTTCAGACGCGATAATTAGTTGGCTCAAGGTTGATCGTAAAAAGCTAAGTTTTACCGTTACGGGTATGCCTAGCCGAGACGACGCCGAGCCAGAAATTAATGAACAATTAATCGTTGAGTACTACTCACGATAAAGGAGAAGAGACGAAATATGTCAAAAGTTATTCACACCCCGCTATTGGCGCAGATTGACGAACACAGCGATTCGAGTGCAACTTTTGTTATTGAACCTTTGCATACCGGCTATGGTATGACTCTTGGCAATAGCATGCGCCGAGTGTTGCTATCCAGCATTGGTGGCGCCGCTATCACTTCGTTTAAAGTCGAAGGTGCCAGCCATGAATTCACAACTATTAAGGGCGTAAAAGAAGATATCGTTGATATCATGCTTGCTCTTAAAAAGATTCGTTTTCGTGTTTTCTCCGACGAACCCCAGAACCTAAGGATTGTTCATGATGGCAAGGGCGTTGTAACTGCTAAAAGCATCCAGGTTAATGCCGACGTAGAAGTTGTTAACAAAGACCAAGTTATCGCTACCATCGACGACGCCAAAGCTAAATTAGTTATCGATATTGTTGTCGAAACTGGCCGCGGTTACCGCACCATAGAAGAAAGCTCGGCTAAAAAAGCCAGCGACACAATTGCCTTAGACGCTATATTCAGCCCAGTCTTAAGAGTCCGCTACAAAGTAGAACACACCCGTGTTGGCCAAATTACCGACCTAGACAAGCTAATCATCACCATCGACACTGATGGTAGCATTACCGCTAAAGACGCTTTTGAAGAGTCCGCTGCCATATTAATTAACCAATATACTGCGCTAGCTGGCCAAACCAGAGTTGAAGCCATCCCGGCCAACAAGGCTATTGCTTCTGACTACGGCATGGACGACAACGAAGATCCAGCCGAATTAATGGTTTCTATTGAAGACCTTAATTTAAGCGCCAGAACTACCAACGCCTTAATTAATAACGAAATTCACACTCTTAAAGACTTGTTCAGCTTGAGTGATGCCGAATTGCGCGACCTTAAAGGTTTTGGCCAAAAAGCCCTAGATGAAGTAAAAGATAAGCTCGCTGAGCTGGAATTGTAGGAAGATTTAATATGCATCGTCACGGTTTTAAAGGTCGTAAATTCGGTCGCGAGCGCGACCAGCGCCGAGCTTTAATGAAAGGCTTAGCTAGTAATTTAGTGCTTAACGGCAGTATTGAAACTACCGAAGCCAAGGCTAAAGAAATTGTGCCTTATTTAGAAAAGTTAATTACCACTGCTAAAAAGGGTGATCTAGCTGCTAGACGCCGCGTTATTTCTAAGCTGGCTAACGTTCAAAGCGGTCACAAGCTAGTAGACGAAATTGCTCCTAAATTATCAGGGCGAACCAGTGGCCATTTACGCATTAAGCCGACTGCTACTAGACGAGGCGATAACGCTCAAATGTACAAAGTTAGCTTTGTTGATGATTTAAAAGCCAAGGCTAAGCCAGCCGAAGCCGATGTTAAAGAAGAATCCACCAATGCTAAAGTTAAGATAGCAAAGACTGCCAAACCTAAAGCCGTAGCCAAGCCCAAGGCTAAGCCGGCTGCTAAAAAAGAGGTTAAATAATGAGCGAAGTTAAGAAACCCACTACCAAGAAAACTGCCGTTAAAGAAGTTGCTACGCCAGCCGCAACTAAACCTAAAGCCTACAGATCTTTTAGCGCTAAGCCTAGCAATGTAACTCGCCAGTGGTACCTAATAGATGCTTCTGAGGCCCCGCTAGGCCGTTTGGCTACTAAAGTGGCTACTTTGTTAACTGGCAAGGGCAAGCCAATCTATACGCATCATATCGACTGTGGCGACTACGTTGTTATAGTTAACGCCGATAACCTAGTAATTACCGGTAATAAGTTGGCCGATAAGAAATATTACCGCCATAGCGAATATCCAGGCAACCTTAAAACCGCTACTTTGACCGAAAAAATGGCCAAAGACAGCCGTGAGGTTTTGCGCCTAGCTATTAGGGGCATGCTGCCAAAGAATAAATTGATGGACGGACGCTTGCAAAGACTGAAGATTTATAAAGGCTTAGAGCACAGTAACACCGCTCAAAGACCCCAGAAAGTGAGCATTAAATAATGACTACCAAAAGAGAATACACCTACGCCCTAGGGCGTCGTAAGAGTTCTACCGCCAGAGTAAGACTATATAAAGGCAAGGGCGCAATTGTGATTAACGCCAAAGACTACACCAGTTATTTTGGCAACAGCCAAGATCTTCTAAATCGTATTATGAAGCCTTTCGTTCTGTTAGATAAAGTTGGCCAGTACGACGTGTCTGTTGTGGTTGCCGGTGGGGGCCATGGCGGCCAAGCCGACGCCATAAGCCTAGGCATTGCCAAAGCTTTGGTAATTATTAACGAAGAATTCAAAGCCACCCTTAAAAAGGCTGATTTACTGGGCCGCGACCCACGCGAAAAAGAACGCAAGAAGTTTGGCCTAAAAGGCGCTCGCAAACAACGCCAGTTCACCAAACGTTAACCATTGTTCATTTTTTGCATCAAAACCCGCTTACAGTAGCGGGTTTTTTGGTTCTTTCAAGGATTTGTTTAAGCTAGGGTATAATTGAGGCTATGAATAAAGAGATTGTTTTAACGGGTCTTAGAACTAATGCCGAATATCATTTAGGTAACTACCTGGGCGCTATTCTGCCAATGGTAGAACGAGCCAACAATTTGGCTGGTAAATACCAAGTTAATCTGTTTGCGCCGGATTTACATAGCTTTACAACGCCAATCGACCATAGCAAGCTATATGCTCAAACAATGCACAACCTAAGGCTGTTTGCAGCCGCTGGAATGCCCCTAAATAACCCAGACGTCTTTATATATCGCCAAAGCTTTGTGCCCGCCGTGAGCGAGTTGGCAATCATTCTTAATAACTTCACTTATTTTGGCGAGCTTAGCCGGATGATTCAATTCAAAGAAAAGAGTACCCAAAACGGTGATAACGTCACCGCTGGCCTGTTAGACTACCCAGTTTTAATGGCTGCCGACATTTTAGCCTACGGCGCTAAGTGGGTGCCGGTTGGCGACGACCAAACCCAGCACCTAGAATTTGCCCGTGATATTGCTCAAAGAATCAATAATAAATTTGGCAATATCTTCGTTGTACCAGAACCAGTTGCCAAACAGCACGAATTTGTTGGCAAAAGCCAAGGTACACGCATTATGAGCTTGCGTAGCCCAGAAAATAAAATGAGTAAGAGTGTTGATGACCCAGCTGGTACCATCCAACTAAGCGACACCCCCGAAGAAGCCGCCAAAAAGGTTATGAGCGCTACTACCGACTCAGTCGGTAAAATTCTATTCGATTGTAAAAAACAACCTGGCATATCAAATCTGTTACAAATACTAGCCTTATTGACTTGCAAATCCGAAGACGAAATGAAGGTTGAGTGGCAGGGCAAAACCAGTTACGGCGATCTAAAAAGCGCTGTAGCTAAAGAAGTTGGTAATTTATTAACAAAACTGCAATCCAGCCTTAATACAGTTAGCGAAGAAGCCATCCTAGCTAAATTAACAGCTTCTGAAGCTGAAATGAATAAAATAGCCGGCGTACAGCTATCCAAAGTTCAGCAGGCTATTGGCTTAAGACCTGCCCAAAATGCCAACTAAAAACATCGTTAACGATAGCAAGAAACCAGTACGAGCAGATACGCTTTTGACTTTGGCATATCCTGATTATTCTCGCTCAGCTTTAGTTAAGTTATTCGATCTAGGAGTTATTACTAAAACTAAACGCCCCCTGAGGCCTGGTGACAAAATCCAGCCCAACGATAAAATCGTGGCCGATATTAGCGCCCTGCAAAAACCAGCTGAAGCTATAGAGCTGCCTATTTTATACGAAGATGAAAACGTAATTGTAATTGATAAGCCAGTTGGCGTTATTAGCCACGCTAGGGGCAGATATTGGGACGAAGCCTCAGTTGCCAGCTTCGTCCGCAGTAAAGTTACCAGTGACCTTAACAACAAAGGGGCTGGCCTGCCTGGCTGGTCGCCAGAACGGCCAGGGATAGTGCATAGATTAGACCGCGCTACCAGTGGCGTAATGATTTGCGCCAAAAACCCTAAAACAATGAGCTTGCTACAGAAACAGTTTGCCCAGCGCAAAACCAAAAAGAGTTATTTGGCGATAATTGAAGGCACATTAGAGCCAAAGTCGGCCTTAATTGACGTACCAATCGATCGTAACCCCAAAAAACCACAAACTTTTGAACCTAGCGCAAAAGGCAAGCCATCCCAAACCCAGTATGAAGTTATCAATACCACCAATAAATACTCACTGGTTAAACTAACGCCAGCCACCGGTCGCACTCACCAGCTAAGAGTTCATTTAAAGTATTTAAATCATCCCATAGTGGGCGACGAATTATACGGTGGCCAACCGGCCGAACGGCTTTATTTACACGCTAACACATTAGAAATTACTCTGCCAGGCGGGCACAGAAAAGTTTTTGAAAGCCCAATGCCAACTAGTTTTGATAAGCTATTATCATGAATTTGCTGTTTAACCCTATCGCTGCTAAGCACTACCAGTCTTTTAAAGATGATGCGCCCCAGTGTTTGGTACTAGTTGCCCCAGCCGGCAGTGGCAAAGAAACAGTCTTAAAACAGCTAGCTCAAGATATAATGGGCGAAAAATCACTCGGCCGACTATTCGAAATACTCCCCGAAGCCGATAAAGATTCTATTGGCATAGATGCCATCAGGGAACTTAAGCTGTCTTTACGTTTAAAGTCTAACGACCAACGCGTAGTTTTAATAAACCAGGCCGAAAAACTTACCCAAGAAGCCCAAAACAGCATTTTAAAACTCTTAGAAAACACCCCAAAAATACTCACTTTTTAATGGGTGCCAACGACTTGAACGGCTTGCTAGAAACTATTCTGTCTAGATCTGTTATATGGAACTTTGTAAACCCCACAACTAAGCAAATAAAAGAGTACTTCGGTTCGTTCGATGGGCCTAAATTAGATAAAGCTATTGCCATTAGCGGCAACAGAGTCGGCTTAATACAGGCTATTTTGAACCAAGACACCGAGCACCCGTTAATCCAGGCTATCGATTCCGCCAAATCAATACTTAGCAGTAACCACTTCGATAGATTGCTTAAGATCGAGACTCTACATAAAGACCCCAAACAAGTTCTTTTAATACTCGAAGCCCTTGGATTAATTAGCAAGAGTGCCCTAGAATATTCGGCGGCCAAGAATGATATTAAACAGGTAAAGCAATGGCACAGACGATTAAATGTTGTTATTGAGGCCACTCAGCTGATTAGATCAAATATTAATACCAAATTAGTGCTTTCTAAAACTTTCTTAGTGATATAATTAAAATCACCTAATGATAGAAACTATTATCGTAGTTGCGGTTGGTGCTTTGCTTTTAAGAGCCACCTACAAGAGTGAAAACACTCCTGAAATTTCTGAAGTTTTGGGCGATAAACTGGGCCGTTTGTGGCAAATAGCTTTTCAGGGAATGCGCGAAAATAAACTGTTAAGAGCCGAGAAGGCCCTGCTAACAATTTTAAAGATAGACGAAAAAAACGCCGCTGCCTATAACCGCCTAGGCATCCTTTATGCCAAGCAAAAAGAATTTAAAGATGCCATCGATTGCTTTGAGATTGCCTCTAGTATAGAAAAGAGTGCCTCTAGCCTGCATAACTTAGGCCTGATTTATTACGAGACCGGCGATTACAATAAAGCTAGTACCGCCTTTGAGCAGGCGATTGATTTAGAAGATAACATGGCCGCCAGGCATATTGCCTTAGCCAAAGTTCAAGAGAAGCTTGGTAATGATAAGAGAATGATTGCTGAACTGATTAAGGCCTCCCAGTTAGAGCCTAACCGCGAAACTTATTCGCTACTGCTAAAAGCCTACGAAATCCATAATATGAAACCCGAGGCTGACTTATTGCGTCGCCGCATATCTCGCCTAAGCACCCGCCCTCTTGCTAGGCCACAACGCGTCACCCGCGCCCCCCGCGTAGTAGTTTAGCTTTCTGAGGTGGAATCTTTGTCTATTTTTTGCTAGTATAACCCCTGGTGTTTAAACCAAGTTTAATAAACCAACCTGCGATTAGCAGATGTTTGTTAAACTTAAGAGGAAGAAATGCGAAAGGCGAAAGTAAACATATCTTCAATTGTTTACGGCAGCCGACAGCAATTTCTGACGTGCCGACATAGCTCAGCTGGCCAGAGCGGCTGTTTTGTAAACAGCGGGTCGTGGGTTCGAATCCCTCTGTCGGCTCCATTTAGGCATAACTATTGCGAGAATGCCTAAAAGACTATCCGTGAGGGAGAGTCCAGGGAGGTGTTAATGGGTACGTATCTGTAGTAAAATACGGTTACGCACCGTATGCAGGGTTAGTGAAGCGGTCAAACACGGCAGACTGTAAATCTGTTGGCTTTCGCCTTCGTAGGTTCGAATCCTACACCCTGCACCAAGCATAGACCCCGCTTAATGCGGGGTTTTTGCTTGGTTTGGTTATATGGTTTTGTACTACGAAGCAGTTTGCGAAGCAAGCCTTCGTAGGTTCGTGTAGCGATTAGCGAAAATAGTCGGGCGCTTTAGCCCCGACGCTACTTCTACACCCTGCACCAAATAAATGAGCCCACTTTATGTGGGTTTATTTATTTGGTTCGAGATCCAGTACTATTCCTACACCTTTTTTCATTGGCCATAACTGCATCCTCTGTTAAAATTGTAGATGCGCCGACATAGCTCAGTGGTAGAGCACCTCCATGGTAAGGAGGGGGTCCCGAGTTCAAGTCTCGGTGTCGGCTCCATTTTAAGCATTGAATATTATCTTAAAATAAGATAGAATGTAGCAAACCTGAAAGGTTATTTTTTATGGCTAAGAAATCACTAAAGCGAAAAACTATTGGACTCGTCTGCGAAAGCTGCGGACAGAGGCATTATTACACGACCAAAAATACCCAGAATACACCAGACAAGTTAATCCTTAAAAAATATTGCCCAACAAGCCGAACCATTGCCAAGCATACCGAAACTACTAAAAACCTTGGCCGCAACGTCGTAAAAGCTAAAAAGTCTTAATTTATCTTTACTAATTAGAATTACGCCCTTTAGAGGGCGTTTTTTATTTTTAGTTATTCGTCGCGTCGGCTAAATCCAAAATCGTGTTTATAAACTCAACGTGGCTCCATACTAATGGCGCTACACCAACAGCATAACCAGTACTCGGGTCAATCTGTTCGCTGAATACACCACTTGGCAAAGCATGCCTTAGGCACCACATGGTAAGATCATTAGCTTTTTGGATATCCCCAGCTTGAATATAATACTGTGCCATCCACATAGTGCACACATACCACGGATTAGGCTGCTGTTGATTGGTGTTGTTCATATACCAATCGTTTTCATGCCTAACAACGCCCCCAGCCGGCAACTTATTAATTAGCTTTTCTTCTACAGCCTTAATGGTCGCCAGCAGCCGTTTGTTATTCAGGGGTTCTTTGCCATAAATGAACGGGCCGTACAGGCTAGATATATCAAGCGTGTTGTCGTACTCTACTTTTCCGTCGGCTTGTCGGTGTATGCCTTTTATATATGTGCCAGATTCTTCGTTGAATAACTTATCGAATGAACCCTCTATTGTGTCAGCGGCGCTTCGCCACCTATCAACGTCTTCGTCTTTATCGCCTAGCGCAATTGCCATTTCGGCGGCCTTATTTAAGGCATAAATCACAATTGAGGTCGTATATGTAGTAGTTAAAAACTTTTCTTCCCACAAGTCATAACTGGCATGAGGCAGGCCAGTGGTTTCGTCTATAAATCGCGCCATAAAGTCGGCCATGGGTTTTATCATTGGGCAATACAGCTTTTCTATAAATTCTTTGTCTTTGAATTTGTTGTAATACTCGCTAAGCATAACTATAACTACTGCTGTTTCGTTCTTCTTGTATAGCCAGCTCGCGACGCTTATCGTTAACTAGCGGATGCCAGGTGCTGCCAATGGCTTTGTCGGGTTGATATTTGTGCATCATGTAACCGTTCTTGTCCATCGTGTCACGACAAAATTCAAAAAAGTTTTTAGCTTCTTCTTGGTAACCAAGCCTAATTAACGGCCATAAAGTGTAGGCGCCATCCCTAGGCCAACAATAACAATAATAATCACGTCCGTAATTAAAAATGCTACTGTCTCCACTAGCTAAGATGCTGCCACGCTTATCTATGTGAGCCTTTATTACCATTAATGATTTCTTAGTGATATCTTTGTAATCTTCGCTAACAAGTTTTAACACTTCGGAACTTTGATTTAGCCAGCCGTGCCACGATAGCCGAGTAGCTTCCTCGCGAGCATCTATGCCATCGCGTAAGTAAATATCATGGATTGCTTCACAGTCGTACTGAGAAGGGGCAGCAATTACCCAATAGTCTACTTTTTTGATTTCGTTCGGGTGCAAGTTCATCTTGAACCGGATAACCGAGTCAACGCCGCCGTGCTCTATGGCGTTGCCAGACAATTCTCCGTCTTCGGCATCCATGAACGTACCTTGCTTACCCTCCACGTGATAGCTACCTACAGCGTATTGATCAAATAATTGGTAGTCGCTTGTCATTCCATAAATCAGCAGGGCACAGGCACCTTTGTAGTCCAGAATATAGTTAGCGTCTGGTACATATAAGGCCGTATCAGCTCTGCCAGCACGAGAGATTTGGAATATCTGGTGCATGAATAACCGAATGTCACTAATCCTGCTATTCTTGTTTGTAATAGAAATACGCCTAACAAAAACATTATATTTAACGTCTAAAAAGTCATTTATTTCTAGGCTTACGCCAAGTTTTTTGGATGACATTTTTATAATGCTCACCAGCGCATCACTATCGAAATCAACGCCAATCTCCCAAGTGTTGTCGTCTACCCAAGAAAATTGGCCATCTACCCAAACGCCAATTCGGTGATGTTGGCTTCGAGCATTAGTTAGGTTATCTAGCCCAACGTAGGGGTAATAGAAGTCATTTACCAAGCCTTTTTCATCTAGGCCAACCATTATTTCGCCGTTGCTTAGCATTACCGGGCGGCTCATAAATCAAAGCCTTTTGTAATTAAACGATATTTTAAATCGTGCCAAGCGTTCATATAACTAATAAAGGCCTCGTACGGCGTTGCATACGGGTTAAAGTAGGCGTGAATGTCACCATCGTTAAACCATTTAGTGCACATATAGTAAAAATGGTCGCTGGTTTGCATTTTTCGCCAGTCATCTATCAGTTGTTGATCATTACTTTGCATAACTGGCTCTTGCAGGCTATAAATAGCCTTTATGGCTTGTTGTTGCATGCTATTGCCAACCCAAGCCGATAAATCACGTTCAGTATCGGCCCAAGTTAAGGTGTTGGGTACGTCAATAACATCTTTGGGCTCAAAGGTATCTATAGCCTCAGAAATGTTCATAAAACAATTGTTATCGTTATCTTGTAGCCATTGGTTCACAAAGGCTCTAAAGAAATCAAATATGCCCGATTCGGCCCATTGGTGTTCGCCAAAAGTTTCGTAATCCATAAATAAGTTACACACTTGGTCGCTATCGCCGCCAGCTTCTACCCAACTTACAAACTTATCGGCAGTTAATGGCCATTCCTTCCAATTGCGATCGCCAAACCTAAAGGCAATGTCGTCGCTAAGCCGATAGTTTTTTAACATCAACTTAATATTCTGAGTACCCACCGGCCTATAAACGAAGTTGGGGCTGCGCCAATTTAGAATCGGGTCCCAGCCTTCGGCCATAATGCCCTTATAGCCAGCCGAATCCGCCCACTTAGCTAGGTCATTGTTATAGCTAAGTTCGGTATTTCTTATAACTTTCGGTGATTGCCCAAATAGCTCACCGATTTTTTGGCGATGTAAGGCCACCTGCTTCTCGAATTCTGGCAACGAATAAAAGAAGGCTAGGGAATGGTGATAGGTTTCGGTAACAATTTCGACCCTTTTGGTATCTATTAATTCCTTAAAACTATCCAGAACCTGCGGGGCCCATAGCTCAAACTGCTCTAAGGCCATACCCGAAATTGAAAGATTTAAATTAAAATTTGGGTACTTGCTAATTAGGTCCATTAGCATCTTATTGGTGGGTAAATAAGTTTTTTTGGCAACCTTATTAATTATTCTTTGGTTGTTAGTTCGGCCTTCTGGATCAAAATCGTTAAAATACTCATGGTCTTTGCTAACATCAAAAATCGAATACTGCTTTACTCGAAACGGCTGGTGAACGTGAAGATACAAACAAATAGCCTTTTTCATGTCTTGCCCCCGCTCAAGGCATACTTGTTATAAGATTTAATCATTTTATTAGCCGCATCGCTCCAAGACAGCTTTATATATTCTTTATAGCCCTGCAGAATAAGTTCATCCCTTAAGCCATCATTTTGCACGACCGCCGTAATCTTATTAGCCATCCCGTCGATATCCCAAAAATCTACTTTTAAAGCATTCCTAATTACTTCAGAAACCCCTGATTGCTTACTAATTAAAACTGGCGTTCCATAACCGATTGCCTCTAGTGGTGTTAGGCCAAACGGTTCCGAAACACTTGGCATCACAAACAAATCTCCTATAGCAAACGAATCGCGCCATTTTTTACCCCTTAAAAAATCAGTAAATATAACGTTTTTGGATATGCCCAAATCGGCCGCCATAGTAATAAGTTCTCTAAATTGCTCACCGTTGCCAACTATCAAAAAGATAGTTTTTGGCGCTCTTTTGATTACTTCTTTAGCGGCTATTAACAGATTAGTTAAGCCTTTTTGCACAGTTAAGCGGCCAATATAAACTACTACCCGGTAGCCATTTTGTTTCATTTTTTCCAAATACTGATAGGTATTCGTTTTTTCGAGTCGCTCGTAGCTTTCGGCGTCTATGCTGTTTCTAACTACCTCAACTTTTTCAGCGGGTATCTCATATTCTTTAACGATTAAGTCTTTGGTAAACTTGCTAATGGTGATTATACGATCGGCTAACATGAGCCCTGTGTGTTCAATTTCGTGTATTAAAGAGTTGCCATATTTACCACCGGCTCTGTCAAACTCTGTGGCATGCACGTGTACTATCAACGGCCGGCCACTCATTTCTTTTGCCCTAATAGCCGCCCTAAAGGTTAGCCAATCGTGAGCATGGATAACATCAAAACTACTATCTTGAACAATATCGGCAACCCCATCGGCGTAGCTTTCTATTTGGTGGAATAGATCTGTGCCATTATTCGGCTGAAGCGAGCCTTCGTAATACAAGCTGTCGTATGCACCCCACAGCGTACTGGCCTGAATACTACCCGACAAAGCCGGCGTAACAGTCATAAAGTTTATATTTTTATGTTCGTCAGAATAGGGCACCACAAATTCTACATCAACACCTTTTTTAGACAACTCCTTACACATCTGGAAGCATGCAACGCCCAGTCCGCCGCTGTTATATGGTGGGAGTTCCCACCCTAGCATTAATACCTTCATTGGTTGCTTGTCTGTTTATTCCACCCTAAGTTACTTGTGTTTTTATTATAGGTGTCACCAATCTAAAGCACAACCTTTATGGCAACATTATGTTGGCCAATATTTCGCTAATGAGTTAATCTGTTAATGTATGTACACTCGGAAGCAAAACATGTTGCTGCGGAGGCTCCCTAAATATTTCTTACCAGTTTTTGGTTTGATATTAGTATTGGGAGCAGGAGTCTTTGCATATTTGGAAAGGGACTTGTGGCGGGGCGACCTTGTATTCACCGAATATGTTCTTAGCTACCCAACCCCAGCTATTCGCGAAACATCTACCTCTAATAGCATATCGCCAACTGGTACTTTTATAACTCAAACCTGGCCGATAGAACTAACCGCCGACCAAGCTTCGTCTATTACGGTAGTAGTTAATAAAAAACACAAGCTGCCCAGCGATTACGTACCAGCCGGCCTAACACCTATAGACGGCGGCTATTTGCGCTTAGCAGCCGCAGAGGCTATGCAATCGCTAATGAATGACGGCGCCAATAATGGCTTTAACTTCTTTTTAGCCAGTGATTATCGCTCTTACAGCACTCAAGAGGCTTTATACAACGGCTACGTAGCTAGTGATGGCCAAGCCCAGGCCGATACTTATAGCGCTCGCCCCGGTTTTAGCGAGCATCAAACCGGCCTAACCGCCGATGTTGGCGATAGAAACTCAGGTTGCATAATTATGACTTGCTTTGGTACCACCAGAGCAGGGCAATGGATTGCTGCTAATGCCGCTAATTATGGTTTTATTGTTAGATACCCAGAGGGCAAAGACGCCATAACTGGCTATCAATACGAGCCTTGGCATTTAAGATTCGTTGGCATTTCGGCAGCCCAAGGAATAGTAAAATCCGGCCTAACTATGGACGAATACTTTGGCATGACCGCCGGTGGGTATTAACACTTACTTTTCGGCCTTTTGGCCTCGTCAGAATGAACACACATTCATCTAAGTAAGTGACAAAACTAGAGAGATTGTAGCGCGACTGGGCTACGTTGCCGGGCATTCTTGCGCCCGGCAACGCCTTGCGGTAGTTATTGCTGCTGTGTCGCGAAGCTGCTGTTGAGTTCGTAGGTGAACTCTGCGATCGCAGGAACATCCTTGCCGAACGCTTTCTTGTCGCCTTCGGCGACCATGCCGATATTCAGCACGGTAATCCCGTTGGCTCCCAAGAAGGCCGTCAACTTGACTAGCTCTTGAGCACCAACCTCTGGCGGTACGCCAGCTGTGCCAGCCCCGTTAGGACCTAGGTAGATGAAGTTGAGGCTGGAGTCCTTATCGAACGTATAGACACCGTTGCCATCCTTCTCGGGCCTATTTTCGCCCCATGGCATCGCCAAGCGGACAAACCCGTACTTCACTTCCTGGTTGGCCGAAACGATAGCCTGGATTCCTTGGTCCAACCATAGATTGTACTCCCCGTTGCTCAGAGCATCGCGGATGTCCGTCAACTTCTGCATGTAGCCTGCCGGGTCCAATTGATCGGCCTCCCATGCAGACTGCAGAGCAGGCATGTCGGCTTTGTACTGCTGCAACAGCGCGGCAACTTCTTGCGTATAGCTCTGTGCAGCTGCCTTCTTCTCTGCATCGGTCACGATGACGTGGACGACGAAGGAGTAGATGAGGGCAACCAAGCTCCCCAACAGGATGAGCCACAAGAAGGTTGTCCGTGCCATCTTCAGCACCTTGCGTACATTGCGCTTCTGTTTCTTATCAGCCATCACAGGCCTTTCTCTCTAGTTTGTCAATAATGCTTGTCGGGCGTAAAACCTCCCGAACATGCTATGTTATTGTAGCATTATTAGAGCCTTTTGTCAACGTTCCACAAGATACAGCTCATAAATATCCATAAAAATTGATGGGGTGCAGAAGGTAACTTCGTTGCGCCTGCAACGCATGCTCAAAACAAGTTTTTGCGCGTGCGTTTTGTCTTCGAACCTGCGATATGCGCCAGCAAGCTGTCGCTCGCAGAACCAACCCCTTGTCTCGGCCAATTCAAAAACCCGACTTTCGCCGGGTCCTTGAATTGGCAGGGGAGACAGGGGTCGAACCTGCGACAACCGGTTTTGGAGACCGGTGCTCTACCAACTGAGCTACTCCCCTAGATCTCGTTATAACTAATAAAGCTTATAACAGATAAGATTATATCACCAAAATTATTGCTTATCTAAGATGTTTGTTTATCCAGAGGGTTTTGATTTTTTGGAGGGCTAGGGTAGAGAGTAAGAAGGCAACAGGTGGCACTAGGGCGGTTAGCCATGGCTGGTTGGCATTAATCCAAACCGAATATAAGGCAATTATTAGGTAGGTGGCAACAAATATAATTGCTCGGCGGGTTTTGCTAACTTCCCAAGCTTTATCAGCCGTTACTTTTTGATTCCGCTTTTCAATGTCCTCAACTCGTTTTTCTAAATCAGTGCTATTCATAACCATATATTAACAAAGTAGCACCTCAAAACTATATATTCTTTCACTAAATAATGGGATAATATCTGGCATGAAAGAAGAAGAACTGCAGTTTGCCAGCATAGCAGCAATAAGGACGCTTTACGATGCCGGTAATGATATGTTGGATGCGGTCTGTTCTGCAGTATTGCTTGTTTTTGAAGATGGTTTTACAATCCAAGACTTAGCAAAAAGCTATACTGCTGTATATTCAGTCGATATGCCAATAGACATGCTTACGACTGTACTAAAACGACTAAGAAAAAAGGGGTTTGTTGAGTATGTATCTTTAAAAGAGCCATCCTCAAAGGTTTCGCTAACCAGCGAAGGATCAATAGAAAAAAATGTTTACGAAGAATCTGTTAAGGGCGTACAACGAGAATTTGGCAGTTTGATCAACGATTTTAAAAAACACCTAGAAAGAGAAAATGTCAACGTCGATAAAGCAGAAAAATTGTTGTTGTCATTTATCGACGAGAACCTGGGTCTCACTTCATCCGTAATATCAGGTAATGGTGGCAGGCCCAGTAACAATTCACCGGTAGCAGAATTTATTATTAAGATTGAAAAAAGCAGCCCTGATAAATTTGAAATTCTGCAAAGAATATTTTTTGGCAGACTCTACTTGAATTTAATGAAGACCAGAACCGATTATTCTAGGGATGCATCGTTTGGCGAACTTGAGGTTATTTTTGATACTAACATTATATTTAATATTTTAGGGCTACATGGCAAAGACGCTAGAGAGAGGGCGTTGGAGTTACTGTCTGTTTTGGGCAGGAACAAACAAATAAAGCCGGTAGTATTGGACGTTACCATAGAAGAAGTAAAAAGAGTGTTGCGAGCGTACGAGACACAAAAAGGTGAATACTATGATCAATATGCCGTTGATTCCCTGTATCAGCAGATTAAATCTCGAGGCTTTGATTCGCACAAGGTTGCCTTACTTATTGAAGAAGTACAGGAAGAACTAGAAAAATCTGGCGTATTGGTTAAATACACTACTAATGAACTTATAAAAGAGGCTGAGAGTAACACAAAGTTGCTGAACAACATTTCCACTTGGGCTGAGTTGCTTGGTAATGACAAAAGAGAAAATGCCGTTATCCATGACGCTATAGTAATTAGTACATTAAGGATGTGCCGGGGCAAAATCAGTTCTGGGTTATTAGAGAAAAATAAAGCAGTCCTAATAAGTAACGATACAAGCTTAAAAGAATTGTCATTGGAAGACCTAAAGAAACACGGTGGAGTGCAATTGGTTTGGAGGCCTGTTGAAATAATATCTTACTTATGGGTAAGAGATATCGGCAATGAAGAGATTGCTACCTCGGTTATCCGCCAGGGTATCATGGCTTATGCCCGAGAGAAAATGATTAATCATAATCTTTGGGAAAAATTTATAAGAGAGTTAAAAAAGGCCCGGAAAGAAGAGAAGCTTTCCGACAGCCAGATAGGGTATATACTAGCTGCCGAGGAGACTAGACAAATATTAGCAACGGAAAAAGAAAAAGGCATTGATAGATTGGTTTCTCAGTCTTATGTAAGTAAACTCGCGGAAGACACCAGCAAGTTAGCAAAAGGAAGTAGCAATTACCAAAAAGTAGTCAATCAGGCAAGACAAAAATCCAGATCTTTTGCAGTGATATTAGTTAGCGTGCTAGCAATAATAATCGTCTCAATTTTAACTGTTGGGCTCTTCTTTATCGTCCATGCTTTTGGTTGGAATAATTTGGAACCAATCATATGGGTTATTGGTAGTATGGCAATTATTATGGCAACATTAATATTCGGCAAGCCACCAGAAGGTAGCAAGAAGTTATTAGAATTACGCGAAAAGGTAATTACAAAAACCGAGAAAGCGATTTGTCGTAAATTAGCGAATTATCTAGATATTGTTGATTTAAAGAGCTAATTATATCTTTGTCAAAACGTTATCTGAGACATACTGCTATAGAGCCGTCCCGGCGACCAAACGCGAGGGACAATTACTCCCTTTAATAATCTGTTATTATTAACTTATGAAAAGAATTGGAATTATTGGAGGTGTCGGGCCGCAAGCGACGGCATTTATATACCAGAAGGTAATGCTGTCAGCTCAAAAAAATCACAATGCTAAAAACAATGATGATTATCCCGACTTACTGATAGCTTCTGTGCCTATCCCTGATTTTATATCCGATAAAAATAATCTTGCAGAAGCAAAAAGGATGCTCATAGAAGCCGCCCAAAACCTTGAACGCGCTGGCTGCCAGGCACTCTGTATTGGTAGTAACACAGTTCATATATTGCTTAACGAGCTCCAATCGCAAGTTAGCATTCCATTTATATCAATGGTTGAACTCGTCACCAACAAATGCAAAGAACTAGGCTACACAAAGACCGCCTTATTGGGTACTCCAGTGCTTTTAAGTTCAGGCCTATACGATGATGCTTTTAGCAAACAGGGCATAGAGCTACTTAAGCCGAACGAAAAACAGGTTGATGTATGCGATGCGGTTATACGGAGTGTAATTGCCGGCAGTGACAAGATACCCAATAAGCAAGAATACGTTGATGTTATTACTTCAATGTTCCAGCAGGGAGCTGACGCTATTATTCTAGGCTGTACAGAACTACCACTAGTTTTAGATTATGAAGTCCTTGGTAAACGAGTACTGAGTTCTGACGAAATTTTGGCAGACGGCATTACTGAATTTTGTTACAAGTAAGTATTGGTTCTTTTCCATCCAGGCACCACTATAGATCTAATCAAACATGTCTTCGCCGAGGCGTTTTTTAAATTTTGTTATTATTAATCCATGAAAGACGAGCTAAATAGCCTAGGTTTTACCGATAGCCTAATAAACGAAGCCAAAAAATATAGCGGCTTGTATTTGGGCAGGGTTGTTTCGCAGTCAAAAGATTTATATAAAGTAGCAACCGAAAATTCGGTTATTAACGCCGAGATATCTGGCAAGCTTCGCTATTCCTCTAACACTCTTTCAGATTACCCAGCAGTAGGCGATTTTGTAATGATAGACAGAAAAGAAGGCTTGCACGGCAACGCTATTATCCACCACATTTTGCCTAGATATAGCTCGTTTGTAAGAAAGGCGGCCGGTACCTCTAACGAGTCCCAAGTTGTCGCCGCCAATATAGACACAGTTTTTATATGTATGTCTTTAAATAACGACTTTAATTTGCGTAGGCTAGAACGGTATTTATCAATCGCATGGGAAAGTGGAGCAGCACCTGTAATAGTGCTCACCAAATCAGACTTGTGCCAAGACCTGGCGGCTAGATTTGATGAAATAGAAACAGTAGCTATTGGCGCTGATATTTTGGTTACTTCCAGCATGTCGGATGGTGGCTATGAAGCCATCCAAAAATACATCAAAACCGGCCAAACTGTGGCCTTTATAGGTTCGTCTGGCGTTGGTAAATCTACCTTAATTAACCGCTTACTCGGCAAAGATGTAATTGAGACTAAAGAGATCAGAAAAGACGATAAGGGCCGCCATGCTACCACCAGGCGTGAACTGATTGTTATACCTACCGGCGGGGCAGTTATTGACACCCCCGGAATGCGCGAGCTTGGCTTAGAAAGCGTGAATTTATCTAAAACGTTTGCCGATATAGATGAATATTCAGCACTCTGTAAATTTAAAGATTGCCTGCACGAAAGCGAGCCAGGTTGCGCTGTAAAAAACGCCATAAAAGAGGGCTTGCTAACCGAAGCCCGACTAGATAGCTACCGAAAACTTAAAAAAGAAGCTAAATACGATGGCTTAAACTCCAAACAGATCGAAAAAGAAAAAATAAACGACATGTATTCAGCCTTCGGCGGCCTAAAAAACGCCCGCAACTTTATAAACACCAGAAATAAACCATAAAGTTCGAAGCGTATTTACTAGAGACAGCTAATGTAGGCTAGTCAAAGATGTCTTCGCCGAAGTGTTTTTTGAGGCGGGCGATTATGGAGCCCTCTTGGCGGCCAAGCAGCTTGCTTAGCTGTTTTATACCTTTGCCATCACTAAATTGTATAACCAGTCTTTTGTCATCGGCTTCGGTCCAGGGCTTAAAAGCATTGGGGTAGGTTAGTCGCATTTTAGCTAACTTTTCATTCCAGCCACTTTTGGCCTTGGGTTTTACATCTATATCTTTAATAGGATCGTCGGCGTGCTCTAGGTAATCTTTAATAATAGCGGCAAACTCTTCTAGGGCAGTTTGGCTGCGCTCCCTTAAATTAGCATCTATTTGCATAGCTTCAGGGCTAACTCTTAATGCCATACTGTTTAGACCATCTAACTCTAAATGCTCAATGCTGCGCACTCGGCTAAGCGCCACATAGCCCATACCCTCAACAAAAGCTCGACTTAAATCTATACGAGCGGCATCTAAGGTCATGCCTTGGCTTTTGTGCACAGTTATGGCCCAAGCCAACCGCAGGGGCAGCTGCGTTAAAGAGGCTCTAAGTTTATCGCCGTCTATCAGCTCCCAAGTATCTGGCTTAATGGTTATTAATCGGCCATCGGTAACGCGAATTCGGGGATTATTAGTGGTAGGCTCGAAACCTTCTACCACACCCAAAGTACCGTTTACATACTTACGTTCGGTACTGTTTTTAATGCACATTACCCTAGCGCCAACTTTGAGCTCTAAAACTTCTGGGGCCAGACAAGAACGCTTTAGATTTTCTATATATTTTTTGCTACCAGTGGTAACCATATCGTAGGTATTGCTCTCGTTTTCTATCTTATTTAGGTGGTGGTAGTTAATGCTATCTACGTCGGCATTGGTAGTTAATAATTTAGTTATGCTGGCGTCCGCTTCGCCTAGGTCTTGCCCCCTAGAATTAAGCAAATCTAGCTGCCCGCGAGTTAACCGGCCAGCCCTAATACCATTTAGAATATCGGCATATATTTGGTCGCTTTTATGGCGATGCTGCTCGCTTAAATAGCAAACCGTGAAAAGCTCGTTGCGCCAGGCCGCCGAAGAGGTTATAAAACCACCATGTTTGCTATCTGAGCGATTGATTGGCGGCAGCTGAAAGAAGTCGCCCGATAAGATAACCTGCAACCCACCAAAGGGTTTATCGTTTTCGCGCACTTGCCGGCAAACTTGCTCAATCATATCTAGCCTAAAATCGTGCAGCATGCTTATTTCGTCGATTACTAAGATATCGGCCTTATTTATTAGGTCATGACGTTGTTTACCCATCTTTGTAATATGGCCAGCAGGTAAAGTATCGTGAACGCCAATACCAGCCCACGAATGTATGGTTGTACCATGCAAATGCGTGGCTGCTAGGCCCGTCGTAGCCGTAACGGCTATACTTTTACCGTTAGCTTTGGCACGGCGGATAAACTGGTTCAAAACATAAGTTTTGCCAGCACCGGCGGCACCGGTGAGCAATACTGATGCACCAGCATGTAATATAGCTAAAGCTTCTTTTTGAGTCACGGCCGTTATATTGTAGCGGATTGCTAAAACTTAAGCAGAATTTTAAATTATTTTAAGTTTATATACGCTTCAATAACTTTATCTTCAGGAGCGACAATCGTAAATTTGCTGGCATCAGAGGAAACAATCCATTTAAAATCGTCATGCTCTTCACTAAGCTGGACTTGTTCGCTTAATGCTTCACATACAAAATATATGGCAATAATCTGGTTGGGGCTACCCTTAATATTCGGCCACCATTCACCAACATAAATCGGTTCACCAACGTTTACTTCTAAGCCACACTCTTCTTTAACTTCACGCTTAAGCGCTTCCAGAAAAGGTTCCCCCAGATTGACTCGGCCACCTGCCAGCTGGTATTTGCCACCATTTGTACCTTCATCGTAACTACTGGCTTCACGCAAGAGCAATATTTTACCATTCTTGTTAATGATTAGGGCCTTTACGGCAATTCTTTGAGTTACGGTTTGTTTACCGGGCATGTTCTTACACCTGGGCTAAAACAACAATGTAGTTATGACCATAGGCCTTGGCGCACTTAGGACAGGTAGTGTAGTAAAAGTAGAACTTTTTAGCGGTTTTACCTTGAGCAACCACGTATTCTTGAGCTTGTTTTAAGAATTTTGGCACTTGGCTGAATGGCCCATCAAAAACTCTGCACATAAAGTTACCGCTAATTGTTACGTTTTCGGCATTGGGTACTTCTTTGGTGGTAGAAACGTATAGCTGGGACTTCCATGGCGATGGGTCGTAAGACAACATTAAAAAGTCCATGCCCGTGGCTTTGGCGTTAGCGGCATCTATTTTTTGCATCATGCCAGTAATAACTTTGCCATAACCAATAGGCATGTGCATTATTTGCTTTACTTCATCTTTTACAAACTTTTTGTCTTGCCATCTAAGAGTTTTGCCATCCCAAAGTTTTGGGTCAAAAATTGGGCAACAGCCAGTTTCTTTTATAGCACTCATTGTTTTTTCCTTTGCTTATAAACCTATTTTAGTACAACAAAGACACTATTAAATAATAGCTTTGATATAATCTGTGCATAAATCAGTTGCCTCTATGGCCCAGTCCCAAGCAGAAATCACACTAAGCATTGTTGAATCAAAAGATCGCCGTACATTCAAAACACCGGATGTTGCCCCGTTTAAAAGAATAGTTGGTCTTAATGTTGGCTCCGACACCGAAACCTTACGTGATGCCGGCCGTATTGGCTACGATAGAAGCCGCATACAAATAGAAAAACTTGAAGTGCCAAAAGAATTCGCCGCAAGGCTAGGCAGCTTCTTTCTAAAATACCTAGTGGAAGACCCCCGAGACAAGTGGGGACATCAACTTTACCCCCCTTATAATTGCCATCGCTTTGGCTACTGGATGACTGGCAGGCCAGACCCTAACTTAGAAGCTGCTCCGTCACCACCAAATGACATCGTTGAGCGGGGGACAGCGACTAAAGAGCCCCTAGCTTTAGGCAGTCTGGGAGTTTTAGGCCATAGGCAAGCCAACGCCGCCGAGGCTGTTGGTGTAGCAGTCCACAGCTTGATAGGTCTCGGAGAAGATAGGGAAGAATGCCTGCAAGTTATGTCCTTCCACGGATGCTTAGGCATAGACTCCTATGATAATATCCGTAACCATTACTTTAGAAATGACCAGCTATCCGAAATCTATGTAGAGTTGTAATTTTTAACGCTTGTTATCTATACTAATACGGTCAACCCTTGCTAAGCTTTGAAAAATAATTTGTAATTGGTAAACTATACTCTAGATATGCAGAAGAGCAGGCTAAGCCAACCCATATTCATCTACATGTACGGACTGCCAGGTAGTGGCAAGTCTTTTGTTGCTAGGCAACTTAGCGAGCTACTTGGGATAGCCCACATCAACAGTGAGCAAATTCGCCAAGAATTATTCGAAAAACCCCGCTATGATAGCGCCGAACAACGCATTGTTAAGCACATGATGCTATTTATGGCAGAGCAGTTCCTAAAAAACGGCACCAGTGTTATTTTCGATATTTCAGTCAACAGAATTAGCGAACGCAAAGTTTTAAGAGAATTCGCCAAAAAGTTAGACGTAAAAGACTTGCTAATTTGGGTACAGTTAGACCTCGATTCGGCTTGGGCCCGATGCGAAGCCAGAGACCGCCGTACTATTGATGATAAATATTCCGAAGACCTAAGCAAAACCATGTTCGAATCGTTTATTCAAAATATGCAGAACCCTAACGAAGAAAGAGCCTTAGTATTAAGTGGCAAGCACCTATTCAACAGTCAACGAACTTCCTTACTAAGACGACTTTACGAAATGAATGTACTGAGCGAAGAAAATTTAGATCAAAAAATTGCTAAGCCAGAGCTCGTTAATTTGGTTTCTAGAGCTCAAGTTAATGCCGGCCGTGCAGATTACTCGAGACGCAACGTAATTGTCAGGTAGCTCTAATGCCCGTCAAGCAGTTCCACATTGACGGACTCGGTGAGATAAAAGTATTTAAAAGACGTCACACCAAAAAGATTAGCTTAAAGGTTGTTTCGGGTAAGATATACATCACACAGCCTACCTGGCTGCCGTATGCTAATGGGTTACAATTTGCAAGCAGTCACCGCTCATGGATAGACGATCAATGTAAAACTCAGCCTAGTTTTTTACCACAAGCCGATTCCAGTATTGGTAAAAACCACACCCTAAGATATCGGCCATACCACATATTAAAATCGAAAGTTAACCCTGATGAAATCATTATATTTGTACCAACTCATTTACACATCCATAGCCCTGAAGTACTAGAAGTCACTAGAAAGGCAATTATTAAAGCCCTAAAAGCTGAAGCCGAGATCATCTTACGTCAACGCTTAAACGACTATGCCAACAAATTTGGACTTAGCTATAAAGACGCTCGATTCAAAAGTATGCGCACCAGGTGGGGCAGCTGTACCAGCAACCACGATATTACCCTAAATGTCTCCCTGCTGTTATTGCCCTATAGACTCATCGACTATGTAATACTCCACGAGCTAATGCACACTAAATATCTAAACCATTCTGCCGATTTTTGGGGCCAGCTGGAATTAATCCTGCCTGATTACAAAACCCGTCGCAAGGAGCTAAAAAACGTGCAGCACTCAGTTATGTCTTTGCACTAGAGCTTTAAAGATTCCTCTTTAGCGCCAAAGACAAACAAATCTATTATTGGTTATTGCTTTATCACTTTAAAACTGCTATATTGACTTGCGTTGACCTAAAGATATTACTTTAGGCTTTTTTAATGGTTAGACATATGAAACTCAATAAGAAATCTACCCCAAAAGTTGTGCACCACAAAGCACCCGAAACTGTTCGTGAACGCGCTACGAAACAGATGTTGCCACGCCAACCAAAATCATCTAAATTACGCAATAAAATTTACCGTCCACTAAGCGTTTTAAGGCAGGCAGCTATTAAGGAATTTAATCCTGTAAAAGTTACACAAAATGGCCGCATGGGCCGATTCCTAAGCAAACGCTTTAATCTAGTACCTGGTTTTATCGTAAACGCCTGGAAGGAACTAAGGCAAGTTAACTGGCCTAGCCGCAAAGACGCCTTAAGAATGACGTTCGCAGTTATAGTTTTTGCAGTTGTATTCGCCATTTTTGTACAAGTCTTCGGAATTCTGTTCGAAAAATTATTTAAGTTTATCCTAACTTCTTAAAAGGCTCGTCAAAGAAAGGAACATTATATGACCCAAAAACGTTATGACTCTAGCAAGCAATGGTATGCCATTCATACTTATAGTGGCTACGAAGAGAAGGTGGCCGAAAGTATCCGCCAAAGGGCAGCTAGTTTAGATATGGCCGATAAGATTTTTGATGTGTTAGTACCCAAAGAAAAGCAAATAGAAATTAAGAACGGCAAGCGTAAAGTTGTAGAAAAGCGTATTTTTCAGGGCTACGTACTAGTGCACATGAAGCTAAGCGAAGATGCCTGGTACATTGTGCGCAACACCCCAAATGTAACTGGTTTTGTTGGCAGTGGAACTGAACCTACACCCGTCAGCCAAGACGAAATGGACAAAATCAACAAGCGTATGGGCGTTGAACAACCTAAGCACAAAATTGACTACAAGGTTGGCGAAGTTGTTAGCATCACCGATGGACCATTCAAGGGCTTCGATGGCTCTATTAACGAAATCGACACCCAAAAGGGCAAGATTAAAGTTTTGGTTAACATGTTTGGCCGAGAAACCCCAGTAGAATTAGACAGTTTACAGGTAAAGAGAGTTTAAAGGAGATTTAAAAGATGGCAAAAGTTATAAAAGCTAATTTAAAGATGAAGATAAAAGGCGGGCAAGCTAGCGCGGCGCCTCCAGTTGGTAGCACCCTAGGCCAATACGGTGTTAATATGATGGATTTCATTAATCCATTTAACGAACAAACCAAAGACCGCATGGGCCAAGATTTAACTGTACATATCGCTATTTACGAAGACCGCTCTATTTCGTGGCGCGTTGTTGGTACTCCTACCGATGATTTAATCCGCCAAAAACTGGGTATCGAAAAAGGTTCTGGCAAACCCAATACCGAAAAGGTTAGCAAAAAGCTAAGCCAAAGCGCCTTAACCGAAATTGCCCAAGCCAAAGCCGCTGATATGAACACTGATGATATTGAAGCCGCTAAAAAAATGGTGGCCGGCACTGCCCGCAGTATGGGCGTAGAGGTAGAACAATAGAATGAGCGGTAGTATATACGAAATAGACCCTACAAGATCGGAATCCGGCTCTAATTTATTGCATGTCAACGAAGCAGAGCTGTGCATAGACGGAGTCCATCGTTTAACGGTAACACCAGACACCCTTAAAGCCGCTCGAGATTTTTTTGCTAGGGATTTCGCTGACAGACAACAAGCTGATAATAGTTAAATTAATTTGTGGGAGGCCATCGATAAGCCGTTAACACCACGAAAGGATACAAATCATGGCAGAAGCCAAAAAAACAGTCAAAGCAACTAAAACAGCGGTTAAAAAACCAGCAGTTAAGAAAGTTGTTAAACCAGTAAAAGCCGAAGAGGTTGTTAAAGCAGCCCCTGAGGTTGTTGTAGAAGAAAAAATTAGTAAAGTGGCCAAAGCCGGCAAACACAGCGTTAAGGCTTTAAAAGAAGCTGAAGCCAAAGCCATAAAAGAAGAGCGCAAAGCTCACAAAGAAGCAGCCAGTGAGACCGAACAAGTTGCTACCAAGCCTAAAACCGTAAAAGTCCGCACTCACCTAGAGCGACAGGGCAAAAAACTTCAAGATGCTAGCAAATTAATCGACAAGACCAAAGATTATACCTTAAAAGAAGCTTGCGATTTAGTTGTTAAAACTAGCCCCGTTAAGTTTGATGCAACCGTAGAATTACACGTTCGTTTAGCGGTAGACCCCAAATTGGCCGACCAGAATATTAGAGCCAACTTGGTTTTGCCAAGCGGTACCGGTAAAACATTGCGCGTTGCCGTTATGGCCGAAGCTGATAAAATTGATGAAGCCAAAAAAGCCGGTGCCGACATTGCAGCCGCCGACGAATTCTTACAACAGCTAGAAAAAGGCAAAATCGATTTTGATATCTTGATTGCTACCCCAGCCCAAATGCCAAAACTTGGCAAGTATGCTAAGCTGCTTGGCCCTAAAGGTTTGATGCCTAACCCTAAGAGTGGCACTGTTACCCCCAACATTGCTAAGGCCGTTAAAGAAGCCAAAGCCGGCAAGGTAGAATACCGCATAGACAGCAACGGCATCATCCACCTGGGCATTGGCAAGGTTAGTTTTGGCGCCGATAAAATTTTAGACAACCTAAAGGCCGTACTAAACAGTGTCAAATCTGCCAGGCCAGCTAGTGTTAAGGGAACATACGTCCAAAGTATTTTTATAACTAGCAGTATGGGCCCATCAATCAAAGTCAGCTCCAGCGACATTTAAACAACATTTTTTACTTTAGCTAAAGCATAATATTCTGCTATTATATGCTTAAGCGGTGGGTGGTTATTTTTAACCAATAGCCGTTTTTTTGATGCTTTAAGCGAGGGTAAAAAGTGACCGGTATCTATAGCAACATTCAGATCAAGCAGGCCATAAAAGACGGCCAAGTTGTATGCTTGCCATACAATCCGGATAACGTCGGCTACGCTAGTTTAGATGTAACTTTAGGCCAATATTTTTACCGCCTAGAGCAAGTAAACGAGCGCACTATTTACAATCTTTTCGACCGCGAAAGCGTAGAACGATATTTTGAGGGCCCGTTTAAGGCTATGTCTCATGAACAATTCTGCAACTTAAATGGAATCAAACTACTTAGCAACATTCCCCCTGATCACCCTGTAATTGCCTTAAAGCCAGGTGAAAGAATACTGGCCCATAGCCACGAATTCATCGGCATATTACCACCCGGGGCTTGCGAGCTAAAAGGCCGCTCCAGCTGGGCGCGCAATGGCATAGCCGTCGGCTTTGATGCTAGCTGGGTTAACCCTGGCTACGTTAATCGCTTAACCCTTAGCATTTATAATCTAAACCAACGCGAAACTATTCTTTTGCCGGTTGGAGAACGAATTGCCCAAGTCGTTTTTTACCAAACGGGCCCAGTTGAAGGTTTTTATGGCGAGCCAAATGATAAAGCCATGCGCGGCAAATATCAGCAGGGAACTAAACTAAAAAACATAATGCGCACCTGGTCGCCGGATCAAATGTTACCAAAACTATATCTAGACAAACGCCAGCCGCCAACCAAGATAGATGGGATCGCATATGATTGAGCAGTCTAAAGGCTTTTATATTGTTTTAGAAGGTCCGCAGGGTACTGGCAAGACGACTCAGATTGATCTTTTGGCTAAGCGGCTCATTGGCGAAGGTTACGCTGTAAGATTATTCCGCGAACCAGATTCCCAAACCGATTTAACCGCCCAAGCCATTAGGCGCTTAACGCAAGACCCTCGTTACCCAATGAATACCAAAACCGAAGCCTTGCTTTATAACGCCGCTCGTTCGCAATCGCTAGAAGTTATCCGTAGGGCTAAGGCTAGCGGAGTAATTTGTATTTGTGACCGTAATTACTTAAGCAGCCTAGCCATCCAGTATTATGGCCGCGGCGATATTCCAGATTACGACACTATCAATTCCATTATTGAATTTGCCGTAGGCGACATGCAACCCGATATAACAATTATTTTGGATGCTCCTTCAGAAGTCTTAGCCGCTCGCAGCCAACAACGTGGACAAGGCGAAAGGTTCGATTCACTAGCCTTAGAATTTTTAGAAAGAGTCCGGGCTGGCTATTTAATAGAAGCTCGATCTAGAAATTACCCAGTATTATTAGCCACCGACCCACCAGAGGCAATCCACGAAAAAATATGGGGGTTTTTACATGGTAAGTCTATTAAATCAGCCTTTGCGGCCGTAAAGCAGCCAACAACGTTGTCATCTGCCGAGTTAGTGCTAGACACCAAGAAACCATCCAACTTGCTAAAAAAGACTAAGAATGGCTGGCAAATAACCAACGAGGGCCAGGCCTACTTAGAGAACATAGTCACCAACACCAAGAGTAATATCTACGCCTTAACTGAAAATATAAGTTCTATAACAGCGGCGGCCGCTATGGCTCGCCTCAGCCGGCGCTTTGATGACTTGCGCATTACATTACTCGATGAATTTTCTGATGGCACCGCCAACCAACAAGACTTACTAAAAAGAGTTGTTACTGCTTACGGTGATGACTCGGTACAACAATTAGTTGGCCAGTATATCGTCGTAGAAGGCGCCAGTATTCTTTTGACCAAAAAGATTGAATGGGGCCGACTAGCAGCTTATTTGGAACAATCCACCCGCTACATCTACTACGATCAAAAAGACGATAAAGGCCGTTATAAATACTTTGTACCAAGCAATTTAGACGCCAAAACTAAAAAGACTTTTATTAAAACCATGAACGCCATCTTTGATAAATATTCCGAAATGGTTCACAAGGCTACGGAATATGTACGAACTAATTCTAAAGTACCTAAAAAAGAGCAAGACGGGGCCTGGATGTCCGCAACTAGGGCCCAAGCCTGCGATGCCATAAGGTCAGTATTGCCGATGGCCACTAAATCAACAGTAGGCGTATTTGTATCCGGCCAAGCCCTAGAAAATATGATTATTCGCTTAAACGCCGAGGAGCTGTTGGAAGCTAGAGAAGCCGGAGCCCAAATATTAACCGAAGCTCGCAAAGTGATCCCCGCCTTTCTAGAAAGAGCCGACAAGCCCGATCGTGGCGGAGCAACTTCTATGTACCTAGCCAAAAAGCGAGAAGATGTTAAGAAGCTAGCTAAAAAATACTTGACTCAGACTTATGCCAACTCAAGCGAAAGCGTTGAGCTAGTTGACGTTAACCCCCGCAACGAGCTAGATATTGTGGCCGATATGATTTACGAACACAGCGATTTATCACTTACAGCTATTCAACAAGAGGTAAACCGCTGGTCTTACAAGCAAAAAGAAGAAGTCTTTAAAGCTTATATTGGCGAAAGATTAAACCGCCGCCACAAGCCCGGTCGCGCCTTAGAAAAGATTAATTACCATTGGGATATCTTTTGCGAATATGGCGTTTTTAAAGATCTAATGCGCCACCGCCTAGTCAGCGACATGGAATGGCAAGCCCTAACTGCCAGGTATGGTTACGACATACCAGAGTTAGTAGAAAAGGCCGGCTTAAGCGAGCAGTTTATTGATTGTTTTGATTTAAGCCTAGAGCTTTACAGTGCCCTGCAAAAAGCGGGCTATGAGCTAGAAGCCCAGTATGCCACCCTGCATGGGCATTTAATGCGCTGGAAGGTGTCATTTAACGCCCGCGAAGCTTTCCACCTATTTGAGCTTAGAACCTCGCCCCAGGGCCACCCTAACTATCGCCGCTTAGCCAAGCAAATGCACGAGAAGGTAATGCAAATCCACCCCCTATTGGCCGAATCGATGATTTTTGTGAATAAAGATGAAGACCCCGAACTAACCCGCTTAGCCGCCGAACGTTATACCCAATACAAACTCAAGCAACAACCCAAAAAACAGTAGCGTTTTAAGATACAAAACTGCTTGCTATAACGTCAAGACTATTCTAAAGTTGAGTTAGCTAATTTTTAATAGGTTACAAACAGATTCGTAAAAACGGAGTAGCTACTGGTGAAGTGGCTCTTGGTGGCACTGAGGATTCGGGTATTGAGGGTTTGCCACCTGAGCGGTTGGTGGTACTGTTCAATCATGCCTACGTGCGCCAAAGTGAAATCGAGGCTCTAAGGCACACACAAGATCAAGAAGACCCCCTCAGCGGGCTGCCAATCTACTTACAACTAGAACACGAGCAGGCAAAATCTGAGCACCAGATAATCACAGACTATATTGAAAACCGTGACTTTGATAGTGCTACTTTGCACCTTTTCGCCATAAATTTTAAAGATAAGTTCCTTAGGCTCTCTACCGCTGAACGTTTTTTGGATTGCAGTTACCAGCCTACTGACGTGACTAACCATATCTGTGACGTTGTTAAACAGTTTTATCATCCACCACTCGATTTAAAAGAGCTAGCAATTAAGGGCATATCTAGCCAAGAATTAGACTACCTATTCCGCTGTCGACAGGTGGCTATAGAGGCTACCCATAAATTAATGAAACATCCCGATATCGGCACTATAAACATTTCATATCTACTGCCGATACCAGATGAAATCGGACGTATCTTAAGAGTTTATATGCCAACTCTGCCAGCTGATATCGCTAAGGATATAGACCCTTGGATAAAAAAGACCGGCTATAAACCACCCGTTCGAATTCCGGCCGCTAGACGACTTGGCAAAACGGCTCTGCCAGTTTTTGAACAATACACTCTAGCAGCATAGTACTCTTGAAATTCTTAAGATATTTTGTTAAAATCATATGTGAATCTGCCAAAGACAGCGACGTCTAGGTAACCCTAGCTTGAAAATGTCGCCGAGGAAGAATAATAAATCCTACGATGTCTTTGGTTGAATGGCCAAAGATTTTTTAATTTTAGGCAACGACGCAACTTAATAATTTTGGTCGAAAAATTAAGTAATTAAAGGAGTAATGAATGGCTCTATCCAAAGAGAAGAAGGCCGATGTTGTTAGCGAAGTCACCGATTTACTCGATGCTTCTAAAATGACTGTTTTGGCCGATTACCGCGGTGTTAACGTTAAGAATATGCAAGCTTTAAGAAAAGCTGCAAAAGATAACGGCACAACCGTAAAAGTCATCAAAAACCGTTTAGTTATTAAGGCCCTAAAGAACACTAAAAACTGCAAAGCTACCGACACTAGCGCCCTAAAAGCCCAGCTACTATATGCTTTTAACGCCAATGACGAAGTAGCACCAGCTCAAGCTTTAAGCAATTTTGCTAAAAGCGAGCCCAACTTGCAGTTTGTAGGTGCCATTACGGCCGATGGTCGCTTTATTGGTATCGACGACGTTAAAGCTTTAGCCAACTTGCCAAGCAAGGATCAGCTAAGAGCTCAGCTAATTGGTACTTTAGGCGCACCACTAAGTGGTTTTGTAAATGTCTTGAGTGGTAATTTAAGAGGTTTGCTATACGTCTTAGACGCTAGAAGCAATAATTTATAAGTAAATTAAGTCATATAAAGGAGAATACTATGAGCGAAGAAACCAAAGCTAAGATTGAAGCACCAAAAGAATTCGAAAAACTAGTAGCCGAATTAGACAAAATGAGTGCTCTAGAAATCAGCAAATTCGTAAAATTCTTAGAAGAGTATTGGGGCGTTAGCGCTGCAGCTCCTGCTGTAGCCGTAGCTGCCGTTGCCGCTGGCGACGCTGCTCCTGCCGAAGAAGCTAAGAGCGAATACGACGTCGTTCTAAAAGACGCCGGTGCTCAAAAAGTAGCCGTTATTAAGGCTGTCAAGGAAATAACTCAACTAGGTTTAGGCGAAGCCAAAGCCCTAGTTGACGCTGCCCCTAAGACAATCTTAGAAAAAGCTAAAAAAGAAGACGCCGAAGCTGCCAAAAAAGCTTTAGAAGAAGCTGGCGCTACCGTCGAATTAGCTTAAATATAACAGCATAAAAAGCCATCCGAGCAAAAAAAGCAAGGATGGTTTTTTATTTTGGTCTAAGAAGTAAATCATTGACTTTTCCACAACTAACATATAATATTATTGCTAATCAAGTAGGTTACGTGTTAGCGTAAAGCTGTAAATATAAGTTATGGGGATGAAACAAAAAGCGAGGTCCCACCGTGTCTGACATACCAGAGAAACAAATTAAACGACTAAAAGCCCTTATTTCTGATGCCGAAACTAATCTAGCGGCCGCTAAAGAGTTGCTAATCAGTTTGGTTGGCGATGATCCAGTTGTTACTGCTAGTGCCCGCGAAGAAATTTCCGGTAAAGTACTAGAAGGTGTCTTTGATGGCCAGAATATGGTCGGTTCCGATGGCAAAACCTATCCGGTACCAGCTAACTACGCCAGCAAGTCCAAATTAGTCCAAGGCGATATTCTAAAACTCACCATTGGTGATGACGGCGCCTTTTTATACAAGCAAATTGGCCCTATACCACGCAAACAAGTAGTTGGTTTGCTTGTGCAAAGAGAAGGTCATTACTTTGTAGAAGTTGGGGACAAATCTTATAGAGTATTACTAGCCAGCGTCACTTACTTTAAAGCCAAGCCTGGTGATCAAATCAGCGTGAATGTTCCAGAAGGCGATACCGACGCCGAATGGGCCGCCATAGAAGCCGCCCTGTAGCGCTTATACACATTTGAACAGTTTAGCTCTGTAGTAACTACAACAGTTTTTTTGCTGTCTTGTGGTTATACTTAGGATGAAAACGAGGGAATATGGGGCAAGCTCTATACAGAAAATACCGTTCTAAGAGTTTAAGTGAGGTAGTCGGCCAAGAACCGATTACTACGGCTTTGGCAAATGCTCTTAAGAATAACCAAATAAGCCACGCCTACTTATTTACCGGCCCGAGGGGAATAGGCAAAACTACAGTTGCCAGAATATTAGCCTACGAAATCAACGGCCTGGAATACACTAGCGACGAACTGCCCATTGATATTATCGAAATCGACGCCGCTAGCAACCGCCGCATAGACGAAATTCGCGACTTACGCGAAAAGGTACGTATAGCACCGGTAAGCGCCAAATACAAGGTTTATATTATCGATGAAGTCCACATGCTTACCAAAGAAGCTTTTAACGCTTTATTAAAAACTCTAGAAGAACCGCCGGCCCATGTGGTGTTTATTTTGGCCACTACCGAAGCCCATAAATTACCAGAAACCATTGTTTCGCGCACTCAACGTTACAGTTTTAAATCAATACCAGTCGACGATATAGTTGGACACTTAAAAAGTATCGCTAAAAAAGAAAAAATTACCATCGATGATGAGTCCTTGCTACTGGTAGCCAACCACAGCGGAGGAAGCTTAAGGGACGCCATAAGTTTGCTGGACCAAATCCGTCATAGCGGCAGTTCTATCACCGCGGCCCAAGTGCGTCAAAGCTTTGGCCTGCCATCCAAACAAATCATCGACAAAATAATAGCAACGTTTAGTACGAATGATCCGGCGCAGGTAATTGAGCTACTGAAAAAGGCCAACGAAGAAGGTGCTTCGGCTACATTAATCGCCAGCCAGTTGCAAAGTGATATACGCCAAAGTATTGCAATTGGTAAGCCAGTACTACCAATTGAAGAAGCCGTAGAACTAACTAAATCTTTGCTTTTGGTCGAAACCAGCCAGCAGCCATTTATTCAGCTCGAGGTAATCTTAATTGGGGCTCAATTAGCTCGAAACCATCATCCAAACTTAGAACCAAAAAACGTTAAATTGCAAAAGATTGAACCACCACAAACGCTTTCTGAACCGGCTCGTGATAGCTTAAAAAATAACAAACCAGACCTTAAAGATTCCAATCAAAAAGAGGTCTGGGATGAAGTTTTAAAACACATAAAAAAAGATCACGACACTTTGTATGGTGTTATTCGCATGGCCAAACCTGAATTTGACCAGCCAAAACCCGGTAATATCACGCTAAACTTTAGTTTTCCGTTTCATTACAAACGCATAAACGAGTCTCGCCACAAGCAAATCATCACCGATGCCTATAAAGAGCTGGGAGTTGCAGAACCGCAAATCCACTGTATACTGCTATCAAAAGATCAGGCCAAAGATAAGCCGACCGGCCAGCCCGAAACATTGGCCGTGGACGCCAACCAAACTTCATCAAATCCTGTAGACGATATTAAAAACATATTTGGTAAGAACGTAGAGGTATTAAGCTAATGGCTAAAGACACAGCAGTTGTACCACCGCAGAATATTGACGCCGAAGCTAGCATGCTAGGTGCCATATTAATCGATAGCGATGCTATTGTACGTATTGCCGATGCGGTTAGCCCCGACGATTTTTACGATGAACGCCACCAGCGCATTTTCGAAGCTATTAGAAAGCTCTACGAAAAGCACCGCCCAATCGACGTCTTAACATTGTCTAACCAACTTAAAGAAGATGGCTTGCTGGATATTGTTGGTGGCGCTTCCTACTTAACCGAATTGACCAACTACGTACCAACCGCTGCCCATGTTGAGCATTACGCCGAGATTGTAGCCCAAAAGGCTATCCGGCGCCGTTTGATAAAGGCTTCCCAAGATATCGTTGGACTAGGCTATGACGAAACTAAGCCAGTACAAGAATTAATCGAAGAAGCTGAAACTCAACTATTTAATGTTAGCCAGCAACAAGTTAAACAAGATATCGTTTCGCTAGAAGATATATTAGCCGAAAGTTTTGAGCGTCTAGACGAGTTGCATAAAGACAAAGGTAAAATTCGCGGCGTTCCAACCGGCCTAAAAGATGTAGATAATATCTTAGCCGGTTTACAGCGTAGCGACCTTATAGTTATTGCTTCTAGACCTAGCATGGGCAAGACTGCACTGGCCTTAAACATCGCCCATAATATCGCTACTAAGTCTGAATTGCCGGTCTTAATATTTAGCATCGAAATGAGCAAAGAACAAATTGCCGACCGCTTGTTGGCCATGCAATCCGGCGTTGATGCCTGGAAGATTAGAACTGGCGACCTTAGCGACGCCGATTTCGAAAAACTATCCCCGGCCATGGGCACGCTTGGCGAAGCCCCCATATATATAGACGATTCTCCAACCATAACGGTTAGTGATATGCGTACCAAAGCTCGTCGCGAACAACACCAACGCCAGCTTGGCGCCATTCTTGTAGACTACTTACAGTTAATGAGCGGCGGTTCAAAATTTGGCAACGATTTTAACCGCGTGCAAGAAATTAGTGAAATTAGCCGTGGCCTAAAGGCTATCGCTAGGGAATTAAACGTACCAGTAGTAGCTTTGAGCCAGTTAAGCCGTTCAGTAGAAGCTCGCAGTCCGCAAATCCCTCAGCTAGCCGATTTACGCGAGTCTGGTTCTATTGAACAAGATGCCGACGTTGTAGCCTTTATTTATCGCGAAGATTACTATAATCCCGAAACTAATCGAAAAAACATTACTGACATCTTTATTAAGAAGCACCGTAACGGCCCCATCGGCAACGTTGAACTCTACTTTGATAAAGAGCACCAGAAGTTTAAGAGCCTAGACAAAAAACGTTCTGCCGATGTGCCAGATATTCCGTTCGAAACCTAAGATTAAAGCAACGCCTTAAAGTGTTATACTTTACTAGTAAAATGAAGCTATTTTTGAACAAGATAGGGCAGTGGTTTGCAGAGAATTGGCGAGGCTTGGTTTGTTTTATCGCCATTGGAGCGATTGCCTTTACCACGCTAGGTTTAAAGTTTAATAATCTGGTGCCCGGCCAGACACAATACGAAACCGAAACCCTAGCTAATATCAGCAGCTTCCCGGAACCTTGGCACAGAGCGGTCAATTTGCCATACTTAATGCCCGCCTATCTTATAGGCAAACTGGTAGGCAACCCGCTATTAGGCGCCCGCATTACCAGCGTTATATTTACTCTGTTAGCCACGGTTGCATTCTTTTTTGTGCTTAAGTTTTGGTCTAAAACCAAGCTAGCCTTTGTTGGCAGTTTGTTGTTTATAACTAGTAGCTGGCTATTAAACATTAGCCACCAAGCCACACCGTTAGCCTGGATGACTTTAGCGCCACTTTTAATCATCCTAAGCTTAACGTGGTACCTAAAAACCAAAAAACACAGCTCCTTGGCCTTTTATAGTTTTGCCGTTAGTCTGGCATTAGCAGCCTACTGCCCATATGCCTTTTGGGTAATCGCCGCCACGCTAGCCGTTTTAATTGTTAAGGGCCGCCATAAACTATCCAGGTTCTATACTAGGCATGTACTAATCGCCGCGGCAATTTACTTAGGATTGCTGCTAATGATGTTCTTTAGCTTGGCCCATTACCCGGGCCAGATACGCGAGCTGCTTGGCTTCCCAGCCAACCTGCCAAGTATTGGGCAATATTTTTCTAACTTACTCGGCACAATAACAATGCTATTTGTTAGTGGTGTTAGCTTGCCGGAAATTCATTTAGATAATCTGCCATTCTTAGACGCCTTTAGCGGAACTATGTTCGTTTTGGGGATTTATTACTTTGTTAAGCGCATTCCAAAGCGCAGTAGTTTAATATTTTTAAGTAGCCTGAGCATTCTTTTAGTCATTTTGCCAATCAGCTCTCAATATCTAATGTTAGCGGCTGTTTTGTTGCCTTTTGTATACTTGGCGGTTATGAGTGGCATCATTGAGTTGCTAAATCATTGGTTTGCTTTCTTTCCCCGCAACCCAATGATACGCAACCTTGGCGTTGCGCTGATTTCAATCATGATTGGCTTTACTTGTTATTATCATCTTTACAGCTACTATATTGCTTGGCCAAATGCAGCTGAAACAAAGGCCTCGTATTCGTCATATACTTTGCAGACCCCCGTTTCGCCAGACCAAAACTAATTGGCTACAAGCTCCTACTTTTCGCTCAACATAACGGTTCTGTTATGCCTCACTCAAATTAGAAGCTTTCGCCTAACTAATTTTGGCCAGGCACAAACGCTTACTGCAAAGTATATGACGTGATACAATCTAAAGAGTAAATTTATATATTTTAAGAGGAGTGATAAATGAGTAAACTCGACCAAGCTAAGATGCTATTAAAGGTTAAGAAACTGCAAAAAGAACTGCAAAAAATGGTGATTGAGTGCGTTGCCGGCGATGGTGCCGTAAAAGTTGAAATTAACGGCGAACAGAAGCTAAAGAAGATCCACATCAATCCAGAATACGTCGACCTAGAAGACATCAGCCAATTAGAGCGTTGGGTTGAAGATGCGGTTAAGGATGCTATTAGCCAAAGCCAAAAGGTTGCCGCCGAAAAAATGCAGCCAATGCTGGGTAATTTAGGCGACTTAGGGCTCTAGAAAAGGCTTGCAAATAATGTCCGTTTTGCCAAAAGCCTTAGAGCAGGCAATTGAAGCGTTTTATAATTTGCCAGGCGTTGGACCACGTACGGCCGAACGCTTTGCTTATTGGTGCTTGAGGCACGATAAAAATATCTCCGAAAATCTGGCCAAACAGTTGCTAGGCTTGCACGACAAAATTAAACTATGTCCCAAAACTTTTGCTTTAATAGATTCAACCGAAGACGTGTCGCCACTATACAGCGACCCTAGCCGCGACAAGACAACTGTTGCCGTTGTGGCCGAACCATTCGATATTGTAGCCATTGAACAAACCGGAGCCTTTAATGGCACTTACCACGTTCTAGGCGGCCTTATATCCCCAATAGACAGCGTGAATCCAGAAGACCTAAAAATAAATGAGCTAGTTAAACGCATTAATGATGATAAAGTTAAAGAAGTGATTTTAGCTACTAATGCTAGCGTAGAAGGCGAGACCACCGCTATGTATATACAGCAACAATTAACCGGCAAGAAAATTAAGTTAACTCGCTTAGCCAGAGGCCTGCCAATTGGTGTCGACCTTGAATACGCCGACATGATTACACTAACTAGAGCCCTAGAGGGGAGAACCTCACTTTGATACCCGAACTAGATAAAATCCAATCAATTGTTAACGATGCCAATAACATTCTAATAATCCAGGCCGATAACCCAGATGGTGATAGCCTTGGCTGTGCCTTGGCCTTAGAACAAATATTGCACGATATGGGCAAGAACCCTAGCCTCTACTGCGGCGTAGATATGCCTTATTACTTAAAGTTCATGCCAGGCTGGGATAGAGTTTCTAAAGATATTCCTTCCAAAATCGACGCTTCAATTATTGTTGATACTTCATCTAAGTTATTGCTAGAGCAGCTAGCCAAATCTAACGGTCAAACTTGGGTAGCTTCTAAGCCAGTTATTGTGTTAGACCATCATATTAATGTCACATGCGATATACCCTATGCTACAGCAGTCTGCAACGCACCCGATTTTGTTTCGACCGGAGAGCTAGTTTACGAGATTGCCAAACAATCTGGCTGGCCAATGAGCGTGCCATTTGGCGAATTCATTACCCAAAGTATTCTTTCGGATTCTTTAGGCTTAACCACCGACGGCACCACCGCTAACACCTACCGCCGCATCGCCGACTTGATTGACTTAGGCGTTAACCGAACAAAATTAGAAGATGCCAGACGAGCTCTGTCAAAAATGCACCAAACAGTTTTTCAGTACAAGGCCAAGCTCATTGAAAGAACCGAGTTCTACGGCCAAAATAACGAAATTGCAGTTGTAACCATACCCGAAGAGGAATTGTTTACTGTGGGCACACTTTATAATCCAGCGCCTCTAATCTTAAGCGAAATGATTATGGTTGAAGGCATAAAGATAGGTATTGCCTTGAAACTTTACAAAGATAAAGTTACCGGAGCTATTAGGTGCACCGATAATTGCACCATAGCTCATAAATTAGCCGAGAGCTTTGGCGGCGGTGGCCACCCATACGCAGCCGGCTTTAAGATTGACAAACCATCAACCGAGTTCGGCGAAATTAAATCCCAAGTAATCAAAAAAGCCGAGGAGTTAATTGGATGAGATTCTACAATTCACTTAGCCGACAGGTAGAAGGCTTTGATTTGCCCAAAGATAAGCCACTAAAAATCTATACCTGCGGACCAACAGTTTACGACTACCCCCACATTGGCAACTGGTACGCTTTTATTCGCTGGGATATTTTAGTACGCACTTTAATGGCAAGCGATTACAAAGTGGATTGGGTTATGAACATCACAGACGTTGGTCACTTGGTCAGCGATGCCGATGAAGGTGAAGACAAGCTAGAGAAAGGCGCTCGCCGTGAAGGTAAAACTGCTCAAGAAGTTGCTGATTTTTATACCAATTATTTCTTGAAAGGCCTAGATCGCCTGAATTTTATAAAACCCAACCATCTACCTAGAGCCACAGAATATATAACGCAGCAAATTGAATTTATACAAAAGCTAGAAGAGAAGGGGCTTGCCTACATAATAGACGATGGCGTTTACTTTGATACCTCAAAAGTAAAAGATTATGGCCAGCTAGCACGTTTAGATATTGAGTCGCTAAAAGCTGGAGCTCGTGTTGAATATAATCAACAAAAACGCAATCCAACCGATTTTGCCTTATGGAAGTTTAGCCCTAATCCGCCAGCTGGCGGACAAAAACGTGATATGGAATGGGATAGCCCGTGGGGCAAGGGCTTCCCGGGTTGGCACATTGAATGTAGCGCCATAGCTAAAGAGTTGCTGGGCGATACCATAGACATCCACGCTGGCGGAATTGACCATTTAGCAGTTCACCACTCCAACGAGATTGCTCAAAGCGAAAGCCTGACTGGCAAACCGCTGGCTAAGTTTTGGCTACATAGCAACTTCATTCAAGTCGATGGCCAAAAAATGAGCAAAAGCCTAGGCAATTTAATAACCCTAGAAGATATTGAAGCTAAAGGCTACAGCCTAGCAGCCTTCAGGTTATTAGTCTTGGAATCGAATTATCGCAGTGAAGCTCAGTTTACTTGGGATACCTTAGCGGCTGCCCAAAACCGCTTAAATACTTATAGGTCAATGTCACAACTCCGTTTTCAGCTTAATGACAAAGCGCCCACGCTAAGTCAAATCCCAGATGTACTAGGTGCCTTACAGGATGATCTTAACTCGCCGGTAGCACTATCGTCTTTAAGTAACATAGCCGACTCATCCCTAAAGGATGGTGTTCAGGTTAAAGACAAGGCTAACTTTCAATCATTCCTAAAAAATATTGATAACTTACTCGGTCTATCATTAATGAGTGAAACCGATATTACTAGCGAACAAAAACAACTTATTGAAGAGCGCGAAGAGGCCCGTAAAAACAATGATTGGGATTTGTCCGATAAACTCCGCGCCCAGCTCAAAGAACAGGGAATAGAGCTACGCGACACACCCCACGGTTCAATCTGGAACCGATTATAAAAACTTTTTAGCCTCTTTTTTACCGTAATATTTTGTCATGAAGTCTTTTTTGAAATCATAGAAACTGCCATCTTCTATGCTCTGGCGAATTCTATCAACTGTGTTAATCACAAAATATTCGTTATGGATGCTAGCCAAAGTTAAGCCTAATATTTCTTCTGACTTAAATAGGTGATTAAGATAAGCTTTTGTGTAGTTCTGGCAAGTATAGCAACCACAATCGTCAACCGCCGAAAAGTCATTTGTGTATTGACTGTTCCTAATATTTATCCGGCCGTTTTTAGTATATAAAGCCCCATTGCGAGCCTGGCGAGTGGGTGCTACGCAATCAAAAGTATCTATACCGTATTCAACGCCTAAGAATAAATCCGCCGGTTGCGAGCCCATACCTAGCAGATGGCGCGGCTTACTTTTGGGCAGCTCTTCACAAATCCATTGCATCGTCTGGGCAATATCACCCGGTTCATACACTCCGCCTATGCCAAAGCCATCAAAATCCATAGCCGCTATCGTTCTGGCGCTTAGTCGGCGTAGATCTTCATACCTAGCCCCCTGGACTATGCCAAATAACGCCTGCAGAGGCTGTTTGCGCTTGGCGTGGTCGCCATTTAGCCCCCGATGCCTTGCCAGGCACCTTTCGGCCCATTCGCTGGTTCTAGTCACCGATTCTTCTATGTATTTTCGCTGGGCCAATGGCGCTAATGCTTCGTCAAAAGCAAAATGAATGTCGGCCCCAATTTGATGTTGCAATTCCATAGAACTTTCGGGAGTCATCTTTAGCATTTGGCCATCTAAATGTGATTTAAAAACTACGCCGTCGTCTTTTATCACTGCCAATTGATTATTAGAATGCTCAGCCGCTGTTTTATCACCTTTAACGCTATGCGAAACTTTATCTATGCCTTTTTTATAGGCCATGCCTAAGCTGAAAACCTGAAAGCCACCACTATCGGTAAACGTTGGCCCACCCCAGTTCATGAACTTAGCTAAACCGCCGGCTTTTTGGATAACTTCAGCCCCCGGCCGTAACATCAGGTGATAAGTATTAGCCAGAACTGCCTGGCAGCCCATAGCTACAAGAGCCTCGGGCACAATTGACTTGACGGTCGCCTTGGTACCGCCAGCAATAAAAGCTGGTGTTTTAATATCGCCATGTGGTGTTTTAATTACACCTGTTCTGGCCAATGTACCTGCCAATTCTTTTTTGATTGTAAATCCTATGGCGCTCATCTTATTAACATCGAGTCTCCGTAACTTAAAAACCAGTAATTCTCAAGTTTAGCATGTTCGTAGGCCTCTTTTAGATTGTCCCATTCAGCAAAGGCAGCCGCCATCATCAGGACTGTTGATTTTGGAACATGAAAGTTAGTTAAGAGCATATCCACAATTTTAAAATTATAGCCCGGATAAATAAAAATATTCGCCTCACCAGACAGCTTAGTCGGTGGATTATTAATTAGCGGCTGCTCATTGTATTCTAAAGTTCTAGCCACAGTTGTACCAACGGCCAATACGCGACCACCGTTAGCCTTGGCGTCTTTTATAGCTTCAGCTGTTGCTTTAGGGATTTCAAAAAACTCGCTGTGCATAATATGATTTTCTAATTCTTTTGCTCTAATTGGCATAAAGGTACCCAAACCTACATGCAAAGTTACGTAAACAATCTTTACACCTTTAGATTTTATCTTTTCTAATGTAGCCTGCGTCATATTTAAACTGGCAGTCGGGGCAGCTACTGAGCCATTATATCTTGCCCAAACAGTTTGGTAAGTAGCCTCGTCAGTTTTAGTAGTTAGCCTTTTTATATAGGGAGGCAAGGGAACTGTGCCATATTTTTTAGCAATTTCTAATAAATCTGCTTGACTACCAATGACTGCCGTACCATCACCATTGAGTTTTTCTACTCTTAATTGGTAGCTGCCAACCTTTAATGATTCATCGGTCCGTAAGCGGCCACGATGCATAACTTTATGGCTGTGCCAATTATCTTTTAGGCCATGCTTTTCAAGGATAATAATTTCTCTGGCAGCGCCATTACTTTTTTGCACCTTCAAGCGGGCCTTAAAGACCTTTGTGTTGTTCAAAACAATAACATCATCTTTATTAAGATAATCCGGTAAATTATTGTAATGATCATCTTTGAGTCGGCCGCTTTCTTTGTCTAAAACCAACAACCGTGATTCGCCACGTTTACAATGCGGTTCTTGAGCAATCAAGCTCAGTGGCAATACATAATCAAAATCATCTAGCAGCATACTTTAGACAATCTCAAGACTTTTTATAAACCGCTACAATTTTAGGACCAACGTTTTCAATATCATATTGTTTGACTAATTCTTTGGCCCATTTAGTAACCTTCTTCTGAGCCATTTTGTCTTGCAAGAAATGTTGCAAACGGTTAGCAAATTCAACCGAATCCTTAGGGTCAAACAAAACCTCTTCGTTATTATCTAATACGCCCCTATAACCGGGGTTATTACCACCCAGCACTACTCTAGACCCGGCAATCATTGGCTCAATTAAACTAATACCAAAGCTTTCGCCACCTATGCTGGGGAACACCGCAATATCTGCTTCTGCCAGCAGTTGAGCTTTTTTATCTTCCGCCACAAAGCCTAAAAATTTAATGTTCTTTAGCTTGTGATCGGTCGCATATTGTTCTAATTTAGGCATTAACGGACCCCGGCCACCAATAATAACTTTATACTTTCCTTTGTATTGTTTCTGCAGCTGAACAAGTGCTTTGAGTAAATATTGGCACCCCTTGCGTTCGACTAATCGGCCCAAGAAAACAATAGTAGGCGTTTTGTTAATTATCGGCTTGCGCTTTAGCAATTTAAAATTGATAGCATTCGGAATAATAATAGTTTCCACACCGTAAGTTTTGCGAGCAAAATCGGCGGCGACTTTAGAAACGGCAATAATTTGATCGAACTGCTTAAGGGTTCGGTGGCTAAAAGTTCCCAGCACTTTGGTGGCTGCATGGTGTACCCAATTTGCCGGAGCAACATGGAAAGTGCCAATAATCTTGGTTTTGGGCGCCGCCAGGTTAACGACTCGGCCGCCAAAAAACGGGCTATACGGTACCTGAATATGTATGACATCTAAATCTAGCGCCTTTAACTTGGCTTTTATTAATTTCTTACTAGTGGGCAATGGGGTGCTTAAACGGTTTTTATTAAACTTTACTTTTATATTGCGAGCCATGGAATGAATGTTTTCAACATCATCTCTAACTTTTGTCTCTCCAACCAAATAATGAACCTCGTGGCCTTGGCTAGCAAGCCAGCGGCCAACCGTTATAACATACTGCACAACACCATCTGGGGTGTCCAGAGTATCGTCTAAAACCAATCCGATTTTAAGACTTTTACTTACGATGTTTTTTGAGGGCTTTTTTATAGACTTCTTCATAAGCGTTTGCAATCTTATCAAAGGTATATTGTTTTACGTGTTCTAGGCCCCACTCAATTGCTAGTTTGCGAATCTCTTTGTCGTATAACATCAATTCTAGTTTATGGGCAAAATCTAAAGTGTTCTCGGGAGTAACTAAGCTTAGACGGCCACGGCCAGACATAACACCAGCATAGCCAGGATTGTTGCCACACACAACCGGTACTCCAAGAGCCATCGCCTCTAATAGTACAATGCCGAAGCTTTCGCCAAACAAAGCCGGCGAACAATATAAATCAGCACTAGCCATTAACTTAACCTTGTCTTCTTCTGGCACATAACCAATAAAATGGATATCTTTAATGCCATATTCGGCAACATATTCTTCGAGCTTCTCCCTAGAGACACCACTACCAGCAATCAACAGCTGTACATCGTCATGATGTTGTTTTAATAAGGCAAAGGCCTGAATTAGATATTTTACACCTTTGCGCTTTTCTAGCCGGCCTAAGTATAAAATCGTTTTCTTTTTGTACTTTTTAACGCGATCGGGCCGCTTGTACTTTTCTAAATCGATACCATTGGGCACTATGGTGATTGGAGCATCGGTTAGCTCCTTTAGATAATCAGCGCCAGCTTCAGAAACGGCAGTGAAGGTATGAATGTACTTCAGAACCTGAGTAGTATGTGGAGTAACCAAGTTAAGCAGGGAACGGCTTACAATTGTATCGGGCAACTTGGCATGAAAAGTGCCAACATTTACGGCCTTGGACCGAGTTAGAATCTGAAGCGCCAAGAATGGTTGCCACGGCTCGTGAAAATTCAGAATATCAAACTTCTCACGCTCTAATAGTTCTTCAATTTCAGTAGCGTAAGCATCCAGACCCCAGTCTACCACTGTAGCAAAAGGAGAAGTCATACGTCGACTTCTGCCAACGGTTACAATATTTGGGTTAGTATTTTTAAAGTTTTTTGTGGGCTTGGGGGTTATTATTAACACCTTGTGACCCTTGGCAATCAGATGCTGTTGCAACTGAAATACTATCTCTTGCACTCCACCCGAAAAGTGGAACATATTGTAAGGGCAAACCAGACCAATTTTCATTTTTTTCATTGTCTTCAGTATATCACCTCTAGTATTTTGGAGCTTTGTTTAGTTCATCCAGTATTTCTTTAGTAAAGAAGGCTTTAATTTCGCTGGCATTACTAATGACGGTCGGGGCATGATTAGGCAGCTTGGTACGATAACTTTTGACGCTCTTGAATATCTGCTTGAGGTGCTTCTGGACGACTGAATTATCAAAATATATATCACCGCTGACCGTAACATTCACCAGCGGTAGGTCTACTTTAGTTTGAGTCAAATCTAGGTTCATCATAGATACGGTCGTATCCATATAGGTACGAATATCATTTTCTTGCCACAGCACTACCTCAAAGTCTATACGCCTACGACGTTCTTCACGGTCAACACCTTTAATCTTAGGGTTGTTCCTATCTATTAAATAGTAGGTCAGTTTTATAAATGGTCTTATTAATATGCAATGCCTAGCGAAGGCCGATACCCATCCGATTCTTAACAGCTTAGGAATATTCCTGAAAGTCCACATAGTACGTTTCTTTAGCTTAAAGTCTTTATGGTGGCTAAACCCAACCATACTAAAAAGTAAGTCCACTTGCTTAGCTAGCTCGGGATATTTTTGCAGCATACGCGTAAGAATTGCAAAGCCAAAACTCATCGCCCCGATGATGATTCGTCGATTACGATAATTCAGCTTAATGAAGGTAGCCAAATAGTCGGCTAAATTATCAACTGATGGATTCTCGCCAATCTTATAAAAACTGTCCATCCCGCCAAACCCAGGCAGGTCTGGCATCGTTACGTTGCCATAAGTCGCCAAATACTCAGCAATGCCATACATCCGCTCTAGGCTAGAATGGGAGCCATAGATTAGCAGGATTTCACGCTTGGCCTTTTTGCGGGCTGGCATTTTTAATACCCGGCCTTTTAGACCATTGATTACCAATGGCAAAATAAAATTAGGCGTGTCTTTGGGGCGCTTTTTCATAGTTACAGCCTATTATCTCATACCAGCTTTTGGGCACACCAAAAAAACAGGTTTTTGCAGACCTAAGTGTTTAAATACCTATAAATCTTCGATTATGGGGGTTGGGGTTGGAGTTGGGGTTGGAGTAGCAGTAGTAGTTGGGGTCGGAGTCAAGCTAGGAGTAGGGGTTGGAGCTACTGGAATTACAATACTAGCACAAGCGGCAGCACATAACGTCTTTAGTTGCTCAGCCGTAGCATTTAGCTCGTCAACATAATCAGCCTGTGCTTCCAGTGCCTCGGCATCGGTATCGGATGCCGTTCGAGCATCCTCTAGGCTCGCCCGCAAAGAAGCCGATGTAGCTTTTTGATCATCTAGATCCTGTTTTGCAGAACTGTACAATGTATAAAGATAGCCCGCACCAGCCAAAGCTAATACAAATAGCACCGCAAACAACGTTGCCACTGCTTTTTTGCCCTTTGCCGGCTTGGAAGACAGGGCATTGCTTAGTTGTTGGTCGACTGTATTAATATCAGACGTGGATTGGTTTAAAGCTGGAGTATTCTGGCCCATAGACACACGGGGCGATATAAAGCCATCAACACTTGGTTGACCTGCGGGGGCTGGATTGGGGCTTAGGTCTGTTTTGTTGAAGTCGTCAGGGTTCATTTTTAATACTCCTAATAATGTTAATGCTTCGGTTTAAGTATAGATAAACTACCTATTTTCTTCAATACTACTTGAAAAACATAACCGTATTAGCTCATACTAAACATTACTTAGGAGGTAAATATATATGAAGAGCCGCGATAAGAGTAAAAGAGAAAAAAAGAAACCAAAGATTAAAAAAGAAAAATAATCATTTTCTAGATAAACCTAAAGGAGCCCTTACGGGCTCCTTTGTGGTGGTGATACCATTGCTGGCACCGCCATACTATCTTGCGATAGCAACCACCTCACGATGGCACTTTTATTATTGCTCTTCCAAAAAAGTTTGTCAACAAAAAACTCCGCTTTTTTGCAAGCGGAGTTTTACTTTGTTTTAAATTTTATTCAGCTTTTGGAGCCTCAACCTTGGGGGCTGCAGCTTTGCCAGTATAGCTGTCACGAAGTTGGAACAAGAAGTACCAACCAACAACAGTACCAATGATGGCGCCGATCAAATGGCCAGCTCCACCGTAGTCGGTAAAGAGTACAACCACTCCGTAAACCAAGTTTACGATTGAGCCTAGGAACAAGAAGTTCCAACCAGCCTTCTTAACGGCCTTTAGGCCAGGGAAGGCGAGCAAGTACAACGCACCGCTAACTAGCAAGACAATGAAGGCAATCCACATGCCGACACCCATAAAGTCTGTGTCAACGCCTAATGCTTTGTAATACGAGCTATAGTAGCTAAACAAGTCAGCTAACGGGGAATGTGCCCAATCCCATAACGCGTAAGCACCCCAGGCACAGCCAGCTGCGCCAAGAATTGCCAACCAAGGCAAATATTTAACTAACCAATCTTTTGCGTTCTTCGGCAACGCAGGAGCACCTTTGAATACTCCGGCTAATGCTTTTTCTAAACCTAGTAATGGACCCATTTTTTCTAAATCCTCCTTATTTAAGAACTTATTAAATAAATCATAAGCTGTTAGGCAAAACAATACAAGTAGGTATATTGACGCTCTCTTAAACGTACCCATAACCAGCCCGGTCATGATAGTATATTTACTAGCAATAAGGTGATATATGTTCAGCAAAAAGAGACCACGATCAACCAGCAATAACAGATTAGCCGATTTTAGCTACTTAAATTCTAGTGACATATATCTAGATAGTGCTTGCCAAAGTTTGCGCCCACAACCCGTTATTGATGCCTTAAACAACTATTACACTACCTATAACTCTTGCGGCGACCGGGTAAAATACCAATGGGGCAAAAAAGTAGACAGTATACTAAGCGATACCCGCCTAGCAGTTTTAGACTTGCTCAAGCTATCTCCAAAGAATTACATCTGTTCTTTTACCCTAAATACAACTTACGGGCTAAATTTAATATTGTCCCAACTACCCATAGGCTACAAGCAGGTAGTCACTAGCCAAATCGAACATAACTCGGTGTTTTTACCAACTATAGAACTGGCCAAAAGGCTAGAAATAAACCGACTAGTATTACCACGCGATAAAAATGGTTCCTTACAATACCGAAGTTCTGATTTAAAACAAGCTGTAGTGGTAGTTAATGTCGTATCTAACGTCGACGGACAGATTCTGGCTAATCTTAATCAGCTAATCAAAGACACGCACGAGCAAGACGGAATTGTAATTTTAGACGCCGCCCAGGCTTTAGCCCATCACCATGACTTATTAGCTAAAACCGAAGCCGATGCTATCTGTTTTTCGGCCCATAAAATGTATGCTCCAAGCTTGGGCGTAATTGTTATCAAAAAAGAACTGCTCAAAAAATTAGATATAAAGTTTGTTGGTGGCGGCATGATTAGCTCGGTTGATAAACAGGAATATAAGCTGCTGCCAGATGAGATGCACACTTGGCTGGAACCTGGTCTGCAAGCCTACGGTGAAATTGTAAGCCTAAATGCCGCCGTTAAGTGGCTTCAAAACATACGGCCTTTTGGCAAACAGCCAGCAGCTTTTATTAATAACTTATCTCAAAAACTTTACGATGGCTTAAAGGCTATTGATAGTATTGAAATATTAAACCAAAAACCATCGCCAACGATTAGCTTCTACCCTAAAGAGGGCGATGCCCACCGTTTAGCTATCTTTTTATCATCGGCTGGTATCATGGCGCGTAGCGGTTCCTTTTGCTGTCATTATTACATAAACGAAGTACTAAAATCGCCACCACTCTTAAGGCTATCCATTGGCCTTCATAACACCGAATCCGATATTCAAAAAGCCATTGAAGCGGTGGCAAAATTAACCAAGGCTTAAGATGTTTTGTATTGCTGCCTTCATAGTTCTGGGCATAATTAGCATATTTTCGGCCAGTAAGCGTAAGCTGGCCAAAAAAGCCTGGAGCTGTACCTTACGCCGAGTCACTTTTAGACCGTGCGATACATCTTTTAAAGAAGAGGCCAAAAGCCATCTTTTAGCCCGCGTTGCTAACAAGACCCCTAGGCTGGTCAAGTTGGCAGATGTCGGTATAGAAATTGCTTCGTTCTTGCTAGTAATTCTTACCGTTTGGAGCTTGCTGATAGCAGTGAAGAGCGGGTTAGATTTATATGTCTGGGGCACCTGCCGGCCAGATAACGCTAATAGTTGTAGTCTAGGCTCCGAGGCCTGTTCCATCGACCAACAACGCAAAAGCCTTTGGACCTTAACTAAAGAAGGCAAGCCATACGTGTGGTTTGTGGATGAATTCAACAGTTGGGCAGATACGATCACCAACATTCCAACCCGCTTACAGACATGGGACGCAACTAATTACTTACCCCAAAATCCCAGCTATTATTATCAATACGATGAGTCTAAGCCAACAGCTTTAGAGGTGCTCGATCCTGGTTGTTCGGTCTGCGCCCAATTATTCAAAAACATCAAGCAGGCAGAGTTCGAAAACAACTACAACTTAACATACATCGTTTACCCTATAGCAGACGTTAAAAATCCGGGCCAAACTAAATTTAAAAATTCTCACCTGATAGCCCAATATATCGAAGCTATAAAACTACACCCCTTAGCTGTTGCCACACCAGTAGATTGGCAGATTATAGAACGTATATTTACCGAAAAAGACGAGCAGGGTATTGACTACCAAATTAAATTCAACAACTTACTCAGCGAAGAAAACGCTAGATATGTCCTAAAATACTGGCTCGGCGAATTTGGCTACACCAACGAACAAATTGCTCAAATCGAAGCCGACACCAGCAGCGATGAAGTCCAACAAATCATTAGCAATAATATGGACATCGTTGAAAACCGTATAAAAACCGTAAAAATCCCCAGTATTATTTTTAATGGCGACCGCCAAGACGGGTTGGTAAACACCGACAAACTGCGCTAGTACGGCAATTGTGCTAACATATAACAGATGGCCCAAAACGTTATAGAACTAAAGAGTGTTACCAAAATGTACGGCAAAAGTCGCGGCGTGCTGGATGTTGACTTGCAAGTGCCCAAAGGCTCAATTTTTGGCTTTTTAGGCCCTAACGGAGCAGGCAAAACCACCACTATTAGCATGCTGATTGACCTAATCCATCCGTCAAAAGGTAGTATTAATATTTTTGGGCTGGATTCCCAAAAAGACAGTTACAAAATCCGCCAGCGGGTTGGTTTTTTGGGTGGCGACATGGTTTTAGATGAAGGCTTTACTGGCTGGCAAGAGCTAGAATATTATGGCTATCTACATAACCATTACGACCAAAAATATATTTCGGAACTAGCCACTAAACTAGACTGCGATTTAAACCGTAAAATCAAAACTCTGTCCCGCGGTAATCGCCAAAAAGTCGGCTTAATCTCGGCCCTGATGCATAAGCCAGATTTATTGATTTTAGACGAACCAACCAGCGGCTTAGACCCTTTAATTCAAGATCAGTTCAATCAAATCGTGCTAGATTACCGGCGCCAAGGCAAAACAATTTTTATATCGTCACACATCTTAAGCGAAGTAGAACAACTCTGCGACCGCGTAGCTTTTGTTAGGGAAGGCCGGCTAATAGCCGAAAAGCCCATAGAAGAATTTACCGTTGGCCTAGCCAAACATATCAAGATAATCACCAAAGACAAGTCATTAATAAGCGCTATCAAAAAGTTTACCGGTGTCTCTAATCTAAGGGTTAACGCCCCCTTGGTAGGATTCCAATTTAACGGTGAAACCAACAAATTGATTAAGCTACTATCCAGCTACGACCTAGATGATTTAAACATCACACCACCCGATTTAGATACAATCTTTGGCCAGTTTTATCATTCGGAGGTAAGCAATGCTAAATAACATCCTCAAAAAAACCTTATACGAAAAGCGCTGGATGGCTATTGGTTGGAGCATTGCGGCTTTTCTATTCACTATCTTCATAGTATTAGTATTCCCAGTTTTTCGGGATACTCTGGGTGAGACCTTAAAAAATGTGCCCGATTCGCTCAAAAGTTTTATGGGTGATGCCCAAACTTTTCAGAACTTAAACGCCTACATAGACGTACAGGTAATTTACCAAATGGTATTTATGCCAGTAGTGATGGCCATAATTTTGTGCACCGGCTTAATTGCCGGCAAAGAAGAGCAGGGGCTTTTACAGTCACTATTTGCCCAACCGGTAAAGCGTGGCCGAGCTTACGCTGATATGTTGTTGGCTAGCTGGTTAATGTTTGTTGTTGTATCCGCTGGTATCTTTTTGGCGGCCCTTATCGGAGCCTTAATAATTGGTGAACCAATTGATATATTTGGCCTATTCCAGGCCTGTGTTGCAACTTGGCTGTTAACTGCACTAATCGGCGCCTTTAGCTTAGCTCTGGGGGCCATTACGGCCAAAAGGGGCTTTAGCGGTATGCTAACTGGCATCTTTGTATTCTTGATGTATATCGTTACGGCGCTAGCGCCATCGGTTCATTTGTTAAAATACCCAAACTATTTATCGCCGTTTAAGTACTTCAACAGCCCCAGTGTTATATTGAACGGATTAAGATGGCCTAATATTGTGGTGCTGATAACGGCAACACTTGTCTTTAGCACTATTGGCTATTTTGTTTTTACTAGGCGCGACATCTACCAAAAATAAATATTTTTTATTACTTCTTGGATAACCTACGGCCAATAATAAGTAGCCCTACTGGTACCAATCCTAGCAGGTAGTACCAAGCCGAGAGGCCGGTGTTGGGGAGCAGGGCATTGCCATTCAGATCAACTGTTGCACTACGCAATAGGGGGTCTGACTGATTACCATAGATATCGTAGGCCAGTACTTCTATGTCGGAGTGGTAAAGACTCGTGTCCCATGGGCATCGATATACACCGTTTTCATCTGGCGTATCAACGGTGCAAAGCAAAATACCATCTACATAAAATTCTACTTTTTCGGTGCTAATATTATCTTCAGCTGCGACTTCAATAATATAGGGGTTAGTAGTAATAATCTGCCCATCAATTATATTAATTGGTTGCCCATCGCTAGAAAGATAACTAAATACCGGGGGAATATCATCTAGGATTCCAGCTATAGAGCCCCGATAGCTGACACCTATCAATCTGGCACCATCACTAGACGAATCCAACCCTTGCCAGACTTTTGTACCACCGTCGGCATTTTCTTCCCAGCTTTGACCAAAATCATTTGATGAGTAAAGATAGCCAAATAGATTGTTGGCCATGCCTTCAGCCGCTGCAAGCTTACGTCCATTAGAGGAAGAGTTGACAGCTCCCCACATTTTTTGGCCCAATTCTGTAACCGGCGCCCAGCTTTCTCCGTAATCATCAGACAAATAAATATAGTCGTCTCTAGCGGCAGCAATCATACGTCTACAATCATGAGAGCAATCTACCGAACTCCAATCCCGATAGCCAGCATCTTCTTTAATAACCCAGGTAGCTCCATAATCATCCGAAGTATATATGTTCCTATTAACCGCCACTAATCTATTACCACTATCAGACGCGGCAATAGAATACCAATCTCCGCTTAACTCTACAAGATCACTAGGCTCCTCTGGGCCGCTTTCTGGCTCTTCGTAATAACCCGGGGCCCATGTCTGGCCAGAATCTACCGACGCATAAATATAGCCACTTAAGGTAGCAGCGAACAATTTTGTACCATCATTTGAAGAGGCAACGGCGTTCCACCGTCTTTCGTCAAGATCTGTCTTTTGCACCCACGTAACACCAGAATCGGTCGAAATATAGACATAACTATAGTCAGCAGCAGCAATCAATTTTGTACCATCAGCGGAAGATGCAATGCTTTTCCATTCTCGTTTACCGGCATCAGTTCTAGCTGTCCAGGTTTTACCGTAATCGGAAGACGTATAAATATATCCCCAACGCCCGGTTATAGCTAACTTCGAACCACTATCCGATGAAGCAATACTTGTCCAGTTGCCTCTAGGCATCGCATCAAATTTTTCTATCCATGTTTCACCATAATCAGTTGATATAGAAAAATACCCGACTTCATCTCCAAGCAATAACATACTGCCATCAGCTGAAGAGGCTAAATATCGACCCCAACCTTCATCAATGCGAGTTTCAACAGCCCAATTTGCGCCGCCGTTTGTCGATCTATATAGGTATCCATCGTCACCATAAGGGCTTACTGCAAATAAATTTGTGCCATCATCAGAATAAACCAGAGAGTCCCAGCTTCTTAGGCCCGTGTTAGTTCTTTCCGCCCAATTTGCGCCGCCGTCAGCAGAAGTATAAAGATAATTACCATTGTAATGGTTCGGCGCGGCAGCAATCTTGTTACCATCAGACGATATCGTCAAGAGATTCCACCATTTTTGTCCAGCGCCCACAAGTGTTGTACGAGAAGCCCCCCAATCTGTCGATACGTATAACGATCCGCCATTCGGGTTGCCAGTCTGCGCCATTAGTAACTTAGAGCCATCCGGAGTTGTGGCCAAGGCCCTCCACAAGTTCCAGCCGTAAGAATTGCGCGTGATCCAACTAGCCCCTGAGTCGGAAGTAGTATATAGGTATCCATTGTCGGCAATGGCTGCCATTTTTGTTCCATCGTCTGTAATAACCACATCTTGCCAACTCCCTGAACCTAAAATTGTATGTTCGGTCCAAGTAATCCCATAATCGTCAGAGCTATAGACATAGTTATTCCCCCATCTATTTATTACAATCAATCTGCTACCATCAGAAGAAGTTTTAATCTTTCTCCACTGTCCAGTTCCCGCCGAAGAAAGTTCTGTCCAAGTATTACCAGAGTCATTCGAAGCATACATATAACCACCATAATCAGCTGCATAAAGTTTAGTCCCATCGTTAGACACTGCCACAGAGTGCCAATATAGTGGGCCGCCAATTTGCTTCTCAGTCCAAACACCGGGGCTCACTGCGGATACGTTTGACACAAACAAAGAAGAAGCGAAGCCAGCAGCAACAACTACTGCTAAAAATAATTTTAGTAAGCACGCCTTCTTCATACTACCTCCGCTGTTTATAAACTCTTTTTGTACCAAATTCTTCTATATGCTACCGACCCGATAGCCGGTGTTAGCCCTAGCAGGTAATACCAAGCTGAGAGACCGGTGTTGGGCAAGCTACCTATGTTGACGTTAACAGTACGGTTTAGGGCAATAGAACGGTTGCCGGAGTCGTCGTAAGCCAGTACCTGAATATCAGAGTGATAGAGGCTGGTATCCCAGGCGCAGGTGTATACACCATTCACATCGGCGGTGTAATCAGTGCAGATTAGGACGCCATCAACATAAAATTCGACTCGTTCTATGGCATAATCATCCGCTGGCTTGACGGCAATAATGTAGGGGTTGGTAGTAATAGTTTGGCCATCGGTTAAGTTAATTGACACGTTAAGGCCAGGCAAGTTAGAGAATGTTGGCGGGGTATCATCTGGCAGGCTGTAAGCCCATAGCTCATCACCATGTACGCCATCATCGCCTATAAAGTACAAAGTGTCACCAACTGCCACCGACTCTTCCTCTGAACTGTAGCCACTACCACCGTCATATATATCTTTGACCATCACCGTTCCATCAGTGGTGCCGTCGGACTTCCAGAGCTCGGCACCGTTGGTGCCATCGCTGGCCTGGAAGAATAGGACGCCGCTGACGTCAGTTAGATTGTACGGGTAAGAACTTCCGTAAGGATTGATGTCTTTCACCATTACCGTACCAAGCTCGGTGCCGTCGGACTTCCAGAGTTCATAACCATAATCGCCGTCATCAGCCTCTAAGAAAAGGGTACCGTTGACGTTGGTTAGATAATAGGGGTCGATGCCATCTTTGATTAGTTCCGCACCATCATCACCATAATCAACCTTCCACAGGCCGTAAGTGCCATCGTCGTCATCGGCATAAAAGAAAAGGGTACCGTTGACGTTGGTTAGATAATCAAGATAATAAGAAGTCATGACTTCTACCGTACCTGCAGTGGTGCCGTCGGACTTCCAAAGTTGATCGCTTGATAAATCACTGTTGTAAGCACGAAAATACAAAGTGCCATTGACGTTGGTTAGCTCTGTCGGATACATGATGTCTTCTTTGACTGGTACCGTACCACCATAGGTGCCGTCGGACTTCCACAGGCCGTAAGTGCCATCGTCGTCATCGGCATAAAAGTACAACGTGCCATCAGCGTTGGTCAGGTTATCGAGATAGGCATATCCACCATAGATGTCATCCTTGACTAGTACCGTACCTGCAGTGGTGCCGTCGGACTTCCACAGCTCCTCGCCATACTCACCATCGGCGGTAAAATACAGGGTGCCATTAACGTCGGTAAGACTCCCCGAGTGGCTATCTTTAATAGCCTCTGTACCCTCGGCTGTACCATCGGACTTCCAGAGTATATTGTCGTCAATGTCAGCATCGTAAGCAGTGAAATATGCAATGCCACCCGCTGCAACCATGGATATGCCATCACCGTAAGGATCTAGGCCGCCACTACCTGGGTTAGTGTCTTTAACCAGCACCGTTCCGGCATCTGTACCATCGGACTTCCAGAGTTCCTCGCCATGCGTACGATCAGTTGCAAAGAAATACAAAGTGGCGCCAGCATTAACTAGGTGGTTCGGCTCCGTCGGCTCACTGTCTATACACACCACGGTAAGCATCGCTGTACCTTCGGCCGTACCGTCACTCTTCCAAAGTGTATATTCGCTACCACTACCGTCGTCTAAAGTAGTAAAGAATAACACACCGCTTACATCTGTAAAGTTATAGCTCCAGCCGTCTGGAGGCGATTCGTATTCATTCATACTGTCAACCAACACCGTGCCCCCCATGGTACCGTCGGACTTCCAAAGCTCATAATCGTAAGTTGCACCATAAGCCGAAAAGTATAATACGCCATTTACATTAGTTAGGTTTGCCGGTGAAGAACTATTCACTGCCATACCCGCTGGCGATACCATTACATCTTCGACCTCGTGAGAGCCCGGATACACATCTTTAAGCACGTCTGCATCTTCAGCTATACCGTCATATACCCAGAGTTCTGCGCCATTTATGCCATCATTAGCAGAAAAATAAAGCAAGTCATCTATTACAGTTAGCTCTGCCGGATTAGACCCTTCGGCTAAATTGATATCCGCAGCTATCTCTGTATTTTCGGCCGTACCGTCAGACTTCCAAAGCTCACGGCCAAGACCATCATCTGCAGTAAAGAACAAAGTGCCGTTAAAATTGGTGAGATCACTTGGAGAAGAGCTAGAACTGGTATTAATATCCATGACCATCTGTGCGGTAGTACCGTTAGACTTCCAAAGCTCAATACCGTTTTCGTCGTCATCTGCAGTAAAGAACAAAGTGCCATTAACGTTGGTAAAATTATTTAGGCTATTCCCATCGAATATGTCCCCTACCAGCACTGTGCCTTCAGCCGTACCATTAGACTTCCAAAGCTGCCTGGATCCGGTACTGGCATAGGCACCAAAGAACAAGGTGCCATTAACATCTGTCAGGTTGTTCGGATTTGAGTTGTTGGGGTCACCATTGGCAGTGGGCGATATCGTTTCGGGTATAAACTGCACACCAGGGAATATGTCTTTAACCATTACCGTGCCTTCAGCCGTACCATTAGACTTCCAAAGTTCATTACCATTGACTCCATCATTGGCCGCAAAATACAAAGTGCCATTTACATTAGTCAAATTGCTAGGGCTAGAGCCAAATGGGTACCCCAATTCGGCCGACGAAACCATCCCCGGCTCAGGAGAATAATCTTCGTCTACACCAGGGAATATGTCTTTAACCATTACCGTGCCTTCAGCCGTACCATTAGACTTCCAAAGTTCTGTACCGCCTATGCCATCGGCCGCCGAAAAATATAGGATTCCATTAACTTCAGTAAAATAACTAGGGTTGGAGCTATTTGGATCACCGTAAGACGCCGTCGACATCGTCGGTCCATAATACGTATAAATGCCTGGATATATATCCATGAACATTGCCGTGCCCTCGGCGGTGCCGTCAGACTTCCAAAGCTCTGTACCGTGCACTTCATCGTAGGCCGAAAAATACAAAGCACCATTATAGCTAAACAAATTGGCTGGGCTACTCCCGCCAACGCAGTCACCCCAAATGTCTTTTACTATATATGGGTCGGGGTTTGGCGCCGCGTTAGCACTAAAAGGCAACAGGGCCGAACAAACCAACCCGCAAATCATGGCTATAGCTACAAATAATTTTTTCATTTACCCTCCATTAATGCACTAAAATCCCTAGTTATCCAAAATTATACAGGTAATGCTAAGGGTTGTATATAACCCTTACGTTTAAGACAAGAAAACGATAGTTGTTCTAGGCTTTGTTGGCCATTCTTCTGCGAATAATCATAATGCCCATAGCTGGTACTAATCCTAGCAGGTAATACCAAGCTGAGGGGCCGGTGTTGGGCAGGCTGCCATTGTTGTTTAAAGTAACTGTTACGCTACGGTTTAGGGCAACCGATTGGTTTCCGGCAGTGTCGTAGGCTAATACTTGGATATCGGAGTGGTAAAGAGCAGTGTTCCAGTTGCAAGAGTAGACACCATTGGCATCGGCAGTGTTGTCGGTGCAAATTAATACTCCATCCACATAAAACTCTACATAATCCACCTCTACGTTGTCCGAAGCCTTCACATAGATTGCGTAAGGATTAGTGGTAATGGTTTGGCCATTAGTAAGATTAATAGCGGTATTTATACCGGGTAAATCAGTAAATATGGGTGGAGTGTCATCTTCTGGGAAAGCGTATTTGATAATAAAACCATTATCATCTTCATCCATCCCAGAGAAATATACTCCAGAATTATCTAAAACAACTCCGTAGGCTCTGTCATTGTATTCGGTGGGATTATAGTTTATTACACCAGCGGTGCCAAAGTCGGCATCTAATGCGCCAGTGGTTAAATCGCGTCTTTCTAAGCGAAGCTGTGTGTCTGAAGGGCCTAGGATATGCTCTTGACCAACCACATATAAATGATAATCATTCAAAACAACATCTACCGCTTCATCATAATCTTCATCACTTAAGTTCAAGGCAATTACGCCATCTACGCCAAAATCTTCTATCAGGTCACCGTTGATTAAGTCACGCTTTTCTATGCGCCATTGGTAATCATTATCTGTCATATCTCGCCCGACTAAGTACAACCCACTAGAATCTAATGCCATCTCAATAATATGGTCAGAGTAATCTATAGCCACGTTTTCTTCAACCACACCATCTACGCCAAAATCGGTGATCAAGTCGCCATTTGTTAAATTACGCTTCTCGATGCGCCACTGGCCGCCACCATCATCATCCGGCGATGAATCAAAACCGCCAATGTATAGTCCCGAATCATCCAATGCAACACTATTAATTACATCTGCTCCACTACTTATATTCTCTGTAACCATACCATCTACGCCAAAATCTTCAATGAGTTCGCCAGTGGTTAAGTCACGCTTTTCTATACGCCACATGTCACTTTCATCATCATAGTATTCATCGTAGCCAACTAGGTATATAGCAGAATCACTTAAAGCGATATCATATATTTCTCCATACGACTCTGGGCTAACATGGCCGGTCCCACCAAAATCTCCAATAAGCTCACCAGTTGTTAGGTCACGTTTTTCTAGCCACCAATAATAATCACTGCTGCCTGCAATATATATCCCCGAAGAATCAACTTTTAATGCATAGGCGTAAGGAGAATAAGGTGAAGAAACTACTTCGCCATCTTCACCAAATTCAGGCACTAAATCCCCAGTAATCGCGTCTCGTTTTGTTATAAACCACTCATCATCGTACTCACAAAGTGAATATAAATAATCACCGTCAGTATGTAAATAATCCGACCATACCTCGCAATTTTCAGTTGTTGTCTCCCATCCAAAGGATGGGTCTCCCATAGGCCCTTGGGCATTAATAAGCACACCAGCTTGGCCATCTGTTACTCTAAGTTTTACTTGAGTAGTAGAAAGAGCATCAGCCAAGGCCCTGGGTTGCCAAAAGTTATTATAGGCATTCTCCGGTGGTTCTTCTACGCTTATTGTTACTAAAATAGTTTCACCAACCGTGGCATCATCGGCAATTTTGGCTTCCATAATGCCACTCTGGTAGCCACTGCTTTCTGAAGTCTCACCAAGGATAGTATTAATATAAAAGGAACTTTGTCCTGCCTCAAAGTCTTCAGAAAAAAAGACAAATGCTTCTTCATCACCATCTTCGTCAGGATTAGTAGCAACTTCTAGTGGGCTATAGCCCAGCATCTCTGGCCCGAAACTTTGGAATGCATCAAAATATTCAAAGAGTTCTGGATTAGTAAAAATATTATCGTAAGTTACTCCGCCATTATTATCACCTTCACCTACATTCCATGTTTTAAAACGAAAATATACAACATCACCTGGGTTAACCAACATTGTTTGCCCACCAGAATTAGTTTCGGCCGAAAAGTTTGCCCAAGTAGTCTGGTCTTCAGCACGGGCAACTTCTAATTTGTTTCTGATATCGTAATCACCGTATGAATACCCAGCAGATACGATGCCCGGCATTATTGCTAACACCATGCTTAGAGTAAGCGCCACAAATATCTTTTTCATTTTCTCCCCTCACTTATTACCAATATTCTAGCGGTTATTTATACCAAAGTAAACAACCCTTATGGTTCAGATACTATTAGGCGACACATTGTTGACAAGTGTAAAACGTTGTATAATTTAAAGCATAAGCGTAAAACAAAAAGGACAAAAAATGAAAACGAAAATCGTCGGTTTAACAGTAGCTTTTTTGTTGGCCGTATATTCAATGGCTGGCATCGCATGTGCCGGTTACGATAGCATTGCCGAATGTTCGGCCGTAACTAGCACCCTACCATCGGTAACCGTTGGAGAAACTTTTGTGCCTGGCGTAAATAGAATTGCCACTATTAGCGTTAGAATAATTGGCACAGGGGCGACTACTCAATCTGTTGATTTGCGAGATGCTAGCAATGTTTATTTGGGCGGGCAAGCAATTACTACCGACCAAGCAGATTGGTTCACGGTAGCTTTTGAAACACCTATCGCCGTTAACCCAACCGCAACCTATAAAGTTACCTTTAACAACGCCTCACCAGACTGGCAGATTGCTTACAGTGAAGACGCTGATTGTTATTCGGGTGGGGCAGCTGATTTTGGGGGCATTTTTAGAGATATCAACTTTAGGGTTACCGGCTTCAACTATGTTGCTCCGACACCTACGCCAACTCCGGTAGCCACGCCAACACCCACTCCCGCACCAACCGCCACGCCAACACCCACTCCCGCACCAACAATAACCCCTGATACTAGCGCTAATAATTCACTTACAGCCGCTTCGTTTGATGATGCCAATGATATACAGCTATTAGCCAGTGGCACCGAAAGCTCAAGCAAAAAACCTTTGTCTAACTTAACTAAAATCCTAATAGGCGCCGGGGCCTTGGTGGTTGTAGCCGGCGGCATCTTCGCTTACCTAAAATTTTTCAAAAACAAAAAGAAATAGACTATTGTCCATAAGATACGGTTCTAAAAACTCTAGCTATTTTTTGTGGATTACTTTGCCTAGCCAGTCCAAAGCCATAACTTTGCCGGCTACTAACACGCCAACCGCTACAGCTACAAAGGCAGCTCGCGGATGCGTTGCCATTGGGGCGACATGCCACAAAAGAGCAGCTCCCACTAATTCTAGCCAACCCCAAAATACACCTAGCACGGCTGGCGCTTGCATGCCAAATACGGGCATTTTTGTACCTTTCGCCGCTGTAATAAAATGGAGTAACCCAAATACACCTAAAACTCCCACTACAAATCCTAATATTAATACACTTGTCATAATTAATTCCTCCTAATTACATCATACACCCCCAAGCAACTCATACCGGCAAGCACAAGCACAATAACAGCGTAAATTTGCAAATTTGGCTGAACTATTATGAAATTATCGTCTATTGTGCTATAGTTAATTTAAGCGAGTAGTTACTATACTTCTCCGTAATCATAATTCGTCATAAAAAACTTACTATAATCGCGGCGGGAATACTAATAACGCAAGCGATATAATTTTAATAGAGGGAACAAAAGAACATGGCAATGAAACTTTACGTAGGTGGCCTAGCATATAGCGTTACCGAAAAAGAACTAGAAGAACTGTTTGCCGGCCAAGGCAAAGTTGTAAGTGCAGTAATAATTAAAGATCGTGACAGCGGCCAATCTAAAGGCTTCGGCTTTGTAGAGATGGAAGATGTTAAAGAAGGCCAAAACGCCATCAAAGAACTAAGTGGCAAAGATTTAGGCGGACGCCAGATCATTGTTAACGAAGCACGCCCACAAGAAGATCGCTCGGGCGGCGGCAGCTTTAGAAAAAGTTACTAAAACTTAGACTAAATACTTGATTGCAAAGAAGTCGGCTCTACGGAGCCGCTTCTTAATTGAGGCAAACTTATGACAAAGATTAACCAACGTATCGAAATAGTTAGCTCGACTCGAAAGATTCTTAGCTCTATGAGCCAAAGGTCGCGAAACGACGCCCATAGGGTGTTATCTAAACATTTCGCCCAGGTCGACATAACTATGATCGACGATCCGGCAGATTTAGTAGCGTTAGTGGAACGCCAGCCAGACTTAGTATTCTTGGGCATGGGCTTTATAACCCCTAACAATCCTGATGAGCCCAAAACTAAAATCTGGCTAGCTGATTATTTAGAACAGTACGGCATAGCTTTTACTGGGTCTAGGCAAACTTCGCACGAACTAGAGCACAAAAAATCCCTGGCTAAGCAATGCGTACGTAGCGCCGGCTTTGCCACTTCGCCATTTTTTGTCGCCAAAAAAGACGCAATATTAGCCCCAGAAAACATTAACCTTATGTACCCATTATTTGTTAAGCCAGCTAGCAGTGGCGGCGGTACGGGTATCGATTGCGACTCTGTTGTTTACTGTTTTGAGCAATTAAGAGCTAAAGTTCTTTCGATTGCCCGAAACATTAAATCGGATTCACTCATAGAAGAGTACTTACCAGGGCGCGAGTTTAGTGTAGCTATATTAAAAGACGCCACTTCGGCAGAGTATATGCTAATGCCCTTAGAGCTTGTCGCTCCGACCGATAAGAATGGAACACGGATGCTAAGCCAAAAAGTAAAGTCTACCGATAGTGAACAAGCTACAGCAATTACCGACAAAGCCATAAAGGATTGCGTTACCACGCTGGCTATCAACGCTTTTAATGCCCTAGGCGCTCGAGATTACGGACGAATAGACATCCGTATGGACAAAAATGGCACACCGCACTTTTTAGAAGCTAATCTAATACCTAGTTTAATCAGCGGCTATGGTTCGTTCCCTAAAGCCTGCCAGCTAAACATTGGCATGGACTACGAAACTATGATTTTGGACATTGCAAACCTTGGATTGGCGCGGGCTAACATCATCAACGAACTTGTATTCACGCCAGTCACCGCAATCCCAGCCCTAGAATTAGTTTAAGTTGGCGAGCAGTAGTAGGGGCTACTAACAAAGGATGCTTGATTAGAGGAGGTTGCGTTAGGAGAGGTCACTACTAATTGTTCCCAAAATGTTACTGGGTCAGGAAAAGGCAACGCATAAGCTCTTCCTTCAAAAAGGCTTAGAAATCTTTCGAAGATATTTGGTTGATTCATCGCCGGAAGAGGGTTCCCCCATGTGCTGCCCCAACTCGTTGTTACTGTTTGCGAGCCTGCGCCAGTAAAATTCAGTGGCGCACCTGCCGTAGTGCCGCCATCCGAACCAAGCCAATAGTAAGCAACCACTCCAGCGGCATTCGTAGTTATCGTCCCCGTAAAATTAACTGTTCTGAATATGCCAGTACAAACCGTTTGCGTATCTGCAGATGCCGTAACGCCTGTTACCGCAAAAACTATTGGGGTTGGAGTAGAAACAGGGGCAGGAGTTGGACTTTGGTTGTTAGGTGTTGGAGTTGGTGTAGGGGTTGGTGTCAAGGCCGTGGTTGGAGTAGGCGTTACGCTACTGCTAGTTTGCGATGTGTTTGACCCAGCAGTTGGGGTAGTGGGGCCACCGGTTTTCACGCTATCGTCATCGTTTAAATAAAGTGCATACACAAGACCGCCAGCCATTATAATCAACACTAAAATTAACAGGGCAAATAACCTAACCTTTTTAGAGGTCATTTTTTTGAAGGGCCCAAACTTAAACATTTGTTTTCCTTTTTTATTTTGATTTAACTACCACTGTTGTATCAGATTACACGCAGTGAGTCAATAGCGCTTATGCTTAGCGAAGATTTATACTTCCTCAAAAACTTGGTCTTTGGGGTAGAGCAGCATAAAAGGGTAGCCAACGTAGTTCCGCTCTATCTTTGTACAACCAACTCGTTTTAAGAACTTTACCATCTCGTCTGTAACTACTTTAGGGTCGGCCGCCTTATCTGAACCTTTATATTCAACCTCTACAAAATCGCCCAAATCGGTAATTTTATCAATGGCCACTTCGTAATCTTGGTAATCCCAAATTTTGCGGGTTTTTTCAACAATCACTATCGGTTTTATATCTATAGCCTTAAAGATTTTTCTTATCTGGTCTGGGTTCTCAACAGCTGTTTCGTATTCATCGCAATAATGGCTTTTGCCATCTTTTTCGAAATGCCAGTATTTATAGTTAATCGAATTCTTACCAGACTCCCTAATACGCAGCCATTCAGCAATTGGTTTTTTGGCTAAGAAGTTACGATGAGCAGGAGAATAATACTCATCCTTTTGGTATACTTCGCCCTTAAATTTGGCGTTCTTTTTTAAGAACACTTCTAATTTATCGGCGCCTTTTACCCTAACTTGAATCTCAATTTCTTTATCGCTCATGGTTTGTAATATAGCACAAAAAAATAAACGTATAACTTACAAAAAACCTAGGGGTTCCTTAGCTCTGGATTACTCGGGCCTTCGGGTCCTTGTAGGCGTTCGTCATATTCTCGGCGAGCTTTTTCGGCGATGATTTTAAACTTTTCGGGGTCTTGCAACCAAGTCTCATAATCCATTCCATCAACCTCATGGTCTACAGTTTGGCCGTCACCCAATCTTTCGCCGATTATTGGCACCCTGGCCCCCTCGGCAGTTACGGCGTATCCTTCATAATCTACGTACCAGCCAAAATCTACCAACTCCCAATCCCTAACTCTTTCGCGTTCATCGCGAGTCATCTCCCATATTGTCCCAAGTATTTTACCTTCGGGATCGGCTAGGGCAACGTAACTCTTAAAATCATCATCCCAACATTCTTTTAATAAAGCCCTGGGCGAAATGGGTGCCGGTGCTTTAGGTAAAACCGTATCCGGCACTTGGTCTAGTCGCTGTATGGCTAAACGATAGCCCTCTAACACAGCCTGCTGGCCAACTAACTCTTTTGCCGGCCTGCCTAAGATAGCGGCTATCATTTGAGGATCGCGATTAGCACCGTATCCAAAATATAATACTGTTTCGTTTTCGCTCATAATTTTACTTTTACTAGGCCGCCGTGGCCGGGAATAATAAAATCGGCTCTGCCCAAAATCTTCTTACGGCTGGCTTCTAGAACTTTCTGATTAGCCCCTTCGGTTGGATCCGTAATAGGCGTAAAATCTTCGTACCACCAAAGGTCTCCAGCAACACAAACAACGCCCTCGTTGGTATCAACCAGCAGGGAGCAGTGGTTAATGGTGTGGCCGGGCGTATGAACTCTTTTTATGCCTTTAGTTATTTCGTATTCTTCATCTTCGAAAAAGCGATGCCCATCTTGTTTGTGGAATCCCCACCTATCAATAACTTCGGCGTTTCTAAAAATAGCAATATCTCTGGCGTGATCTAAATGTTCGTGAGTAATAAAAACATAGTTTATGTCTTCGATTTTCAAACTAAATTTGGCTAAGGCTTCGGCGTATTCTTTGGTGGATTCATGAGTGCCTGGGTCGACCACAATATTAAAGCCATCTGTTCTTACAAGCGTGGTGGTTGAAGCGTACCTATGAAATTCCTCACATAATTCGTGATTATAACCTTTTAGCAAGACATCAACTTTTGGCATATAAGTCAGTATAACAAAAAAATCCCAGCGACTCCTGCTGGTACAGGAGCCCTGGGGGTGTCACTTTACTGGGCAGAGTAACTATAGCCAAGTGAAAACTGTAGTTACTGATTGGGCCGCCTAGCCAGACGGATCGTCCTCGGGATACTCCTCGAGGAATTCCTCGTAGGTCATGATCGGGCCGATAGGCCCAACGCCGGTGCCGTGTGGCAATCCACGAGCGGACTGCTGAACTACGATGACGCCCTCCAGCCGCTTGCGACCCTTGAACGGGGTGTAAGTGACTGGCGCCCAACCTTTGCCACCGCAGTAGGCACAGGTTACGTATACGCCATCCGGTTCTCCGAGCCTATGGTAGAGACCAGTGCCATCACACTCCGAGCAAGTTGCTCGCTCTGTAACGGCGCCCTCTGATACAGCCATGTGGCTTCCTTTCACTTCTGGCTACTGCAGGAACAAAGTATATTATAGCATATCTATGCTTTTATGTCTAGTATGTTATCCCCTTGAGATCGAGGCTTTAGCACTCATAGCACAAACAGCATCACAACTGCCAGCAGGGTAAAGTTGAGATAATCAGTCCTACTTTTTTATGACTAGAGTTTCAATAAGATTATCGTGGTTTTTAGAAGGTGCGGTGCGATTAAAGCCTATGTAAAGCGTCTCATCATACGAAGTCATATATTTAACTTCTAGTACCACGCCTGCAAGACGTTCAGCAAGCTCATTTTCAGAAAAGAAGTGTCGCCTAGGCCTCTTTATTTTGCCAGTCACTGGCTCAATATCGGTATATTCTGTAAGGCCAGTAATGGGGTCATATGTAGAATCATCCGCCTTTGCACAATCGCAATCTTTGGAGCGAACGACTATGTACATTTTGCCACCGACTTTTAAGATTCTTTTTAATTCTAGCAGCGTATCTACCAAATCTTTTTTGGTTAAATAATGTAAAACTAGCCTGGCGTAAATAAAATCAAAATAGTCATCTTTATAAGGTAGCGGCTGCGACACATCTTCTAGTTTTATTTCTATCTGACTGCTTAGATTCGCTTTTTTAAGATATTCTTTGGCGATTTCGATTCCATTTTTATCAATAGTGGTAGCAATAATATGACGATTTGGGTTCATCGCAGCCATTACGGCTTCGGCCTGGCCGCCCGTAGAAACTCCAACACTGTATATATTTAAATCATCCTCAGAAATGGCATCGATGCCATGCCTTTCGCTTTCAACAAGCAATGCCGTATTAACGCCTAACGTATCGGGGTTCATATTAATGCCTTTGCTGCTTGGTATACGTGTTGTTCGTAAACGTCATTACTGGATTTTAATGTCTCAACGTCTATAAACTGTGCGTCTGTTACGCCTTTACCAAAGATAAATTTTGTGGAGTCGATGGTGGTATCAAAAACAATCCATACAACCCATATTTGGCCATTTGGATGCTTGTATGTTGCAGTGTAAATAACGTCTTTAATTACTGCACCATTCACGCCAAGTTCTTCCTTCAATTCTCGTAATATGCCTTCTTGGGGCTGCTCGCCATGGTGCAAACCACCGCCAGGAAGACTCCAAGTATCTTGATCTTCCTTAACTACCAGTACCTTGCCGTCTTTATCGCGCACAAGTGCCTTAACCGATATCCGATAAAAGGTATCCGAAATCATACCGCCAGTATAGCAAAAGATTAAAGTATGGTAATTTACCCCCTGGGCCTGGCACGCTATAAGCGCACCAAGCCACAGAGGGGCGGGTAGGGGGTTAACGCGGCTGGATGATCTTTTTGGCATACTCTAACGCGACCAGCGTTTTCTTGGTAGCCCGTAGAATCTTTTTTGGTACTTTGCCGTCCGGCCACAATACGCAAAGGGTAGCCGGGTTGAAGCAGCGAAGAATAACCTCGTCGCGCCAAACACCGCCAACCAAGGAGCATTTTGGCAACCGACCAAACTCAACATAGCCCACGCCAGCCAGTGCCTTTGCCGAAGCAGTGTTGCCATCTCTGTAGCCTGAATCTATACCGTACAGCCCAAGCTCATTGAAGGCGTACCACGTTCTGAACCGATGGGTTACAGAAGCTATGCCTTTGCCCCACCAGTTAGTATCAGCCAGCACAATGCCGCTTTCGTAATAGTGGGCACTTCTACGACCCAAGCCAGTAACACCTATCAGCTCTTCTTTGTCGTCTTGCTTGACGGCCACCAGCCACTCTACAACGCCTTGGTCGGTTCGAGCCTTTTCTAGCCACTCTTCTTCGTCTTTGATGGTCATGCTGCCACCGATAGTAATGAACTCGTTTACACGATAGTTGCACAGTAGGCTCGATAGCTTTTCGGCATCACCCGGCTGGGGCCCCCTCATCACAATCGTGAAAGGTTGCCCGGCATTGGCTTGCTCCACTTCAAATCGCGGACCAAACATTTTGTTAACCTCCTTTTAGTAGGAACTAGCCCCATCTTGTGATGGAGCCCAAACGACCTCTCGCTACTAAAAAGTTTTTGATTTAAAAAAGCCTCCTTTGGCGGGAGGCTCTTTGGGATTCACCAATTTTTGTCTATCAAAAAACCTCTCCACTAATAATCTGTTCTTTATCGCCTAAGAACATATTTGCAGAAATATAACTTGTGGATTGATTATCATTACGCATGATTTTTAATATTAAACATAAACTCAATACTTGTCAAATTTTATTCGACCATTAACACCGCTGAAAATGCAAAAAGATTCTAAAACTTAATGCGGTTTTTTCTGGCTTTTAAAGATACCGCGTCTAGTTTTTGTATGAATGGGTCAACCTTGCAACATTCTGTTGTATCCCTTAATAATTCTTCTATGGCGGGTTTGTGTTTGCTAGTAAAAGTCATAACCGACTCACTCAAAAACTGCAGTTGGCCCTCCAGCCTATCTAGCGCCTTTAAAACTTTGGCCTCATTAGTTTTTTGGTCTTCGAACTCTACAAATAAATCGTAAACTTCTTTACCACTCGACCCAAGCATTTTTTGAATCTTCTTCATGGCTTTTAATTCTTGTTCGTGCTTAGACTTACCGGCTTTTTTATTGTTGATGTGTTGGAGTATGGGTATATCTTTATATTCAATTTCTACTAAGTCGTGAATAATAGCCATTTTTAAGGCTTTTAAAAGATCAATTCTAATTTTTAGTTTTGGCGCTACCAAAACTAACATCAAAGAGACCCGCCAACAATGTTCTGCCACGCTTTCGCGGTCGTTATTACTTTTAGAAGCCTGCCGAAGTTCCACTTTTAACTTTTCGGCATAGTGAATAAAATCAACAACTACCTGCGCCTCATCCTCAACCGATTTCATACCGCCAGTATAGCAAAAAGGATTTAGCTTATACCGTGCTCGCTTTAATCAATTTTTTGTAAGAGCGATCGCACTGAACTTTGGTGCAAAACCGATACGCTTATAGAATTCGTAAGGGTAGTGGCCAGCCTCGGTCGCCAGACAGTGAAGGGTGTTACCATTTTTTATCGATTGTCTAACGGCATAAAGCGACACGGCCTTGCCAAAACCCTCGCCCCTAACAGTTAGTAAAGAACCAACGTTAGAAATATAGCCAATACCACCGTAATTAGTTAAAGATGACACGCCCACGGGCTTATCGTTTTTGTACGCCATAAAATATTGAATACGCCCAGACTCGTGGTGTTTCTGCCAAGCGCTTTTGGCTGTATCCAAGTAATCGCCCAGTTCGCCATAGGGGTTTTTGGGATCGTCTTTTTTATAACAATTATTAAAAGTATCTATAAAAATTTCTAGGCCAGCTTCGCTATCAATAGTTTTTATAGTGTCAAATTTTGCTGTATCTATTACCGTTTTAGAATCATAAAATTCCCAGCAATCTTCGGCACTCTTGGCGTAGCCTTTTGACTGCAGCAGCTTTTTAAAACTCTCTAGTTCTTGGCAATCCTCAAAATAAATAGTTGGTTGGCGATTGATTTTTTTAAAAGCATCTTCTATTTGCCGAATTTCGGCATCCGAAAGCGTCTTGTTGACAAAAGCAAGGTTCCACCAACAAGAAGAATCAGTTTTTGAATAGGCTAATTTAGCAAAACCAAGCTCGCTGGTTTCATCAAACATAATGTCGCTTTGCAGTTCAATATACTTTTGCAAAAACTCTTGATTACTCATACCGCCAGTATAGCAAGGATTAGTTAGGCCAACTGCATTTAAAATCTGTTATTATTTTCTTAGATCCGAAGAGCATCAGCAAAGGGCTGTCTACAGATTGGAGTTTAAAATGGGAGAGAAACGCAAGACAAAGCCAATGATTTGGCAAGAGATCTACAACAAGGTTGTAGACGAAGTCAGCAAGGGCATGATCTTCTCGTTCAACGCCATCCAGCTCGGCGAGTTCGTTGACACGGTCGTAGAAGAAGGGTGGTCCCGAGGCTACCTCGACAAGCAGCTTCGCAAGTTGTTGTCGCTCGCAAGACAAGGCAAGCTGGGCCTGATGAAGTATCATGCCGACCATTTCGGCCTTGATGCCAAGATGGTCAAGCTTGCCGATGCACTCGAAGACAACGACTTTCAGCGGAACTTCGACTTGGTGGTTGGTGTTCTCGGCAGCAACAACTACACCGTCGTTTCGGCAACTGGCCTATACCACTACCTAAGGGAAGTCCGTGCGCACGGCCTTATCGGACCCGAAATAAGCGAGCAAGTGCAAAGGCTCTGCAATTTCGTTCTCGAAGGCAGGCTCGGAGAACTCAACACCAAGAGGGCGGCCAAAGAGTTCGGGTTTGATACGTCAATCGTGTATCTGTCCTACGCCCTGTACAAGGGCAAGGCAGACCAACAAAGCCGTATCACTACAGACGACATCGTGAAGGCGATCAACCAAGAGTGTCGCGGCTACGATACCGTCGCGCTCGATCTTCTGGCGAAGTTCATAGAAGAGGTCAAGGCTGCAGAGTGGGGCCCACATAAGCTCCACCAGCAGCTCAAGGTCTTCTTCCGTCTTGCGCACAACCGCAGGCTGTCTGATGTAGGGCCCGAAAACGATTTTCTCGGGCTCGACCCAGCAGTCATGACCCGCCTGATCGATGCCTACGAGCAGGCCCACCCCCGTCTGTAACTCCTATGCGCCTAGTAGGGCACAACAAGCTTTTCGGTGAATTAAAGGAGGCTTTGGCGCGAGCCTCCTTCACCCAAGAAATATAATATTTATAAGATATTTAATGACTCAGCTAGAGTTACATATAACCTAGTTTTTCGAACAGGATGCGCGAAGGGGGAACAATGTCGTATTTTGGCAAATCTTCTTTGGCGACCCACTCGATTTTTTCTATGCCTTCGCCAACAACAATTTCGCCGCTTTGGTATTCGCACAGAACATCTAAGTAAACAAAGAATTTTTTAACGCCATCTAGGTCGTTTTTAATTTCGGTGTCCCACGAAAGCTTATTTTTTACAGTAATATCAATACCAGCCTTGGCTCTTACTTCGGCCTTAACCGCGTCATCGGGGCTAACATCTGGTGTAGCCGTTGCCCCGAATATGTACCAAGTTTCTTTATAGGGCGGGGAACCATCCGGCTTTTTGCGCATTAAAATTTTGCCGTCTTTTTCGACTATCGCTATTATAAGTACTTTAGTTTCCATAATGTGAGTATAACAAATATTGACTTCCTAGCCCCTTTATGGTATCATATACATTATCATGGCAACCGCTGTGACGAATCGTCTCCCGAAAGGAGAAGAGGTTGATAATTTATTTGGATTGCAATGCGTTACGCAGAATGGCTAGAAAGGCCCTCCGAGAGGGCACTTTGCCACCAGAATGTGACTACGTAGAAGAATCCGATCTTCTGGACATCTGGTGTTACAAGGGCGATCCTCGGATCTATTGCTCCTTCGCCGGATTGTCAGAGACAGAGTGCACACCCAAGGGGGGCTCTGTCGACGACTATATGGTTCACATAGGGTCCAGGATGGCAGTCGGGATTCTTGATCTCGGGTCTGCTGAAATTACCTGGGTCAGCTAAATAAAGGCAGACCCGGGCTTAGCAAACGCAACATATCGATCGGATGGGCCCTGTAATCTAGCCCGGCTAGATTGCATTGACGCTTCGCGAGTATTGCATCACCGGCCAACCTTGGCCCAACCTCTGCTGTTGGGTGATATCGCAAGATAACACCTAACAGCTTCCGCTCACTAAGTGTGTGCTTAGTCTGACGAGTCGAAAACGACGAAAGCGAAAAACAATCTAGCGTTGCCACTGGGTAATATGCGGGGAGAAGTCTACCTGATAATCGGGTATGCCAATCGCTATGCCATATTTTGTGGCTTCGTTGTATTGCTCTTTGTTGGAGCGGTCGGTTATATGAAAAACCTTATCACGATAGATTATGTAGTGCTCTTTATCACTTCTATAATCAGCGTACCAATCATGTTCTTCGTCTAATGCTTTGCTAAGTTTTTGGGCAACTTCGGCCGCTTTTTCTGCCGGCACTTCAACTTCGTGCATAATCCATTGCTTTACCCACGGAGTTTTATGTTTTTCGGTCGCTGGCTCAACCTCGGTTGATACAATTTTTACGTCTTCTAATACAGATAAGTCTGTTAAGCTTTCTTCAATAATAGTGCCTCGAAAATCCATATTTTTATGATACCAGAAATCGCTAGCCGATAATGCCTTAAAGAGATATAATGTACTCGCTCGTTTTGAGTTGTTTCTACAAGATTTTTAAACCAAGAACTTGTTTTGTTTGAAAATCTTAACAGAGGCGAGCCGGCCATAAAAATACGCAATTAATTTTTTGTTAAATAAAATTGATTGCGTATTAAAAGGCCGAGATCGCCGATGGGACGTGGCCAAGTGGTAAGGCACCAGGTTTTGGTCCTGGCATTCGGGGGTTCGAATCCCTCCGTCCCAGCCACGAAAGTACCGGGTTTTATGCCCAGTTTTTTCGTGGCTTGACCAGGAAGCAAACCAACTGCTTGGTTTGCGTGGGATTCGAACAGGCGGAGCAATGTCGAGCTATTCAGCGAGACCGCGAGCCGGGCCCGAACGCAAAAAGCAAAGCTTTTTGACGTGTGGGTCGAAATCCCTCCGTCCCAGCCAAGTGATACGCATGGAATGGAAGTCCCGGAAGTCCAGGTTGCCCTGATTTGAAACGACGATAACTGTATACTAGGTGCAATGAAAGTTTTCATAACATCAAGCTCCGGTGTTGGTAAGACAGCTGTCGTCGCTGAGCTAAAAAAGCGGGGTTATACAGCTTACGATGCTGACGACCACGAGCTTAATTTAACTAGGTTAGAAGTTAAAGAAACTGGTGAACCGGTGGAATGGCCGAAGGGTTATGTTGATTGGCATTATTACTCTTGGAGCGCTAATGAAGAAAGACTAAAAGAGCTCCTTGCTAGCGCCGAAATCGTTTTTATAAGCGGTTTTTTGGGTAATCAAGAGAAGCTGTATCATTATTTTGATAAATTAATTGCATTAACCATTGACCCGCAAGAACATGAACGACGGCTGCGGAGTCGCCCAAAACGCGAGGTCGGTGACGATGAACAAAACATCCAACGAAGGCTAGAAAGATATTCTGGGCATATAGAAAAGTTTATTGCCACTGGCTTTATTCTTATTGATAATTCTGGTCCAGTTACACAGACTGTAGACAAAATCGAACAAGTTATTTAGAGGTATAGCGAAAGAAAGTTAAAAAGGTCCTAGGCCGCGATGCTTAGCCAAGCATAAGCATTATTTTCTACATTTGGAATTTTAGTAATATCAAATCCCGAAACTGTTAAACTAGTGACATGAAAATATTCTTATCATCAGCCGGCATCAGAACCGAAGAGCTGGCACAAAGTTTGTCAAATCTCGCAGGCAAACCATTAGATCAAATTAATGTTGCAGTTATTAATGAAGCTTCTGCCGTAGAACCTGGAGATAAAACCTGGTTCATTGACGAGATCAATTATTTAAGAAAATACATTGGCGGTGAGATTGATTTTGTTGATTTATTGGCCCTTAACATAAAAGAAATTGCAGAACGACTTGAATTTGCAGATGTCATATATGTAGTTGGGGGCAACCCGGACTATCTACGTTTCTTATACGACAAGACTGGTTTTAGTAAACTCCTTATCGATGATCTACTTAATAAAAAGGTTTATGTGGGCAGTTCGGCTGGCTCGATGGTACTTGGCAGGCGTGGCTCTACTAATGAATACCAGCATTATTACGGTGAGGATCGTACATTTGGGACAGAAGATTACTTAGGTGTCGTTGACTTTGTTATAAAACCACATTTTGAAAGCGCAGACTTACCGAAGAATCACAAAGATATTCTACTAAAAGCTAGCATTGATGAGCGACTTCAAATTTATGCTATCAAAGACAGTCAAGCCATAATAAAAGATGAAGAGAAAATATCTTTTGTAGGCGGAGAAGTATTTTCTGCAGGCTCTTAATTTCGAATTCTGTTCGCCAGAAGAACCCAAATTTATTTCTTTATAACAGCAGTGACTTCAATTTCAACTTTGTTGCCTTTACGCGTCATGGCATTTACTTCTAGCACCGTGCTAACTGGCCTACTATTCGCGAACCATTTGTCCCTAATTGCTGACACTTTTTCGAAATCGTTCATGTCAGTTAAAAATATTTGGGCTTTTACAGCATCGTCCATAGAAGCACCGGCCGCATTTAAAGTTCTTTCGACAGCCTTAAATACGAGTTCGGTTTGTTCTTCTACATCATCTGTTATTGCTTCGTTATTTTCGTTCTTTCCAACTTGTTGGCCAGAAACAAAGATTAAATAGGCATTGCCAATATCAATCTTCTTGGCGGGTGAATAGAACCCCCGCGTTTGTTGCCAATCATCCGGATAAATATTCTCAATCATGCCTTTTATTGTATCAGACCCGTTTTTCTGTTTTCGAAGCACTACTATAATTGACTTTTTTCGTTCTTTATGTTATCCTAGGCCCATAACTACAACCCGTAGTTTGAGTTGGGGAACCGACTTGAAAACAAGGAGATTGGCATGCCACTGCATATACTCGTAAAAGAAGATTGGCAGACCAAGCACGGACCACCCGGATTTACGCCGTTGCTTCAAGCACAGCGCCAGTTCGAACTGGCGTTTCCGGACAACGTTGGGTTCACATTGACCGACTTTCTTGTCGGCATCGGGAACAACGAGCCAGAGGGCAGCAAGCGCGTTAGAACCAGGATAAGCAGCCCGTTCCACGAGCTAGAGAACGCCGTCGTGGTACAGTGCGGCCCACCGGAAGCCAGTGACAACTTCGATGCCATGGTCCAAGTCGTTCGCGATGTTGCGGATGGGTTCGTAGCGCAGATGCAGACGAACGCCAAGCAGTTCGCCGCCGAATCCTAGGCCTCTGGACGCCAGCTTAGGTAGGGGGCGCACTATAGCGCCCCCTACCGACAGCGCCTCCTTGTTCTCTTTACTTCATAAGTGTGTACTTATGCTGACGAGTCGAAAACGACGAAAGTAAAATACTTTGCTTATGCTTGCAAGCTTATTGTTTGCAGAATATTATGAAAACATGAATTACGAATTTGGAGGCGTTAACCATGGAGAAGAAGAGCCCAATTATGGTTATAGCCCTGAATTCACAGAGAAGATGCGCTTGAAAACTCAGGGTCTTTGCCCAGAAGATGAATATAAAGGTCAGCCTTGCATGTGCGCCAATTGCCCATATCCAAACGAATGCATTGATGCCGCTTGTGATGCTTGCGAGGGCCCCGTTTTAGAATGCGACCCAACCGAAAACAACTAACCCAACCCTGTTTTCTGTTTTTTGATATCATATGTTCATGAAAACAATACTTGCTGATGCAATAAGCGGGCTCATCTTAAAAGATGGGACGGTCTTTGAAGAAATGTACAAATTGCTCGAATCCTATCCTAATTCAAAAATTGTACTAAGCGGGGCAAACGATGAAGAGTGGAAACAATTCAATTTAGATATTTCACCATACGAAATCTTTACCCTCAAACACAACCCCGAAAAAACCGACCCGGCATATTTTCGCACTCTACTAGAGCACTATAACCTGAGCCCTGATGATGTCATTTACTTTGAACACAACGCCCAGGCTGCCCAAACCGCTGAATCGCTTGGTATTTGTACATACTTTTACGATCACACAAAAGCAGATATAAGCGCCCTCAAAAACTTCCTAGATAAAAACTTGTAGAACCTAGCCCCATAACCTTAACCAACCCCATTTTTCTGTTTTTGGTACAATCTAACTACGTGGTGATAGACATTGAACTTACACTAAACAGATTTGGGCTGGGGAAGATTTCTAAAAACAAATTCCAGCTATTTTTTATTAGGTTTTCTAGGTGGAATGTTCCAGGCAAGCATTCGATTTCCTTCGAAATCAACTGGCGCACCAAAGATAAAAAATCCGGACTGAGCTAAATCCACCCCAAATCATTTTTCTGTTTTTTGATATCATCTGAGTATGAAGAAACCATTGAAAGAACTCGAAAAGCAAATCCGCGAGCAAGCTGTAAAAGATGGTATCACGCATTTATCTACGGGTATCGCAATTATTAAAGATGGTAAAGTTTTGATTGTTCGCCGAGAGCCCAATGATTTTTTGGGCGGTTACTATGAACTGCCCGGCGGTGGAATTGATAAAGACGAGACGTTCTACGAAGCCGTAAAAAGGGAAGTATTAGAAGAAACCGGTTTAGAAGTTACTGCCATAACAAACATACTAAAGGGTTTCGATTACACAACCAATAAAAAACCACGCGTTAGGCAAACTAACTTTACAGTTAGCGTTTCGCCTGGCGAAGTACAATTATCTAAAGAACATGATGATTACAAATGGATAAGCCCAGACGAGGTTGATGGATTTAACATGACCAAAGAGATAAAAACCTCCATCGAAGACACATTCAAGGATAGCCTTTAGGGGGCTTGGCAAAAACTTTATGCAGAAATTTACCCAGAAATATACACTAGCGCACATTATTAAAAACCTGCCCGATGGCTATGAATTTTCTATGGAAGATTGGCCCCTACACGTAACCTTAGCTGATGTATTCGCAATACGGGGCAACCCACAAGATTTACTCAAACTTTTAGATAGTAAGCTCAGCAGCCTTAAACCAATAAAATCACAGGTTATTGGAGAAGATTGGCTTGGCATAGAAAACAAAGTTCATGTAATGCTAATTAATAAAACTGACACTCTGCAATCTTTGCATGAAGCTATTATTGATGTGCTAGAAGAATTTAAGGCAACCTTTAACACTCCTCAATTTATGCATGAAGGATTTAAGCCACACTCCACAGTCAAGGACAACAAGCAATTACGTGTTGGCGAGGAGGTTAACATTAACTCCGTGACTTTAATTGATATGTTCCCAAACAATAACCCTTGCCAGCGAAAAGCTTTGGGTACGATACATTTTTCAAAGTAGCTTAGCTGAAGCCTTTGTTGTGCTTATAGCTGTAAGCATATACAATGCTTATGATTAATAAATAAAGGATGGGCATGAACAAACTAGCAAAAGCAACGAAAGAACACAGCAAGTTAACAGATCAAACCGGCAGTATGCATTTAATGATAATTTTAGCAGTGGTTGTGGCCGCTGTTATTGGCGCCGGCATCTACGTGTGGAAATCACAGGATTCTAAAGATGCAGATACCGCCACTACGCAAGAACAAACAACAGATGACACTCAACCAGCAGTTTCTGGAGTAAGCACTACTCTATTGGGCGGCAGGCTAACAATGCTAGTTCCAGATGGCTGGACAAAGGGCACGGAACAAAACCTAATTAAAGATGTAGACGGCACCAGTTTTAGAGTAGCAATCCAGGCCCAAGGCGTGGACTTTTTGGCATCAGATACTGTTGGCGGTTATGCTACCGAGGTTTCTCAAGTAGAAACAACTCAAGGCACTACGCTTTACATTCTTAAGCTAGGACTAACCGAAAGCACAACTAATTATGTTGTTAGCACATGTACTGCGAACGCTGGTTTTGGGTGCGCCCCAGTACTTGACGATAGCAAGCTATACGTAACGCTAGCTCCGCTTGGCGACGGCAGCTCAACTATAGCTCCGCTTGATTACACACTACCAGCAACCGCTACGGCACTTACCGATTTTGAAGCAATTGCCAGAGCACTACCTTTGTAAGTCTCCAAACACAACAAGATAGTACTTACATTATAAAAACCCAGGATTATAGCTCCTGGGTTTTTAGATTTTCTACTACTCCAACCTCATTTTTTTGTTTTGCTATAATCCAACGATTTCCCACATAGCATCTTTGTTACGCCAGAATTCATCGTCCCACGAGCTAGACAGTTCCACTAGCAAGCCGGGCACACCAAGCTTTTCGCCAACCCAATCTTCGAAGGCCCCGCTAATGCTGTAATCGAAAACACTGCCCAAAGAATAGTAGGGAATAAACCAATAGTCTGCGTTGTAGGCATAGCTTTTGCCAACCGCTTCGGCATCACCAGCAATATTAGACTGCACCATGCCACCGTAACTATGGTAAGTAATCGCAAAGCGAATATTATGCGATTGAATATAGCTGGCCAAAGCTGCAGTTTCTGGCTCTGAAAGGGGCGCTGGGCCACCAGTAGCAACCAAAATACCATTGCTATCGGGCTCCGTAACCATGCTAGACCAATCACTGGTAGGGAAGTTGCGGTTTAAATTAACGCCGTTGGCGTTCAAGCGGCTGCCACTAGCCACACCGTCTGGATTGGTAGATGGAACAATCACCAAACTGACGTTTGTAGGAATTCTGTCTGGGCTAGCATCAAGTTCGTTTATCCATTTTTCTAGCAAAGTTTTTGAATTAGTTTCACTGCCATGCATGGCACCAACAAACAAAATAGTTTTACCGGCTGTACCAAACTGGCTGGCGATTATAGCCCTGCCTTGTACTGACGTACCTATGCTAAAGTTCGTATGGCAGGTTGTCCTAAAATCGTAAGACCAAGCTGAGTTGCCACTAAACCCATAATTGCTTTTTATGTCGTTAGTTAATGAGATGTTCACTCGAGCACAAAGCGGGAAACCGCTATCTGGGTTGATAGCAATTGAGTTGCCGCTAATACTCACAGCAGCTGACGCACTAGCACCATTGACCTTCAGCGATACCACATCCGCTAATGATTGAGCAGCATCTAAAGTTTGATCAAAATAAACAACCAAATTGTTGTACAGACCCACTCCCGAGCTGCCAACATTGGTTTCGCTAACTTGTGGCCCACCAGAAGTAGTGAAGCTCAATGTGTAGGGACTTTCGAACAGGCTATTGTCGCTGGCAACGACCGTTCCTATACGTAAGTTATACGCCTTCTGCCTAATCAGCGGTTCGCCAAGTTCTATGGTTACAATCTTATCTTTAAAAGAGGCCTCCACGGGGAACGGCTTGGCAACATTGTCTTCTGAGTATTCCAATCCAACATCTTGCAAATCTATTAACGGCTTATTAGTTTCGAACGTAATTTGGTTAGGCGAGTCATATACGACTGTCTGATTAGCAATAGAAGAATTTACAATGGCAACTGCAGAAATAGTAGCGATTCTGCTGCTCCACACGGTGTCTATTTGTTGTTTGTTAAACAACCTAAGCAGTGCTATATCGTACGTTTGTTCGTAAGATAGATTCAATGGCAAAAGACTACAGCTTAAAGCTCGGCCCTGTTTATCGCACACTGCTATATTGTCATTAGCGGCTAAGCCGTAATCAAAAACCTCATCTTGTTCGGCTAGCTCAAATGTAAACAAAGTTAACGGGGCAATAGGCCGACTGGCGTCTTTGTCGTAGCTAGCCGCAATTACCGATGTAAATTCTTTGGTATTGACACTAATGGATTTACTAAACAAGCTATTCTTAAAAAGTTCCAGGGTTTGCCGATTATTGTACGAACTACTGGCCGTGAACCCAGAATTAGGTTCGGCACAGAGCTTGGCAGAAAGGACTGCAATACCGCTAATAGAAAAAACAGTCGGACGCGTTATTTCGAATTCACCCGAACTGTAGTTAAAAGAGCTGGGGAACAAAGCCGGGCTAAAAACACAAGATTGCCTATTAGTAACAGCAAAACTTATGGTTTGTGGTATAGCGATCACTGCAATTGCAAAAAGCAGAAAGCCCAGCAAACAGGTAATCCCAACGCCAGCTAGAATTTTTTTGTGCTTGGCCAGTTCAAACTTAACAACTCGACCTTTATACCTAAAAAACTCCAAAAAATTGTGCAGTCTTACTCCACCTAGTTCGTGCAGACGGAATTCGGCCTCGTCTTTTATTAGGGTTTTTAGCTGCTCCCCGACTATTTGAGCGTAAGCCTGATTTAACCTGTTAATATCAGCGGGGTTCGCTCTTTGGGTGTTATATTCTACATTGGTTTTGTTGTTTTGAATCATCGGTTATAAAACTACATAAATTTAATCGTAGAATAGCACAAAAAACATCTTTTTTGTTTCTTCACAATCTCTATATTATCTAACATCTTAATATCCTTATGCTTGCAAGGGTGGAACAGTTTTGATTAAATGAACCGGCTATGGCAGAAACTTCACCAAAGCCCTATACCGAAAGATTATCACAAGCTGATGCACGAGCAGCCGAACAGCTTGAATCTGTTAGGTCAATGGTTGAGTTTGACGGCGAAGTAACCAAGCTAGACGCAACCTATTTTACGCCCAAAGACTCACGCTATGCCGCCTTTCTTGATAACGAAAGACCCATTGTATCTGCCGCTGAGGATGCTGATGACCTGGAATCCATCAAACATTACGCCGACAATCCATTTATTTTCGACGAATTCAACATTAAGCATAAATCCCTACACCAAGCAGAACTAGAATTGCGCGATACCAAGAGCAAGCGAGCAGCAACGCTAACGGTGGGCAAGACGGCCACAAGAGGTTGGTTCGGCACTAAAAAGGTTGAAGGCATAAATGGCCTAGTATTTCGGGCTGTTGACCCAGAAGATGCGCTGCTTAATTTTTTATGAACCTACTTAAAACACTAAATACAAAAAACGAATCTGTTACTATACTACGATGATAAAAATGCACTCCGCTGGCGGAATTATTATTAATGAGTTCAACGAAGTAGCTATTGTATTTACCAACACTAAAAGCTGGCAGTTCCCAAAGGGCGGGATTGAACCAGGCGAAACTCACGCCGAAACCGCCATTAGAGAGATCCAAGAAGAAACCGGCCTAAAAGATTTAACACTAGTAAAAAAGCTGCCGGAATATTCTAGACTCTCGACTTTAGCAAAAGACACCCAGCTACATATATATTATTTTTTGTTCCGCATTAAAAAACAAAAACTCGTACCCAGTGCCGAAATATCCCAATGCAAATGGGTGGCAATTGATAAAGTTAAAAACGAGCTAACATACCCCGAAGACAAAAAGTTTATAGGCGATAACCTAAGCAGCATCCTAGGCACTATTAAATAAAGCACTGGCATTTACTACTTTCGGCTTTTATGTTATTATATGCCTGATTTTCGGGAGTAATTTCGAAGGTAGCAAACCGCCGAGTATTCGGCACAACAATGAGGAGGCTACGGCTATGTGGGTAAAGTTTGTTATCTACATCTCGGTCAGCGCTGAGCGCTTCAATGTAGACGACGAGGTTCGGGACATCGAGTCCGGAACCTGCTGGCTCAAGATGATCCCTCCCAGTTCGGGAGTCGACATCGACGACCTGAAGACCCTGCTGATAGAGAAGCTGACAAGCAGGTTCCCCGGCGCAGGCCAGTACCTGTTCGGCTTCAACATCCCAGGGCAGCGCATCGAGATCATCGTTCCTGATGTCGAAGCGGCCAGCCAGATTGTCAACGAGGCCGTTGACGAGATGCTCAAGCGCGAGTAAGGCTCGCCGAGTAGTTGGCCGCGGTTGGGCGGGAGCGTGAACTGCTATGCAGCTTCGCTCCCGCCCACCGGCCCAAGCCTCCTTATTCTTCACTAACTAAGTGCGTGCTTAGTCTGACGAGTCGAAAACGACGAAAGTGGAACTTCTTACTATTATTTGGTAGCAAAAGGCGCCCCAAAAAAGCCACTTGGCAAATCAACTTTTGCTGGTTGTGGACTACAATAGTACTATCATGGCTAAAAAGGGCAGACGTATTCTTTTAGTGGTAATAGCTATTGTTATTAGCGCCGGCGCTTTTTGTTTTTACTGGTTTAAAATACAACCTAGAAATAATTCGGCCACTAACAATACTACGATCTTGCAGCCCCCTAAAACACCTCAGCAATGCGTTGCCGAGTTGCCGTTAGATTTTTTAACTGGCCAACTGCTAATGATTGGCGTCTATGCCAACGACATGCTCGCTCAAGCCGAAATGCTTAGCCAAAATAATATAGGCGGAGCTATTTTGATGACTGCTCCAGCCAATCCTAACGACGGCAGTATCAACCAATTTAAACTAAAAGCCGCTAGCTTAGGTGTGCCACCTTTAGTATCCACCGACGAAGAAGGTAGTTACGTACAGCGTTTTGCCGTACTTGGTATCTTGCCGGCGCCAGCCGATGTTGCTGCGTCTTCATCGACTCAAAGCGCCCGACAGCTCATAACCGAACATGGCACAAAACTAAAATCGATAGGCATAGATATGGTGCTTGGGCCATTAGCCGACGTAGCACCAGCGCAGGGCAGTAGTGTTTTAGATGCCCGCATTTTTTCTAACAACCCAGCCAAGGTGAGCAATTACGCCATGGCTTACGTGCGTGGCTGGCAAATGGCTGGCATTCTGCCAACATTAAAACACTTCCCGGGCATGGGTTCGGCATCGTCTAATACCGACGATGCGCCAGCAGCTACTCCAGAACTAAGTTACCTAAAAGTGTACGATTTTATGCCTTATCGCTGGCTGAACCGCACCGGCACCGCAGTGATGATTGGACACCAAAATGTACCCGGCTGGTTTGATGGCCCGGCCAGTTTAAGCCCCGTTGTTAATCAATATCTGCGAAATAACCTAGGCTATAAGAATAATTTAATTGTTACCGATGCTTTAAACGCCCCAGCAATTACCAGCACGGTTGCCGAACTCCAAGCCATAGTCGCCGCTATTGTTGCCGGGAACGATATGGCGTTATTTGTGGAACCTTCTAGCGATTCAACAATCAACGAAAGCTTTATAAACGAAGTAAAATCTGCACTGCTAACAGCAATAAATAGTGGCGCCCTGCCAAAACAGCAAGTCGAAACGTCGGTACTCAGAAAATTGTCGGCCCAACAAATCGATGTCTGTTTGATAAAACGTGAATAAAAAATATTTAAACAGTAAAGTGACCATAATAAAGTTACAATATTAGTATGACTTTTGATGAGGCTTATAAGGCGCTGAACCCCAAGCAAAAAGAGGCGGTCGATACTATAGACGGCCCATTGATGGTAGTGGCTGGGCCAGGTACTGGCAAAACTCAGTTACTAGCCACCCGTGTAGCCAATATTTTAAAGCACGATTCCACATTGCTGCCCACCAACATTTTGTGTCTAACCTTTAGCGAGAGCGGGCAAGTAGCTATGCAGCGCCGCTTAATTGAGCTAATGGGTGAGGCCGGCGCCCACATAGCCGTGCATACATTCCACAGTTTTGGTAGCGAAATCATCAATAGCTACCCCCAATATTTTTATCAAGGCGCCAATTTTTCACCCGCCGACGAGCTAACCACTCACGAGATTATTATTGGTATTTTAGAAGATTTATCCCATAAAAATCCGCTGGCCAATAAAGCCCAAGGTGATTTTACTTACCTACAAGCAATCAAAGGCCGCTTAGAAGACTTAAAAAAGAGCGCTTTGGAGCCTATCGAATTCAGAGCCTTATGCCAAGACGGACTAAGGTTTGTAGACTTTATAGAAAAGCCCTTGGTAGAACTTTTTGACGTAGCCAGTTTTAGCAAAAAAGATGATATCGACCGAGCTGTGAAAGTTTGTGAATTTGCCAAAACTTTCATACAAGTACCTCTTAAGATAGCCGGTTTTGTGCCACTCTGTGAAATCTTTGTGAAATCTTTTGGGCAAGCTATTGAAGCTGCTCTAACAGCTGGCAAACCCAAGCCAATAAATAACTGGAAGCCCGACTGGTTCAAAAAAGACGAACGCAAACAGGGCATATGCAAACAACGTGAAGTTTTAGAAAAATTGCTAGCTTTAAGCAACGTCTACGAACTATACCAACAGGAGCTAACAAATCGTAAACTTTATGATTTTGCCGATATGATTATGCGCGTAGTTCATGCTTTAGAAGCCCGGCCCGATTTAGCCTACGAGTTGCAAGAACAATACCAATACTTTTTAGTTGACGAGTTCCAAGATACTAACGCCGGCCAGCTACGCCTACTAACCGCTCTAGCTAGCCACCCAGTTAACGAAGGTCGCCCCAACGTAATGGTTGTTGGCGATGACGACCAGGCAATTTATGCCTTTCAGGGCGCCGAATTATCCAACATCTTAGGTTTTAAAGATGCTTACCAAAACGTTATTACTATTCCGCTAAATCAAAACTATCGCAGTTCCCAAAAAATCTTGGATTTTTCGCGCAGCATAATAAGCCAAGGAAGCGACCGCCTAGAAAATCACATATCAGACCTGAACAAAGAACTCATAGCCAGCAATAAAACTACTGCCACCAAACTAACCAGGCAACTATTCAATTTTCAGGCTCATGAATACGAATGGGTGGCTAACGAAATAAAAAATCTGATTGCTTCTGGACACGAACCAAAAGAAATCGCCGTTATTTGTGCCCAGCATAAATACCTAGAAGCACTGCTGCCTTATTTAAACGATTGTAGCATTCCAGTAGCCTACGAACGCCACCAAGATGCTTTAAAACAACCCCGAATTATAGAGTTGATTAGCCTAGCCAAGTTAATAGATTATTTATCTAGACAAGCCCTCGACGCCGCCAATGGTTTATTGCCCGAAGTACTAAGTGCCGACTATTGGCAAATACCGGCTCAAGATATTTGGCATTTGAGCTTAGCCGCCAATCAAGCTTACAAAAAAGATTACCGCGAAGTCTTTTGGCTGGAGCTGATGCTTAGTGGCAAGTACGGCCAACATCTAAAAAACATCGCTGAGTTTTTACTAGAAACTAGCAAATTTAGTAAGACTCACTCACTAGAAGAAACGCTCGACAAATTAATCGGCAATGAAGAAAGCGCGTTTATTAATGACGCCAACGAAGAAGCAGATGCCGCGGCCGTTAAACCAGCCACCAAATTTACATCGCCCTTTAAGGGCTACTATTTTGCCAACGAGTTATTGGCCGACCGGCCCGAAGAATTCATTGACTTGCTCAGTAGTTTAACAGCTATCCGCAACCATTTGCGCAAGTGGCGAGCCGACACTAAATTGAACTTGAACGATTTTGTATATTTTACCGGCTTATGCAGTGATGCCAAAGTTGTCATAAGCGCCTCTGGGCTACAAGGTGCAGCCGATGAAGCTGTGCGATTATTAAGCGCCCACGGCAGCAAGGGCTTAGAATTCAAAACCGTTTTTATTTTAAGCAGTGTTTCTAAAGTTTGGGACAAAAAACCAAAGGGCAGTTCGCTACCACTACCACCAAACTTGTTTAACATCGCTCGCAAAGATAATACCGACGACCGTTTGCGTTTATTTTATGTAGCCTTAACCCGAGCAAAATCAAACTTATACATAACTGGCTTCTTAACAGACGATAGTGGCAAAGATGTTGCTAGTTTTGGGGCATTAGAAGACGACAGTACTGCCCAAATAGTAACTAGCCCAACCAAACCTACCATCATGCCAGATACTTCCGATAGTTTATTGGGCAGAGCAGAACGCCAATGGCGCGACCGACATTACCAAATGCCAGTTCACGATATGCGCCAGTTATTAGATGAGCGATTAAAGAACTACCAGCTAAGCGTTACTCATTTGAATAATTTTATAAATCTGGTTAACGGTGGTCCATTGAGTTTTCTGTTAGGCAATTTGTTGCAATTCCCAAGTGCCATGCAGCCCAGTTCGGCTTATGGCAGTACCATGCATTCAACGTTAGATTATATCCATCAATCTTTTAACCAAAACTCTAAACTGCCTAGCCGCCAAGATATCTATGGCTTTTTTACAAATTCCTTAAAGCTAAGACGCCTGAACGATAAAGACGAAAAGTTGTACCTACAAAAAGGCCAAGAAGCCCTGAAGCAATTTTTGCTACAACGTCCTAAAGACATAAATGCTAATCAGCAAACCGAATTTAATTTTGCGCACCAAGGCGTAATGGTGGGCCCAGCACGATTAACCGGCAAGCTAGATGTGTTAGAAATCAACAAGCGCAGCGCAAAAGTAACAGATTATAAAACCGGCAAGCATCTTACCACTTGGGACCCACGCGGTAAGGATAAATACGAACGCACTAAACAGCTTTTGTACCGTCAACAACTATTGTTTTATAAACTGTTGTTAGATAAATCCCGCAGCTGGGGTGATAAAGGCGTTAAGTTAGAATCAGCCGAATTAGTATTTGTAGAGCCCAACAAAAAAGGGGAAGTGAGTAGCCTTAGCTTAGACTTAAGCGACCAAACCGAATTGCGACGTTTAGAAAAACTAATAGTTGCCGTATGGGAAAGAATTATGAACCTAGACTTCCCAGACACCAGCCGATTTGAAGCAACCGACAAGGGAATTGTTGAGTTCGAGGATTGGCTAATTGGGTAATAGACAATGGATGATAAGCAATAGGAAGAGGCAACACCAACAATAAAAATGAGCGCTGTTAAAGCGCTCATTTTTTGACGTCTAGCGTCTAATGTTTAACGTCTATTTTTTGACTTTTTTGGTAGTTTTTTTAGCAGCCTTCTGGACTCGTTTAACGGCTTTTGACTTGGTTACGGCAACCTTGGCCACAACCACTTTTTTGCGGAATGGTTCAAGTGCATAAACATACAAACTAAAACCGACAAGAGCACCAACTATTGGACCAACTACGTAGTTCAAGTCAAAACTGCGCACGCCCAAAGCTAGGCCTGGATTTAGCAAAGCGTTAGAAGCTAAACCGGCAACTGTCATACCTACAAAATAGGCAACACCCAATGTTGAGGCTGCTTGCCAGCCTTCAATTTTTTGGCGGACAACTGCGGCCATAGCTAAGCCCAAAATAACCATGCCAACACCTTCGGCAATCATTACTCGCCAATCAAAGGCTGTGGTTGAATTTGTTAAGGCTCTGTCTGTTAGATATTGATAGAACTGCCAACCAGCAACCGCACCTACGGCCTGGGCAGCAATGTATCCAACTGTCCGTACAAAAGTTATCTGGCGAATACTAAATAACCCAAGCGTTAAAGATGGGTTGTAATGCCCGCCCGAAAATTTACCCACTGCACTATAAAATGTGGCGATGGCCACACCGGCGCCGATAGCTGTGAAGAACGGCAAACCGTAACGGCTGATGTTTAGCACAACCATAACAAGTACAAAAGTACCAATGGCCTCAGCCAGCAAAGCAGCAATGTGTCGCTGTTTCATTTATTTTTATACCCTCCTTAAGTTATGACACTACAATAAAAGTTATGCCCAAATAAATCAAGTCGTATTATCTATTAGTTCTTATACAAACTTTCGTAACAGCCGTATAATTAACTTTATGAATACGGGAGACTATAAAGCCAAAGACAGTTTAGTGTTAGTTTTTACTGGCGAAGGTAAGGGCAAAACTAGCGCAGCACTAGGCTTGATGGCTAGGGCTCTGGGTGCTGGTTGGCAAGTAGCTTTTATACAATTCATTAAAAAGTGGAAGGTTAACGAACACCAATTTATAAACCAGATCCAGCCAGTTTTTAAAAAACAACTAATGTTTTATCAAGGCGGCGCCGGTTTTTATAAAGCCGCTGAATTGAGTGCCAAAGATGTTAGTGAACAAGAACACAAGTTGCAAGCTTTGAACGCTTACCAAAAAGCACTCCAAGCCGCCAGCAGTGGAAATTACCAGTTGGTAATCTGCGACGAAGTTAACAATGCTGTTCACGATGGCTTAATTACTAAAAGGCAGTTAACCGATTTAATTAAAAAACGCTCACCCAAAACTAGCCTTTGCCTAACCGGCCGCAACTTCCCGCAAGAACTCATAAAACTGGCCGATATTGCCACAGACATGCAAAAAATCAAACACCACTACGACGATGGTTTTATGGCCAATTTTGGCATAGATTACTAACATCTTTGGCCCGTGCAAGTAGAAAAAACAACGATGGTTGACATAACTAGCTCAAGCTTTATAAGCTAGGTTCTAGTAACAAAAATTCATAAAAGACCGCGCTACTTGTGGCGCGGTTTTTTGTTTTGCTTTCTGTATGGATAGTTAAGAAAAATAAGTTTAATAACACTGCCAACCATTAATCCAATACCCGCGCCGCCAATTATATCTAACGGAAAGTGTACTCCCACTACTAGGCGCGAAACGCCAACCAATGCTACGGCTAACAGCAACAACCAGTAAATATGGCGGTCCTCTTTAGTAAACAATGCTAAAGCAACGGCCGTAATTAGAGCGGCATGGGCAGAAGGAAACCCAGCTACCATATCCCTGGATTCCATTAGATTAACATTACTTAATAAGTCGTATGGGCGCTCCCGAATTTCGGCCATTTTTATGGCATTCGCCGTAACCCAGGCTATAGAACCTGCCAAAAAAATCTGAAGAGTCCAATAGTACTTTTTTAGAAGCGATAGGACTGCACAGATGATCAGCAGGGCGTAGATAGTGCCTAAATAAGATATCACCGCAAAGGGCAGCCTAATAGCAAAGGGTAAATCGTTGAAAGCTCTGAATATGCTAGTTTCTGTTGCAGAAGTTTGCCCGCCGGCAACAATGTACCAACTAACTAAACATAGGACCAAACCTACACCGAACAACACGAACAAGGCCTTGATTGTTACCTTAAGTTTAAATAGCTGTAACACTATTTAATTTTCTCTTTGTTTGTATAAAAGCACAAGCGCTTTTTCGTTAAAGTAAGGCTCGACAAAAAACTGGTTGATATCCCAACGCCTAACCGCTACACCAACGGGCAACTCTTGGGCAATGTCGCCGCCCTTTAAATAAAGCAGGCCGTTGGGCAATTGGTTCGTACTGTTATCTTTAATTAACTTAGCCACCCAGCCCCACATTACATTTAGGCGGGTAACCGCCCTTGAAACTATAAAATCATATTGGCCGGTTAAATCTTCTACCCGGCCGCACTGAGTTGTGACATTTTTTAAACCTAGAGCCTCAACCACCGCATCAACGACTCTAATCTTTTTGGCAATAGAATCAGCCAATACAAACTTAGTTTGCGGGAACATAATGGCCAATGGTATGCCAGGGAAACCGCCGCCAGTACCGGCATCTAGCACTGAATCGGCGGCGCTAAATTGCACGGCCTTAGCAATTACTAGGCTATGCAGTACGTGGTGAAGATATAAATTGTCTATGTCTCTTTTTGATATGACATTAATTTGGCAATTTAAGTTTTTGTACAAATCAAACAAAGATGCAAATTGTTGCAGCTGTTGCTGGGTTAAGTTGGGGAAGTATTTTTTAATTGAATCCATTTGTAATTAATAGTTTAGCGCTAAAATATACAAATATGGAATCTAGCAGCAAAAAATCAAAAATTATACTGCTAATAGCCGGGTTGATTATTTTAGCGGCGGCCATCTGGGCGTTAGTCTATTTTGTACCCAAAATCAATTTGCCCCAAAACGTCAAAGACAGCGTAGCTGCACCTGGTTACTACAAGATCACAACTGTAGTTGATGGCGACACCATTGAAGTTAATATGGATGGCACCATTGAGCGCGTTAGGCTTATTGGCATCGACACACCCGAAACTCAAGAACCCAACGCACCGGTAGAATGTTTTGGGGTGGCAGCTAGTAACTTTGCCCATCAGCTAATGGATGGCAAATCGGTTAGGCTGGAAGCTGATCCAATTAACACCAATCGCGATCGTTACGACCGGTTGCTGCGATATGCTTATCTACCCGATGGTACTTTTTATAATTCCGAAGTTATAAAACAGGGCTACGGTTTTGCCTATTTAAATTTTCCGTTTAGCAAGTCGGATGAATTCGCCCAGTACCAAACCGAGGCCCGCGATGCCAAGCGTGGCTTATGGGCAGGCGAGTGCCAAATTCATGACCAAAACGGCCGTCTAAAAACCAACGATTTATCTTTATTGTTTGTTCAGCCATTGTCTATCGTTTAAATGGGAGTTATTATCAATCCAATATAAAATGAGGTTTTACAAAAATAGCTTTATGAATAAAACTAAATTGGTCCGTCAAAATATTTTAGTGGCATTGATCGCCACGATGATCACATCAGCTTCTCTGCATATTGCGATTATCACGATAAAATCTATTACAAATAAAAGTATCAGTTATCTAGACCCTATGGAATTCCTTGGCATTAATCTGGTCATTCCAGATTATAAATATTCTTTTTGGTCATTTATGCTGGGCTGGTTAGCAATCTTATTAATATTTTTTGTAAGTTTATTAGTATTGTATCGTGTAAAGAATAGCCGCTCTCAAGAAAAATCTAAGTTGGCATAGATTATCTAAGGTCGGCCTTTGCCAGTCCTTGGGGGTAACGGTCTATAGCGCCAAAAGGCGATGAGCCTAAAAGACTTCTTTAATAAGCTTTTTGTAATTGTCCCAAAAAAAACACCGACTTTTAGTTCCTCCATATAATGTACTCTCCCAGCCGTAGAGAATGCCAAAGCCATATCTAGATCCTCGTGTATCTTAGCATTATCGTCTTTGCCATATTTCCATAACAGCTCTAGCAAATCAGCTCTGAAAGCCATGCTACAACCAAAAAATGGCTCGTAACCATATATCATTTTGGCCGGCAGAAAAAAGCTTAACCTATGCATTTTGGGGTGCAGGGCTTTTAGCGGTAGCCCAACTGAATACAACGGCCCAGTACAGCCAATCGCAGATGGATTGTCTGAAAAAAAATTGGTCACTATATCAATCCAATCTGAACCCAGTACCGAATCCCCATCAAGCCTCGCTATTATTTCGCCGCTAACAGTTTTGTAGCCAGTATTCCTAGCAAAAATGATTCCTTGATTTTTTTCCTTAACAATCTTCACAGTCTTATACTGCTTCACGATTTCTATAGTCTTGTCTGTACAATTATTATCAACAACGATAATTTCGTAAGGTTTTTGCGTTTGGGCCATAAGAGAATCAAGACAAGCCCTTATGCCTCTTTCTTCGTTATAGACGGGGATAACAACAGATACGCGTAGTTTATTTGCAACCATTTTTACCTCTAGGGGTCATTTTACCACGAACTAATGTATACTAGTGTTATTCAGAGCATAAGCATGATATGAAAGATTCAAAGAAACAATCTAAAATTGCGGTAAAATCGTCTGAAAAATTTGGCAGAAATATCCTAAAAAATCTAAGACCTCGCAGCAATAAGAGACAAGAAGCAAGAGAGGCTAAGAAATTCCGCCACTGGTGGCAACACCGGCGGCGCTGGCAAAAAGTTCTGCTTATACTGGCAATCCTAACCAGTCTATTTTTTATGCAGGCCTACGCGATTGCTTATTGGTATCAGCAAAAACATAAAAATGAACCGCTGAACTACGGCGTGACCTTTATCACAACTTACGCAGAATATTTAGGGTTAAATCCGCAAGAAACGTTTTTGGCTCTTAGGGACGACTTAGGTTTTACGCACTTTAGGCTGGTAAGTTACTGGAACAAAATAGAGACTTCTCCTGGTGTTTATGATTTTAGCGATTTAGATTGGCTTTTTGATCGAATTGAAGAAGTAAACGGCAAGGTATCGCTTTCGGTTGGCTTAAGACAGCCCCGCTGGCCAGAATGCCATGCGCCAGACTGGATGCACAATAAAAGTTTAGACGAATGGTATCCGGGGCTAAAAAATATTATGTCGGCTGTTGTTAATCGCTACAAAGACCGCCCAGCCTTACAGAGTTACCAGCTAGAAAACGAGTATTTTTTAGGCGTATTTGGTGATTGCAAAGAGTTTGCTACTACTCGCGAGCGGTTAGTAGAAGAATTTAATTTGGTCAAGTCACTCGACCCCAGCCATCCAGTTATACTAAGCCTTGCTAACAACTACTTTGGCATCCCAATTGGCGAACCGCGCCCCGATATATACGGTATTTCAATTTACAAACGAGTTTTTGACTACACTATTACACACCGCTATTTTGAGTATCCATTCCCAGCTTGGTATTACAGCTGGCGTTCCGGATTAATGGAAATCATCACCGGTAAAAGCTCCATGGCCCACGAGTTGCAGGCCGAACCTTGGGCGCCAACGCCACTAGTTGATACCAGCCTAGAAGAGCAAAATAAATCGATGGACCCTAATCGGCTAGCAGACCGCATTAAATACGCCCGCGACACCGGCTATAAAGACATCTATTTGTGGGGCGGAGAATGGTGGTATTGGCGCAAGGTTCATTTTAACGACCCTAGCCTGTGGGAAACCGTAAAATCCGAAATGACCGAAATTGGCCAACTATAGCCATCCCAAAACAAAATGGCCATATTTGAGACAGATAATCATGAGATCAAAATATCTGTTCTTCTGCCAAAGCATATCCGTAGATATGTTGCGAAAGAAAACAGTTATTTTGGGCCATGAGGGCGGTATCAAAACGGCCATTTTGTTTTGGGATGGATATATAACAGTGATTACCTTGTTTTGTAGAAGTAAAGTACAATTAAACTATGAAAAAGCGAGCCGTTACTGGGCAAATAGCCAATCGTAAAGCCCGGCATGATTATGCTATTAAACAAACATATGAAGCCGGTATGGTTTTGAGTGGGCCGGAAGTTAAATCACTTAGGCTAGGCAGGGGTAATTTAACTGGCGCATTTGTGACTATAAAAGACGGCGAGCTATGGCTAAACAATGCCACCATTAATCCAGCCGTAACCAACCAAGCCAGCTTTAGCGAAGACACTAAAACTCAAGCGCGAAAGCTTTTAGTAAAAGCCAAAGAGCTAAAAGAGCTAGCCGAAGCTAAAGAACAAGGGCTCACTATAATTCCCTTAAAAATCTTAACCAAAAAACGTTTTATTAAAATCGAGATTGCTACCGCCAGAGGTCTAAAAAAGTATGACAAGCGCGAAGTTATAAAGCAGCGCGACACCACCCGCGACCTAAACCGCGAAATGCGCTGAATCTCTTAATATTTGTGCCGATGTCACTCTTAAAAAGTGATACGCCCTGGGCTGCTAGAGCCCAGGGCGCGTAAAGTCTCGTTTTGCGAGACAAGGGTCAAAGAAACAAAAAGCTCCAAGACCCTAAGGAACAGGTGCTACTGCTTGCTGGAACCTAGCCAAAGATAACCGCCAAGACTTACTTGTGTCGAGACTAGGCTCAGTGTGCGCTCGCACAAGTTGGCATAGACTGTGCACTCGCTATTGTCTGCGCCAAGAAAACGAACGCCAAGGGCATGGATAGTATCTATGCCATATCCCATCAGCTCATCTTCGTGGCCGACTACCAGGTTGTACAGATCTTCGAGATCAAAGTCCAGCGCCGAGACACCGACACCGTCTACGATCTTGTCAACAAACCACACCTGGTCACGCAGCACAAGCCTTCGAACTTCTACCGACCGCCTGGCGTCGTCGACGACACTAGACTTGCCACGAACGGGCAGACGAGTACCTGCTCGGATGATCTCAAGGCAAGTCCAACCATCAGCCATGAAAGCGGCAATGACCTGTTCATCTGACAGGTTGTGCCCCACCGCCACAAGACCATACGAAGCGTCATCGTTCTTAGATAGGCTATAGCGGTTAGGGTTGATTTTGCCAGATAGCAGCTTGTGACCGTAGTCTACCCACGTCGGGACGAGATTGGGCCTCTTCTTGAATCCTTCGACAAGCTCGTAAGAGTTGCCTCCACTACGCGCTAGAATGCTCAAGAATTCGGCCAGATCTCCAAACTCAGATTTGTAGAGGCTTGCCATTGCTGACCCCACTTTCTAATCGCCGCCGGCTGACCTGTTGTTCCAGAAATAGTCTGGCAGGCTGACCTGTTGTTGAAAACGGCGCATTGCAACTAATCGTTTTAGTTACAAAGCGCCGCCTTCAATTTAAAAACACCTGTTCCAAATTAATAAGGTACTATACGCCGACTATTATACAATACCGGCTTGTTTTGTCAATTTCTGCCAATCACGTACAAATATTTTATACTCTATACGTACTACGTAGTACGTTATACTTGGATTAGTGAAACTCTATTCGTGGAACGTCAACGGGTTGAGGGCGGTGGTAAAAAAGGGGGCTTTTGAGGAGTTTATTAAAACCCATAAGCCCGACATTTTAGGCTTGCAAGAAACTCGTGCTGTTCAGGGCCAAGCCGAAATTGATTTGCCCGAGTACCAAGAATACTGGAATAGTGCCAGTAAAAAAGGTTATAGTGGCACGGCTATTTTTACCAAAATCAAACCGCTGTCGGTAGCTTACGATTTACCCGAAGAAATCATTAAAAAATATAGTATTGTCGATGACGGCTATGGCGACCCAATTGCTGAAGGGCGGATAACTACTGCCGAATTTAGAGATTTCTATTACGTATCGGTTTATACACCTAACAGCAAAGAAGATCTATCCCGCCTAAAATTGCGCCACGAGGTTTGGGACCCGGCCTTTTTAGAATACTGCCAGAATTTAGAAAAACTCAAACCCGTAATTATTAGCGGCGATTTTAATGTGGCCCATACCGAAGATGACTTAGCTAACCCCAAACCCAATGTTGGCAAACATGGCTTTACCAAAGAAGAGCGGACTGGTTTTGATAAGTTTATCGACGCCGGTTTTATTGATACATTCCGCTTATTCACTAAAGGCAATGGCCATTACAGTTGGTGGAGCCACTGGGCTAATGCCAGGGAACGTAATGTTGGTTGGCGCATAGATTACTTTTTGGCATCTAAAACTTTAAAGAATACTATTAAATCCGCCAAAATCCACTCTGAGATAATGGGCTCCGACCACTGCCCAATAAGCATCGAGGTAAAGCTATGAATAAAATCATTGAACAAACTTTAGTGCTTTTTAGAAGAGACAATCAGATTTTGCTTTGCATGGACAAAGGCAAAGAGCAAATGGGAGGGGGCAAATACAACGGACCCGGTGGCCATGTTGAACCGACAGATGAAAGCATAGAAGCGAGTGCTACCCGCGAATGCCAAGAAGAAGTTAACAGCACCCCCCAAGAGCTAGCCTACGTTGCAGAAGTCAACTACATCAGACCACACAGCAAAGAAATCGGCCACATAGTAATGCATGTTTTATCTTGCACAAAATGGGAAGGCGAGCCAGAAGAAACCGACACTATGGTCCCCAAGTGGTTTGATGAAAATAAAATGCCCTACAAGCAAATGTGGGAGTCTGATAAACGCTGGATGCGAAGAACATTGGGTGGTGAAGTATTACGATGGACGATTTACTATGACAAAAACGACCACGTAACTAGCTGCGAAGCGGAGCCACTTAAAATATCATGAAAGAAATGGTTGCCAATTTAGTATTCTTAGTCAAAGACAAGCAAATTTTGCTGGCTATGAAAAAACGTGGTTTTGGCGAAGGTAAGCTTAATGGTGTCGGCGGCAAAGTAGAGCCAGGCGAATCAATTAAAGAGTCGGCGATTCGCGAAGCCCAAGAAGAAATAGGCGTTACAATTACCGATTGCGAACAGGTAGCTGAGCTGCTTTTTGATGAGTTCTTTAAGGGTGAGCCAGCACTTGTACGAGTACATGTTTTTATCGCCAGCGAGTGGCAAGGCGAGCCGAGCGAATCTGAAGAAATGAAACCAGAATGGTTCGATATTGATAATTTGCCACTCGATAAGATGTGGAGAGACGACCCATGTTGGCTGCCAAAAGTTTTGCAGGGCAAAAAGTTGGTCGCCAAGTTCAAGTTAGACCCAAATGACGAAATAATTTCGCACGAGATAAATATAGTTAGGAGCTTCTAAGAAAATGGATGACTACTGGCAAAAGCAAAGCAAAGACAAACCGCTATTTGAAGATTTGATCTGGTCAAAGCCTCAACAAAAAGCGCTTGGCGGCAAACTGTTAATAATTGGTGGCAACTTACACGCTGTTACAGCACCAGGTACGGCTTTTGATATTGCCAACAAGCAGGGAATTGGCGAAGTAAAAGTATTATTACCAGACGCCACCAAAAAGTTTTTTGGCACAAAAGCGCCAGCCGAGATTTTATTTGCCCGTTCCACGCCCAGCGGTAGTTTTAGCACCCAAGCTACAAACGAAGTGCAAAGTTATTTACAGTGGGCTGACGGCGTTTTGCTAGCTGGCAATTTTGGCAGTAATAGCGAAACCGAAGCTTTACTAGAAAAAATTGCCACTACCGACAAATTAAAAGTATTAGCTGGTGATGCCATAGACAATTTGGTTCAGGTACCCGAAGTACTTTTGCAAAATTCTTACAGTGCTTTGGTATTAGACATCCATCAATTACAAAAACTGGTCGTAGCCATAAAGTACCCCAGAGCCGTAAAGTCAGACATGGCCTTGATGCAACTGGTAGAATTTTTGCACGACTTTGGCAAAATCTTCCCAACGCATTTAGTTCTACAACATCAAGATGAAGTTATTATTAGCAGTAGCGGCCAAATTGTAAGCACTAAAGTTGAGGCAGGGAATGACTGGCCAACTGCCTACGCTACCACAGCCGCTATCTGGTGGTTGCAAAACCCCACCAAACCATTACAAGCCCTAGCTACAGCCATTACGCAACTTTGACAGCACCGTTAAACCAAAATTTTAAACCAGTAGCTTTGCTACGTTTGAAATTTTGAAAGGCAGAATTGCGAGAAGCAAAAACCTGCAGATTACATCTGCAGGTGATAGCTGACAGCAAATTCTGACGTGGTGGGCAAGGAGGGACTTGAACCCTCATGTTGTTGCCAACACTGGATTTTGAGTCCAGCGCGTCTACCATTCCGCCACTCGCCCAAATTAAAGAGTAAAGCAGGGGATATTGTACTATAATTATGCTTAGGGTTAAATAGATATCTCTGTAATATAACATGGCCGATATAAATAAAACTTTGCCCTTACCAATTGAAGATTCTGAAGAACCATCCAGTGGTGGGGAGGCGGAACCGGCTTTGAATTTAATTCGCCAAAAAGTTGCCAGCCTGTACCAAGGCGAGCCACCCGTTAGGCAAGAAGAAACCGAAATTGAGCAACTTGGCGCCCAATCTAAACACCAAAAATATATTGAACAACTTATGGAATCTGGCAAGAGCATTGCCGAAATCCAAACTGCTTGGCACAGTTACTATCAAAGCCTAGATGACACCAACAAGCGCCAAGTTTGGCAGGAGTTTTATGCTAACCACCAGCGTGGTTCAACTTATTTTGCCAAAACCGCGCCAGCCAGTGGCCTGCTTAAAAAGACCGAACCCGAAGCCCCAAAACCTAGCCGTCTTCAACTAAGGCCTACCGAAGCAATAACCGGTAATTTTAAAGCTGACAGCAGCGATAAACCCGAGCCAGCGACCATGACCACGTTAAAGAAATATCTGCTAGACACAATTATTGCTAGAGGCAAACTTAGCAAAAAACATCACCTAAAATCCTTGCTGTTTGGTGTTGGTATGGGGGTACTAGTGATATTTATTCTAATGTTTGGTTTCTTTAACGAACGCTTTATTGCGCCTTTTATTACACCTAGCAAAAATATTTCTAACACCTCAATCATCATCGACCCCAGCGCCGATAACACCGTTAGCGCCGACCCATTGGTAATTATTCCGAAAATCAATGTTGAGATTCCGGTGGTATATGACGTAACCAGCATAGAGCCCAGTGCTATGAGTGAAGGCTTAATGCGTGGCGTGCTCCATTATCCGCTCTCGCCAGTACCGGGCCAAAATGGCAACGTAGTGGTAGTTGGACATTCATCTAACAACATCTTTAATAAAGGAAAATACAAGTTCGCTTTTGTGTTACTCAGCCGTCTAGAAGAAGGCGACACCTTTATGTTGCACTACAACGGTAAGCGCTACATATACCGGGTTTATGCCAAGAAGATTGTTAGCCCATCGGATGTATCGGTGCTTGGACCAACCGACCGCACTGCTACAGCTACCTTAATCACTTGTGACCCGCCGGGTACGGCCATGAATCGATTGGTTGTGCTTGGCGAGCAAATTAGCCCAACAACCGAAAGTAATGCCGTTGCCACAACTACGACCCCAGCCGAACAACCCCAGATTGTGCCCGGCAATGCCGAAAGTTTGTTCCATAGGCTATTTAGCTGGATATGGGAATAAGCTGGACGATAAGACAATAGACGTTGGGTGATAGAAGCTAAACAATAAAAGTAGTACTTGTGCTTACGCAAAAATCTTATTCGGCGACTAGCTGGCCACTAGTTAGGGCAACCTTGCCATCGGCCTGCATCATCAAGCTATAAACGTATCCATAATCTTCATCAAAATATGCGGTGAATCCTGGCTGGCTAGCTGCTAGCTCCTGAACATTGGCGCCGTCAAAATCAAATATGTAGACCTTACCGCCAACCTCCGCCTTCATACGATAGCTATCCATCCACTCTGTTTGTTGGGCCACCCCAATTTCTAAACTATTGGTGTATCTAAAAACTCTGTTCTGCTCAGCATCGTAAACCACGAAAGCCTTACCAGATTGCATAGCTACAAACCTAGAATTATCAGAAAAAGATATATACTGTGGATCATTTAAATCTAAACTCATCTGCGGATTTATCGCTTCTGTGTTACCGGGCGAAGCTCTCTTTAATGGGTTCCTATACATTAATACTTGATTGGCCTCCGAACTTGCGGTTAGGTAATACCAGCTATTATCAAACTGGTCGATTTTGAGTAAATAATGCCCTTGAGAATCTTTAGGCAAGCTTTTTAGTTTAAAAGTATCCTGGCCGCTAAGTGCATACACATCGGCTGTGCCCAAAGCAGCATTTGCGTAAGTTACATATAAGATTTTATCTTCACCGTAAGACCCGTAGGCTACAACACCATGCGCCAGAGGTGCGGCAGCTAAACCGGTTTGCAAATCAAGATTGCTGAGCATTTGGCTAGCCGAATCAAGATAATAATATTTATCATATTTTTCATCTCTTAGATTGATCTGAGCAGTAGTAGGTAAATTGTGTCTGATATTCAAATTGACAGAATTATCGGCATTCTCGCGATCGAAAATCACATATGCGCTGCCACCATTACTTAAGTTTTGCTTTAGTAATAAGTGAGTGTTGTCGTTGGCCCACTGTACAGAGCTTAAGGCGCCTAGTTGGCTGCCGCGCCCAATAAGCTGGCTAGAAGGTAAAGTCCCTAACGTTGGCGGTTGGCTGGGATTAGATAAGTCATAGGTTGCCAACACTGGCGAAGCAGCATACTGCTGAATAACCAGCCAACGTTTATCTGGGCTCTGGCTCGCCCAAACCGGCGGACTATCGAATATATGGGTGGCGGCTAGATTAATATTAGTAGGAATCATCAACGGATAGGTAAAATATAAGACTCCTCCACCTTCCAGATTAAAGGTATTGGTCCAATCGCGATATTTATCTTGAGTCAACAATAAAGTGTGCTGGCCTTCGTCTAGTGTTAAACGAGCGCCAGTTTTGTCTTTGGGCTGGCCGTCTATAGAAACGTTTGCCGAAACTGGCTTGCTATCCACAAAAACTAATCCGTTACGCACCACACCGTCATCAAGATTGTAATTATAGCCTTGAGCCATATAAACCAGCAGGGTAGTTGCCAGCCCAATTAATATCGCAACTAAACCATAGCCCAAAAATAACTTGATTGCGTGCTTGCGTTTTGCTTTGGTGTCAAAGAATTCCATAGTAAGTAGCAGCTTCTATTTTGCCACGAGTAAAAATAAATAGCTAGCACTTGCGTAGCCAGCCATTTTAAGCGTAGTATTGTATTTAGCAGTCAAAAGGTTTGATAACAGTCTAAAAAGAATTTATAGAGTGAAAACAACAGTCGAAATCAATGGGCGTAAATATGATGCTAAAACCGGTAGGGTCTTAAACCAACCGGGTGGTATTTTGGCAACTAGCGCTAAAGCAATTGGCGCAAAACTTAAGAAGCCGGTTTCTAATGGCAATAATATAGACGGAATAGCCCACCGGCCCAATCACCAAGCACACCAACCTATTAAGTCTGCAGTTGTGTCGAATAAACCATCACATCCCAGAACGATCGCTCAGCCAGTTCATAGAACAATCGAGAAATCTAGAACACTGTTAAGAACGGCCGTTAAGAAACCCTTATCGATAGCCGGCATTCACAGTACTTCGGGTATGATTAACACCCAAAAAACAAGCACAGCTAACAGCCAGCCTGTTATTCCAACTTTTACCTCACGGGTAGGCCACTCTGTTAAGCATGTTACTCAGAGCTCAAGTATTAGCCACTTTGGAGAAGTCACTAAAAATAGTTTTACCAAGGTAGTTAGCAGTGTGGGCCTAGCTTCTCCGCCAGATAATCTAGAAGCCAGTCCACCATTAATTTTTGCCAAGCATGGCCGTGGCAAGCACGACAAACCGCAAGTTTTTAATCATCACGTACCAAAAAATAATTATCAAACATCCGCTAAGTCGGCCAGCGAAAAAGCCGCCAAACGCTTAAGCCGCCGCATTAAGATTAAACCTAAAATGGCGGCTATTTGTATAAGCGTATTGGCCGTTTTGTGTTTTGGCGGATTTTTGGCTTACCAGAATGTACCAGAGATAGCTATTAGAGTAGCTATTCAAAGCGCCGGCTTTAATGGCCGCTTGCCAGAAAACATTCCAGCCGGTTATTCGTTTAAAGGCCCAATCGAATTCACCAAGGGTTATATTGCTTTGCATTACCACTCCAATAGCGACGCCAGAGATTTTACCATTACTCAAAAACCAACTACCTGGACGAGCGATTCTTTATTAACCAATTACATCGAGGCTCGCGACTTAAAATATCAAACTTCGGTTAGCGATGGACTAAGAGTATTTGTGTTTAACGAAGGTAACGCCACCTGGATAGATAAAGGCGTCTGGTTTAATATCACCGGCGAAGGCAGCTTATCGTCCGACCAGATTCTTAATATCGCCAGCAGCTTCTAAATTAGTTGCTAGTTAGTAAGTAAACAAGTTTGCAAATAGTTATTGAAGTTATTCATTTTTTCACTCACCACTAGCCACTAGCCAACTTGTTAACTATACTTATGAGAATGAGTAAAGTTCGCACCCGCTTTGCACCCAGCCCCACCGGCTACCTACACGTCGGCGGTGTACGCACCGCCTTATTCGCATGGTTAGTAGCCCGTCAAAATAACGGTGAGTTTATTTTGCGTATAGAAGATACCGACAAGGCCAGGGAAGTCGCCGGGGCCGAACAGCATATTATTGATAGTCTAAAATGGGCAGGATTAAACTGGGACGAAGGCACCGACATTGGCGGGCCCTACGCACCCTATCTTCAATCCGAAAGATTAGACACCTACAAAATTTGGGCCCAAAAATTGGTTGACGTCGGTAAGGCCTATGCCGACCCATATACCCAAGAGCAACTAGAAGATTTTCGCCAACAGGCCAAAGCCAAAAAACAGCCATTTTTATTCCGCGATTTTAGACCAGACAGCCCACCCCTGTGGGATGGCAGCCAACCGCTACGCCTAAAATCCGAGCCCAAAGCCTACCAATGGACAGATTTGGTAATGGGCCAGTCGACCAGCGGACCCGAATCTATAGACGATTTAATCTTAATTAAAACCGACGGTTATCCAACTTATAATTTTGGCCATATAATCGACGACTATTTGATGGAAGTCAGCCACATTATCCGTGGGCAAGAGTTTATTTCTTCGGTTCCAAAGTTCCTTAGCATATATGAGGCCCTCGGTTTTGAACCGCCTAAAATGGCCCATTTACCATACGTGATGGCTATAGAAGGCAGCAAAAAACTGAGTAAGCGCGACGGAGCCAAAGATATCCTTGATTATGCCAAAGAGGGTATTTTGCCCGAAGCTATGGTTAATTTTTTGGCAACCCTAGGTTGGAATGATGGCACCGAACAAGAAATATTTAGCGTTGAGGAACTTATTAAAAAGTTTGACCTTAGCCGAGTACAGCATGCTGGCGCTAGGTTCGATGAGACCCGACTATACTGGATGAACGGCACCTGGATTAGAAAATTGGAGCTCGATGATTTATACCAACGCACTAAAGACTTCTGGCCCGAAAGCGCCAGCGCAGCTGATGATAGCTTTAAAAAACAGATTTTAAGCTTGGCCAAGGATCGATTAAAGAATTTGAGCCAACTAAAAGATATCACCGGATTTTTCTTTGACGAACCAGAGCCCAACTTAGAGCTTATCCGCTCCAATAATTCACTTAATAAGCTAAGTGCCGAAAAGCTGGGCGAATTGCTAGCTAAGACTATCACAACTCTGGAATCTACAGATTTCACACCAGAAGTAATTACTACTAAGCTAAACGATTTGCTAAAAGATACCGGCCAGACACCAGGTGTGCTTTTTAGCCTGCTGCGCATTACTACAACATGGGCACCATTTAGCCCGCCCCTAGCTGAATCACTGTGTTTACTAGGCAAAGAAAAGGCCATAAGGCGTCTTAACACAGCTAGCGAAACCATAAAACAGATTTAAAGAGTTAATTAATTATTCGTGATACAATTAAAGACATTAGCGTTATTAATTATTAAATAGAAAAATTATGGATGAATTTGTACATCGCCCTAAGCCTTTTAAGAGCTCAGCGCCCAAAATAGACCAAATTTTGCCACCAAAACCTGACGTCACGAAGATATATCCACAGCTGGACCAGTTAAAAGATGTTCCTACTACAGAAGAGCCTAAAGCGGCTGCGTTTACGATTCCTGATGATGGCAAGAAAGAGCCTGAGCCAAGCGATGAGGCAGAGGACTCAAAAAAAGATGACGCGTTAACCGATGTTAAGCCAGAAACCAAAACTCCTAAGCCGCCCAAAAAACATATTGCTAAGAAAAAACTGATTTTAATAATTAGTGCTGCAGCCGTAGTGCTATTAGGGGCGGGGGCAGCAGCTTACTGGTTCTATTTTAAGGATAAGCCGCAATCGGTGGTAAACAATAGCGGCCCTATTGCTGAAGCTACGCCAACACCTACGCCAACTCCAATATCGCCCTTAACCGGTATGGAGGTTGCCTCGGCAGAACTAGCCGCGCGGCCAGTGACCGGTTTAATGATCGAAAATTCCTGGGCTGCCCGACCACAAAGTGGCCTGCTTGAAGCCGGCATTGTTTTTGAGGCCATCGCCGAAGGCGGTATTACTAGGTTCTTAGCACTCTACCAAGAAGCTCAACCCCAATACATTGGGCCAGTCCGTAGTATCCGCCCTTATTATATTGATTTCGCTATGTCTTTTGACGCAGCGGTTGGCCATGCCGGCGGTAGCCCCGACGCTTTAGGCGATATTAATAGTTTAGGCATGAAGAATCTTGAAGCTTTTCAAAATGGCAGTACTTTTTTTAGAATAGACGAGCGCGAATCCCCGCATAACCTATACACCAGTTTCGCCAATCTTGACGCCTTAAATGCTGCCAAAGGCTATACGTCTAGTAATTTTACCCCCTTTGTGCGCAAACAAGACGTACCCCAAACCCCATCTGCCGCCATTATTGATTTTTCAATATCTGGCTACGATTACAGCGCTCATTTTGAATACGATACCGTAATTAATAGTTATAAGCGTTTTCAGGCCGGCGAAGCCCATACCGACTCAGCTAGTGGCACGCAAATTAGCCCTAAAGTTGTTATAGCCCTTGTGATGAGTCGGCATATAATGAGCGACGGCAGCCATAACGCTTACCAAGATACTGGCACTGGCACTATGTATGTTTTTCAGGATGGCATAGCCAGCGTAGGTACCTGGTCTAAGGCAGAACGCACCAGCGCGTTCATATTCACCGACAAAAACGGGCTGCCAATGGAACTAAACACCGGCCAGACCTGGATATCCATAGTTGATTCGGACACCAGCGTAAGCTACAGGCCCTAAGCCATTATCCATTTATCAACCACCCATACAAATGTTGCCGACCAAATAAAAAGCGAGGATAATGAGAGTGCAGCTATTAACGCCCGCTATTAGATTAAAGATTGTTCGCTGTACAGGAAGTAACCATGTTAGAAGAAGTCAAAAGAGTCTTATGTATCGAAGATGAGAGCTTCGTTAGCGAGCTATATGCCCGGGCTTTGCGTAAGGCTGGCTACGATGTGACCGTATTCTTAGACAGTGACAGCGGCTTAAGGGCTGCTCAAAGCGACAAATATGACATCATCTTACTTGATACAAGTTTTGGAGCATTAAACCAGCTGCAAAACAGACCCGATAGGTTAAAGGCCAAGATAATTATTACTACTAGCACAGACCAAGAAAACGGTCCGCAAGCCGAAATGAAAAGAATGGCCGATGGTTATATAATAAGAGCTGGGACTACGCCCGGGCAACTAGTCCAAATCATTAATGATATTGCCAGCGGCAAACAGTCCAACGAAGGCTACTCCAAATAATTTTTATACTATGCTAATCAAGAACCTAGTTAAACCAATTAAGCTACGTTACAGCGGTAAAAAGACCATAGGGCTTAATGCCTACACCTTTGCCTTTGAGCCGCAAGAACCAATTAGCTGGAAGGCCGGCCAGCACGTGCTATTAGAGATAGTGCCTAAAGAAAAGCGGCGTCTTTTTGAAGCCTTCCCAATCGTCTCAGCCCCCTCAGAAAACATTTTTAGGATCGCTACCAAAATAAAACCAGAAGACCACGACCAATTTAAGCATTTATTGCTAAAGTTAAAGATTGGTGACGAATTAAACATAAGGGGTATTTTTGGTCGAACAATCATCAGACGCCCCTACAAAGAATATGCTTTTTTAACAAATGGCCTGGGCATAGCCACATTCAGATCAATCCTTAAACAGTTAGTTTTAGATAATCAATTGGATACTAAGATTACTCTGTTCTTTGTTGGTAATAAAGACAGCCACTATTTTAAAGATGAGATTAGCCAATTTAAATCAGACTTGAAGAACCTGACCGTTGAATACATTTATATACCAGAACGTATAACCGGCCAGACTTTAGAAGATAAACTAGGCAATCGTTTGCACTTTATAACTTATTTTGTCGCCGGCTCACCAACAATTGTCCGTAATTACCGCCGTATTCTGCTAGGTCTTGGCATTAAGTCAAGAATGATTAAAAGCAACCATTATCCACTGATTAAGAACCATCAACACGAAAATCCAATTAAACCGCAAGCGCCCTAGTCGACTAATATAACCCTTTTAAGCAGCCTAGATAAACCACTCCGCGGATCTTCTCCCTGATGTGTTTTTAATATTACCCAAATAAAATAACCACCAATCAACATAATTTCGGCCGGCAAGGCAACATAGAACCAATGCAGCCATTTTGATGAGCCTAACGTTAGCCAACCCCCAACAACAATCAATAAGAAGGCGAGCATTTTAAAAAACCTTATATGCTCAACATTTTGATCGCGCGGTGTTTTGCTTAGCAAAATGTCAAATACTACGGTGGCAGCCGCGCTAACGCCAACTAATATCATGCCAACTAGATGAATACGGCTAGACCACGGCTGCCAGCCATTTGGAGTTAGGGCAACTATCAGCAAACCTAGAATTGTTAAGGTCATCAAGCCTAGGATTGGCCTGGTGCGCCTTAAAGTTCTACGTAAATAGTTGCGCCAACGCCACAAACCATATGACGCCAAGAATAATGACCCACAAAAATAGGGCGCCGTGCGCACATCCATACTAAAATTACTTATAGCCGCGGAAGCCCTTAGCATATCCGGACGAATTAAAAAGCAGATCGCTAAACCGGCAGTCATCTCTAGAGCGGCTGCTATACCCCAAAACCGCCCGTGTAAACGGCGGAATAGCCTAAAAATAATAACCTTGTCTAAAATAACCTTAAGCCGATGATTCCTATAGTTTAAGATATACTGCCGTTGAGCTTTTTTAGTCTTGGTCTTTTTTACCATAAGCATATTGTAACAATCTTTGGCAACTCTTCTAAACTTTTAACAATGTTATAGTAATAAGTAGTATGAAACGAGTCGGCTGCGTTTTAATCTTGGTACTTGCAACTGGCATTTTATTGCTAGGTAGTTCAGCTAAGGCTTTAGACACCGAGGATTTTTCGTTTAACAGTTTTGAGGCTACCTACCGAATAGAACTAAACGGCGATAAAGCTAGCCGTATGGTTGTAGATGAATATCTTGAGGCTGTTTTTCCGGATTACGACCAAAACCACGGCATTCTACGAACCCTGTTTAAGACTTACAATGATACCGATTCTTATTTGAAGGTTAGCGGTGTTGACCAGGCAATTGATGCTACCCAAACTACCGCCACCACTTGGCCATACAGCCAAAACACCGAAAGTGGCAACTTAGTATTAAAGATTGGCGATAAGAACGAATACGTTCACGGTGTACAAAATTATCACATAGCCTACTCGGTGGGCAACTTCTTTAAAACCTACTCCAGCGAGACGTATGGCCAATATGACGAAATCTACTGGGATGTTAATGGCGATGGCTGGCCTCAAACTTTCGGTACAGTCAGCGCCCAGATAATTATGCCAATAAGCCTCGGCGAAAACATTAAAGACCAAGCTTGCTATACCGGCTCTTATGGTTCTTACGAACAAGCTTGCGAAATATCTGGCAAAGCCAGCGGCAATGATTACATATTAACTGTTAAGGCTACCCGAGCTTTAGATGCCTACGAGAACCTGAGCTTTCTATTGGCCTTGCCGCCAAATAGTTTTGTAATCCAAGAACCGAGCTTATTGCATAAAATTATAACCGCTGCTCTTTGGGGATTATTATTCAGCTCAGCAGTTTTGATCCCGCTAATCGTATTAATAGTTATTGTTAAACGTTGGCGTAAATACGGCAACGATCCCAAGGGAAGGGGGACAATAATTGCCCAGTATCAACCACCAAAAGACACAAGCTTGATCATCAACGATTTCGCTTATAGGCAAGATTGCCACTCGCTGGCCGTTAGTGCCCAGATAGTAAATCTGGCTATTCGCAAATACATTCGAATACTAGATAACGGTAAAGACGAAAAGCACCATGAATTTTCTTTGGAACTACTAAAATTGCCTAGCGATTTATCGGCTGAAGAAATTGAAGTAATAAACATGTTCTTTGGTGATTCACCAAGCGTAGGCAAGGTAATTAAAATTGACGATTTAAAATACAAGCTCAGTAAAAAAATTATAGAGCTAGCTACCAAAACATCAACTGCCGCCCAAGCCGGTGGCTGGTTTGCAACTGACACCAAAAAAATTAAGGCCAAGTATGCCGGCTGGATGACTGCCTGTTTTGTAGTCGGCTTCTTTCTGCTATTTACATTTTATTTAACACCGCTAGCTATTGGCCTAGTACTAGCCGGTATTATTTTAGCTGTGGGTGTAAAAATTATGCCCGCCCGTACCTTAAAAGGCGTCGAACTGCACGATTATATGGAAGGTCTAAAGCTATACATTGGTATGGCCGAACAAGAGCGAATTCGCTTTCATCAGAGTCCAGACAATGCTCAGCGCCAACGTATCGACCCTAAAAATAATAAGCAAATGGTAAAAATATTCGAAAGCTTGTTGCCATACGCCATGTTATTTGGAATGGAAAAAGAGTGGGGCAAACAGTTTGCTAGCCTCTACCAAGACAGCCAGCCAGATTGGTACGGCGGCAATTGGACGGCTTTCAATGCCGGTTACTTAGCTAGCAGTTTAGGTAGCTTTAACACCGCCAGTGCCGCTAGCTTTTCGGCGCCTCGCAGCAGTAGTGGCAGTGGATTCAGCGGTGGCGGTGGTTTTTCTGGTGGTGGTGGTGGCGGTGGCGGTGGCGGCGGTTGGTAAATTGTTGGTAATCCGCTTAAGTTATGCTTAAATATCGTGGAAAGAGGGAGAAAAGACAAATTGTTACGGCTTAAGCATTCTTTAGGTATATCCAGCTTCTTGTTATTATTTTTCCTTTGTTCGCAATTTTCATCGGCAGCCTACGTTTTAGACAGTGATAATGGGCTTTATACCGACGACTTCGCCGATGCCACAGGCCTATATTCAACTGCTAATGCCGGTGTTAATGGTGGACTAGTCCAGCTAAGAAATGCTGGCGGCAACTATACAGCACCCTATGTAACTGGAGGCTTTGTAGTTACTAATGTCATTATGCCAAGGTCAGTTGCAAAATGGGGAACCCTTTCGTTTACCGCCAACACACCCGCCAATACATTAGTACGCGTCCAAGTATTAGATAGTGTAGGTAACACCTACACAGATAATGATCTGCCTGGCAACGAAGACGGCTTTACCAGCTCGCCGATTGATATTAGTTCCTTGTCGCCCCTCAAAGTGGCAGACGTTAGCGGAACCACCGGCGCCAAAAAGCTAAGACTGCAGTTTAGAATTCTTTTTGCCACCGCCGACACCTCTATCACGCCTACTTTTGACAACTTAAGCTTTAGCTGGACCCCCACCCAGGGCGATTTAACAGCTTCGGCATTTTCTAGCTCTTCGCCTTGGCCATCACCGTCTGTCACTGCACAGGGAACATATCATTCACCCTACTACAACACCAGCGTATACCCAGCCATTAAGTGGGCAACAGATAAGCAGACCACCTATCCCAGTAGCGTTGATACGTACATTTACAACAACCAACTGATTGGCACTGCCAGCAATCTTTTCCAATCTAAAGACAGGCTATACTCAATTAATCGGGATACGGGAGCAATAGTGTGGGATGTGCCTTATTTAATTAGCACCAATGGAGCAATATCAGAAAATGGGACATTATACACCGCCGATATTTGGTACGATATCGCCATCGCAACCGATCTTAACGACGGGTCAACTAAGTGGTCCTATCAATTCAGCAACGGTCACGGCAATAGTCATGCTAGCTTAGGCAACAACGGTATTAGTTATACGATACGCAGTGGTGCCGACCAACTGTTTACTATTTATGCCTTTGAGCCCGATGGCGATCTACTTTGGGCCCACACAGAAGATCCGCCCAATAGCCTCGGAGCAACCAAGACGTCAATTGGGCCGAATGGCAGTATCTATTTAGGAACGACTACCTGGGATGGCAGTTACCAACCACTTAATCAGGGCAAGCTATATGCTTTTAACCCAGAAGACGGCAGTCTTGATTGGTCGTACGATACCGGCGACCTCAGAACCCAGCCCCTTGTTGATGCCGATGGCACAATTTATGTAGGCACTAATGGCGATGCCGCGGCCGATATAAAACTGTATGCCATCAACCCGGATGGTTCTTTGAAATGGCAAAAAAGCATTGGCCAATGCAACTCTAATTGCGATTACTTACGCGGATACTTCTCGCTCTCTTTAAGAAGTGACGGAGTCCTTTTAGGAGTGCGATTAGAAGAAATTGATGGTAATTATAATTCTATTACCCGGATAGATGCCATCGACACGACTGACGGGTCCACCATCTGGTCTGAGCCAAGCTACTCTTGGGAGGTCGCCCTCACAGCTGGTGACAACGGATATATTTCGTCAGACACAATACCAGGAGCCACAAGCCATGATTGGTCTACCGGAGTCAACCGTTTCGATACAAACAATGATTTAACATGGCGCCTATCCTACCCCTACAACGACTTGGATGGTACAAATAATGTGATGCAATCTTTTAACGCGCTATCTCAAGACGAGAGAGGCTGGTTATATGGTGGATTTGATATGTTCTATCGTGATAGCAACTATAACTTGATACCAAGCGAAAACTTTGTTCAATTTTTTGCATTAGCGCCCTGGACATTATCGGCAACCGTTAGCGACAGCACACCAGAAGCTGGCGATACTATAACATTTACAGCCAGAAGCTCTATGCCGCAAGCCAACCCTTTGCTGGGCGGAAATAATGCCATGCAGGTAATGTTAGATAACAGCGATGTAGTGGCCTTAACTTACTCATCCACCGATGGCGATGACTCAGTGTGGACGGGCTCTTACACAGTGCCCAGTAACTCAGCTGAGGGCACATACTCATACGCGGTCGAAGCCGCCCAAACCTATTTGCAAACCGATATAGATACTCATTTTACCTCGGCCCCCACTGAGTCCAGCAACACTGGCATTACTACAACTGGGTCCTTCGATGTCGTTATAGATCAGCCCATTGACGATGATGACGATACCCCAATTGACGACGGCGACACCCCCCCAGATGGTACCGAAAATGTAGACGATGAGGTGAATATTGGTAGCAATGCCACCCCAACAAATAGGTCCAGCAATAATCGGAGTCGCAGATTAAGCATGGCGGCAAATAGGGACACAAGCGATGTTGCTACCAGTACTAGAGAGAGCAACGTTGACCGAACCGCAAACAATAATCAGGCCAGCGATACCGATAACCAAAGCATAACCACCGAAGTCAAAACCAAAAGCTGGTATTCATCATGGTGGTTCAAAATTGGCTTACCGGCGTTTTTATTACTACCTCTTCTGTTTTTGTTTTTTCGTCGCCACACAGATGAAAACGAAGAAAGCTCAAAAAAGACTTAAATCTTTAAGTTCATCCGGCAAAAAACCTTTGGGATGTTTAAAGCCAGCTTCCCATTTGCTGCCTTGCTGATAACCTAAATCTTTCATTAGCTTAGTTGGCGCATTGCGCAAATGTATGGGCACGGGCAGGTTAGGGTACTTTTTGGCAGCTTCTTGGGCTTTAAACATGGCATTGGCCACTACACGGGATTTTTTGGCACCAGCCAAAACGGTGGCACAATGGAACAAACTATATGAACATTCCGGCATGCCTATGCGTTCTACGGCCATAAAGGTACTGACTGCTAAATTAAGAGCTGGGCTAGCGGCTATACCAATGTCTTCGCTAGCAAAAATGACCATCCGCCTGGCAATAAATTTAGGGTCTTCGCCAGCTTCTAGCATCCGTGCCAAATAATATAAGGCCGCATTGGCGTCAGAACCACGTAAGCTTTTTATAAAAGCACTGATGACGTTATGGTGATGTTCGCCGGCCTTGTCGTAACTGGGTAATTGGCGCTGAGCGGCTTTTTTGACCGTTTCTATATCTAGCTCTTTTTTGGTTAGTTGCAAGCCCAACTCTAGGTTATTTAAGGCAATTCGGGCATCACCGCCGGATAATTCGGCGATGTACTCTAGGGCTTTGGGGTCAATTTTAACGGTAGTACCCAGCCATTTTATAGCTCTTTTTAAGATAGTAGTTATATCTTTTTTACTTAAAGGTTCTAAAACCAATACTCGGCTACGCGAGAGTAGTGGGGAAATGACCTCGAAGCTAGGATTTTCGGTGGTGGCGCCAATTAAAATAATCAGCCCTTTTTCGACATGGGGCAAAAAGGTATCTTGCTGGGCTTTGTTGAAGCGATGAATTTCGTCTACAAACAAAACTGTTTTAGTACCTAAGCGCTGATTTTGTTCGGCTTGTTTAATAACTTGTTTTACATCGGCAATACCAGCCGCTACGGCACTGATTTCTATAAAATCGGCTTTGGATTCTTTGGCAATTAAGCGGGCCAGGGTAGTCTTGCCGCTACCTGGCGGACCCCATAAAATTAGACTAACCGCTTGTTTATCTTTAATAATGCTCTGCAATAAACCACCCGATTTTATTAGATGGCTTTGCCCAACAACTTCCTTTAGGCTCTTTGGCCTTAGTTTCTCTGCCAACGGCTCTGTACTCATAACATATAGTGTACAGCAACTGATGTGTACAAACTACCTCTGTTGTGCTAGTATTATGACGTTGAAAATGGCCTCATCTTCTAACGGTTAGGAAATCGGGTTCTCATCCCGGCAATAGGGGTTCGATTCCCCTTGAGGTCACCAGTATTTATGAACAAACCCCTTAAAGACACTATTTTTGAACTAGAGTGTGAGCTGCAGAAACCAGAAACTCGTAAATCGGTGGAGAAATTAGACAAGATTATTTCGGATAATCTTTACGAAATAACCAGTTCTGGCAAAATCACTCACAAGCAAGATTGCCTTATTAATCTACCAAACGCACCAGAAATAAAATTCGTAATGACTAATTTTGAAATGCGGCAATTAGCGCCGGATTTGGTCCAAACATTTTTTGAAACAGAAAAAACAGTGGTGACAACCGGAGAGATAAGTCATTCTTTGCGCAGTTCAATTTGGCAAAACGAAGCCGGCACCTGGAAGATGATATTCCACCAAGGCACCCCCAAATAGATTGCATTTATCTCTTAAAAACTAGATAATAAACTACAGAAATTAACCATAAGCGGCCCGGGTGGGTCAACAAGAAGCCTCTAAATGTTCGGATTTGGCAATAAAGATAAAACCAAGGGCACTAGAAACTCTTTAACAACTAGCTTGCGCGACGAGCAAGCTAAGTCTGAGATTATCTTAAATTCCATCGACGATGGCGTAGTGTTAATCGACAATCAGCGAGTTATCCATTTATTCAACAATGCCGCCCAAAATATCACCGGCTGGCAACAAAAAGACACACTCGGGCTAGATTGCGCATCGGTTATGAAGTTTGTAGACGAAAAGAACCAGCCCTACGATGCCAACAAAGACCCCTTTAAGAAGGTCTTTAAAGAAAAACTAAGCATACACGATAATAGCGCCTACCTAGTAACTGTTAGCAACAACATTGTTGCCGTATCTATTAGTGTTAGCCCCTTACTAGACGAAAATAAGAATATCACTGGCGCAGTAGGAGTTTTTAGGGACGTTACTAATCAGCGCCAGCAAGAAAAACAGCGGGCCGAATTTATATCTACAGCTAGCCACGAAATGCGCACTCCGGTGGCCGCCATAGAAGGCTACTTAGCCCTAGCCATGAACGAAAAGGTTGCCAAAATCGACACTAAGGCTAGGGAATATCTAGAAAAAGCCCATATGAGCACCCAACACCTGGGCGAATTGTTCCAAGATCTTTTAGCCTCAGCCAAAGCTGAAGACGGTCGCCTGCAAAGCAATCCAGAAATTGTAGAAATAGGTGAATTCTTAGAACAGTTCGTAGACAGTGTCCGTTTTAGTGCCGAAAAGAAAAATCTGCTTGTCGAATACATAATCGGCGCCAGCAACAAACAACTGGTAGACGCTCGATTTCCGGAAAGGCAGAAACTAGTTAGGCCACTATACTACGCCTACGCCGACCCCAACCGCATAAGGGAGGTCATAACCAATATTTACGACAACGCCATTAAATACACCGAAACCGGCAAAATAACCATTGGCCTTGCCGGCGACAATAACGTAATACAAATTAGGGTAGAAGATACCGGCGCTGGCATACCGGCCGAAGACCTCCCACACCTTTTTGAGAAGTTTTACCGGGTAGACAGCTCTAAAACCCGTACTATTGGCGGTACAGGACTAGGGCTATTTATTAGCCGTAAGATCTTGGAGCTATACGACGGACGAATTTGGGTAGAAAGCAAGTTGGGCGAAGGTAGCATTTTTTACATTAATTTACCAAGGGTAGCCAACGATAAAGCCCAAGCTATACTAAACAGCCAAACTGCCCAGCAAAACGTCGCCGAATCATCTGGGGCGGCATCAACTAACGCCTAAATTACAATAATGTTATAATAAGCGAAGTAAGCAAAAGCACTAATAACAGGTAACAAAATCTATGCCAAAAATAATGCTAGTAGAAGACGATAATAATCTGCGTGAGATTTACGGTGAGCGCTTGGTTGCCGAAGGTTATGAAATCGTTTCGGCTGCCGATGGCGAAGAAGCCTTAGCGGTTGCCGTTAAAGAAAAACCGGATCTTATCATCGCCGACGTTATGATGCCCAAAATTAGTGGCTTTGACATGCTAGATATATTGCGGCAATCCCCCGAAACTAGAGATACCAAGGTAATTATGATGACCGCCCTGAGCCAAGCCGAAGACAAAAACCGGGCCAGTGCATTAGGCGCCGATAAATACCTAGTAAAATCGCAAGTTACCCTAGAAACGTCGCCAGAGTGGTACACGATTTGCTTTACGGTGAAGATAGCCAGCCAGATACCTCGCCAACCACAGCCACACCCCAAGTAGCAGCTGCGCCAAGCGATGCATTTAGTTCGCCATCAACAAAAATTAATATTAACAATTCCTTAGGGAATGAGGACAAAAAGATGGATTTTGACCAACCAAGTACGCCACCAGCAACTAACCCAAACAACGTATCACCGCCAATGCCACCAGCGCCTGTCTCACCGCCAACGTTCAGTATGGGGCCATCGGTACCGCCAGTTGCAAACCCAGCTCCAGTAGATGCGCCTTCAGCACCAGCCGTACCGCCAGCACCAGCACCTATGCCGGCAACACCTCCGGTAGAAAGCGCCGAAAGCGCTGCCCAAGAGACTGACGAAGTTGATGGCCAAATTAAGCAATTCGTAGACAGCAAGCCGGCCGAAGAACCTCAGCACGTTGCACCCTTAATTGAGCCTTCGCCAACAGCTCCAGCAAGCGACTTGCCGAATAATATAGTTGGGCAAACTATTATTCAACCACTACCAGATGACCCAGCTGCTCCCAAGAAAGACATTAACCAGTTATACCAAGAAGAAATGGCCAAAGAAACAACTCCTGTTGAGCCGGCCGAAAATACCGTTGCCGAAACTACTCCAAACGACAGCAACGAACCAACGCCAACAACACCCGGCAACCTATAATTAAGCTTTTTTAGAATACCGTTTAAGTACGAGTACTATTCTTGTACACTGTTTATGATATGCGCATAAACCGTTATTTAGCCATCAGCTTGGGCATTGGCCGCCGCAAGGCCGATGAGTTAGTACTTGGTGCCCAAGTAAAAATTAATGGCCAAATAGCCAAGGTTAGCGACACCGTTAGCGATGGCGACAAAGTTGTTTATAATGACCAAGCTCTTTTGGCAAAAAACCAGTTTACATATTTATTATTCAACAAACCCATTGGCTATGTTTGTAGCCGACAAGGGCAGGGCAGCTCAACGATTTACCAGTTGTTACCAAGCCAGTACCAACACTTAAGAATTGCCGGCCGATTAGATAAAGACTCCAGTGGTTTATTATTCTTAACCGACGACGGACAACTAATATATGATTTAACTCACCCCAAGACTAATAAATCAAAAATGTACGAAGTTGAACTTAGCGCGCCAATTAGCGACCAAGCCGTAACGGCAATTACTCGGGGCGGAGTTAGTCTAAAAGACGGCATTAGCCGTTTTGCAGTAGAAAAATTAAGCACTAATTCGTTGAAAATAACTATGCATGAGGGACGCAACCGCCAAATTCGACGCACCTTTGAAGCCTTAGGCTACCAAGTAGCCAAACTCCACCGCATTAGTATTGGACCATATAAAATAGGCGATTTAGCGCCTGGCAAATTCCAACCAATAAACAGGCCTTAATTCCTAAAGCCTTATTCACATCTTTCTCATCTGTTAGAGGACGGGCCCCTGACATATGGGCTTTTTGCTGTAGCTGGTCCGCAGTCAGATTGGTTGCGTCCCAAAGCTATGATCATGTTCTGCAACAATTACCTATCGTTGTCTATAGTTACCAGTGTACAATCCACCTCTGTTATGGTAGTATAAACGGTGAAATGAGTAATAGAGCACCAATTGTAGCCATTGTTGGCCGAGCCAATGTAGGTAAAAGTAGCCTGTTTAACGCCATTATTGGCTACCGTGAGGCTATTGTAGCCAACGAGCCTGGTACCACCAGGGACAACGTTACCGCCAAGGCTAGTTTTAACGGCCACGATTTTTGGCTGGTAGATACTGCCGGTATAAAAGACCCAGCGGATGATTTTGAGCTTGGCATTCAAGACCAAATTATTCAAGCCACCGATTCGGCCGATCTTATTATGGTAGTTATCGAAGCCGGAGTAGTCATTACCGACGAGGACCGCCGAGTAGCTAAACTAGCTTTAAAGAGTAAAAAATCGGTAATTTTAGTAGTTAATAAAGCCGACAAGCAGCCTAATCTAGATTTAGATTACTATTTAAAGCTTGGCATTAAACCAATTTTTGCCACTAGCATGACCCAGCGCCAAGGCATAGGTGATTTGCTAGCAGAAGTTGTTAAAGGCTTGCCCGTAGCCACCATTAGTCAAGATGAAAACCGCCTGCGCATAGCCTTGCTGGGCCGCCCAAACGTTGGCAAAAGCCATCTTTTTAACACTCTAGCCAACAAGCAGCAAGCTTTGGTTAGCAGCCAAGCTGGCACCACCAGAGATATCAACAGGGTAGTAGTTAAATACAAAGGCCAAGAAATAGAATTATTAGACACGGCTGGTATCAGACGCAACGGCAAGATCGAAGTTGGAATCGAAAAATTCAGCGTTTTAAGAAGTCTAAACGCCATTGAACAAGCCGATGTTTGTTTGTTGTTAATTGATACCAATGAAATTAGCGTTCAGCTAGACCAAAAAATTGCCGGCTTAATTAAAGAAGCAGGCAAGGGCTTGATATTGGTGGTATCTAAATGGGATAACGTAGACGATAAAGACGCCTATACGCGTGATAAATTAGCTGGCCGAATAACTTACAATTTTGATTTTACACCTTGGGCACCATTAATTTTTACCAGCGCCGTAACCGGCCAGAACGTTACTAAAATCTTTGAGTTGGCCAGTGAAATTGTTAAAAACCGCAGTCAGCGCGTTGCTACACCAGTGCTAAACCGATGGCTAAAAGCTTGCACCGATAGCCACCCACCAGCTGGCCTTAAAAACCGCAATCCTAAGCTTAATTACATTACCCAAACAGACGACGTAACGCCCACCTTTAAAGTATTTGGTGCCCATACTAAATTTTTGCACTGGAGCTACCGACGCTATTTAGACAAACAATTACGCCAGTCGTTCGGCTTTGAAGGTGCGCCAATCAAATTTTACTTTTTAGAAAAGCACATCGACCGCAAAAAAGCCTATAATAATGAGTAGCAACTATTATGGCCTTATTTCAAAGACGACCAGCAACTTATAACCAAGACCTGCCGTATACAATCGCTTATTCTGGGGCAACTATGCTTATAGTTGGCCTAGGTAACCCCGGTAAAAAATATGATGGCACGCGCCACAACGTGGGTTTTGAAGTATTAGATAAATTCTTAGAAGCCAACGAGTTTGAGCCCTTTAAAGAAAATAAGAAATTTAGAGGCCTTATTACCGAAAGGGTACTGGGCAGCTGTCGGGTTATCTTATTTAAACCCACAACCTATATGAACTTAAGTGGCGAAGCAACCAGACTAGTAGCCGATTACTATAAAATCAACCCAGTTAATTTAATTGCCGTTTATGACGAATTAAGTTTAGACTTTGGCACAATCCGTAGCCGCGTAGGCGGCCAATCGGCCGGCCATAACGGTGTAAAATCGCTCATTCAGCACTTAAACACCGCCGATTTCGGCCGTTTAAGAATTGGTATTAATAACGAACTCTCCAAAACCCAAGATTCTAGTGATTTCGTTTTAAAACGCTTCACCAAAGAAGAGCAGACAAAAGTACCAGATATTGCCAACGAAGCCTGCACCATGCTCACCGAATTCATCTTCGGCAACAAAATCACCGAAGAAACCCGTCAAATAGATGTTAGATAATGGACGTTGGATGATAGATAAAAACAAATTAAAAAGTACCATTCGGCAAATTGCCAAAGATGCGCAAGCATTAAAAGATGAGTTTGTTAACGAGCAAGAAGCTCAAATAAGTGAGTGCTGCGTATTTTGTAAGGACAACCGGGAATACAGAGAACTTATTGAGGCGATCTGCCCGACAGGGCGCATCGCCAAAGAAACACCTAGCGGACCAGTTTACATTGTGCCAGATATAGTAACTAGCGCCGGGTTGGTGCATATTGTAAAAATCCGCCTACCAGACCCAACAAGACTAGAGCGGGGCTACGCTGACTTTACTGCTAAAGATTATCAAGCTCTAAAAGAGCATTGCAGCAACAAAGCTGAGTGCAAGGTAATACAACGTGAAGAATTCGAAATGATTGAACTGATGGCAGATGGCCACGATGTGCGTATCTATTTTTCTAATCCTCCAGTTACACAACACACTGGCATCCGCGAAGCCCTAGCAAAATATAGTTCTTAATTTATCCTATTATTGAGCCCTACTAGGGACATTGTTGTTCGCCACTATCTGTACAGACGATCTACCCATCGATGCAGCTACTGGGTCTGGGCATCGGCTTTGTCCTGATGGCTCTACGTCAAACAAACAACAATTAAGCCAAGAGATGTTTGAGCCCTATTTTTGTCCTCTAGAAATTTATGGAAATAGGGCGAGTTCTCGCCGGCTGTTGCTGGGTTTGACAAGTAAGCCAATCAAGAGAAAACGCAGCCCAGCGATTTTGTTACTTTTGTTGCCAAAAGTAAAAAGAAAATCCAAAAGCGTCAGCTTTTGATATATAAAATAAATTCCTTATACAAAAAGAGCCCACAGAGGGGGTGGGCACCGCTGTAGGCTCATTTCAGCCTTCAACTCCGGGATATATTCCCACGCTTACATGTTCCACCTCAGTATATATCGAGGAGTCGAGCTTAAGAGTTAAAGGCGTTAGTATGTTTTAGAGCGCCTGTTTGTCTGGCCATCAAAAGCGACTGAGCTGGCGCAAAGTACGTGGAGGGTAACAACGTAAAATCGCACGCTCTAAAACAATCTAACAAGTGTTAGAATTTATAGTGTAAAGTACTTAAAAACACCCTTATTAAGTGCTTACAAGCGACACATATTAGCAGATCTTAGCTTGTATGTCAATAGTATTTTATAATATATAATGCTTATGCTTCATTAACACCCTAATAACCCCCTATTTCCAGAAAGAATTATTAAACATCCATCAGCCCCCAAGGGAGCTATTTATAGAGGGCAATTGGGCAAAATTACTGATCAACACCAAAGGTAGCCGTTATTGGTAGTCGCAAGGTATCTAACTATGGTCGGGTAGTAACCGAACGCCTAGTTCAAACCTTAGTTACTTACGGCATAACAGTAGTTAGCGGGTTAGCTTTTGGCATTGATTCTATCGCCCATCAAGCGGCCTAGACACTGGCGGCCAAACCATTGCTGTTTTACCAAACGGTTTAGATAGAATTTATCCGGCTTCGCATACTCAGTTAGCCAAACAGATTGTTAAGCAGGGTGGGGCATTAATTAGCGAATATCCACCCCGTGTCGCAGTCATTTAAAGCTAACTTTATTGCTCGTAATCGCCTAGTTGCCGGTTTATGCCAAGCAGTTATTAATAACCGAAGCCGGCGAACGTAGTGGCAGCTTACATACCGCCAATTTTGCGCTAGAACACGGTAAAGAGGTTTTGGTAGTACCTGGGCCAATTACTAGCCCAACATCAGTTGGTTGCAACAATCTTATTAAAAGCGGTGCAACTATGATTGCCAGCCCGTCCGATTTGCTAAATGCTCTTAGGACATAAAGTCATCTGACTTAGGCAGTATCTGATATTGTCGCCGCCAACGAGGATGAATACCAAATATTAAAGCTTATTAAAGAAGGTGTAAAAGACGGTGAGAGCTTCAACAACAATCTGGCTTATCAGCCATCAAGATTATCTTAGAAGTAATGAGCTTTTTAGAAATTAGTGGTAAAATTAAAGCCCTAGGTGGCAACCAGTGGGATATTAATAGTAACTATAATATGCCAATAAATGATATAGTTACTCTTACGTTGTATAATAATGCAAGCTTATAACCATGACCAGTAAAAAACAACTTAGTTATTGTCGAATCACCAGCCAAAGCCAAAACAATTGGCGGTTTTTTGGGTAAAGATTATATTGTTAAAAGTAGTTTTGGGCATATTCGAGATTTGCCTAAAAAGGGCTTAAATATTGATATCGAAAATAATTTTAAGCCAAACTACGAAATATCGGCCGATAAGAAAAAGAGTTGTAAGCGAGCTAAAAAAGATGCTGCTAACTAGCGACATTGTTTGGCTAGCAACTGACGAAGACCGCGAAGGTGAAGCTATTGCTTGGCATTTAAGCGAAGCTTTAAAACTAAAACCAGCCAACACTAAGCGTATTGTATTCCACGAAATTACCAAAACGGCTATAAAGCAGGCTATTAAACAATCCTCGCGCAAATTGATATTGACTTAGTAAATGCCCAGCAGGCTAGACGAGTATTAGACCGTTTAGTGGGTTACGAATTATCGCCAATTTTATGGAAAAAAATTCAGCCTAAATTGAGTGCTGGCCGAGTACAATCGGTTGCTGTTCGTTTAATTGTAGAGCGCGAACGCGAAATTAAAGCTTTCGCAATCTAAGAGCAGCTTTAAGGTAACTGCCTTAATGAAATTTGACAAAGAAGAGTTTAACGCCGAGCTAGATACTGCTTTTAAAGACGAAAAATCGGCCCAAATATTTTTAGAAAATTGTAAAAAAGCCCATTATCAAGTTAAGATATTACTGCCAAAACCAGGCTCCAAGAAACCCATCGCCGCCATTTACAACTTCTTCATTGCAACAAGAAGCCGCCCGTAAACTCGGTTTTAGCGTTAAGCAAACTATGACTTTAGCCCAAAAACTATACGAAAACGGCCATATTACCTATATGCGAACCGATAGTTTAAATCTGTCAAGTTAGCTCTACAAGCGGCTGCTAAATACATAACCAACTAATTATGGCGCATAAATATCATAAAGAACGTCATTACCAAACCAAAGACAGCTAGGCGCTCAAGAGGCTCACGAAGCCATCCGACCAACTAATTTATACAATCTTAAGCTGGCGATGATAGCGGCCAGCAAAAGCTTTATAAACTTATATGGCGTCGCACTCTAGCTAGCCAGATGGCCGCCGCTCAAACCATTAAAACAATCAGTCATCAATAGATATTAGTGGCCAAAAAAATCAGTTTATCGCCAACGGCGAAGTTTTACAGTTTGATGGTTTTCTTAAAGTTTACGGTGGTGGTAAAGAAGATGCCATTTTGCCAAAATTGACTATTGGGAATAACTCGGAAGCTGTTAGAAATAAGTGCCAATCAAACCTTTAGCCGCCCACCAGCCCGATATTCCGAAGCCTCGTTTAGTAAAAAAATTAGAAGAATTAGGTATTGGTCGCCCAAGCACCTACGCACCAACTATTAATACTATTCAAAGCCGTGGTTATGTAGAAAAAGGTCGATCTAGAAGGCTCCGAAAGACCGGCTATCAATTCTAACCTTAAAGAATGATCAAATTACCAGAGAAGAACTAAACGAGAACATATGGCGCCGACAAGAAAAAGCTATTGCCAACTCATTTGGCCGACATTACCACCGACTTTTTAAATAAAGTACTTTTCGACAAGATTATCGAAAACGGTTTTACGGCCGAAGTCGAAAAACAGTTAGACCAAATAGCCGAAGGCCAAATTGTTTGGCAAGATATAATTAAAAATTTTTATAAGCATTTTCACCCCTTAATTGGCAAGGCCAACAAAGCTAGCCGCCAAGAAACTTCACAGGCTAGATTGCTAGGTATTAGATCCTAATAGATGTCAACCAATTTATGCCCGTTTTGGCCGCTACGGACCAATGCTACAAAAAGGCGAAGCTATTAAAGATAGCAAAGATAAACCAATTTTTGCACCCATGCCAGCCAAGATTGCACCATAGAGAATGTTAGCTTAGACGAAGCCTTAAAGATGTTCGACTACCACCGCGATAGTAGGCAAGACGACCGACGGACAGGTAATTACTGCTAATATTGGCCGTTTTGGACCATACATCCAAATTGATAAAGAGTTTGTATCTATTAAACCACTTGATCCATTTACTATCACCGAAGAAGAAGCTAGGGAAATGTATCAAAGAAAACTCGAGTCTATTGCCGAAAGACTACATTAAACAGTTCGAAGGCAGTAAAATTCAGATACTAAAAGGACCTTATGGACCATATGTAACCGACGGGCAAAAAAAATGCGCGCATACCAAAAACATCAGATCCTGCCAAAATCACTCTTTCAGAGGCCGAAGAATTGCTAGCCAAACAGCAAACCTCGCGTAAAAAACGCTTTACTCGAAAACGCCAGTTAACTTCTTAATAAGATACTTGCCAAAACGCTTATGCTATTATTTGATAGCTTTTCAAACTTTATTTATGCATGTGTGTCTATTTTGTGCTACAATAATCAATGAAAACATATTGTTGACTTACAATTTGTTTTGTTGTATTATATTAGCAATCTAGTTTATAAACTACAGATACACTGCAGAAGGAGAATAGATGATGGCTGAACAGCGCTAAAGCAACTAACACAACTTCGCTGTCGACTTAGATAGCACCCTTAAAAGGGTGTTTTAAATGCTATTGAACGCGAAAGAGAACGCGAAATTATTTCGCGTCGTTTTGGTTTGTACGACCGAAAAGAAACTCTTAGAACAAATTGGCGAATTGTTAAGCATTACCCGCGAACGCGTACGCCAGTTAGAAAAAGCTACTATTTTGCGTCTTAAAAGCTGCCAGCTAACAATGGCCAGTTAAGCGAAATGAAAGACTTTTGAAAAACAAGTTATTGGTATTTTATCCAAAGAATAATAACATTTAATGCGATTACCGAATTGGCCGCCATAATGACCAAGCAGGGCAATCAAGATCGACCAATCCAGAATCTTCTTTTTAAGCGAATTATCACCAAACATTACTGTTATCGAAGAAAGCGATCATTTTTACAACGCCATCGGTGTTAGGTCTATCCATGACGAAAAGAAAATACGGAATTAACCAATAAGATTGTTGACACTATTAAAAAAATTGGCCACCCAGCCAACATAGATACGAAGTCGCTAAAGAGGCTGGATGAACAAAGACGCACAGCACAGATTGCCGCTTTAGCTAAAACTTCTAAGCATTAGCTGAATTAAACGGCCAATGGGGACTTAATTAAGTGGCCAATGGTCAACCCTAAGAATATCCGCGATAAAATATATGTTATTTTGCACGAAAAGGGCAGTCATATGCACTTTAACGAAATTGCCAGCGCTATCCGTAAGTCTGACTTTAAGCGCAAGGATGTTACTACTCAAGCTATACATAATGAGCTTATTAAAGATACTCGCTTTGTTCTAATTGGTCGAGGCATTTACGCTTTAGAAGAGTGGGGCTACAAGCAGGGAACTGTGGCCGATGTAATCGCCGAAGTACTTACACGAAGCTAAAGAACCATTACATCGCGATGAAATTGTTAAAATAGTTCTAAAGACCCGCCATGTTAAAGAAACGACTGTTTTACTCAACTTGCAAGGCAAAAACCGCTTTAAGCGAGTTGCCAAAGCAACTTACACGCTGGCTTAAAGTTTAACTTCTTAAAGACACTTCTTCTATTATAACCTCTAAAAGAGCTGTATAATATAGCTATTGTTAAAGCATAACCAAAACATGACAGATAGCCCAACTAACTCGAATTCCACCCTACTGCTATTAGAAATACCTCGCACTAACGATAAAAAAGAGTTAGCAGCCGAACAGATGTTTGCTGCCTTGCATGGTATTTTAAAACCGCGCGGCGGCAGCTGGCGCACTGCTTATAATTATCAAGATCATATTAGTTTCGAGATTGCCTCTATTGGCCAACGAATTCGTTTTTATGTTTGGCTACCAAAACATCTGCAATCTTTTGTCGAGGGCCAAATTTATGCTCAATATCCAACGGCCCAGATTTCGGAAGTAGACGAAGATTATTCTAATCGATCCATGCCACAAGCGGTTATCTGTTCGTACCGAACTAACTCTTACCGATAACGAAACAATCCCTATAAAAACCTTCGTTAGCTTCGAAGTTGACCCCTTAGCGGCCATTACGGCTACCTTAGCCAAACTAGAACAAGCCAACGAAGAGATGTGGGTACAAGTTATTGTACGACCCATAGGCGATGATTGGCATCAAACGTAGCTCTAAGATGATAAGTCGTATTAAACAGGGTAAGAGCAGTTGGTCTAGCCCTGGTGTTGCTTGGCTAGGTTATTTTGGTCAAGTCGCTGGCGCCTTAATTAAACCCCCCGAAGCTACAGCGCAGCTAGCGCCAGCCCACGAAATTAGTGAACGAGATAAAACTCGCATAACCGCCATAGAAGAAAAGAGTCGAAAGCTTGGCTACCAAGTTAAAGTACGTATTTTATACGCTGGTAATGACGCAACAACTGCTCGCTTAAGAATGCAAGCCATGGTTGGTACTTTTAAACAGTTTAACACTACTAATTTAAATGGCTTTCAGTCGTAAATCTTAGTTTTGATGCTTCAAAACTAGCCGATTATACCACCCGCTCATTTTTAGACAAGGGTTTATATCTTAAATATTGAAGAGCTTAGCTAGCTTATATCACTTACCACATACCAGCGTCGAAACGCCCAATATCGTTTGGGCAACCACTAAAACTTCCGAACCACCAGCTACATTACCAGCCTATGGTCAAGCATCCCGAAAACGCAATTAGTCTATTTGGTACTACTAATTTTAGGGGTACCAATACCATGTTTGGTATGCTTAGAGCCGATCGCGGACGTCATGTTTACATTATTGGCCAAACCGGAACAGGTAAGTCTGGGTCTGTTAGAACTTCTGACTTTATCTGATATTTATTACAACCAAGGCTTTGCCGTTATTGATCCTCATGGCGATTATGCTACTCACATTTTGCAATATATACCCAGCTACGACGTATTAAAGACGTAATTTACTTTAATCCTGCCGACACCGAGCATCCTATTGGTTTTAACCCACTAGAAAAAACCGATTCGGCCAGCAAGGGCCAGATAAGTAGCGAGTTAGTTGGAGTTTTAAAGCGAATGTTTGATAGCTGGGGGCCACGCTTAGAATATATCTTAAGATTTACCCTTTTAGCGCTAATAGATTACCCAAACTCCACCATGCTAGACATTAACCGAATGCTAACCGAAAAGAAATTTCGCGACGATGTAATTAAGTATCTTGACGACCCTATTGTAAGTAACTTCTGGACAACCGAATTTGCCAGCTGGAACGAAAAGTTCGCCTCTGAAGCCGTAGCCCCGGTATTAAATAAAGTAGGCGCCTTTACGGCCAACCCAATTATCCGCAATATAGTTGGCCAACCAAAAAGCACCTTTAATATTCGTAAAATTATGGACGAAGGTAAAATTTTAGTCGTTAATTTGTCTAGGGGTTTAATAGGGGAAGACAACGCTGCTATTTTAGGTTCCATGATTGTTACAAAAATTCAGTTAGCGGCCATGAGCAGGGCAGATATACCCCGCCTAGAAGATCGACGACCATTTTATTTATACGTTGACGAGTTTCAAAACTTCGCCACCGAAAGTTTTGCCGTTATTTTAAGTGAAGCTCGAAAATACGGCCTTAATTTAACAGTTGCTAATCAGTATATTTCCCAAATGGAAGAACATGTGCGCGGAGCAGTGTTTGGTAATGTTGGCACTATGGTATCTTTTAGGGTTAGCCCAGATGATAGCCCATTTTTGAGTAAATATTTTGAACCACAGTTTGAAGCTGCCGATTTATCTAATTTCCATAATCGCTTATTTGTAGCTAGTATGAGTATTAGTGGCGAAAAGGCTGTAGCTTTTTCGGGCACAACATTAAACATTCCTAAACCCCAAGTCGATTCTAATGCCGAAATTATCGAACATTCTCGCCAAAATTATCAGCGCCGATAAGTCGCTAGTTGAAGCAGCTATTAAGGCGTCAAATTCGAGCCAATCTAAGGTTGCCTCCGATATCACGGTAAAAAACAGCTCACCCTTACCGAACAGCCAGCAAAACCGTACATCTAACGACGGGCATCTCCGTAAGATACCAAAAATACCTTTATCGGCCATTACTGACGACCATGCTGACAATAGCAACAGCGGTTCTAAACTAAGCGAATCCCAAAAACGTCGCCAGCGGCGCAAACGAGCGGCATCTAAGCAGTAGTCCGCCAAAGCTGATCAAAATACGAACAACATAAAAAGGCATACTGTGGCTTGTGTGGGTTAATTTATATAATCTAAACAAAATACGAACACGCATGTTCATAAATTATTTAGCCAGTAGCAAACGTGCAAAAACCCAGCATGCTTAGCCCAGCACAGCAGAGCAGTATATAAAACGCTAAACCAAAAAATAAAAACAAACCAAAATTAATGATTGCCACATATAAAAAGCAAAAGTAGGGGCCATAGCTTTGCATAGATACCATGTCGCACAATATACCTTTTACGACTCTCATATATCTATTTAACTTGAAATGGAGTGCATCCCCACAACGGGGGATATTCTTAAGTTTATCTGTAATTGCTTAACCATCCACTGCTACTCAGGTACCTACCACAATTTAATATACTTATATGCCTAAGCCCCAGGCCAACCAATACACCCATCAATCTATATAGTTATCCACAGCCATTTGCATTTTACGTCATTGTAGTATGTGCTTATATATATCTCACCCTTCCCGACCTAAAAATGCTATATTTGCATATTTGTTAAATATGATGTGTGGTATAGTTTTTTTGATTTAGCAACAATTAAAAACTATATGTACAAAATACGAACATCGGGGCAATGCAGGTGACGGCTCTATTGGTAATAAACTTTATCGGCCAAACGAACATCAATATAGCTTGATGGGACTTGGCCAATTTCGGCTAGCTTTTTTTCGGCTGCCCTTAAGGCTCCAAATTGAGTAATAATCTGCTCGTTGAGCAGGTACCTAACCTTATATCCCCTGCCCGACTCCGACGCTAACAGTTCGTGCGGCGAAACCGTTAGGGCAAATATTGTAACCGCATTTTCTGCTTTATATTGGTTGTGCAGCTGCATAAAAGCCATCGCATCATCTGGACTCAAAAACTGCTCACCCTCAACGCCCTCTATGCCAGTATCGTTTTGTAACAGTGGCAGGGTGCTTATATCTAACCCCGGCGATTGGTCAGTCTTGAGCAATACTTTGCCCCTATCACTAATAATCCGATTAGTTTGCCCATTTTGAGCAAACACTGCCATTGGTGAATAGGTATGAATTTCCGCGACCGGCGAATGCCCTATTAAAGAACTAGTTATTTCGATTGTCTGAGCTTCGGGTAGCAATTGGTACAAAGACTGTTCCAGCTGATCACTCTTGAGTGTTAATTTAGAATGATTTTGCCAGCTCTTGCCCAGCTCTTTCTCGATAATGTCTTGATATTGAGCTATGGTGCGGTAGGCAGAACCATCAATTTTAACTACAGGTGTTGCTCCTAGGCTAAACAGATAACCCGCCATAATTAAAGCCGCCAAAACAATTGTTAACCAAAACCACCACTTCTTAACAAACGCTAGATGCTTTGAACTTCGCTTGCTGGTATTGGATATATCTGAACGCCTAAAGTTATCCAGCTGCCGCCGGCTAGCAGTGTAATAAGAAACTACTCTGTGTTGCGGATGTGAAGCCGGTGAACGTCTAGCAATATTATTCGCAAGTCTTGGTTTACGCTTCTTTATGCCAAACACTTTTTACTTAACTACCCTTTCAATAACGTCAACAATTCTTGAAGCAGAGTCAGATACGGCTAATTGATGCAAGTTTTGGCTAATTTTTTGACGATAGTTTATGTCTGCAAACATTAAATCAACCGCCCCGATTAAGGCTTCCCCACCTTCTTGTAGCTGGCTTTCTGGTATTACAATCCCCGCTTCTATCGATTCTATTAAAGCCGCATTTTTGGTTTGATGGCCACTCGTTAGAAGCGGATTAGGCACAAAGATAATTGGCTTACTCAAGGCAGCCAGTTCGGCAATAACCGTTGCCCCTGCCCTAGAAATGACTATATCACTAGTAGCCATATAGGCCTGAACGTCAGATACAAAACTAAATACGTGCACTCTAGAATCTTTCAATTTTAAACTTTTAAGCTGTTGCTCAATCTTAGAATATTGATGCGCCCCAGTTATCCAAATTAACTGCCGACGATTGTTGCCGAGAAATTCGTTTAGGCAGCCGTTAATAGCATTATTTAATCGCATAGCCCCCAAGCTGCCGCCAATAACTAAAACTAGCTGATCGCTGGGCTTTATGTCTAAGCGAATGCCGAATATCGGCAAGTTTTACATTAGTTTTAGTGAAAAATTCCGGCCTGAATTGGAACACCAGTAAAATGAGTCTTTTGTACAGAATAGAAGTTTTTATACACTTCAAGGGGCATGCCGACCGCTATAGCCTTAGCAAAACGAGCCAAGACTCGATTAGTCAAGCCTGGCACAACATCGGAATCGTGAGTAACGATTTTTATACGTAATATTGCCGCTGCCAACCCCACTGGCAAGCCCACATAACCACCTTTTACAAAGACAATATTTGGGCGCCAAAAAATCATTATTGCCAGACTCTGAATAAAGCCAACTTTTAAATAAATGATATCTCGAAGATTTTTAGCAAACGTCTTTACATCCTTAGCATGCTGCCAAAAACCTATACCATTATAACGCCGCCACTTGCCGGCAAATATTTTATAGCACTGTTCAACATAAGCATTGTCGGCCACCAATTGATTCATGGCGTCACCACGCTGGCCAATATATCTGATTATGGCTTGGGGGTGACGCTTTTTAACCTCTTCGGCGATAGCTAGTAGCGGCGTGATGTGTCCGGCGGTGCCGCCACCGGTAATAAGTAGCTTCATTACTCTCCCCTTTCGTTGCTTGAATTTATTAAGCTCTTCCTCATTACGGTATAGCCTGGATATTAGAAAAACTACACCCAGTGCCATCATGGCAAATATTAAGCTTGTACCACCAGCGCTTATAAATGGCAGGGTTATACCCTTTAGCGGCAATAGACCAATCATAGCACTAACATTAACTATCAGTCTGTATTGCAAACCAGCCAAAGACACCTGCACATATTAGTTGAGTGACCCGATTCGGTGCTCTTTGCATGACATTTAATATTCTTAACAATAAAATTCCATACAAGACTAGCAAACACTACTAACACCTATAAAACCAAATTTTTCGGCATAGATTGCAAATATTGAGTCATTGGCTGCTTTTGGCAGATAGCCATACGCCTGGACGCTGCGCCCTAGGCCCATTCCAAACAGACCGCCACTACCAACCGCAATTAAGGCCTGGCAGGCATGATAGCCGGTACTAATACAATCTCTTTCGGGTTGGAAGAAGGTAGCTAATCGATCTCGTCGATAACTTGTACTGCTAATGGCTACAAAACTATCATCAACACAACCAAGCCCAGAAAACATTAATAATTTTTTCATAGGTAGACCGGCAACATAAGCCATAATCCCAAGCATTAAACATAATACAAGGCTGAGCCTAAATCTCGTTGTAAGCCCAACTATAATTACACTAAATAATAGCCATTAAGTAATCACCAACGGCTTAAAGGCTCTTGGATTTTAGCAGCTCGACCTGTATGAACAATGTTGCTCAAAAAGAACGCTCCATAAATAACCAACACAAACTTTACTAATTCCACCGGCTGAAACGAAAAAGCTCCTATTTGAATCCATCTGTTAGAAAGACCCCCTAAAATAATAGTTAATAACACTTAGTATAAAGGCAATTGCCAACATGCGGTATTTGCAATTTTTCCCAGGTTTCTAATTTAATTCTAGAGAACACAAAAAATAGTGCTACACCTAGTATGGCGGCAATAAATTGACGACTAACATAATAATTTTCGCTCACTCCACCACCTAAACCAGCTAAGGCCGGACTGATGGCATACATTACAATTAGATCCAATACCCAGTAAGATGCTCGCAATTACTAAAATACCATAATCTGGTCGATGCTTACGCACCGAAATGTTAGCTAAAAGAGATTGCCGCCGCCAGGCGGGTTCATACAAACCCTCCAGTTACCGCTAACAGTAACCAATGACGGCACAAACTTGCCCAATTACCCAAAAACGCATTGTGACTTTTGTTTCTGGCCAACCTTTTGCTTCAAAATGATGATGAATTGGTGAAATTAAGAATATCTTTTTACCGTTGTCTTAATTTTTTAGAAATATTCTGCATAATCACCGAGCCGGTATCAACTCACAAAAACTAAACCTATAATAGGCAGTAAAATTAGCGTATCTGTAATCATCGCCACCACGCCTAGAGCAGTACCTAAAGCAAAACTACCTATATCACCCATAAAGAATCTAGCTGGAAAAATATTAAACCAAATATAGGCTAACAGAGAACCAACGATTGTAAAACAAAAAGCTGCTACTCCGTATCGTTGTTGCATAATTGCAATTAGGGTATAGGCTGCAAAAGCCGTAGACAGCTAAACCACCAGCTAAACCATCTAAGCCCATCCGAAATATTAACGGCATTGGCAGTTGCTACTACCACAAATACAAAAACGGAATAATTAGCCAGCCAATTGCAATCATTGGCCCACTGCCTGGTAAATGAAAAGAATCTACGCCTAACTTGGCATAAAACCACCAGCCACCAATTAAGGCTACACCGCTTATTAGTAAAAGTTTGATTTTTGATCTTAGCCCAGCTATACCAGTACCGTCGCCCCTAATATTAATAATGTCATCTATTAAACCAACTAATCCAGCGCCAACCATGGCGGCTAACGGTAACCAAGTTTGTTCACGACTTAAATTTAAACTAGGCAGTTACAATAGCTACGGCCATAACAATAATAATTCCAGCCATAGTTGGAATATGGCGACGATGTTTTGCAGCATGTAGTTTTTGAAGCATTACTGCCTTTTTACCTGCTACATCTGTAGTTCTAGGCCGCTTCCACCACTGTCTTTTATAGGCAATATAAGTATACAAAGGCGTAATTAAAATACTCAACGCAAAACCCAAGAATGCCAATAGTAAAATATGCTCTAAGGTTGATGTTTCTATCGACAGATTGATGTTCGACATATGATTTTTCTTCCTTTGACTGTTTGTTTTTTACTTATCGTTACGTTATATTATACCATCTTTATTAAGATAAATCTAGCTTGATGGGATAGCAAAATTATCAATAAATTGGCTAACTAGCTCAGCCCAAACTTTGCAGGCTTCATAGCTAGCCAAATTACCAGTTTTTGGTTCATCAAGCCTGAGCATCATAATGTATTTAATATCCCCGCTAGCTCCGGCAATATAACCAATATAAGTACCATTATATAAATTTTGTTTATAGCCACCAAGGCCATCGGCAACTTGGGCAGTACCACTCTTACCACCCAAAATATAGCCAGCTCTAATTGCCCAAGGATAGTTGTACTCTAAGGCGTTTTTAGTCATTTCTTTTACCCAATTACTAGCTGTGGCCGAAACAATACCGCTAGCTTTTACGATCCCCTGCTGCGTAGTTAGGCCACCGCTTTCGTCAGTACTAGCAATTAAGGTCGGTTGATAATAAGTGCCACCATTTACAACAGCGTTAAATGCTCCCACGAGTTGGATTGGGGTTATGCTGAACCCCTGCCCAAAGGCCATATTGGCATAGTTAACGTTTAGACCATACCCTTCGTTGGGTGGATTAATGTAACCAGTAGTTTCACCAGTTTGTTCAATGCCGGTGATTTCGTCAAACAAATAATGATTGGTCAGGTAGTTATACCATGTAGATCTAGCCTGTTCATTAATTTCGCCACCACCAAAGGTTTTTAAGACATACACCGCACCGGTGTTTAATGAATAGTTGATTATATCCCTAGGTGTCATCATTCGAGCACCATAAGAAAACACATTTGTTATCGTACTGTCATCCACCTGAACATAGCCCGGTTCCCAATATTGGGTATCGGGCGTAATGGTGCCTGCGGTAAAAGCTGCGCCCATTAGAAGCGGCTTTACAACCGAACCTGGCTCCCACACATTAGTGACTATTGGATTTTTAAAGATATCTATGTCACTGATTTTATCGAATTGGCTTGGATCATAACCCGGATAGTTGGCCATAGCTTTAATAGCACCGGTTTTAGAATCCATTATTATAGCATTGCCCCTAATCGCTAGCGTTCTATCAACTCCACTTTTTAATACATCTTCTGCTAATTTTTGCATACCCAAATCAATAGTTAAAGTAATGTCCTTACCGGAAGTTGGTTGTTGTAAGATATTGTCATTGCTTACAGCTAGCGGTATGCCCCTAACATCAGTAACAGCCTTTTCTAGGCCGGGCTTCCCAGATAATTCTTCGTTCATATAGCCCTCTATGCCGTACTGTCCTGCACCGTCATCATTCACGAACCCAAGCACTTGAGCCGCTAAGCTACCCTGCGGGTACGTCCTGATATGAGTCTCTTTTTTTCCTATGCCGCTAAGCTCTAAGGCTTCAATTTGATCAGCTTGCTCTTTTGTAAACTTTTTTGCCAAGACTTCGTAGCGGCTATCGGCTGCTGATAATTTTTCAATAAGAGCGTTTTTTTCGCCCCCAATTATGCTAATTAATTTATCAGCCGTAGCTTCGGGGTCCTTAATATAACCCGGATCGGCATAGATTGTATAGCGCTCCTCGTTCAGGACAACCGGTACCGTTTGATTGCCATCCGTCATCCTTATAATGCCCCTAGGGGCGGCAATCTCAAATTTTTTAGTATGTTCGGCTAAGGCTTGGGCCTCATAATAATCATGTCTAATAATCTGAATATAAAAAAGGCGCCCGATTAAAATAGCGCCAAACGCCAACAATAACACTCTTAGAACCTGAATGTGGTTTACCCTAGTCTTTGGCGGGTCATAATAACGATTATTACTGTAATTCACGGGTCCCCGTTTTAAAACATTGTTAGTCGGTGGCAAAAGCCGTAGGCTTAGTTTCATTCATAGACTGCGTTACGGTTGAAGTTTGAACTCTTTCTAGACTTTGCAAACGTACCGATTCTACTTCTAAACTGGCATACTCTTCTTTAAGTTGGCTTTGTCTGGTAGTAAGCTCGCTTAATTTATAACCTAGAGCATTCGTTCTTGTTACTTGAGTCAAATACATTAAACCAAGTAAGCAGACCACTAATACCAATACAATAGCGTTAGATATTGGGCCCAGTCCCTTGCGACTGGCACTTATTGTCACTACATTTCGATTACGTTGATATGCCGCTTGGCGGCTAATTAATACACTTTTTCCGTATGTCATTTTTGTTTTTCTTTGTGCTTGGTCCGGCAGTTGCCGGGCCAAGCTTTTTTATGGGTCAGTTGCAACTAACTCTTGGATGCAGTTATAAAACTGTTACCTGAATTTTGTAAGCTACTGACCGACCAGTGACTTTAATTCTCATCGCTGGTCCTTTCTTTTTTTTATTTTTTACGGCGGCTCGCAGTTTGGCACTGCGGGCTCGCGGATTAAGAACAATTTCAGTTTTGCCCGCTACAATCGGGTGTTTGTTTACTAGCTCTAAGGATTTGTCATAGGTATCTTCTGATTGTTCGGCAAAAAATTGTTTAACAATGCGGTCTTCTAAACTGTGGAAGCTGATAATCGCTATCCGACCACCTGGCTTTAATAGCTTAAGCCACAGAGGCAGAGAGGCTTCTAACAGTCCGAGCTCGTTATTTACCGCTATCCTTATTGCCTGAAAGGTGCGAGTAGCCGGATGAATGGCCGACCACTTGCCCGATTGGCGAGCAATTACTTTGGCGAGTTCAGTCGTATCAGCTATTGGTCTAGCTTCTACGATCTTTTGGCTAATTAACCGAGCTTTTGGTTCTTCACCATATTCTCGAATAATGCTTTCTAGTTGTTCTTGGCTCCATTCGTTTACGATTGTTTCGGCAGTCATTGTTTGCTGCTGATCCATCCGCATATCTAGTGGCCCAGTTCTTTGAAAGCTAAAGCCTCGACTCGCCGTGTTAAGGTGCTGTGACGATACGCCCAAGTCGGCTAAAATCAGATCAAACTTTGTGCCCCGGCTAGCTAGTAACTTCGCAGCTTCGTAAAAATCACTTTTGATGATTTCTATACCTTTGCTAGCAAATTTGGCACTTAAGTAATCTATTGCCGTTTGGTCACGATCAACCAATACGCTTCCCGTATATTCATTAGTCGCTTCTAACACTGCCTGGGCATGGCCGCCAAACCCGGCGGTTGCGTCCAAATACAGCTCCCCCCTTTTAGGGGCAAGTAACTTTAATACTTCGGATAGTAATACTGGTTCATGCATATTTGTTTTTGTGTTTATTTTTGCAAGGTCACCGATTCAGCAGCCAACTTTTTGTTTTTTTGATAGTTTTTGTTTTTGATTTGGTAGCGTCTAATCGTTGAAATTCAAATGCGAATTTGAAAAATTTGCTTAATGTTCAACTGACTACTACCTAAGTTTTGAGAGACTTATGTGTGAGGTGGAGTTTTGGGAGGTGTTTTGTTAGACAAAGTACGAGGATTTTTAGCGTAGATTCCTAAAGCTACGTGTTGACTGCCGAATCGCTAATCTCGAGTCGGTCTTTTTTAAGTTGTTAAAGAGCCTTCTTATTTAGCCATTAAGCGCCAGTAAGCGCCTGCCCTAACCGCAACGACATCTCTCTTTATACCGGCATATTTTAGATGGTGCAGCTCCAAGGTAAATCTACCTTGCTTGCCATCTAGCTGGCCGGTAGCCTTACCTGTTCTAAACTGTACGTTTAGATCGGCTACCTTCTCGTCTAGGATGTGGCCGCTTAGTTCCGGCTCTACCTTTTTGTCCCAGACTTCTTGAGAGTATAGATGTAAATATTTGCCGAAGCCGCGGGTTACGACTATTCCGCTTTTGAACTCACTTCGAAGCTCGGCCGGTATAGTTAACCGGTGTTTCTCGTCGAGCTTTCGTTCGAAGTAGTCTACGGTGGCCATTTGTTCTTACAGTGGTTTTTGTTTGTCTGTGGCGTTACCCACATTTACCCACTGCATTGAGCATACTACCCACTCGTACCCACTGCAAGAAGCTTTTTTACAATCTTGACTAAACTGTCCCCCACTTATCCACAATTCGTTCGCTAATTTTTCGTATTTAGTTAGTTTGATGCTCTAAAATGTAGTTATTAGCATGAAGCCAGCCTTGAACCGTTCCGCCGTCTAGATATTTACCACTGGCTTCACCCACAACCAATTTATTACCGTCTTCAACGTAAGCATTAATAGCATCGATTATCATATATTCGCCAGTATGGGGATAATTAATATCTCGTTCAATATACTGGAACATCTTTTGGTCAAACAGATATATGCTAGCGTTATTTAGCGTACTGGGGGTGTTTTCTGGGTCGGGATGCTCAATAATACGCTTGTACCATCCGTCGCTATCTTGTTCTATAACCCCATATTTTTTAACATCTTCACGAGGTACGTTTACTCCAAGCAGCCCAGATGTAACACCTTTAGAAGCGACCGCATCGATTAAGTCGGCCAGGTTAGAACCACCATCTTCCCTATAAAAAAACTGGTCTCCCATGATTACCAGCACCGGTTCGTCTGGCGTAACGTATTCACGACATAGCCAAACCGGTACGGTTGTCCCGTACCTGCCCTCTGGCTGGACGACATACTTAAAACTTACACCTTTGGGTGGCTGTATTAACTCAACCATATCAACTTTGCCTTTTTCTTGAAGATGTTTTTCGAGAGCTAGGTTGCGATCGTAATAGGATCTGAGTTGGCTGGATTGTTCATTAACTACAAAAATAATCTCTGTTATGCCGGCTTTAACGCAATCAGCAACCACAAAATCAATTATTGGCCGATTACCAATGGGCACCATGCATTTTTCAATTGCCTTAGTCAGCGGTAAGCGCCTAGTTCCATACCCTGCTACAGGGATTATTGCTTTTGTAGGTCGTTTGTCCATACGGGTATTCTCCTTACAATTTATTGATTGTCTTTACGTTTTTTAAGCTCTTCAGCCCACCACAAGGCACTCGGCCGGATGGTTCGCTTCATGGTCGCTCGGTTCACATCTACTAGTCCAAACTTCGGCCACCAGCCATCGGCCCATTCAAAGTTATCTAACAAACTCCAGTGCAGATAGCCCATTACAGGGATTCCTTGCGACCTGGCGGTATCGATAGCTATCATCGTTTCTTTTAGCCACCATTGACGATATTGGTCCTTTTCATCAGCCAAACCATTTTCGGTAATTAAAATTGGCTTATTTGGATAGTGGGCATTGGTGCGCTGAAGTATTTCTAGCAATCCGGCCGGAAATAAATATTTACCGTTATCACCTAGAGGTGAAGATAATTGGACCCGCTTAACGCCTTTGTAATAATCGGTAAAATAGTAGTTTATACCTATAAAGTCTTGGTAATGACGAAGGCGATTTAAGAACCACCAGTTCCACCAGTAGCGCATTATTTCGACTATTGTCTGGTCTGAAATATAACTAGGCCTATAAGCTTGAATATTAGCCAAGTGCTGAGCAAGGCCGACTTTTAGTTTGGGTTTAGCCTTTTTTAATACCTTCCAGGCTACTTTATGCGCTTTTAGCAGATTTAAATATACCCAAACAGCTTTGAGCTTATTTTTCTCTTGAGGCGGCCATAACCCTTCGCTGTAGCCAAAGGCCATATAAACATTTGGCTCGTTAAGGGTAATTACGTAATCCACCTCGTCTAATAGCTCTTCGGCAATTTTTTTAACGTAGGCTTTGAAATATTTTATATTGCGCCTTTTAGCAAAACCGCCTCTTTCGGCGAACCAGACCGGGAATGTCCAGTGCCAAAGATTCAAGAATGGTTCTATGCCCTGGGCCCGCAATTCGTGAATATATTCTTTATAATGATCAATCGCTTCTTGGTTCCAAACACCTTCTTCTGGTGCAATCCTAGACCATTGGGTGCTAAACCTAAAAGCATTCAAATTAAGCTTTTTTAAGATGGCAAAGTCTTCTTTGTAATGTTCATAATGCTCCATCCCGTGACCAGAAATATAGTTTTGCGGGTTAGTGGCCTGGCCTTTTATCTCTTGCCAGTTAGGCTGCCAGCCGTAACGCTGATGGGCAGCTTTGGCTAACCTTTCAGCATTGGTTTTCTCCCAACACGTCCACTGGTTTTGAGTATGCCCTTCTACCTGGTGGCTAGCCGTACTAGCGCCCCAAAAGAATTTGTTGCTTTTCATCACAACTATTGTACTAGATTGTCGGCTTTTATAATGACTGTTTTAATATTGCTTGTTTTGCCGGTAGTTATTTGGACTACCGATTTTGATACGTCAAACTTCTTGGCTAGCAGTTCAATAACGCGCTTATTTGCCTTGCCTTCAACCGCCGGCTCTTTAACTGAGACAATGTAAATACCCTCCTGCAAGATGACACTTTCGATTTTTTTGTTAGTTCTAACTTTGATTTTTATCTTCATTTTTCAAATCCATATAATAACGTTTTTTGGTCTCTGGAGTTTTTTCTAGCGCATAGCGTAGAGCTGTTCGTGGCATGCTGGCAGCATATTTATCTAGAAATTGTTCTAATAAACTATCATCTAGCTTGCCCATTTCTCTTAAGGCCCAGCCGACAGCTTTTTGCAGTAAATCGTGTTTTTCGTACACCAATATCTCGGCCAAATTATATGTATCGCCAGGTTCGCCTTGGCGTAAAAACCAAAAAGTACTGATTATACTGACCCGTTTTTGCCATAAATCGCCCTTTGCCAAGTTATACAAAACATCGTGGTCTTTCTTAGACAGATAAGCGCCAACTATTCTGGGACAACTGATGTCAACTAAGTCCCAATTATTAATACCCCTGCCAATCTGCTTTAGATACAGATCAAATAGAGCCTTTTGCTGTGCAGCATCGGCTTTAGGAAATTGCGTTACCATAGCCACAAGTGCCGCCAAACGAACTTCGTGCCATCTGTTGTTTAGCAAGATATCAAGGTCTCCAATTGTTAAATCGGCGGTAAAATCTTTAACAATCGCTCGAGTTTGTGGCACTTTTAAGCCCAAAAATCTATCGCCCTCACCGTATTCCCCCGGCCCCGTTTTAAAAAACCTCTGCAAAAGTAATGCCTGGCTGGAATTGCCACCTTGCTTTAAGGAGTTTACTAATTTGTTGGCTGCTGTTAGAGACATTACACCAAACCTTTTTTAACCATTTTACGATATTCACTGGCATTGATAATGGTTTTTGGGTCAGTCACCAAATCGGTAAATAGAATCCCGTTTAAATGATCTACTTCGTGTTGTATCACGTGAGCCTCTAAACCATCAAAGTCTCTCTGGATCTCCTTGCCATGCTCATTAAAATAATTAACTTTAATCTTTTGATGCCGCATTGCTTTAGCAAACAATTTTGCGTAAACAACGCTAAAGCAACCTTCCCACATACTAGTTTTTACACCGTACGTCTTTACAATTTTTGGATTTATTAATACAAGCTCTGTTCTGGATAAGTATGGTCTGTTGGGAGTGGGCTTTATAGCGATTACAGACAACATAATACTTTTACCAACTTGTGGAGCCGACATGCCAAGACCGTAATTCTTGTTTTCTACAGCATATTTTAGGTCTTTAATAAATTGCCTTATCTCCTCTGATTGGATTTCTGGCATACTAAGAGGTCTAGCTTTTTGGCGCAAAACTGGATCACCAGCTTGTCTAACTCTTAATGTTTTCATTTACGACAATTTTAGCTGCAAAGCCAACTCGGAGATTTTTACTCTTTGTTGCTTGGTTGTATCACGATCGCGAATGGTTACCGTGTCGTCGTCTAAGGTATCAAAGTCGACTGTTACGCAGTACGGTGTACCGATTTCGTCTTGACGGCGATAACGCTTACCGATGTTACCGTTGTCATCCCACATAACCGCCCCATATTGCTTCTTTAGTGTCTCATAAACCGCTTTAGCCTTTTTGATTAGCTCGGGCTTATTCTTGAGCAACGGGAAAACTGCAATTTTAACAGGGGCAAGATGGGCAGGAAGTTTAAGGAATATTCTCTTTTCGCCGTTCTGTTCATCCTCACTATATGCAGCCGTAAAGACCGCCATAAACATTCTATCTAGGCCCACCGAGCTTTCAATAACATTGGGAAGGAATCTCTCATTTTCGGATTGATCAAAATAGCTCAAGTCTTTGCCACTATGCTTAGCATGTGTTCCAAGATCATAATCTGTGCGGTTATGCGTTCCCCATAATTCTTTGAAGCCCTGTGGGAACTCAAAGTAGATGTCATGTGCTGCGGCAGCATAAAAAGCACGCTCATTAGCATCGTGTTCGTGCCATTTAAGCTTTTTCTCATCAATCTTTAGCTCTTTTGTTAGAAAATCCCACGCAAATTGGCGCCAATACTCATACTGCTCTTTTTGTTGTGCTGGACGTATAAAGTATTGCATTTCCATTTGCTCTAGCTCACGTAAGCGAAATATAAAGTCACGCGGAGCAATTTCATTACGAAACGCTTTACCAATTTGAGCTATTCCAAATGGAATTTTGGGACTAAAACTATCTACGACATTTTTATAATTAACATAAATACCTTGCGCCGTCTCGCCGCGTAGATATGCTAAAGAAGATTCATCTTGGACTGCGCCCAAATGTACCGGCAGTAACATGTTAAACATCTGCACCTTGCCAAATTCGTTTCCATCTGGGCTTTTGATGTTTTTGTCTCTAATAATCTGCTCCATCTTTTCGGCATCTAGGCCATCAGTTTCTATGCCCCTATCTTCAAGCAGGTGATCTAAACGATAACGTTTTTTAGTCTTTACATCTTCTATCATTGGGTCAGCAAAACCGGCCACGTGTCCACTGGCTACCCAAACCTCTTTTGGCATAAGGATCGCCGCATCCAGACCATATATGTCCTCACGTTCCTCTACAAATTTCTTCCACCATAGAGCGTTGATATTACGCTTTAGTTGTACGCCAAGCGGACCATAGTCATATATACCAGATAGGCCACCGTATATTTCGGAGCCTTGGTAAATAAAGCCTCGCCTTTTCGCTAAGCTCACTAAATCATCTAGTTTTGGAGTGTCTTTTGTCATATTGGTAACATTATATCTGTTTTTATTAGCCTATTACAGCTTAATCTAATAATGATATTCGCTGAACTGCGCTAGCTGGTTAACTAACTGGCTAGCAACCCTTTCGGCTTCTTTAACTCTCATCAAAGTCTTTGGGGTATGGCCAAGGGTTAATCTTAACAACTTAATGTGTTCGGAGTTAAACTTACCCCGTTCGCCCTCTACAAAACTACCTCTTTTTTGATCAAAAACATACCTCGCGTTCTCTTTTAGGGTTTGGCCATTTACAGATTGCTGCAAATTTAGCCCGTGTCCGGTAAGTTGAGCTAGATTAACATGCCACCACAAAATTATTACTTCTAGGCTGATTTCACTATCATCTAAAGCTATAAGCAACTGCTCAGCCAAATCAAAATACTGGCCATCAACAGCCTCGGCGGTAATTTTATTAAGTTTTTTTAAGCTATCAAAACCAAAGTTTACTCTGTTCAAATCATTTAAAAAGCAATGATAGCTCTTCTTTAGTTTAGCGCTGACTAAAGTTGCTAGCTCGCTCTTACCCTCAATAAAGCCAATTTCGCTAATAACAAACAGCTCTACGCCGGCAGTTAGTTTAGCGCGCTCTTTTCTTACGCCTTTGGCAATGGCTCGGACTTTTCCATAATTTCTGGTTAAAAAAGTAGCTATTCTGTCACTCTCGGCATAATTCGTTCTAGATAAGACTAGGCCCAGAGTATGCCGTGGTTGATAATTCAACTTAAAGCCCCCTTAACCGCCCCAATTAACCGAGCCAGACTAGTATGGGGCTTATAAAAATAACGCTCCACCCCAAACGAACGCCAAATTTTTGGGTCGGTCCCTAACGCGTACTCTGGTATACAGCTATAAATAAAAATAGGGATATTCGACCAGTTTTCGTAACTTCTAAATTCGTGCAAAAACTCCACTCCGCTATGTGCCGAAAGCTGTATTTCCATAACAACCGCCTTAGGCGGCTGCTTGTCGATGATTAGAACGGCCTCTTGGGCATCACTACAAACTTTAACTTTATATCCGGCTTTTTCAAAAGCTTTTTGATATTGGCTGGCTAAAATCCTATCCGGCTCGATAATAAGAATGTCCATAAAAACCCTTAAAGAAGACCAAGTTGGCCAGACATTGGTATATAAAAACCAATACCCTTCTGCCCACGATGCGTAAACCATTTTAACCGGCTACCAATAGCCAAGGTTAGTTGATCTGAGACAACTAAGCCCAAGCCGGTGTGATGCAGATTTTTTGGTGCTACAAATCTGGCTTGGCCAGCCAGTTTTCTGGCTTGCTTAATTGCTGATGGGTCCATGAATACGTTAGGCGAATATACGCCCAGTCGTTGCAACTGCGGTGTAGTCCCTTGCGCAGCAATAACTATTTTTGGCTTTTTAACGGCAGGGTTACTAGCCGTAATTAAGCTGGTGGCTAAACCGAACAAAGCACCCTTTAGAGCTGCTTCGTTAGCATAAACCGGCTCCAGCCTACTGCTTATATCAATCTTTAAATCAACACCGTAGGCCTTAGCCAACTGTCTTAGATCTTCGGCTACGTCACTGGCGGCCGCAGCAGCCGAAACGGAAGTTAAAGCTAGCTGATTCTGCATGGCATCGACCGCAAACAAAGCATAATCTAGAGCGATTAAGGCATGCTTGCTGATTAATTCAATATCTTTTAAGGCAGATGGGTCGTCTAAAGAGTTCTCGGCCAGCGCCCTAACTTGCAAAAAATGGTTCTGCAAATCAAAAAGTAGCGGCGAAATTTGTTGGAGTCGGTTTGAGCTCCAGTCTACCAGATTATCCAAAACTTCCCTCTGTTTCTTTAGACTTTTAACTATCTAAAAGTATAGCACACCGAGCTATTGCTAAAGTTATGGCGAGAAGGTCAAATTGGCAATTACGTAATTATCAAGATCAGCTATGCCGGCTTCGGTTTCGGTCCAGATTTTCAATACTTTATCCCTTAACGGGATAATTATTGCTGCTCCCTTTTTTGAGACACTCAATTGACCGGTTAATCTAACACCGATAGAAGCCCCCGTAACATTGGATGTATAAGGTACGGCCGTGATCTTACCCTGCTTTATCTGGCTCTGATATTGATCAACCGCCGACTGATATGAGCCATCAATTATTTGTACGCGTAAGTTAAAATTCGTTGTTTCGTTAGGGTTAACACTTGGCAGATAGTCCTGGTAAAAATAGCCATCTACTACATTGGTGCCAGATGATTTTTCGCTGATATAAGCGCTCCAAGTTTTAGGGTAAACAATAGTCACGCTGCCATAAGCAGCTTGGCTTGTATAAGACTTTAAGGGTGACTTTTCTTCCTCGGCAAATTGAGCCTCTAGGGTGGTCTTTTGTTCGGCCTTAGCTTGCTCTACTGCTTGGTTAGATTTTTGATCGCTATTATTTTTATAATCTTTCATCTGTGAGTATGCCCATAGCCCGAATACTCCAAGCCCTACTGCCAAAACAACCGACACCACTAAAGATATTAAAAGACCCACGTGCTTTTCTTTTGGCAATGATGCCATAATCGGCCCGCTAGATCCAGACAGCCCAGAAATCTGATTAACATCCCTGTTTTTATTCCACCACATGATTACTCTTATGTTAAACGACTAAGCACATTCTTGCAACAGTAGTTTAGTACTCATACAGGTACATCGGCCCAACGGTTTTAACTATTTTTTGATCGGGCATTTTTGCAGCATACGACACAACCTTGACATTTTTGCATCCTGATTGAATAATCTTTTTATTCAATTTAGTCATGAACTTTGCTAACAAAAATACGTAAATACCATCTGTTTTTGGTAGCTTTGCTAGCCAGAAACTGGTTAGACGGATCTTAATTAAACGACGATATTTAAAAGTTACTACCAGTGATATTAGGTACATTATTGGATTAAGTTCATAGCCAATTCCCTTTATCCCCCGCTTAGCTGCGGCTAATAGAAACCGGCCATCACCAGAACCTAGTTCGAGGACCGTCTGGCCCGGTTTTAAATCCAACAATTCTAAGGCCTGCACCTGCTGTTCTTGCATAGTGGGCACATATGGCGCTCCAAACAACAGAATAAAGCTAAAGCAAAACAGCAAAACCAATAAAATTATCACAAAAGTCATTATTTTTTAGAAACTTTATCTTGAATTGATAGTTTTATTTTAGCCTTGGTATCACCCAAATAAGCCTCAAGGTCTTCTATAATTTTTTTAGCTTCTTCGTATTTTGCCAAAGCTTCATCGATTGATACGTCTTCGCTCTCAAACCACTGCACAATATTATCTAACTTGGCTTTTTGGGTTTTATAGTCAAATGCTTTTACCACTTCTAATTCCTTTCGCCATTAATTGCCTTTACCGTTGTTCGTAGCTGACCATCACCTAAAACTAATGATAAATCATCCCCTAATTTTACCTGCTTTGCCGACTTGATAACACTTCCGCCAATTCTAGCAATAGCATAGCCCCTTTTTAACACTAGTTTTGGATTATAGGCTTCCACCAAAGCCTTTACTGCTTCAATATTTTGAGAAATTTTCTCTAAAGCCATCTGTAAATCATGCAGTAACTGCTGACTAGCTAGTGCTATAGTTGCAGCTTCTGATTTGATGGTCGCCTGTAAGTATTGCCGAAAATTGTTTTTTACCAAATTTAAATTCTCTAATTCCCCTTTTCTGTCTGGTGCCAATATTTCGGCGGCGTTACTAGGAGTGCTGGCTCTTTTATCGGCCGCTAGCTCGCTTAAACTAACGTCAACCTCATGCCCAATGGCCACCAGGGTAGGAACCCGACTAGCTAGCAATTGCTCTTACTACTCTTTCGTCATCGAAAGCCATTAAATCATCGGCACTGCCACCACCCCTGGTAATTACTACCAACATCAGCCAAGTCGGCTTGGCCGTTTACCTTATTTAGCGCCTCTACCAGTTGCTGAGGAGCCGATTCGCCCTGTACTTGTACGTCGTATACTTGTACATCAACAAAAGGCCAACGATTATTTAGAATCTTTACAAAATCAACATAGGCCGCCGATTCTAAAGAGGTTATCAGAGCAATCGATTGGGGTGGATAAGGTAGTAAGCGTTTGCGCGTCGGTTCAAACAAGCCCTCAAGCTGAAGTTTAGCCCTTAGCATTTCGTAGGCTTTTTTAATTGAGCCCTGCCCCGCCGGAACAATCGATTGAATATTAATACTAAACCCAAACTGCGGATGCAGCCTAGGCTGCCCACTAATTACCACCATCATTCCATCTTCTAACGGACCAGGCAGATTGTAAACACTGCCAAAACAAGCAATTTTGGCTAAATCATCTTTAACATCAAAATATACCCAACGATTTTTGCTAACTCTAAAATTCGCCAATTCACCTTCAATTTTAATCAAACCAAAGGCAAATTCTAAAGTCTGGTTGGCAATTGCAACAAAATCAGTTGGCGTCAGGATGAGTTCTGGTTGGTTCACGGCCTGGCACTCCTGCTTCGCCCTTACGTAGAGATAATTGATAAAGTATAAAGCCTACTGGCAAGAAAACTATCATACAGACAATTCTATAGATTAACGTAGCCGATAGAGCCAAGGCTTTGGCTACTCCAGCCGAGGCCAAGACACCGGTCATTAAGGCTTCATAAACACCTATGCCACCGGGCAAGATCGAAACTAATCCGGCAAAACTGGCCACCGAATAAGCTAATATTACCGCACCTGGATTAACTAATTGGCCCAGAGCTATGTAAGCCAGATAAATTGTGCCAATTTCGGTAATATTAATTAGTAGCGCCCAAACAAAAGGCATCTTTAAATTGCGCCAATCGCGGCGCATTTTTACAAAATCTTATGCAGATTCGTGCATAGCCTTTCAACGCGCTCGACGTTAAAATAGCTCTTTGCTAACTAATCTTTTTGATAAACGATTAGCAATTCTTGGGCAAAAATGCCGTGAAAGATTTTTATGCGATTTTCGCTACTAATGAGATAAGAAAATACTGAATACTGCGAATAAAGTTAAGAAAGCTATCGATAAGACCAATAAACATGGCAATCCGCCCCACCGCTCTTGACCACTACCAAAACTTAGTAAAAACATACCAAAGAATAGGATTATCAAAAAGCTAATAAAGGTTAAGCCAAAGCGCATCGTTTGAGCCAGGGTAGTATTAGCTACTGGTACTCCTTGTTTACGCATCCTAAGCCCTAGAATAAGAGAAACCGGCCACACCACCGCTAGGAAAAATGTGATTAACAAAATTGAGCTCTAGCGCCACTCTATACATAAACTGCATTGGTAGATTTTGACCACCGTTTTTAAAATAAGACTGATAAAACTTAGCAATAACAAAATAATTAATTAACTGCAGAGGGATTATTAGAAGACTATCGAAATCTTAGCCCCTAGTATTTCTTTTAAGCCGTTAACAATCTGAGGCCACGAATAATAAATCAAGAAAACCAAGAGCAACGATGGTAACAACATTAATTACTACTTTGACTTGCTTTGATGTCATCTTCTTAAGAAGATTATACCTTAATCCGTGTATACTTGTATCAAATGAAATCCGTTGCCATATTAGGCAGACAGCCTGACATCAGTTTAGCCGAATTAGAGTCACTATTTTCGGCGAAAAGATATCACTTGCCACAATCCAGAAGTGGCCCTATTGGATGTGCCAGTCGACGAGATACCGTTTGAAAGGCTTGGTGGAACCATAAAACTTGGTTCGGTTGTTGGCTTTATCGAAAGAAATGATCTAAAAACCGGCTTAATTAAGCTCTTGCCTAAGATACAGTTGCCTTCTAAAAAATTAAATCTTGGCATTAGTGCTTATGGTCTAAATATCGATCCAGAGCTACAACCAATCTTTCATTAACACTTAAAACACTACCTTGTCGGCATAAGGGCCACAAAATTCGAGTAGTGCCCAATCAAAGAGCTATCCTTAATACCGCCCAGGTTTGGCACAACCAATTGTTCTTCCCTGCTGGCTTAGAATTATTGCTAATTGATTGGCAAGGCCAAGTTTTGGTGGCCTACACTAATCAAAATCCAAGATATCGAAGATTATACCGTGAGAGATCGAGAACGCCCTAAGCGCGACGTACATATTGGCATGTTACCACCAAAATTAGCTCAGATAATCATTAACTTGGCTACTAGGTGATGAACCCACTCAAAACGCCACCCTGCTTGACCCTTTCTGCGGTACCGGTGTTATCTTACAAGAAGCGGCCTTGATGGGTTTTGATGTTGTTGGCAGAGATATTAATCCAAAAATGATTAATTATTCTAAAGAAAATCTATTGTGGTTAGCTAAACGACATACCGTATTAAATTTTAAGTCCATCCGTGGCAATTGGCGATGCTACCCAATATTACTTGGCCATCACCAATAAAACCGAATGTCGCCAGCGAAACCTACTTAGGGCCAGTTTTTGACACGTTACCAGATGGAGCGCAGCTTAACTGAACATCGTAAACGAGCTAAATTTACTCCATAAAAAATTTCTGCAAAATCTACACAAACAATTAGATGCCTGGTACTAGATTATGCTTAGCAATACCGGCCTGGTTTGTTGGAACCCAAGTTTATCACCTGCCACTTCTTGACCAATTGGCTAATTTAGGCTACAATCGTGTAGCTTTTGAGCATGCTAAGGCTGAGCAGCTGGTTTACCATCGACCTCAGCAAATAGTAGCCAGAGAACTTGTAACACTTATAAGGAACTAATATGTCACACGTTAAAGCAGGCGGTACATCTAAAAATACCAAAGACAGCCCCGGTCAACGATTGGGAGTTAAGTTATTTGGTGGCGAAAAAGTTAAGACCGGCGGTGTAATTGTACGTCAGGTTGGCCAAACTAAGGTAGCCGGTCCGGGCACTTTTATGAGCCGTAATTTTACAATCCATGCCGCTAAAGACGGCCTTGTTGGTTACCGCCAGCGCAAAGTCAAGCATTACAGCGGTAAAACCGTTACTCGCACCGAAGTATTTAGTAGATTAATCTTTCTCGGTCGTACTTAAGTAAAAGCCATAGTTTTCTATGGCTTTTAACATGTCAAACGACTAAACTAAAGACAGCTCATTTTAAAAACTGATATGCTATCAAAAATTAATAAACTATCCAACCGAAGCTGGCTACTTATATTGGCGGGCACCTTTAGTTTTAGCCGATTAGCCTACTTGGCTTTTCCCTTTTGATAGCGACCATTGGATTTTTTATTACATTGGCAAGCACTGGGTTTAATGGCGCAACATTATATGTAGACATGTGGGATCATAAATCACCACTTATTTATGCCTACAATGGCATTCTAAGTAAGCTGTTTGGCGATAATATTATCTTGCACCGTGTTTTCTTTACCGTGATTGCCATATTGGCAGTCTGGCTATTTTATAAAACCGCCCTGCTTTTATACCGACAGCTCAAATTAAAAAACCAGCCGGCCTTAGCCAGATTATCAACCCTAGTCTTTGCTTTTGTTGCTAACCTAGCGGTTTTTACCAACAGTGGCAATAACAATGAAAACCTTGGCATTTTATTTCTGTTAGCCGTTCTTTACTGGTATTTAAGATGGCGCGAAAATCCTTTAGATAAACGACATTATTTGCTTATGAGTGGTTTAGCGGCCAGTCTTGTGTTTGTTTTAAAAGCAAACTTTGCTGTTCTTTTACTGCCGGTTGTTGTCGATCTAATCATCGTTACTAGAAAAAATGTCTATCGCTTAATTAGTAGCCTATGCCTCTTTGCGGCAGGCACATTGCTCCATCTGCTCCTTTGGGCCATATACTTCCAACAAGTTGGCACTTTTAAGCAGTTTTTGATTGCAACCTTTGAGTTTAATAGCAAATATATGTCTGCCCTGGGTTGGGATATCCACGCTACCGGTATTGTAATTTTTGTTGGCATCTTAGTCTTGCTGCTGCTCTTTTTTGCACCATTTATTATCCGTGCCTGGACGGCTTTTATAAAAGACAAAGGCAACGATAACTTATTAATAAACTTACTGGGCATTTGCTCATTAATTTTTATGGTCTTAGCCGGTACTTTTTACTCCCATTACTTTTTAATCGCCCTGCCTTGGCTGTGCTTGGTGTTTGGTGCCACCTATCAGCTTAAATCTAAGCTAAAGCCCAGGTTATTACTTAGCTGTTTGGGCATAGTAGCCCTACTGTTGGCTGGTGCTAGCTATAAACAACTTTATAATTCTTACCTTGGCGGCGTAAAGACAGAAGCCAACAATCAAGTTGCCGTAGCTAACTATATAAATGAACACACCGCCCCAGGCGACACCTTCTTCGCCTACACTTATGGTGCCACCTTTTATGAGTTAGCCCAGCGCGATTCTGGCAGCCGCTATATCAGCGCTTCTCACCTGCTAATCGATTACAAGCATCAATTCGGTTACAACCTTAATGAACAATTTATCTTTGATATGATTTGCAAAGAAGCTAAATATGTAATTATGTTTAGCGACGTCAATGATATCTACCGAGTACAAAATCCGGTAGCCATGCGATTTATTAATAATAATTACCACCTAGAAACAACTTTAAATGGTTATGATATATTAGTTAGGAATAATCTATGATAAAAAACATTTGGTCACATACTGGAACTCGTTTTGCCGCCGTTGGTATTTTTAATACCCTATTCGATTTTGCCGTACTCAACTTATTGGTTTTTGGCTTTGGTTTAAATAATATCGCCGGCAACACTATATCGGTAACCCTGGCTATGGCAATCAGCTACGTGCTTAATTACCACGTGGTCTTTCGGCAAAAAACAGCTAATCATGCCAAAAAAGTTCTATTGTTTTTGTTAGTCACCGCTTTTGGTTTGTGGGTTCTGCAAAACGGCGTAATATACATATTCGTGCACTGGTTTACCTGGCCAGCTTCGGTCGCAAAAAGCTTGTTTGATTTAGTTGGCCTAGATAGCTTTACAAAAGACTTCGCCATACTAAACACTGCTAAAGTTTTTGGTACGGTGGTTAGCTTGCTGTGGAACTTCTTTATGTACAAACGTGTAGTTTTTACCGACAAAAATACAATCGCCTCTTAAAAAGAAGTGCTTTTTTAATAGTACAGCTCTTATTCTGGTTGTTTATGTGGTGACTAATGCAATAAGTCGTTATATAACAAGAATGCTAAAGCCCTAGAGCGTTTTTGGCGGCTTCTAGTTGTGAATCGATGTTATTAGTTATATCGGTTTCGGTTGGTTCTAGTACGGCGTCCGGTTCGATGCCTTCTTTATCGATATTCTGACCAGCCGGTGTGTACCAGCGAGCTACCGTTACTTTTAGAACATCGCCTGCATCAAAGGTGCTGAATTCTTGCACGCTGCCCTTGCCGAATGAAGTTACGCCAACGATAGTTGCAAGGTTATTATCTTTTAAGGCACCAGCCACGATTTCGCTAGCACTAGCACTGCCCTCGTTAATCAACACAACTGTTGGTATGCCATTTAATATCCCGTTTTCATCGGCACGATAAGTTCTAATTGTAATACCGGCCCGTTTTTCCTCTAAAATAATCTGCCCATCTTTTAGCCAAGCCTCAGAAACGCCAACTGCTCCATCAAGATATCCACCCGGGTTATTTCTTAAGTCTAGAATGATACCGCTAACATTAGCCGCATCAAATTCACTAGCTATTCTATTAAAACTACTTACCGTATCGTCAGCAAAACGACTAATTTTAACGTACCCAATGTTGCCTTCTAAAGTTTTGCTTTCAACGCTAGGCAAAGTGATGACTTGTCTGGTAATAGTAAATTCTAATGCCTGCCCATCGCGAATAATAGTTAGTTTTACGTTAGTGCCAGCCTCTCCGCGAATATTAGTCACTGCCTCGTCTATGCTCATGCCAACTGTGTCTTTATCGTCAATCATATAAATAATGTCACCAGCCTTTAATCCGGCTTTTTCGGCTGGCATTCCACTTATGGGCGCAATAACTACAATATCTGAACCCTGCTTGCCAAGTTCGGCTCCAATACCGCTAAATGAGCCATTTAGCTGCTCATTAAAAGCATTGGCTTCGTTTGCATCTAAATACGCCGTGTAGGGGTCTCCAGCGGCCTCTACGAGGCCTTTTTTGATACCTGTAAGTAAATCATCGATGTTTAGTTGGCCATCGTAGCCTTGTTTCAATAAGCGATATAGTTCATCAACCGAACTGTAGTCTAAATTGTCTGGCAAGCCTTGGTTCTCGCCTACCGGCTGACGGCCAAATTTTATTGCCCAGTTGCCGTTGCCAAATTGATAGCCGGTATAAAAAACACCAGCCAGCACCAAAACACCAGCAAAGCCTGCCAAAAAAGCGCGCCATTTACTTCTTTGTTTTATAAAACCAGCCGTTTTTCTTCGCCACCTAATCATTACCGTTTAGTGTACCATAATCCAACAATTTCTATCTTAACTTATGGAAAACGTAAGAAATATAGAGTGCCTAGCCAACCTGTATTGTTTAAATCTATCCACATTTCAGAATACTCACCATGGATTACGTTATATTGACTAACATATATTCTGCCACTAGCAACTGTTTCGACATACATAGCATGCCCATAACCACCGGCTTTAGAGATTGCTACGTCACCCGGCTGAGGATCATAATAAACAGGAATGCCCCAATCGTAAGCATTGCTTACCCAGTCAGCAGCATTACCCCTATAGCCCCAGTAAGGCATGTGGCGTCCAGACTGAAAGACTTTAAAGGCCGTATAAGAAACACATTCACGATTTAACATACCCCACCAATCAGACATTGAATCCTGTGGAGCTGTCGCCCAGGGTGGATCGGTTGGGTATCCTCCGCGCGTACCATCTCCGCTAAATTGCTGGAAACTAGCAGCAATTTGAGCCAGCAAAGCAAGTTGCTGTTGCCTTAAATCAGCTGCCGTCTGCCTGTAGGCATCCTCTCGGCCTTGTGTATCATTAAGCAAGCGCTGCTGTTCTGCTCTGGTCATATTCAAAGACGTCTGTTCTGATTGTTGCTGAGAAAGCAGGGCTTTCTGCTCTTCTTGTTGGGCTTGGATTTGCTGTTTTAGGGCAATAACTTTTTCTGTCGAATCTTGTATGCCAGTCTTTAATTTTTCTAGATAAGTCTGATCGTTAATAAATTGGCTGAAGCTTTCACTGCCAACAAGCAACTCAACAGTCGAGGCTCCGCCCTTTTTATATAAGGCCTGCAGACTAGCCTTCAACAGACTCTTTTGCCTGTCCAGCTCTACCTGCGCCTGCTCTAACTGCACCTGTAGCTCATTAATTTTTGTAGTTGTTAAATCGATTTGTGCCTGAAGCTGCGATATTTGAGTATTTAAAATTGCCAACTTATTTTGCAATGTGTCAGCTTCGCCTGCTAGTCTTGTGGCTTCGGCATTATTTGCATCTATTTGAGCCTGCAAGGCATTAGCTTGAGCTCTTAGCTCATCAACCGTGGCAGCTTTAACGTTTTTACTGCCATAAAACGAATACGGCACAATAAACGCGCTGGCGATAACAACAACCAACACAACCGACAGAAGCCATGTTGTCTTTGATAATTTTTGTTTTCTGAATTTTAGCAAACGCTTCATTACTTCTTATGTTATACCAAAAAAAGGCATTTTAGACAATAGACAATTGACGTTGGACGTTAGAACTTAACACAAGCAAGACCAAGCTACTTTTTAACAATCATTCATCTATCGTCTATTATCCAACGTCAAGCGTCTAGCTTCACCAGCGCTTGAGTTTAAGGTGTTTTTCCATCGCAATCATACTAGAAATCGCCCCTATCAATATGCCAATAAATACGGCTCCTACATACAAGGCGACAATAATTTTTGACTGGGTAAAGAATTGATAAGTTTCGGCAAATTCGGCTTGGTTGGCCATTTTACCAAGCAATGAATAAACGGCTGCCACAACTAAACTTGCCGCCACAATACCAGCGATAACTCCATATAAACTAGCTTCTATTAAAAATGGACCCCTAATATAGCCAGGTGTTGCCCCAATTAATTTCATAATTTTTATTTCTTCAGAGCGGGTAAAGATTGCCATCCTGATAGTATTAAAAATTATCAACATACTAACGACTGCAAAAACGATAGCCGCCACAAAACTGGCACTGGTTATATAGCGTTGAGCCGATGCAGCACTGTCGATTGTTTTTTTAGCATCGGTTTTGCCAAGCGTTACACTATCAACAGTTGATTTATAATCTTCCCTTTGCGGTATCTGCCCAACTTCTTCTATTTTTGACAAATCCGATACACTAACTTCTAGCGAAGCCGGCAACGTATCACCACCAACTAAAGCTAAGCCTTCTAATAGTTCTGGATCGTTTTTAAAACTCTCGCTAAATTGTTGCTGGGCTTGTTCTTTAGAAATATACGAAACATCGGCCACGTAATTATTGTTAGTTAATTCACTGCGCAATCTGACCACTTCGGAGTCTTTAGCGTCACTAACCAAATATACTGACACTTTTAAATTCTTAGATAGTTCGTCTATGGCGTTTCGAGCTGTAACATTTAGTACCACAGCCAATAGTATTATGGTCAAAGCCACAACCATAACTGCTGTGGCGGCTACGCTTAACCAAGAATTCCTAAAGAAGTTAGCTATACCACTAGCAAGAATTCTTCTTAGAGTTATTAAGTCCCGTTTCATTATTTATAGCCCCCACTGGCTTTATCACTAATTATCTGACCGTCTTTCATAGAAATAACTCGGCGCTTAAGTTGGTTAACAATTTCTTGATTGTGAGTAGTTAAAAGCACGGTGGTGCCATATTTATTAATTTTTTCTAAAACCCTTATGACGTCCCAGGCGTGCTTAGGATCTAAGATTGCCGGTAGGTTCATCGGCAATTAATATTTTTGGCTGCCTAGCAACCGCTCTAGCAATAGCTAACCGCTGCCTTTCGCCACCAGATAGTTCACTTGGATAGTTGTTTTCTTTGCCACTCAAATTAACTAGTGAAAGCACTTTTGGTACCGTAAACTTATTTCTTTATTACTGGCACCCAACAATTTCTAAGGCAAAGGCAACGTTTTCGAACACGGTTTTATTAGGCAATAGTTTAAAATCCTGAAAAACAACACCTATTTTTCTTCGTAAATATGGAATGTCTTTATCTTTTAAAGTCTTCGTAATCAATACCATTAACAATAATCTTACCGCTGGTAGGCTTTTCTTCGCGGGTCAGCATTTTCAGTAGGGTCGATTTGCCAGCCCCACTCGGGCCAACAATAACCACAAATTCTTTGGGTTCAACATGCAATGACACCGTCTTTAGAGCCGTTCCTCGCCTGATTATAGTTTTTTGTTACTCTATCTAGTAAAATCATCTGCTAATTGATTATACAAAACTTGTGCTTATTAAGTCTAAAGAAGTTTTTAGGTAAGCCTCTATAAAATCGTTAATTTCGCCATCTAAAACACCCTGTGTATTACTGGTTTCGATACTTTGTCCGTAAGTCTTTAACCATATTATAAGGATGTAGAACATAATTGCGGATTTGATTGCCCCAAGCTGCTTGTTCGTTTGGACCCTTTAATTCATCAATTTTTTCTTTGTGTTGTTCTATCTGCAGTTGAACCAATTTTGAGCGCAAAATGGTTAACGCTGTTTCTTTATTTTGCAACTGTGAACGTTCATTTTGAATAGTTACGGTAATATTGGTTGGCAAGTGAGTTATTCTAACAGCTGAATCAGTAGTATTAACACTTTGACCGCCATGGCCACCGGCTCTAAAAACGTCTATTTTTAAATCTTTTTCGTCAATTATCGACCTCACCAGGTTGATCAATTTTGGGCATTATTTCTACTCTAGCAAAACTGGTTTGTCGTAAATGATCGGCATTAAATGGGCTTAAACGTACCAGACGATGAACGCCCTGCTCGCCTTTTAGTTTGCCATAGGCTAAGTTGCCATTTATTTCTAAGGTTACACTTTTTAAGCCCGCTTCTTCACCAGATGATTGATCAATTATTTTACAGTTCAAGACCTTTAGATTTTTCTACCCAGCGGGTATACATTCTAAGCAACATCTGCGCCCAGTCTTGAGCATCAGTACCGCCCGCACCAGCATAAATACTCATAATTACATCATAATCATCGTACGGGCCGCTATATAAAAGCTCGTGGTTCAGTTTATTGAATTGGTCAAAAGTTTCTTGAACTTGATTAGCAATCTCTTTGTTTATAGTTAGTCGTTCAGCTATTAACGTCAATAGTTTCACCAACCTGTTTTTTTAATATGTTGCCAGGGCTCAATTTTTGCTTTTAATTTCGATATTTGGCGATTAACCACTTGAGCGTTAGATTGATCTTGCCAAAAATCTGGTTTTTGCGTCTCTTGGTTTAACTCATCAATTCTGCCCAATTATATCTTGAGCCTTCATCTGCTTTAAAGCGCTGTCGATTTTAGAGCAATATCTTTTAGAAGTTCTTAGTCGTCATTCATCATTCAATAATTATACTCTATTAATTGCCATAAGCCTTGGTTGCAATGAATTATATATAGCTATTTGCTAATATCTGATGCAATTTTTGGAGTCTATTTTGTTTGTTGCACCGTAGAAACCAACCCCCCAGACATTTTTTGAATCTAAGCAAATTCGAGCACATTTAATAATTTGCTGGCAAGTTATGCGCCTTGATGCGATCGGGAATTTTATTGTACTCTTCAACTTCATCATCAAATACTAGGCGAGTATTGTAGCCATTTACCAGCTGGCCGACAGTTTGAACGCTGCGATTAAAATCACCCAGCATATATTGCTTAGCGGCCTTGAGCTCACTTAAGCTAAACTGACCCTTTGGCGACCGATTTTAATTCTTTGGCCATTAGCTTAAACAAAGCTTCGCAGTTTTCTGGCAATACTTGGCCACCCACCCACCAAATATTGTTGGTCTTTAGCCGACATTTGCCATAATTAATTCCATAAACCAAGCCCTGCTCCCTGGCTGTGCCGAATATCCTAGAATGCAGGGTATTAAATAAAACAGCAAATAGCGTGTCCCAAGCATCATTCTTCCTGTGGTTTCTGAACATGATCTAATACGGTTTCCCAAAAATAATAGACATTGTCTATAGCGTTATTTTTTTCCACGATAGGAGCTTCTAGCTTTGTCAAACCGTTTTCTATGCAATGAAATCCGGCCCTTGCCACCATCTAAATCTAGTCGTTGCAAGCGCTTTGTGATGGCAGGCTTGTGCTTGCTCACCGGCCCAGCAATAATAAATCTTAGGTTCGACGTATGGTGAGTGCGTTTATAATGATCTTTAATATCATCTAGGTGGATATTTTTTAGCTGTTTCTCTCTTTCGGAAAAGTTTAGTTCTTTATAGCCCATTGCCTTGCTTAAGCCAATTACCAACCTAGAAAAGTGATCATTGTGTAAACCGCGAAGCTCATCTTTAATATTGGACTTTTCTGCTACAAACGCCTCTTTAACAAATAGCGGAGCTTCAATAGCCAAACATAATAAATCTAAAATACGATCTGTTTCAAAATCAGCGCATTCGGCTTCGTAGACAATATCGTAATCGCCAGTTGAGGCATTACAATAAGCTCCATTTTTATTAAATTCTTTAAAAAAATTATTTGGCGATCTAAAACGCTTATTGGCACCCAGTAGCATATGCTCCATAACATGCGCTGTATCCCATTTATCATTTGGTGATAAATAATCACCTGCTCTAAAATTAAAGTAAAAATTTGTAACCGAAGCGCTGGGCACATTCAATTAGTAGGCCCATGATGCCGTTGGGCAATTCTATTTTTTCTACCGTATGTTTCATTTATTAGCGATGTTTCTTTTTACGATTTTGGCGTTCTTTTTTACGAGTTCGACGCTTTTTTGCGTTGAGCTGTACTTTATTCTTAGTTTTTCTTGGTACTAAAATCGCCTTCATCTACTATTTCGGCTTCGGTTATTGTATCGGCATTATCAACCGAGCTACGAGCTGCTCTGGTTAGTTCTGTTTCGTGCATTTTGCTTTCTTCGGGTACTTTTATCTACTGGCATAGCATGCATTAAATTACGTAGAACTTCTCGTCTTAACACTTTTTGCATAGCTTCAAACATAGCCTGGCCACGACGTCGATATTCTACTAAAGGATCACGCTGACCAACGCTTGTCCAATGAATACCTTCGCGCAAGTGTTGCATATCTTCTAGGTGCTGCATCCATAAATTATCAAGAATTTGAAAATATATATCACGTTCAATTAGACGCATAATTGGTGCCGTAAAGGCTGTTTCGCGAGCTTTATATAACTCTAGAGCTTCTTGATTTAGGACCATAGCAAACTTATCGGCTTCGGCATCAAATAATCTATCTAGAGTTGGCTGCATCAAACGGAAAAACTTCGTTAATATATTTTTCGTAATCTTTTACTTTGACCAGCCAACATAGCTAATTCGCTAGATTCTTCTTTAATAAATTGCTTTATGCGATCTTCAATATTAGCGTTTTCTAGCAAAGCTCGTCGAGTTTCGTAAGTGACTTTACGATGGCGATTCATAACGTCATCATACTTAACAACATTCTTGCGAGCATCAAAGTTAAAGCCTTCTACCTTCTTTTGAGCACCTTCTAATGACTTGCTAACAACTCGGTTTTCTAGTGGCATATCTTCATCGACTTTTAATCTATCCATTAAAGCAGCAATTTTTTCGCCACCAAAAATACGCATTAAGTCATCTTCGGTGCTAACATAAAATTGGGTAGTACCTGGATCGCCCTGACGGCCACAACGACCTCTTAGCTGATTATCGATTCGCCTAGATTCGTGACGTTCACTACCAAGAACAAATAAGCCGCCAAGTTCAACTACACCCTCACCCAACACAATGTCAGTACCTCGACCAGCAATGTTAGTAGCCAAGGTGACTGCACCTTTTTGACCAGCTTTAGCAATAATGGCTGCTTCTTTTTCGTTGTTTTTGGCGTTTAGCATCTCGTGCGGAACGCCGGCTTTTGTTAAAGCATTATGGATTTCTTCGTTACTTTCAATAGAAGCCGTACCCAGTAGAACCGGTTGCCCTTTTTCGTGTAAGTTCTTTAACAGCCTTAACAATAGCTCTAATTTTTGCTGCTTTGGTTTTATAAATTCTGTCTGGCAAATCTTTTCGTTTTATTGGCCGATTAGTTGGTATGTCAATGACATCTAGCTTATAGATCTGATGGAATTCTTCGCTTTCGGTCATAGCCGTACCAGTCATACCGGCTAGTTTTTCGTACAATCTAAAGTAGTTCTGGAATGAAATCGTCGCTAGCGTCATTGATTCTTCTTGAACTTCTACACTCTCTTTGGCCTCGATTGCCTGGTGTAAACCTTCGTTATAACGACGACCCTTTAGTAAGCGACCAGTAAAGTCATCAACAATAATTACTTCGCCATCGTTGGTTACAACATAATCTTTGTCGCGAACAAATAATGTTTGAGCTCTTAGGGCCTGTTCTAGGTGATAAATAGTTCGGACGTTAGCTTCTTCGTATAAATTCTTAATACCTAGCAGTTTTTCTACTTTTTCAACGCCATCATCGGTTAAGGTCACCCGTTTTTCTTTTTCGTCGACAACGTAATACTTGGGTTCTAGTTGGGCTATAACCCTGAGCAAATTGTTGATAGGCTTGACCACTCGATGTGCTTGGCGCCGAAATAATCAACGGCGTTCGAGCTTCGTCAATTAATATTGAGTCAACTTCGTCAACTATAGCATAGTGCAATTTACGCTGACGCAGTTGATCGACTTCGCGCACCATGTTGTCTCTTAAATAATCAAAACCAAATTCGTTGTTAGTGCCATAAGTAATATCTGCTTTGTAAGCTTCTTGTCGAGTACAGGGTCTTAGATGTCTAAAGCGTTCATCGGAATGGTCTTCGTTGTTATAATCTGGGTCATAAATTAACGACACATCTGGGTAAATTACCCCTACCGTTAGGCCTAAGAAATTATAGATTGAACCCATCCACCCGGCATCACGCTGGGCTAAGTATTCGTTAACCGTAACAACGTGCACCCCTTGGCCGGTTAAGGCATTTAGATACACCGGTACTGTGGCTACTAAGGTTTTACCTTCACCAGTTTTCATTTCGGCAATATCACCTTCGTGCAATACAATGCCACCAATCAGCTGAACATCAAAATGCCTTTGGCCTAGTTTGCGTTTAGCTGTTTCACGAACCACCGCAAAAGCATCCGGCAAAATTTTATCTAACGACTCTTTTTTTAGGCGCTCTTTCAAAACGGTAGTTTGGGCGGCCAAATCTTTATCTTTTAGCTTGGAATACTTAGATTCCAGCTTGTTAATTTCTACCACTCTACGGCGCAAACGACGGACTTTACCCTTTTGATTGTCGCCAAGTACCCGCTTTAAAAAACTCGCCATAAGTTATCAAACCTCTCTTAAAAAGTTTAAGCTTTTGTTAGCTTAGTATCACTACGTTGCTATATTGTACCTTATCCAACCCTATTTCGAAATAATGTCTAACTTGTTTTTTTACGAATGATTTTACCCAAAAAGGCTCTAACTTGGGTTTCGCGATGACCGCGCTTGGCCGAAAAACTGGCCTTGTATTTTCTTAGCTGGGCTTTGAGCTTTTCTTCTACAATATCAATGGCTGCATACATGTTCACCGTACTATCACTGGCCGTAATAGTTTCGCCAGGCAATTGCAGACTAACCTCAACCGTGCAACGTCTTTTTGTACGATCCTTGCCTTCGCTTAAACGAACCTCGGCAAAAGCACTTTTGCGAGCATGGCGAGGCATATAATTGTCTAATTTGGAAATTTTTTGGTTTATATAGCTCTCTAGGTCTTTGGTTGTTTCGGTATGAATAGTTTTTATTTCTATCCTGTTCATTAAATCTTTTCCCTTCCACCCATGTATGGTCGCAGAGCTTCTGGTAACAGTAGCTCTTTGCCATCAACTTGGCAGTTATCCATAACGGCCACTAGCGTTCTGGCTAGCGCCACAGCCGTACCATTTAGTGAATGGGCCAGCTCAATTGTGCCGTCTTGGCGACGAACCTTTATGTTTAGATTTCGGGTTTGATAGTCTGTGCAGTTAGAACAACTGGTTAACTCGCGATAAGTCTGATCTATGGGGCTCCAATATTCGATGTCATATTTTTTGGCGGCCGCAGCACCTAAATCGCCACTAGCAATATCTATAACCCTATACGGTATACCTAAGGCCTGCCAGACCGCCTCTTCGATTTCTAATAGTTTTGCGTGCATAGCTTGGCTGTTTTCGGGAAGTGTAAAGGCATACATTTCTAACTTATTAAACTGGTGGACCCTAAACAACCCCCTGGTATGTTTGCCATAAGCGCCAGCTTCTTTGCGGTAACACGGACTGTAAGCGCAATACGTTAAAGGCAAGGCAGCTTCATCTAAGACTTCATCTTTATGATAGCCGGTTAATGGAATTTCGGCAGTGGCAATCATAGTTAGGTCTTCGCCTTCTATATAGTACTCATCACTCTGCTCGCTAGTTCTTGGCGCAAAGCCAGCACCGGCAGCTACGTTTGAAGATACCATGTGCGGAACGGCCATAAATTGAAAATCTCTTTTAAGCAATAAGTCTAGGGTGAACTGGTAAAGGGCGTTTTCTAGAAGAGCTAGGTCGCCTTTTAAATAATAAAACTTATTACCAGCAACTTTGGCACCGCGATCAAAATCTATCCAATCGTGCTTTGTAGCAAGTTCTAGGTGATCAACCCCGCCAGTTTTTTTGTCACCAAATTCCGACACCACCTTATATTCACTCTCACTGCCAATTGGCACGTCTTCTGCTGAAAGGTTTGGTATAGCCCTTAATAAAGCACTGAATTCAGCACTAATCGGCTCTAGCTCGGCCTCTAATTTGGTGATATCTTCTTTAAGCTGTCGACCCTTTTCTATCTGCTCGGTCGAAGGCTTTTCTTTGCCGCTAGCTACTTGATTGCGCTCCTGGCGTAGCTGTTCTAGGGCGCCCAGCCCTTCGCGACGCTGTTTGTCTAGTTGTAGAAGCCTGTCTACATCTAAACTAAAACCTCGCTGCTGATTGTTTTCTTTTACTTTGTCAGGATCTTTTCGAATAATCTCTATATCTAACATGCTAGTAATTATACTTCTTTTAAGGACAGCTCGCCAAAGCTATTTTTTACGCTTGCTCAGATGATCGAGAGTCAGTTGGGTGCGAGATTTAGCGTAAGTACAAAATTCACAGTCGCCACCCATAACGGCCACGCCAATTTTATCGGGCATGGGGCCTTCTAGGCATTTTTTTACATCTATCAAGGTAGGCTCTACCCAGTTATCGTTACCCTTATAAGATATAAGTTTGGTTTTAAACTCTACCTTGTCAAAAAAGCCTTCGGCCTCACTTATGCCATTGGTATAAACAAAATAGCCTGTATCACTCACCTTAAAGCCGTTCTGCCTGAATAACCATTGATAAACTTCCATTTGCCGTTTATAGGTAATCTGCCAATCGGCGTCTAAGCTTACTTCGGTCTTTTTTGAGGTAGCCTTATAGTCAACAATTATTAGTTCGCCACTAGGTGTAACCCAAACATCATCAATGGCGCCAAACACTAAAAAATTGGTTGGTTTGTGCAGATATTGGATACCCACAAAATTCTCGCGCCACTTGCTTAAATCTTTATGCTCAAACGGGATTGCATCAATTTTGTGTTCAATCATCCAGTGGTGTGCAATCTGTTTTTTGCGGAATTCATCAAACTCTTTCTTTAACAATTCATCTATTGCCTTGTTTATTTGGAAAGGTGGGCTGCTCGGCCGTTTAATGCCAATTACCCTGTCTAGCCAAAGACATCTGGGGCATTGCACGAATAAATCAATCTTACTGCGACTTAATTTAAAGGACTCAGTTTGGCCAGGTTTATATTTAGTATCGTATCTTGAATATGCCATTAAAACTCCTTAAATAGTTAGGGCAACAGTTAGTGCGGCGATAGCAGCCGTTTCGGCTCTTAATGTCATATCCGACAAGTTTATATGAGGCAGGTTATTCTCTCTAAATATGTCCTTTTCTTTTTCGCTCCACCCGCCCTCTGGCCCAATTAAAATACCAAATTCCTGTTCTTTCGGCAGCAACCGACCCGATCCTTCCGTAGCCTGTTCGCATATATACAGTGACAGATTTTTATATTCTTCTAGGGCTTCTGTTAAACTGATTGGCTCCCTAATAACTGGTATGTCACTGCGGCCACACTGTTCGGCGGCTTCTATAGCAATTTTTTGAGACCGTTCTACATTTAAATCGGTTTTTTCGCTACGCTCAGAAATTATTGGCACTAAGTCGCTTACGCCTAATTCGGTTGCCTTTTGGATTACCCAGTCGTTCTTGTCATTTTTTAGCAGCGACCATAATAAATAAACATGTTTTTTGGGCATCTTACGCTCTATCTCGGTGACCATTTCTAGTAAAACCGACAGCGAAGATTCGATGTCTTTTATCTTATATAAGCGTTCTTCTGTGTCATTGAATAGAATCAACTGATCGCCGGATTTATATCGCAATACTTTTAGCCACTGATTCAGAAGATTAGCGTCGTGAATCCACACTATTTGGCTAAGCTCTAGCTTGCCTGCTTTGTCGTGGACAGACTCTACATAGAATCTATGCAACTTCATTAGCCAAAAACCCTTAAGGCCTCAAACTACCGGCAAAAACTTGCCAGGCTAAAGCACTTTTTGCAACTACACTTAAAATCATATAAACCCGTTCGCCAAATAGGTAGTTCTTCCAGGGGCCAATCTTTTTATACTGTAAACACATGTTAATAGCAAAACAGTTAAAGAATATAAAAATACTGGCGTAAATTCCGTACACAAAACCAGGTACGCCACCGCTACCAAAAGCACTGGCTCCTACAAAATAAATAACCAACACTAGCCATGGAATAAAACCGCTTAAACAACCAATCCAAAATGTATACCAGTTGGTTTTTTGGGTAGCTTGATTCCATAGTTCCATGCCCAATCCCATCAAATTCATAATTGCGGTAAGGAAGAATATCATGACTAGATTGCTTAGCTCATACACGCCACTAAGCATGGCAATCGCCACCATCATAGTGCTGGCACTGACGGCATATTCTATCCAGCGAGCTTTATTAATGCCCTTTTTTAAATCTTTTTCGTATCTTTTACGATATATTGTTGCCACAATTAAGTGTGCAAAGGCCGACATAAACAAAAATGATACTGTTAGCCAAGCAAATTGAACATCAAACAAGTTGCGAGTGGCAGTTTCTAAGGCTTTGAGTCGATTCATTAAAAGTTAAATAGGTAGTAGTGACTGGCAAAAAGAAACTTTTAGCAATAATAGCCATAACTACAGCTTGGACAACATGCAAACCGGCCATTATATAATTAAAACGATTTAAATATTGCATAGTTATTTGGCGGCGTTTTTTAGAGCCAAAAGATAGCCTAAAGTAGGTCAGTTTGATTTTTTTCATTCGCTTATCCTCCTATTTATAATTTTACATTTAAGTAGATTATCCATGGTTCTATTTCCAAAGCTGCAAATTTTTCGTTAATTCGGCGGCAATCTCATTTGGTGCAAAGAATGCAATACCGTAGAATGTCGTAGCTTCAATGGTCTGCTCTTTCATGGTGTCAATAATTTCTTGGTCATTAGTCGTATCTTGCATCTCTTTGATAAAAACGTGGTGTTTTAGTTTGCGTTCGCAGACGTTAGTGTAAATCTTATGCAATTCTTTCTCATCAGCTCGCATGATGATAATCGGATATTGAGGGTTGCGGGGCAACTTTTCGCCATCTTGGCTAACAAAATAATCGCCACTAACTAATTGCTCTTTGTCTACCATGCTACCGATTATTGCATTCATATGTGCAACGGCATTTGTAACGCGCCAAGGCTCTAGATCTTTATTGACAACGGCTACAATGCGCCTAGAAAAATCTTGGGGGGAACTTCTGCCATGGCTAATGTCAGATTTTGTTGCAAAGACTTCAGGGTAAAACTCCCGGGTTGTATTATCAACTTCTAATCTAAGTTGTGGGAATGGTACACCTTCGCGGGCCGTTACGCCCTCGAATACCCAAAAAACCCGTTCACTGATGCCCCAACCACATGCCGGTGGCATTCCGTATTCCAGCATTTCTACGTAATCAATATCTAACATCATAGCTTCTTCGTCACCGCTATCACGCATTTGTTGTTGTTCTACAAATCGATTTAGCTGTTCCAACGGGTCATTTAGTTCGCTAAAACCATTGCCTAGCTCGCTACCGCCGATAATGGCTGAAAACGCTGAACGGTGTTAGGCTTAATGGGGTCTACCTTGGCGAGCGGGCTAATAAATAATGGCATACTCACCAACCAGATCGGGCCAGCAATATCTTTGCGTAGATTCTTCCAAAGTTTATCAATTCCCCGCGATATGTTTTCGGCTTTTTCTACCTCTAGTTTGTTTTCGACTAACAGTTTCTTAACTTCTTCTAAACTGCAGTTAAAAACATCTATACCATATTTTTGCTGCATTAAATCGGCATAATCTTGTTGTGGCCAATCTTGGCTTAAATCTACATCAAAACCATTAACTTTAAACTGTAACTTGCCATAAACCTCGTTTAGCACATAACTATACATTTCGGTTGTTAGCTTTATGCCATCTTGCCAGTCGGCATAAGCCCAGTACCATTCCATGGCAATATGTTCTGGCAAATGTTCATCAGAATAATTTTCGTTTCTAAAGCGTGGACCAATATCAAATACCTTTTCGTAACCACCACCTATCAACCTTTTTAGTGGTAGTTCTTGGCTTATTCTTAAATAAAAATCTTGGTCTAGCGCATCCATGTGAGTAACAAATGGCTTAGCATCAGCTCCGCCAGTGGTATGTTCTAATACCGGAACATTCATTTCGTAAAAACCATTGTCTACCAAGAATTGTCTCGTAGCTTGCCAAAAATGGCTACGTCTTATGTACCGTTCATAGACGTCTTTATTTATATTTGTATCTATGTAGCGGCGCCTTAAACGTTCTTCTTTATTAGAAAAACCATCGTAGCTATTGGGCATTGGCCTTAAGCTTTTTGTAAGCAACCTTAAGGTTTTAGCTTCAACCGATATCTCACCAGTTTGTGTCTTGATAACCAATCCCGAGCCTTCTATAAAGTCACCAATATCTAGTAAGGCTAGATCTTCTAAGCCAATAAAACCATCAGCAGGCTGGGTGGATCCAACGGTTCCCTCTTTAATAAAAAGTTGTACCGAACCACTAGCGTCTTTAATGGCAATAAAAGCGATTTTACCAAATTTTCTAATATTAATAATTCGGCCAGCTACGGTAACTTCTTTACCCTTTAAGTTCATCAAAACCAGCTACAACAGATTGGCATTGATGAGTCCGATTAGCCTTAGCCGGATATGGATTAAAGCCCTTATCTTTTAACGCCTGCAGTTTGCGCAGTCGTTCATCCCTTAACTCTTTTAGTGTAGCCATAACTTAAAAACTAGTATAACAAATAATGTCTGGGTGGGTTATGTTATTCAGTTGGCTCGATAGTTTCGTCTGTCTGGTTGGCAATAACTACGTATCTCTGCCAATCTGTACCGATAGGCCAACAAGTTACTAGGCTAATTTTTTTGCCATCACCTTGTTCCAAAATACTAAAATCATTTGAGTTTACTATTTTTTTAGACTCAACGACGTATTTATAGATTTTGCCCTCGCGATATATTAGCACTTCGTCACCATTTTCTAAGCGATGCAAAGTTGAAAATATAGTTTCGTAATAACTACCACCCCGACCAGAACTATGCCCAAAGAACGCTACGTTACCCGTTTCACCTGGCATGGCAGTACCCGGCATGTGCCCCACTCCATTGCCAAAACCACGATACAGGTCCCAGGTATTCCCTGGATAGAATAAATTAGCTATCACATTTAAGGCTGGAATCTCTAGCCGGTCCGTTACTTCTTTATCATTTTCTTGTGATTTAGCTTGCTCGTAGGCTGCAACATTATCTTCTTTGTCAAAGGTTATATTCTTCCATAGCCCAGAAAAGTTTATGGCAATCCATATACCAACAACGCCCAATATCCCAACAGCAATAAGTAACAACGCCCATTTAAGTTTTTTAGATTTTGGCTTATCCATCTAAAGATAGTTGCTAACTAGCCTAGTTCAGCAATAACGTATTTAGCAGTTTCAACAGGTGTAGATATCTCTACTTCTTCACCAACTTTTTTATTAAGCAAAACCAGGCCAATTGGCGATTCATCGGAAATCTTGCCAGATAGTGGATCGGCTTCTACGGTGCCAACAATTTTAAACTCTAAGGTCTTACCGCCCCGCCCTTTTAGCTTTACATTAGAGCCCATTTTAACCTTGTCACTATTCCTTGGAGCGCTAATTTTTTCGACATTTTTTAGGATGTGTTCGATTTCGCTAATACGATTTTCGTTGCGCTCTTGTTCGTTACGAGCAGCCGCATATTCAGCGTTCTCACTTAAATCGCCTAACTCGCGAGCACTTTTAATGCGTTCAGTTATTTGGCCGCGCTCGGCAACCAATCCGCCCAATTCTGCCATGAGCTCATCAATACCATCTTGAGTCAACTTAAATTGCTTTTTCACTTGATCTCCTACTTAATTAAAAACCCTCAGTCACCTCTGTAATGTCAACCAATGTTGCCATAGTATATAGCAAAATTTATTTGTTGCCTAGTACTTTTATGAATTCCTTTTCGGACATCATTTGGGTATTGTCATGGGTACGCTTCTTGACTTCTAACTGTCTTTTTTCGAGCGTTTGCTCGCTAATTACCACTCTGTAGGGTATGCCATATAAATCGGCATCGTTAAATTTGACGCCCGCTCTTTCGTCCCTATCATCCCAAAAGATACTTACGCCTTGTTCGTTGCAATCATCATAGAACTTTTTAGAAGCTGCTTTTACATTTTCTGAGTCGCCGATTTGAGCCAAATAGACCTTAAATGGGGCTACGTTTTCTGGCCAAACTAAGCCTCTTTCGTCACTAAATAACTCAGCCAAAACGCCCATTATTCTGCCTGGACCAATGCCATAACAACCCATATAAACCGGTTGCACTTGCCCGTCTTTATCAGTGTAAGTTAAGCCTAGCGGCTTACTATATTTTGTTCCCAACGGGAATATGTTGCCTACTTCAATGCCCGATTTTTCTACCAGATGGGCTTTATCAATCCCTAGCTCGGCCAACAGCTCATCATCTAGCACTTCTTTATTGATGGCTATCTTTTTATCTTGATCTATATAAATGGTGTCTTCGCCAATATCACTAATAGTTTGGAATTCATGGCTAAATTTAGAAAAACTCCCGCCGCTAGCAAAAGTAATGTATGTTATATCTCCAATACCCAGCCGTTTAAATACCTTGTGATAAGCATCAGTCATCTTGTTATAAAAAGCTTCGTGTTCTTCGGGCGTACGGCTGAAGGAATATAAATCTTTCATTAAAAATTCCCGGCACCGCAAAAGACCACTCTTGGCTCTAAGTTCATTACGGAATTTTGTTTGGAACTGATACGGATAGCATGGCAAATCTTTATAGCTATTAACAAAGCGTCTCATTAAATTTGTCAGCGGTTCTTCGTGGGTTGGCGCCAGGCCGGCTTCGACATTATTAGATAGTTTGGTCTTAAACCAAATATCAATTACTTGGTCATTCCAGCGACCAGTAACCTCCCAGATATCTTTGGGCTGAAGCGCCGTTAAACTAATTTCGCAGCCCCCCACTTCATCCATTTCTTCGCGGATAATTTGAACAATATTATCTAGCACTCTCTTGCCGAGGGGCAAAAAGGCATATACACCAGCCATCTGCTTATCTATAAAACCAGCCTTTATAAGTAACTGAGCGTTTTTGGCCGGTTCGTCAACCGGAACAATACGGCTGGTTTTGGTAAATAACTGGCTAGCTTTCATGGGTTAAAATGATTGTACCAGCTCTTAGCCTCTAAATACAAAAAGCGCTAAAAAGGCTACCCCGTTTTTTAGCGCGTGTAAGCCCACACAAACCCATAAGTTCTTAGTTTTTTCGTATAAGAAAATCATCACCATCGATAATACAAATACATCCACGCCCACATTCCACTGAAAATGCACTACCGCAAAAAGCACGCTGGCAAAGATCGCGGCCAATAATTTTGGCCACTTTTTAGCTAAGCCCCTGTAAAGGAACCCCCTAAACAACATCTCTTCGGCCAGTGGCGGCAAAACAACTAACCCAATGAATGCCAAGCCAAGCTGCCAGCCATTAGCTGTTTGGTAGCCAATTTCCTGAGTCTGTTCTAGATCAAATCCTGGAATCAACTGCGCCAGCGATAACATCGCTATCAAAGCGGCATAATACATTATTGCCCCTAAAACCATCCAGCCAATATCGGAATTTTTTAATTTATTAAACCCTAGTTCTTTAAAACTGCTTTTACGATGTTTTAAGAATAGCCAAAGAACAGTTAATAAGGTTGCCGACGAAATGCCGGTTAAAGCTAAGTTCAACCAAGGTGAACTGTTTAAGAGCGTCTGGATATCTTGGCCACGATTTACCGCCTGAATAATTACAAATGGCACAAACATGATTACCACTGACGCAATGTAAGCCAAAACCGAAACTACTATTGAACCTAGCGGACCCCACTTTAGGCTAGATTTATCTGCCACTTCTATCGTTTCTTCGGTTGACTTTATTTTGTTCAAAATTTTCCCCTACCTATAAGAATCGCTTTACGTCAACCACTGTTATTAAAATAAATAGTGCCATTAAAGCCATAAAGCCAATTCCATGTATCAGATCTTCAGTCTTTGGCCTCAAAGGCTTCTTAAATAATCTAAATAACAACGTCACAAATATTTTGCCACCGTCTAGCGCTGGTATCGGCAAAATATTCATTATAGCTAGCGACAAACTTAAAAGCGCAATTACAAATAAGGTAAACTCATAACCTAGTGTTTCGCCCTGTCGTAAGATGACAAAAATGCCAACTGGCCCCGAAACGTTTTGGCCGGCCGCGCTGGCATCTTCTTTGGCCTGCTGGCCGTGGCCAGTTACGGCGTTATATAAAGCTTTGCCCAGGTTGCCCAAAGCCGAGCCAACGCCTTCTAAAGTTAAGCCCGTAAACTGGGTCATAGTTCCAACGGCAACAACCGGAGCCGACCACGTAGCTTTGGCCAAGGCATATTCACTTGTACCGACACCTAAATAGCCTTTTTGCTCGCCAGCGGCAATACTAGCTTGAACTTCTGCTTCGCTTAACAAGGTGATACTTTTTGATTGGTACTCTTTGTCTCTAACATAACCAACCTCAATAGTTTGACCAGCATAATAAGCCGTAGCTTCTAGCAATTGGTCTCGCGTTTTAACATTCTTCTCGCCAACTTTATTTATTTTATCGGCGATTTTTAGCCCAGTTTTTTCGGCTGGCGAATCTTTATCAACATAATTAACAATTATCTCTTGTAGAGTAATTTTGCTATCACTACTAACCCTAAACTGATTTTCTACAACTTGCGGCATCCCAATTACTGACACAATCGTGAATACTACGAAAGCAACTATAAAGTTTGCCGTTACACCAGCTAACAAAATCCGCATCTTGGCTGGTAACCTGGCCGCACCATACGCACCCTTTTGCTTATCGGCATCGTGTTCGCCTTTTAACCTAACAAAACCGCCCAAAGGCAATAAGTTGTAGGAGTAATAGCTCCTAAATATCCCCTTGCCCATCGTGCGCCCATAAATTTTTGGCGGAAAGCCAAGCCCAAATTCTTCAACTTCTACTTTATTGCGCTTGGCTACTAAAAAATGACCATATTCGTGAGCTATTACCAGCAGAACAAACAATAAGATACCGATAATTAATAACGTCATCTAAGTCCCAAACCTTCTCTGCCGATTGGCGTATTCATTTATTACTTCATCTAGATCGGTTTCGTTAAAATCTGGCCACATTTTATCTACAAACATCAGCTCGCTATAAGCTGCCCGCCACAGCATAAAATTGCTTAGCCGTTTTTCGCCCGAAGTTCTAACAATAATATCCATCGGTGGTATTTCTGGGTAATACAGGTTGTCGGCCACAGTCTGCTCTGTGATCATTTCGCCCCCTACGCCACTATTAATTATTTTTTTAACAGCTTCAACAATTTCTAGCTGCCCTCCATAATTAAAGCATAAGCTAATCGTAATCTTTTTATTATTCTTAGTTTTATTTTCGGCATTATTAATCATTTTTAGAACGTTTTTATCAATATTTTTTCGATCGCCCAAAAAACATATTTTGGCACCAGCTTGATCAAATTCTTTTAAGTGCCTCTTTAAACCTTCAATCACTAGCCTCATTATAGAGCCAACTTCGGCCTCGGTTCTTTGCCAGTTTTCGGTAGAAAACACGTAAACGCTTAGGTACTTAACACCCCGCTCAATGGCATGCAAGGTAACTTTTCTTAAAGCTACAGCGCCTTCTTCGTGGCCCACGTTAACACTAACATTATGCTGCTTGGCCCATCGCCGGTTGCCATCCATAATAATTCCTATGTGTTGAAGTAATAATTTGTTCATTTTTACCACTTTCTTTCAACAGAATACTTAACAATTTCGGAATAAAATCCCCTTAGCTCTTGAGGCAATTGAGAACTCTCTATTACCTTTATGGCCTTTTTTGCCGCCAGTTTTGCTTCGTTTTCAACCCTATCTTTTGCACCGCATTTTTCGATTATCAGCTTAACTTTTTTGAATTCGTCTTCGGTCAATTTTGGGTTACCAAGTTGCTTTTTTATTACCGCCTGCTCTGCTGGTTTGGACATTTTCATTGCGTAAAGTATTAACAGGGTTCTTTTGCCCTCTCTTAAGTCATCCATATTTGGTTTGCCGGTAGTTCTGCTATCACCAAACATACCCAGAATGTCATCTTGTAGCTGAAAAGCCAAGCCAGCCGAAAGCCCAAACTCCACTACCGTATTTAAGAGTTCTTTATCATTACCGCCTGCTAATGCCATACCCATCTGAATTGGATTTATAAATGTGTAGTAGCTACTTTTGGCTTCATATACGTTGTGCACCGTTTGCTGGCTAGGCATTGTTTTGCCGTTGCCAGCTATTAGGTCGTCGATTTGGCCATAACAAGTAATGATTATATTTTTATGCAGTGCTTTCAGTGTCTGCCTAATCCGATCATCGGTTTCACCACAATTAAGAACCAGATCATTAGCTAAATGCTGAGCTAGCGAACCAACGCTAACAGCTAGCATATTGGCTAGATGTAACCGCTTAGACTTTGATACCGAGTTTAATTGTGTTAAATATAGCTCGTGTACCGTTGGCAGGCCGCGACGAAAAGCTGAACAATCCATAACATCATCAATAATCAACAAATAATCCTGAATCAGCTCTAAAGCAACTGCCAAATCGGCTCCAACTGATTCTAATGGCTTATCACTCATCTGGTTATAGGTGTGCCAAGCTAGCGCACCACGTATTCGCTTGCCGGGGCCATTACTAAACCTAGCCAACAGCTCAATAGCTTCTAGGCTATTTTGGGATACAGATTTCTTTTTATAATCTTTATAGTAGCCATTGAGTCTGTCTTCTATGGCCTCATCTATCAAAATTTTATAGTGGCTTAAAATTTTAACCGTTTTAATATCGGTATCTTTTGTCATATATCACCTAATTAGCGACCTAGACGGTCAAGATATCTTTTTCTTTATCAGATGCCAAGGCATCAACTTGCTGCTTATTTTTGAACATTAGATCTTCAATTTGTTTTTCGACTCGCTTGTAGTCGTCCTCGCCCATTTGCTTATCGGCCTTGGCCTTTTTGGCCACATCTAAGATTTCGTGCCTGACGTTTCTGGCGGCAATCATAGCTTCTTCAACCTTTTCGCCCAATTGCTTAACAATTTCTTGGCGGCGCTCGGTACTTAGTGGTGGAATTTGGATTCGCACTACTCGGCCATCATCCATCGGGTTCAATCCCAAAGTCTGGTCTTCGCGGATAGCATCGCTTATAACGCCAATATTTGTTGGGTCGAAGGGGGTAATTTGTAGCAACTGGCCCTCTGGGGCACTTACGGTTGCCAGCTGCTTTAAGGGCATCAACACGCCATAAGCCTTTACCAATACACCGTCAACCATAGCTGGATGAGCGCGACCGGTACGTACTTTTTTTAGCTCTTCTTCAAAATGAGCTTCTACTTGGGCCAGTTTTTGTTTTACGTTTTCAACGATTTGATTAGAATCCACTCGGCTTCCCTCTTTAAAAGTACCTCTATTGTACCAAAAAACCGGCCAGTATTACTACCGCCGGTTTTTTATTCAAAATTGTTATTTTTTAGTTAACTTCACCGAGGGCGACGCGAGAAAAGCGCCTAACTACGATGTTTTCGCCAAGCTTGGCAATAGCTTCTTTTACATAATCACCCACTGTTTGGTCAGGGTTCTTTATGTAGGGCTGATTTAGCAAACAAACTTGATCGTAATATTTAGCCATCTTGCCTTCGGCGATTTTTTCTAGCATTTCGGCTGGTTTGCCGGTACTTTTTAGTTCTTCTAGAACTAAAGCTTTTTCTTTTTCGACTGCCTCTTTTGGTACATCTTCTGGGGTAACATATTGTGGTGCACTAGCAGCAATATGCAAGGCAATATTGTGTACATACTCTCTAAAAAGTTCATTACGAGCTACAAAATCGGTTTCGCAGTTTACTTCTAAAAGTACACCAATGCGATCGCTGTGTACGTAAGCGTCAACCACACCACTGCGAGCTTCACGTTCGGCTCGTTTGTCGGCCTTAGCTAAACCTTTAACGCGCATCGCTTCTAGCGCTTTGTCAAAATCGCCACCATTTTCTACTAAGGCCTTTTTGGCATCAGTTATGCCTACGCCAGTTAATTCGCGTAATCTTTTGATAGTTTCAACTGTAATTTCGGCCATTTATTTACCCTCCCCTTTATTATCCTCTACCTTCTTAGCCCTGGCTGATTTGCCAGCTTCGATAGCATCTTTAATATAATTAGTAATCAAATTAATGGTTTTTATAGCGTCGTCGTTAGCGGCAATTGGATATTCGATTTTAGAAGGATCAACGTTGGTGTCAACGATAGCCACAATTGGCACGCCTAAACGGGTAGCTTCACGAATAGCTGTAGCTTCTTCTATAGCATCAACCACAAACACGGCTCCTGGCTTACCTGGCATCTCTTTTATGCCGCCAAAAATAAAGTTCATGGCGTCGATTTGTTCTTGGAAGCGCTGAACTTCTAGCTTGTTATATTTATTAGCTAATTCACCACTAGCCATTTTGGTTTCTAAGTCTTTAAGTTTCTTAATGCGACCGCTAATGGTGTTAACGTTAGTCAAAGTACCGCCTAGCCATCGCTCTACAACGTATGGTTGGCCGGCAGCTTCGGCTGCAGCCTTAACTAGGTCTTTGGCTTGTCTTTTGGTGCCAACAAAAAGCACTTGCTGGCCTCTGGCAACTACACCTTCGACAAACTTCATTGCCGTCTCAATCTGCTCAACGGTTTTTTCTAGGTTAATAATGTGAATGTCACCCCTGCGGCTATGAATGAAAGGTGCCATTTTAGGGTGCCAACGGCTAGTTTTGTGCCCAAAATGAGCACCAGCTTCTAGCAAAGCTTTAATATCTACTACGTTTGTAGCCATTTATATATCCTTTTCTTCTTCGTTTGGCAGTCACCCCGAGCGGGGAGGATATCTCTACCAAACTGAATCGTTAATTATTAAATCTCTGCTATATTATCAGATTAGCCAAATATGTTCAAGGGGTAGCTACTATTTACTAGACTGCGCACCCTTGACTAAAAGCCTCAAAACACCTATACTAGCCCGAGCTTATGAAAAAATCTATTCACCCCGACGATTACCGCTTGGTTGTGTTCGAAGACTTGAACAACGGCCAGCGTTTTATTACTCGCTCAACAATCAAAACCACCGAGACAATCAAGCTCGAAGATGGTAAGGAATATCCGCTATCTAAAATCCATATTTCTAGCGCCAGCCATCCATTCTTTACTGGTCAAGAAAAACTGGTTGATATTGAAGGCCGTGTTGACCGCTTTAAAGCCCATCAAGCTGCTGCCGAAAAAGCCCGCCTATCCAAAATAGAAGCCGCCAAGAAAAAGAAGCCTGCACCCAAAGCCAAAAAAGAAGTTCCTGGCGATATTCTCGTTAGCAAATAACTCTACAAGCCATATATCTCTAATAGATTAAGCCTGTATACTATTAATATGGAAGAAAAATACGCCCCTATCCAAGCCGAGTACAACGAGCTAAAAGAACGCCTTCAAGACAAAGATGTTTATAGCTCGCCAGATTACATAAAACTAGCCAAGCGCTTAAGCCAGCTAGAAGATATAGTTGCTTTATTCGAAGAACAAGCCCGCTTAAAGCAACAATTAGCCGATGCCATTACTTTAATTGATAGCGACGACGAATTATCCCAGCTGGCCCGCCAAGAAAAATCTCAGCTTGAAACCCAACTATCAGAGATAAACACCAAACTCGAAGAGTCATTATTGCCCAAAGACCCTAACGATTCGCGTGATGCTATTATCGAAATTCGAGCCGGAGCCGGTGGTGACGAAGCCAGCTTATTCGCCGGCGAGCTATACCGCATGTATGCCCGTTACTGCGAAATTAACAAGCTAAAAGTCGAGCTGGTCAGTGAAAGCGCTAACGAAAGCGGCGGGTTTAAAGAAATAATTTTTGCCGTGCGCGGTGATAGCACCTATAAAACATTCAAGTTCGAAGCCGGCGTACACCGGGTCCAGCGCGTTCCAGTTACCGAAAGCCAGGGCCGGATTCACACCAGTACCGTTACGGTGGCTGTTTTGCCAGAGGCCGAAGAATCAGACATTGTTGTTAGCCCCAGCGACTTACGCATAGACGTTTATCGCGCTAGTGGCCATGGCGGCCAAAGTGTAAATACAACCGATTCGGCCGTTAGAATTACCCACTTGCCCTCTGGTTTAGTTGTTACCTGCCAAGACGAAAAGAGCCAAATTAAAAATAAAGATAAGGCTATGGGGGTATTACGCTCTCGCCTTTTGGCCCAAAAAGTTGAAACCGAGCAACAAAAGCTGTCGCAAGACCGCCGCAGATTAATTGGCTCTGGAGACCGCAGCGAAAAGATTCGTACTTACAACTTCCCGCAAGATCGCATTACCGACCATCGCATTGGTTATAGCCGCAGTAACATCCCTGGCGCCTTAAATGGTGAGATTCAAGATTTAATCGATAATTTACAGTCCTTTGAGCGCCAGCTTATTCAGCAAGAAGTTTAATATGACTATTGGCAAGTGGCTTAAAAGCGCTACTAACAAATTAAAATTGGCTAATATATCAAGTGCCCGCCTAGACGCCTTACTACTGCTAGAGTATGCCCTAAAGTTTGACCGTTCCCACCTATTAGCCCATCAAGATTCCAGTATTAAGCCAGGGCCACTTTTAGTGCTTAACCGACTACTAAAAAGGCGCCTAAAATATGAACCAATAGCCTATATAAGGGGCTTTTGCGAATTTTACGGCCGTGAATTTGTAGTTAATAAAAACGTACTTGTGCCTAGACCGGAATCCGAAGATTTCATTGAATTGCTCAAAAAGACACCCCCAAAGCCAGCCCAAAGATTATTAGATATTGGCACTGGCAGCGGCATCTTAGCCATTACCGTAAAGCTAGAATTCCCCAGTTTACAGGTTTTTGGCAGCGACATATCTAAAAAAACTATTAAGGTTGCGACTGTTAATGCTAAATCCCTAGGCGCAGATGTAAAGATTGCTAAGGCCAATTTAATGGGCAAGTCTTTTGGCAAATGTGACTATATTCTGGCTAATCTACCCTACGTGCCAATCGGCTACGAAGTTTCGCCAGCGGTTAATCACGAGCCCCGTAGAGCACTTTACGGTGGCAAAGACGGCCTAGATTTAATCAGAACTCTCGCGCCATTGGCCCACAAACATCTTAATAATGGCGGCTATATCCTTTTAGAGTCTCTACTTGAACAACAAGCGCAAATCAAAATTATCTACCAGCAGGTCGGTTTTAAATTCGTCGCTAAAAGCACTCTTGTTCAGTGTTTCCAAAAAATCTAACGGGCAAATGTTTAATTGTATAAACACTATCTTAGATTGTTTTGTCTTGCCAGTCCGAAAAAACAATAATAACTAGCAGCAAAACCGTAATAATGCTTAAAAGCTGCCGCCTTAATGCCGGGGTCAGCTTACTCTTGGCGTGAAAATAATACATAGCCGCTAATCCGTAGCCCAAAACGCTTAGCACTAAGGCTATTTGCGGCAAAAACAAATAATCTATAGCCCAATGCCCTAATATCCAAGCCATTATCATGCCAAACCAACCCCAGATGTTGGCAATGACTGATGTCATTGGTTCTTCAAAGGCACTAAGTAGGTGGCGAGCCACGGCGTAACATATTAACCAAACTACAATCATGCCAATTAATATTGAGCTATTGGGAAACGCCCGGTAATAGCCTATTAAAGCCAAAACTTGAGCTATCAAAGCCTGGATAACAACCATAAGTGGCCTTGACTGTTGTTTTAGCCAAACCAGCCAAACCATATACAAGGCGGCCCAAACAGCTTGTATGTACCAAGTTCTGGTGCCGGCCATAAAAGCGACCGCCGAAAGCCCAATAAAGATATCTACCAAATTTGCCCGAATGTTCGACACCCAGTAGCGCGGTTTTACGGCCAACATTCGCCACTTGGCTAGTAGCACCATTACGGCAGCGATAATGACTAGATCTAGCCTAATAAAAACAATCAGCACAATCGGCAATAAGGCGTTCAATAGAATATGAAAAGCGTAAGACAGGCCGGATTCCGGTTTTAATCTGTATAGTAGTTTACTCATGGTTAGGGTCCAACAACAATTATAAAGTCTGCCTGGTAAGTATCCAAAGGCAGGCCTTCAACATTAGCCACTGCTTCGGTGTTATAGCGTAATTCCATGTATCTTACAGTATACGGCTTTTGGCCATTGGTTTTATCTATAACTTGAGTAGCAGTTACGCTAACTGGCGCATCGGCCACCTGGATAACATTGTAGCCATAGCTAGTTAGCTCATCGGCCTTCTGCTGAGCCAAACCATATTCGGTAGTACCATTTAGCACAATTATTGATGGGTTTTCTTTGGTTATAAAACCATCTTTTAGCTTTTCGCGCACAAAAGCTCTTACTTCGTCATAGCCATTTATTGGTGCTGCGCTACCGTTAACAACCTCTTCACCTTCATCCGACAATGTGTAGTTTTTGATATTTTCAGGGCTAACATCTTTTATAAAGTTATAAACTTTCATCATATCGTCAATCGATAAGTTAGTGCGCACCCGATCCCCAAAAGCATCTAATAATCCCGAGATTTTTAGGGGGTTGGCAAATGTGCCAATTGATATAGCTTTGTCTTTTATTGCCAGCAACACTGCTTGCTGATTTTGGCCACGGCTTAAATCGCTGTTAGCTGCCGAACCATACAAACCGTGCCTAGAACGAGCATATGCCAAGGCCATCCCTCCATCAAGCTGATGGGAACCCGCTTCTAGATAAAGTGGTTGACCGCCAATTATCATCACTCCGTCATAATAATCTTCGGCTAGCGTAATGGTTATGCCGCCTAAAGTATTAACAGCCTCTTCTAAAACTGTAAAATCCATCATACCGTAGTAATTTATTGGAATGCCCATATACTCTTCCACTACCTCGGTGAGTTTATTTAAGCCAGCCATCTCGGCGGCATCGTTATCGTCGGGATTTTCGTTGAGCGCTCTTAATTTTGCTTCTACATAAATCGCATTAATTTTTGTAGACCCAAAATCAGTATCTACCGGGAAGTCTCTTGGTATGCTCAACAACCCTAACCCCTTATTAATAGTATCTAGGCTAACGATCATTAAACTATCAGTAGCGTCCGGGCCACCTTCGTCTGGCCTGCCCGTGCCCGGCTTGCCAATAAGCAATATGTTCACTCGGCCATCACCCTCTCCGGTAAGTAAGTTCGGATCAAAATTAGAATCAAATGCTAGGGCCGTACCACCGCCCTGGAAGACCTTGTGAGCATTCCACCAAGCCTTGCCAAATAGATATCCGCCAGTCAATAAAACGGCTACTACTACAATTAGAACCATTCTTGCTACAATCTTAAACACTTTGCGAGTGTTCTTAACTGGAGCCACCGAGTTGGTTGGGCGTGCTTGTCTGCCCTTACGCCCAAAACGTCGGCTGGGGGCCGCATTAACTTGAGCATACTGGCTAGTTTCGGTTAATTTTGGTGACATTCGGCCCCTAAATCCTTCTGGTTTATTAAAATCATCCAACCTATTACTGCCTGGTCTCTGCATTTGCCCACTAAAACCATCGGTACTACTTGAATTTAACGGTTTTCTGGGACCCGACACTAAAAAGCCCTCTATGGACTTCGGTTGTTTTGAACGGTTTATGAATCTTGTCATTGTTTTTTAGATTACTCAATTATAGCAAAAACTCGCACAAAAACTTTAAGTTTAGTTTACAATGTATCCGTATCATGATTCCTAACCAAAGCCAGCCTAAACAAACGCTTCCTGCGCCACAATCATTACCTCCGCGCAACAATAGTGCCGAACGTTTTAACCACAAAGAAAGTATAAAAAACGTGGTTTATACAGTTTTGTTATTTATATTGGCACCATTATTTGCCTTATTTATGATAATGTTTTGTTTTCAAAGTTATGTGGTTGATGGTTCTAGCATGGAGCCAACTTTGCAAAACGGTAATCGCGTATTTATATTAAAGCTACCCAAAACTTGGTCTAAAATCAGGGGCAATCAATATATTCCTGCCCGTTATGATGTAATTGTCTTTAAAAAACCCACCGACCCGAATGTACAGCTTATAAAAAGAGTGATTGGCCTGCCCGGCGATAAGGTGGTCGTAAAAGACGGCGTTATTACAATCTATAATAGCCAATACCCCAACGGTTTTAACCCAGATGCGGATGCCAGCTACGCTACCACCTCTGAAGATGCTGATGGCAATGTTGATTTAACTGTGGGCGATGGCATGTTGTTTGTCTGCGGCGACAATCGTAACCCTGGCGGTTCATTAGATTCCCGTAATAGCCTAGGCTTAGTACCAGTAGAAAACATTGTTGGACGTTTATGGGTCCGCTATTACCCATTAAGCGACTTTAGGTACTTCAGCGCCCTAGAATATGCTCAACAATTTTGGCAAATTCTTCCTCTGTCTTATAGGTTATAACCAACTTACCGCTGCCCTTTTTGCTACGCTGTACGTAAACTTTTTGCGCCTTTAGGCGTTTTTGAATCTTGTTGGTGATTGTATCTATAACCGTTTCATGCTTATTAGTGGTGCTGACCTGCCCTTTTTTGACTGCCACCACGTATTGTTCAGCCTGCCTAACGGTCCACTTTTTTTCTAGAATATACTGCAATAGCATTGCCTGCTCTTTAGGGTGATCTTGCAGACTCAACAAGGTCCTGGCGTGGCCTTCGCTAATTTCACCGGCTTGTAGAGATTTTTGTATATTGGCAGGTAAGTTAAGTAATCTAATATTATTGATGATGGTTGAGTTAGCCTTGCCTATTCGCTTAGCAATATCGTCATATTTTTGATTGAACTCGGTGTGTAACTTGTAAAGCGATGCTGCTAGTTCTAACGGAGTTAAATCTTCTCTTTGAACGTTCTCTAAAAGTGCCAGCTCTAGCTGTTCGTGATCGGTTACGCTTCTAACAATTGCCGGGATTTCTTTTAAGCCAGCTATTCGAGCCGCTCGCCATCTTCTTTCGCCAGCAATAATTGAATATAGATTATTTTCTATTTGACGCACCACTATGGGTTGCAAAATGCCATATTCCACGATCGACTGAGCCAATCCCCTTAGGGCTTCTTCGTCAAAACCCTGTCTAGGTTGATCATCTTTGGGCTTAACCACGTCTAATGCTAACCTGTGGACCTTTTCGTGTACCCCTGTGGTTACTTCTGTAATATCCATTTCTACTGGGATTAATACATCAAAACCCCTACCTAGGCCTTTATTTTTACTTGTTGACACGATTAATTACCTCCTTGGCTAGATTTTTATAGGCCCTAGCCCCTTTAGACCATTTATCATATTCAGCTATCGGCAAACCATAACTTGGCGCTTCGGCTAAACGTACATTACGCGGTATAACAGTTTCGAACACTAAATCTCCAAAAGCCTTTAGCATTTCATCATATACCTGTTTGCTAAGGGTCGTTCTGGAATCAATCATAGTCATGACTATACCCAGCATCTGCAAGGTGGGATTTGCTCCCTGTTGAATCCTTTGAACAACCTGCAAAAGTTGGCTTAAGCCTTCCATGGCATAATACTCTGCTTGTACTGGAATAATCACGTCTGTTGCAGCAATTAAAGCATTCACTGTTAATAAGCCCAGCGAAGGCGGGCAATCTATAAGTATGATGTCGTAGGGCTGTTCGTGCCGAATTAAGAAGTTTTTTAACACCTTATCTCTGTCTGGCATGCCGGCCATGCGAACTTCGGCGCCAGACAGATCAGCGCTAGATGGCAATAGCCACAAGTTTTTAACAGTAGTATTTAAGATAATGTCGTTCTGGCTTAAGTTTTCTAACAAGCCCTGGTAGATAGTATGCTTTAGTTGCATCTTGTCTACCCCTAGGCCGCTAGTGGCATTAGCTTGGCTGTCTAAATCAATAACTAGAATCTTTAACCCTGCCTTAGCCAAATAAGTAGCCAAGTTTATTACGGTCGTAGTTTTGCCTACCCCGCCTTTTTGGTTTAAAACGCTAATTACCCTCATGTCTTTAAATACATTACCACCTAAAGTGGTAAAGGTAAACTCTTCTGTCAACTAGCCGTATAATCCTAGCTTTTATTTACTATGTAATCTATTGCGATGGGTCTACTTTTATCTTATCTAAAGAGATCAGCTAATTGCCTAGCGTTCATAACATCCTCGGTAACCGACTATTTTACGACACTGCGTATACCTATCTTCTACTGAAGAGTTATCAAGATCCAAACAAGATTGTTGGCGTCTTTAGTACTAGTAGCTTTACCTAGTAAGGAGCCAGCACTTGGAGTAACTGAAACTGTGGCTATGCCTTCTTGATTACCGGCTATTATCATGTCGCCACCAGCAACGGTTGTAAATCTATCTACCTGCACTTGCACATTACCACCTATGGCTACCCCTACTTCGTCACCCTCTGCAAAAGCCTCTTCTACAATTACGCCTATAACCTTGGTATCACCTTCCGCCTCGGTGGTAGTTATATAGCCGTCTCTGGTATTGTCTATTACTACCACGCTACCGGCGGCAATTGGTTTGCTGGCATAGAACTTCTTAGTAATGGCCTGTCTGGTATTCACCTTGGCAGCTAATTGCAGGTCGCTACTAACACTCAAGTTAGCCACCTGAACATTACCCGTTACGGTTAGGTTACCGGTGATAGTAGTTAGATTAAGATCAGAGTTGTATTGTAGATTGCTGCTTAGAGTAGCCACTCTGCTACTTAGTTCTTCTATGGTTTGTTGTTGTTGTTGAATAGCGGTAGCTAAGTATGGGGTTAGACCAGCGTAAGAGATAGACTTAATGCCCTGGGCGTCGGTATAGACTAAGTCTGGGAAGAGTTGTTCGTACTCTTGAGCGATGAAGCCAACGTGTAAGGTGTCAGTCTCGGCATCGGCTAGCATGTGGTAAGACACTGTTCTAAGGCCTAGTATCTGATTTAGGGCATCACCATAGGTTGTGATGTCTTTCTTGAGTCTTTCGTCGGAAGTACAGGTTATACCGCCAGCCGTATTGGGGGTAACCGTACAGGTGCCACCAGCGTTTTCAAAGCGGGCTACGGCAGTGCCATCGGCTACTGAAGCACTGCCAACATGTAACAGATAGCCTGGGGAGGTGTTGGAGATACCAACGTTGCCAGCCATAATAGCCATTTTGCCTTGGTCTAAGTTCAGTATCTGCCCAGTTTGGAAGCTAAAACTGCTAATATTATTCTCTTGAACTGCTAGAATATTTTGACGGATACCAAAGTCGTAAATACGCAGAACGTCCAAAGCCCCGCTATAAATACCGCCATAAACATACATATTATTGTTGTAGACTACGGCAGCATGGTAATACCTGGTATAGCTACCATCAGTAACACCGGACGACCAAGTATTAGCAGCAAAGTTATAAATCCGCACCGTACCAAAGACTCCGCTGCTATAACCGCCAAAGACATACATATTATTGTTGTAGACTGCAGCAGAGTGAGCATATCTGCCATAAGTACCGTCTGACGCTCCGGCCGACCAGGCATCAGTTGTAAAGTTATAAATACGCAAACTACCATCGTAATTGCCGTCATAAACGTACATTTTATCACCGTAAACCACTGCGGCGTGTCTGTATCTGGTTATCCCTGTATCGGCAGTCCCGGCCGACCAGCTGCCTGTAGCGAAATCATAGATTCGCATAGTGTCTAGAGCGCTACCGTCAAAACCGCCAAAAACATACATTTTATTGTTGTAGACTACGGCAGAATGTTGCAGCCTACCATTACCAGTGTCGGCAGTCCCGGCCGACCAGCTGCCTGTAGCAAAATCATAGATTCGCATAGTGTCTAGGGCGATACTGCCATTACCACCACCATAAACATACATTTTATTGTTGTAGACTACGGCAGAATGGTAGCCCCTGATATTACCTGTATCGGCAGTCCCGGCCGACCAGCTGCCTGTAGCGAAATCATAAACTCGCAAAGTATCTAAATAGCTGCCACCATTAATTCCACCAAAAACATACATTTTATTGTTGTAGACTACGGCAGAGTGAGCATATCTGGCATAACTGGTATCTGAGGTACCGGAAGACCAAGTGGCAGTTACGTCATATGTAACATTTTTATTAACTACAAGGGGGTTATTAGTGGATGTGGAGTTCAAGCTAGCGCCGGCATCAGCGTTAAGTTTGGCGGCAGTATGTATAGCATTACCTGCCACATCTAAAGCATAGCCTGGCATAGCCGTACCAATCCCCACATTCCCGCTACTGTCAATTACCAATCTGTCACCGGTACCTAATCCGGTTGTAGAGATCTTAAATTTATCACTATCACTATCGTCTATTCCCATAGTGAATAGATTAGTGCCATCGGTTAGCTCAAAGCCAATCTGGGAGTCGTAATCACCAGCATTGGTATTAGACACTGTTAGTTGGGTTAGAGCTGTGCCAGTGTTCATTACTTCTAGCTTTTGGTCAGGCGAAGTGTCGCCGATGCCAACGTTACCACCATCGGCCACTCTAAGTACACTTGCCGCGTCGTGCTGAACATCAAAATACCCAGTACCGCTAACGTTATAAACCATATTGTAATTACCTTGGGTAATGGTCGTGTTTTCAGAAAGTGTTCCGCCCAATTTTACGTTTGGCGCAGTTGCCGTTAAGCCGTTGGAAGCTGTTACATCTGGGTTGATGCTCGCCCAGATGGAGCCATCCCAGTACATAAGTTTCTTGGTGTCCTTTTGAACCCTTACATCGCCTATAGCATTGGAAGAAGTTCCCGTAAAGTAACAGTCCGTGGGTATACCGTAACCACCGGCATTAGACCACGACAATCCATCAGTGCCATACTTTGCGTTGCCTCCAGAACTTGATGCTCTTTCCAAAAAGATTCTATCACCACTTATATATGCCGTGACTAACCAATATGTAGTACTTTGGGTGAGATTAGCATTCGAAAAGCTATAATAATAAGCATCGCCCGCATTTGGACCAGGAGTTACAGTACTATCGCTAGTTGCCACGAGCGTACCAGGTACACCTCCATTGTTTGTATATATATAACCCCTTAAAGTTGTAGACGAGGCGTTAGTATTTGACCTACTTTGCCAAAACTGATAAATGCCCATACCATTACCAGTAATGTCCTCCGCATGCCAATCAGTAGACGCTGAATAATTGGCATAAAACTGGCTACTCCAGACTCCGCCAACTGAAGCGTACAGACCCAGTACCCCTGGCAGCGCAGCGGCATTGGCTACAGCAGACTTCCATTGCACGTCCCCAAAGCCACAATTTATGCTGCCCTGTAAACAAACTGTGCCGGTTTCACTGGGCAAAGTAACCGTATAATTACTGGCTGAGGTGTTAGCCGTAGCAATAGTAGTAACGCCAGTAGATGTACCTTTCATAGCTAGCATGGAGTTGTCGAAGGTCTTTAGAGCCGTAACGCTTTGGGCAGTACCTAGTAGCATGTCCCCTACACTCCAGCTGCGGTTAGCACTCAAGTCATAGCTGGTACCGTTAATACTGAGGGTTCGGGAAGTGGGAACACCACCTAGGCCACCTAAAGTGACATCTGGGTTAAGAATATCCCAGCTACTATTATTAAAGTACATTATCTTTTTGGTGTCTTGCTGAATGCGAGTGTCACCAAGATAAGAGTTAATAACAGCCGATGTGTTCTTATACTGCGGGTTGCGCCAGTAGAACAAACTAAAGCTTGGCGTGCCTTCTGGGTCATAATCGGTATCTATGTAAACGGAATCAGCCCCTCCACCATAAGATTGAGCAGTTTCTGCAGAATTGCCATTTCTGTACCATACAAAATAGTACAACACTCCGTTTGTTAAGTTTAGGTTATCAAATTGCGCATAATACGTAGCGTCAGCAGTTATATTAACTGTGACATAACTGACACCGGCAAGTCTTGTAGTAGGCGCCCCTGCACTACTTTGAAATACATAAACTTTAAAGCTGTCGTTATTCCTAGCCCTAATATAACTTCTGTACGTACCCAGTCCCTGACCCGTTATAGGGTAAGCATTTGCACTAGCTACGCCCCATGCATCAACAGCTTCGCCCCAAGCTTTTGAATTAATTATATTTTCTGTATTGGTTGGCAACGCCGCCGCATTAGCTACAGCCGCCTTCCATTGCACGTCCCCAAAACCACAATTTATGCTGCCCTGCAGACAAACCGTACCAGCTTCACTAGGCAGAGTAATCGTGTAGTTGCTAGCTGATGTATTGGCGGTAGCAATAGTAGTAACGCCAGTGGAAGTACCTTTCATGGCTAACATGGAGCTGTCGAAGGTCTTTAGAGCCGTAACGCTTTGGGCAGTACCCAGTAGCATGTCCCCTACGCTCCAGCTGCGGTTAGCACTCAAGTCATAACTGGTACCGTTGATGCTGAGGGTTCGGGAGGTGGGAACACTACTGTCACCAGGGCAGGTTCCCCAACTAGGCGCGGCTCCAGTAGTGCCAATTAGACATTGGCCAGTCGCACCAGCGGCTGTAGCTTGGATAGCGCTAGTAGTGTTACCGTACAGAACGCCGTATTGAGCGAAGGTAGCGGCACCAGTACCACCGTTAACTACGTCTACGGTAGCTACGGTACCAATTACTCCAGCCGCCGTGTTAGTGACTATGCCAGCAGTAGATAGGTTGTTAACCGTTAGGCTACTAGCCGTTAGGCCACCATTGAAGGCGGAAGCTGTAGAAGTATTAGCCCCTCTACCAGTAACGTCAGCTAGGTCGTCGGCTTCGGCAGTCAGGTAGCTGCCAGCTGGTTGTTTGTTATTGAAGATATTCCAATCGGTGTCGCTTAAAGCACCAGTGGTAGCAGCCGAAGCTAGAGCTAAGCTGAGTTGTTGGGTGCTTAAGCCCAGTCCGTTAGCGGTACCTAGGGTGACGGCACTATGTAAGTCGCTAGTTAAAGCTACTACGCCAGTAGCGGCTGGTAGGGTTAGAGTGTAGTTGTTAGCTGAGGTGTTAGCCGTAGCAATAGTAGTAACGCCAGTGGAAGTACCTTTCATGGCTAACATAGAGTTGTCGAAGGTCTTGAGAGCGGTAACGCTTTGGGCAGTACCAAGTAGCATATCCCCTACACTCCAGCTGCGGTTAGCACTCAAGTCATAGCTGGTACCGTTAATACTGAGGGTTCGGGAAGTGGGAACACCACCTAGGCCACCAAGTGAAAGGGCTGACCAACTAGGAATGTTAGTGTTAATACCATCGCCTATGGAAGTTAGAACGTAAGTATCGGTGGTAGTGTTGCCGCCTAATCTAGTTGGTGTGCCAGCTAGGCCGCCGTAGATGAGGTCGCCCAGGGTGGACATAGGGTTGGTCATGCCGCCACCGCCAGCCAAAGCAAAGTCGCTAGCTTCATGGCCGTCTAGCAAATCAGCATTAAGATTAGTGACTTTGTAGTTAGAATCTACCCCGAATGGAGCTGATGAACCAGTGGCACCACCATTGAAAGCCGGGATGCCAGTGACGACTTCGTTCTGGTTGAGGTTGAAGTAGTTAGCCTTGGCTGTTGACCAACTGGGATCGGTTTCGTTAGTTAGAAAGCCCGATACATTGACGGTTGGGATATTGATGTCTGGGATATTGATGACGTCACCACTGTTGCCGGCTGTAACGATCATCTGGTATTCATCGCCATCGTAGAAGTACAGCTGGTTGGTTTGGTTGTCGACGTAGATTTGGCCAATGACAGGGTTAGCTGGAGCTTCACTGGGAGTGACTACTACTGAGCCGTTAACTCGAAGATTACCATTGATGTCTAGTTGGCTGATTTGGCCTAGGGCGGTGGCGAGGTCGGTATTTAATCTACTCAATGATAGCGATGCTAAAGTATAGGCTTCATCATTGTTGGTATTCTGAGGCTCATAACTATTATCCATTCGATTAATAGTTATAGCTAGAAGAATAATTAACAGGCCGCCTAGCAAACTAGAAACGACAACAAAGAATCCAGGTTTACGAATTTTGGGGCGATAACCAAAAAAGGACTTTAGTGGAGTGGGCGTTGCCGGCGTAAGAACTGAGCTGTTTTCTAGCACACTGGGCTGGGGCACAACAATGCCGTCTGACATGGGACTGATGGTTGGTGGAGTTGGGGCTGGTAGGGTGTCTGGGTTCATATTTTTATTGTTTTATGTTTTACATTATTCAAAAACAAAGTAATTAAATTTATACACTGCCTGCTCTAGCGGAGATTGTTTTAGGTAAATGAAGAACTTATCTTGAGTAGCGTCTGCGGAATAACGCAAACCAGCTGCTTCTGCATTGCTAGGAGTTAGGATTACTTTTGGATTCTTATTGAATTGCTTATTAAATACCAATTCTGCAAATGCCTCATTAACCGCCGTACCCTCCCCCGTTGTAACGGTAATCGTTCCGCCTGTATCATTGCCCATCACTTCAGTTATAGCTCCCTCTCCAGCGGCGATACCTGGAGTAACGGTTGGCGTATCACCAGCCGAGATAATGTGACCGTTTACAGTAATATTGCCCACACTTAGATTGTCTTTAACTACTACTGAGCCTTCAAAGATAGCTTGGTCGGTAACGGTTAGACTAGCTACGTTAACTGTATTAACTTGTAAGTGATTTAGCTCAACATCACCGGAGGCGCTTAATAAGCTCTGAACCGTGGCTAGACCTTCTGATACTAATGATATTTCGGTATTTAAATCATCTATCTGACTAGTGTTTACAGCAATTTCTGCCTGTTGTTCTTGGATGCCCTTAATAACTATCGGAATAAGACCTTCATACTTGATGTTATTTATCTCTCCATTTTTCCAGCCGACTATTTCTGGGAATAGTTCGTTTACTTCTTCGGCAATTAGTCCGTAGTCGTGTATCCCGCCATCGGCAGCCAAAGTATTGCTAGACGCCTTCCAGTCAAAACTGACCGGTCTTAACTGATCTATGGCCGACAAGGCACTATCTAGATTTTGAACGTTTTCTTTGTACTTGATAGACGACAACGAGCAACTGGCGCCACGGGTTATTTCGTAGTTAGTGGTTTCCCAGCACATGTAATAACCACTCGAGCCACTGGGTAGATAGTCCATGAAGTAGTGAGGGTCAGGACTTCCCGAGTCAAATTCCATCATCGGGGTGGCAAGATCCTCTGGGAATATACTAAATAACGTGCCACCCTTCCATAGCTGGAATGAATGATTGCCGGTTCCGGCCGGGCCGAATTGCATTTGGGCATTAGTGTCATCAATAAATATACTGCCCTGAGTACTAAGCCCAGCAGTGGCAGACAGATAGCCATAAATTGTTGCAGGGCCATTAACTACCAGATAGTCATTCATGGTTGCAGTACCATTAACGACCAAGTCGTTGCCTACGGTTGTGGTGGTTTCGCCAACGGTGAGAAGTGGGGTGCCAAAAGCATCTACTACTTCTAGAACACCTTTAACGCGTAAAGCATTACTTGAATAATCACCTATGATTGTTGATGCAAATTCAGCTGATGGGTCGCTAGTTGCAGCAGCAGGACCGCCAGCGATAGCCGTGGGGTCACTAGTGCTAGCTGAAGGACTACTAGTACTAGCCGAGGGATCGCTGACGGTGGCAGTTGGGCTGCCACAATAAAGACCACAGCCAACGATATCGCCTTGAGAATCGAGCTTAGCTAAGAAGATATTGTAGTTATAGTTGTTGTCAAAACTATCAGTGCCACCCGTAATTGCATAACCACCATCGGCAGTTTGAATTATATAATAAGTCGTTTCGTATCCGCCGCCGCCAAAGGTTGTATCCCAAGAAAGATTGCCACTGCCATCAAACTTAGCTATATAGGAGTCGCCGCTAGTATTATAAGTAACACCCGTAACGGCAAATCCAAACGCGCCGCCACCATCATCAGTCTGCGTCAAAGAGTACCCTTCATCATAGTCTCCGATTCCTCCGTCCCAAGTTTTATCCCAAGAAATGTTACCACTGCCGTCGAACTTGGCTATAAACATATCTCCATCGCTATCTTCTAATTCGGTATAGCCAGTTATGGCGTAGCCGCCATCAGCAGCCTGAACGACTTGATACCCATAATCGAATCCAGAACCTCCCCAGATGGTACTCCAAGAAAGATTGCCACTACCATCGAACTTGGCTATGTAGGCTTCTTCATCACCGCTGCCATAACTATCGGTTTCGCCAGTTATGGCATAGCCACTATCAGCAGTCTGGATTATTGAGGCGCTATCATCATATTCGGTACCGCCCCAAATTAGGTCCCAAGAAAGATTGCCACCACCATCGTATTTAGCAATGAATGCATCACAATTTACACTATAACTGCAAGTATCGCCAGTGAGTGCATATCCGCCGTCAGCGGTTTGAACTATCGAATCACCACCATCATACTCGGTACCACCCCAAAGTACATCCCAAGAAAGATTGCCGCTGCTGTCGTATTTAGCAACGAACGCATCATAATAACCACTGCCGTAACTTCTGGTATAACCACTTACTACGTAACCACCGTCAGCAGTTTGAACTATTGATTGACCAATATCGCTGTTTGCTCCGCCCCAAGTCTTAGCCCAAGATAAATTAAGATCACTGTCATATTTAAGTATGACCATGTCTTCGCTACCGCTGCCATAGCTGCTGGTGTAACCAGTTACTGCATAGCCACCGTCAGCAGTTTGTACCACAGTATGACCATAATCGGCATCATAACTATTGTAATCCCCCCACACCACCACACTACTCATATAACTATCAAAGGAATCTTCGTTAGTAACAGTTACTTGCATATTAGTAGTGTCGGCGTTTAGTAGGCCAACGTTAGAGCTGTTCTGGACAACAAAGGCCGAGTTGGCATCGGACTCAACTGTAGCATTGCCATTTACAAAGGTGTCTTGGTTGAGGTTTATCTGGGTAGCGTTGGTAGTACCAATGTTTAGAGCGGCAGCCGTATTGGCGTCTAGCAGCGGAGTTAACAAGCTGGTGCCCAGTATGCCGGTGCCAGATATGTTCATGTGGCCAACTTGTTGGGTGCCGGGAGTGCTCGCTTGCAGCTCAACATTGCTACCACCACCAGCTCCCTCTAACAAATCCTTATTAATAGTCCCGTTATAAAAGTACAGGTTGGTGCCATTCCACCATAAATCACCACTATTAGGAGCAGCTGGGTTAACACCGCCAGCTGAAGCCGTCACGTTTAATGAAGCCTCTGATGTAGTAGCGGCAGCCACTTGCAAACGAGCCGTTGGGGCAGCTATTCCTACTCCCACATAACCATTGTTCAATATAGTCATAGCCGTAGTCGCACCGGCGTCGCCGACTTTGAATTGTAAGTTGGCGTTAGTCAGGGTGTTGCCGCCAGACGTAGTACCTTGTAGAACTAAAGTACCGTTAGCAGCTGTTGAACCGTAGACGGTTGGCGTGGTAGTAGAAGTAGCAAAGACTGGGTTGGCTACAGTGCTAATCGTTACGGTGTCAGTAGCTCCGGCTACGGTAGTGATGTTAGTACCTTGAGCTATGGTAATAGTGTCAGTGTCGGTAATAGATTGGGGGGTACCACTGCTACCGGCTAGGGTTAAGGAAGTTATACCACCGCCGGCGCCAAGGCATGAGCCCCAGCTAGGAGCCGCACTAGTATTGCTGACTAGGCATTGGCCAGTAGTGCCGGCAGCCGTAGCAGCAACTGCGCTGGTACCGTTACCGTAAAGTACGCCATATTGAGTTAAGGTGGTTGCACCAGTACCGCCCAAACTAACACCAACCGTGCTAGTTGTGCCCAGTACACCAGCAGCTGTATTAGTGACTATGCCGGCAGTGTTAAGGGCAGAAAATGTTATTGTTCCAGAACTAGTAATGCCAGCAGCTGCAGCAATTTGACCGCTAGTATTTACCTGGAATAAATCGCCGCTACCAACAGTTAGTAAGGCCAAAGGCGAAGCGTCGCCGATGCCCACATTGCCACTGCTGTCTACAACTAGCCTGTCATTAGTTCCCAAACCCGTAGTAGAAATCTTAAATTTATCACTGTCACTATCATCTACGCCGACAGTAAATAAATTGGTGCCATCCGCTAGTTCAAAGCCAATCTGAGCATCATAGTCGCCAGCATTAGTATTAGACACCGTAATCTGGGTATTGGCCGCCGTGGCACTCATAACTTCTAGTTTTTGGTCGGGCGAAGAATCGCCGATGCCAACATTGCCGCTGGTGCCTATTATCGTCATCCTTTGGGCTATTCCGCTCTCTACTATTGAGAAACTAGCCCCGCTCGGAGCTGATTCATAGTGCCACTTATTGGCTCCGTTTTCGGCGAAATATTGCATGGCGTACCAGCCTAATGGAGTATCAATTGTAAAGGCCGCATTTGCCCCAACCGCCGACACCTCTAGCTGGGTGGCCGGTGCCGCCGTCCCTACTCCTACATAACCATTGTTTAGGATGGTCATAGCCGTAGTGACGCCAGCGTTACCGACTTTGAATTGTAGGTTGGCGTTGGTTAGGGTGTTACCGCCAGACGTAGTACCTTGTAGAACTAAAGTACCGTTAGCAGCTGTTGAACCGTAAACGGTTGGGGTAGTTGTGGATGTGGCGAAAGTTGGGTTGTCGACAGTGCTAATCGTTACAGTGTCAGTAGCTCCAGCTACGGTAGTGATGTTAGTACCTTGAGCTATGGTAATAGTGTCAGTGTCGGTAATAGATTGGGGGGTGCCACTGCTACCGGCTAGGGTTAAGGAGTTCATGCCACTGCCACCTACTCCACAAGCTCCCCAACTAGGCGCGGCTCCAGTAGTGCCAATTAGACATTGGCCAGTCGCACCAGCGGCTGTAGCTTGGATAGCGCTAGTAGTGTTACCGTACAGAACGCCGTATTGAGTGAAGGTAGCGGCACCAGTACCACCGTTGGATACATCTACAGTAGCCACTGTACCAATGACCCCAGCTGCGGTGTTAGTGACTATCCCAGCAGTAGATAGGCCATTGACGGTTAGGCTACTAGCCGTTAAGCCGCCATTGAAAGCGGAAGCTGTAGAAGTATTAGCCCCTCTACCAGTAACGTCAGCTAGGTCGTCGGCTTCGGCAGTCAGGTAGCTGCCAGCTGGTTGTTTGTTATTGAAGATATTCCAATCGGTGTCGCTTAAAGCACCAGTGGTAGCAGCCGAAGCTAGAGCTAAGCTGAGTTGTTGGGTGCTTAAGCCCAGTCCGTTAGCGGTACCTAGGGTGACGGCACTATGTAAGTCGCTAGTTAAAGCTACTACGCCAGTAGCGGCTGGTAGGGTTAGAGCGTAGTTGTTAGCTGAGGTGTTAGCGGTAGCAATAGTAGTAACGCCAGTGGAAGTACCTTTCATGGCTAACATAGAGTTGTCGAAGGTCTTGAGAGCGGTAACGCTTTGGGCAGTACCAAGTAGCATATCCCCTACACTCCAGCTGCGGTTAGCACTCAAGTCATAGCTGGTACCGTTAATACTGAGGGTTCGGGAAGTGGGAACACCACCTAGGCCACCAAGTGAAAGGGCTGACCAACTAGGAATGTTAGTGTTAATACCATCGCCTATGGAAGTTAGAACGTAAGTATCGGTGGTAGTGTTGCCGCCTAGTCTAGTTGGTGTGCCAGCTAGGCCGCCGTAGATGAGGTCGCCCAGGGTGGACATAGGGTTAAACATACTAGCTCCGCCAGCACAGGCTCCCCAAGTGGGAGTGGCGTTAGAACCAGACAACAAACATAGTCCAGCTGTGCCAGTACCGGCTAGTACCTGCATTTGGGTAGCGTTAGTCCAAACAATACCGCCATTGCTAGCTGTTAGGTTGGCGTTAGTACCGCCATTAGCCAGTGGAACAGTAGCTACCGTACCCAGTACACCGGCAGCGGTGTTAGTAACTATGCCGGCGGTAAACAGGTTGTTGACGGTTAGGCTAGTAGTAGTTAGGCCACTAGTGAATGATGGGTTGCCAGTAACAGTTTCATTCTGGTTGAGATTGAAGTAGTTATTGCTGGCAGCCGACCAAATAGGATCGGTTTCGGCAGTTAGATAGCCAGACAGGTTGATGTTTGGGACATCAATTACATCACCGCTATTGCCAGTTGTAACGATCATTTGGTATTCATCGCCATCGTAGAAGTACAGCTGGTTGGTTTGGTTGTCGACGTAGATTTGGCCAATGCTAGGACTGGTTGGAGCATCGCCGGGAGTGATTACGACTGAACCATTGACCTGGAGGTGGCCGTTAATGTCTAGTCGGCTAATTTGGCCAAGCAAGGAGTTAAGGTCAATACCAGAACCGTCAAGCGACAAAGACACCAGGGTGTAGGTATCGCCTTGAGCTGTATCCCCTGTTGGGGGCTTTCGTAACTGGCTGAATATGGCAACTAGAATGATGATTAACAAACAGGTCAGCAAACCATAAACCATCATCCAGGTTCGGCGCTTTTTAGATTGGTAGCCGGGATAAGGTTGTGATGGGGCTGGTGTTACTGGTGCTACTGGGGAGGTGGTGCTGTTTTCTAGCACGCTGGGCTGGGGCACAACAATGCCGTCTGACATGGGGCTGATGGTTGGTGGAGTTGGGGTTGGCGTAATGTCTGGGTTCATGCCTACATTCCCCTCTTAGTTAGGCCTGAGGATAAAGAAGCCCTGCTACCAAAAACCACAAAAAGCACCGAACTCATCTTAGCGAGGGTGCACTTAACAATTTGGCTGGTGTTTTTTTGCCTTGTCATACCTTTGGTTTTATTTTTGTTTAGTACGGTTTGTCTTGATTTGCTTTTTACTGTTTTGGACAAACTAAGGCTATTGTGGGCCCACTACCCTCTCAATTCAAGATAGAAAATGCAAATTATGTGTTCAGTAAAAGTTTGGTAAAAAACTAATGTTTTTAGTGCTGAATAGTAGTCTTTAATACTACATTACAGACATTGATAGTAAAACTTTCTAGCTTAGGCCTTTTGTTTTTTGTTGTAATAATTATTACAGATTCCAAAAAACAAATTATTTATCCACAGCTTGTTTATGTTTTTCTTACTCAATTATAAAGTAGTTAAACTCGTACGTAACTTGCTCTAGCGGCGATTGCTCTATAAGACGTATCAAGAATTTGTCCACTGTTCCGTCGGCGTAGTAAAGCAAATCAGACGTTTCAATATTGCTTGGAGTTAGTACTACCCTGGGTTGTCTGCTAAATGGTTTGCTAAAAACAAGCTCCACCAAATCGTTAGTCGTAGTACCCTCCCCCGTTGTAACGGTAATCGTTCCGCCTGTATCATTGCCCATCACTTCAGTTATAGCTCCCTCTCCAGCGGCGATACCTGGAGTAACGGTTGGCGTATCACCAGCCGAGATAATGTGACCGTTTACAGTAATATTGCCCACACTTAGATTGTCTTTAACTACTACTGAGCCTTCAAAGATAGCTTGGTCGGTAACGGTTAGACTAGCTACGTTAACTGTATTAACTTGTAAGTGATTTAGCTCAACATCACCGGAGGCGCTTAATAAGCTCTGAACCGTGGCTAGACCTTCTGATACTAATGATATTTCGGTATTTAAATCATCTATCTGACTAGTGTTTACAGCAATTTCTGCCTGTTGTTCTTGGATGCCCTTAATAACTATCGGAATAAGACCTTCATACTTGATGTTATTTATCTCTCCATTTTTCCAGCCGACTATTTCTGGGAATAGTTCGTTTACTTCTTCGGCAATTAGTCCGTAGTCGTGTATCCCGCCATCGGCAGCCAAAGTATTGCTAGACGCCTTCCAGTCAAAACTGACCGGTCTTAACTGATCTATGGCCGACAAGGCACTATCTAGATTTTGAACGTTTTCTTTGTACTTGATAGACGACAACGAGCAACTGGCGCCACGGGTTATTTCGTAGTTAGTGGTTTCCCAGCACATGTAATAACCACTCGAGCCACTGGGTACGTGATCCATGTAGTAATGAGGCGTGGGGCTTCCCGAGTCAAATTCCATCATTGGACTGGCAAGATCTTCTCCGGTTATATTGAATAACGTGCCACCCTTCCATAGCTGGAATGAATGATTGCCGGTTCCGGCCGGGCCGAATTGCATTTGGGCATTAGTGTTATCAATAAATATACTGCCCTGCGTGCTAGGCCCAGCAGTGGCAGACAGATAGCCATAAATTGTTGCAGGGCCATTAACTACCAGATAGTCATTCATGGTTGCAGTACCATTAACGACCAAGTCGTTGCCTACGGTTGTGGTGGTTTCGCCAACGGTGAGGAGTGGAAGGCCTGGATCGTCTAATGTTGCCATTTCAAACCCCGCCATCATCATACCGCCACCTCCGACCGGAGGTAATCCTGATGCTACTTCTAAGACACCTTTAACACGTAGCGCATCAATCTGGTAACCGCCTGCGATAGAAACGGAGTAGGCCGATGGGTCACTAGTCGTAGCAGCAGGATTCGCAACTATAGCTGTTTGGCTCGTTGTGATATACGCTGGGCTATAGGCACTCATGCTGGGGTCGCGAATTGTTACGCTTGGAGTGTAACAATGCGCACCACAACCAACAATATTACCCTGAAAATCGAATTTGGCTAAAATCATATTAATATTAAGATCAATGGGCTGGCTGTCACCAACAACCATAAAGCCGCCACTAGTAATCTTAACCATATCCCATCCTATGCCCCAATCGTATGGGAGGCCCGTAGTTACAAAGTTTTCTACCCACAAGAAATTGCCGCTGCTATCAAATTTGGCTAGCGACAGCTCGTAATCAGAGGTAGAATTCAGCATGGTGCCCGCTATAACATAGCCACCATCGGCAGTTTGAACAATTGCATTGCTTTCGTCGATGTCGTTATAGGGACTGCTTAAAGTCCTATCCCACATCAGATTGCCACTGCTATCAAATTTAGCTATGAACATGTCATCGTCAGCGCCATATACATCATCGTTTACATCTGTTGTGCCGGTAATAGCATAGCCCCCATCAGCCGTTTCAATTATGGAACTACCGTATTCGTACGTATATCCTCCGCTGTCCCACTGCCTGGATAGCAAAAGATTGCCACTGGCATCAATCTTCATAAAAAACATGGCCCAGCCACCGCCACTACCATCGCCGCTACCCGTGATTAAATAACCACCGTCAGAAGTCTGAGCCATCTTTGTTTTATAGCCAAAACTCAGATCACTATCACCGTACGTTTTAGTCCACAAAAGATTGCCACTGCTGTCGTAATTAGCCAGAAAATAGTTACTGTAGCTGGTACCGGCATAAAAGCTATTAGTTTGACCACCAACCATATAATCACCGTCGACAGTTTCAAAAACACTAAAGCCCCTTTCTTGATGCTGGTCACCATCGCCAGCCCATATTGCATCCCATAACAAATTACCACTACCATCATATTTAGCAATAAACATATCTTCACAATTGCCAGGGGAGTAGGAACTACAAGTAGTAACTTCAAAACTTCCGCTCTCTCCGGTTATTACGTAACCGCCGTCACTAGTTTGTATTATAGAATACCCTATATCTGATCTCGTACCACCCCAAGTTCTATCCCATTGCAGATTTAAGTTACTATCATATTTGGCTATAAGCGCATTATTAGAATCAGGATAGCCCGCAGCAAAATATTCTGTATAACCGGTAACGGCGTAACCGCCGTCGGCAGTTTGAACAACCGAGTGACCTCTTTCGCTTTTAAAGCCATCGTATACCCTATCTCCCCACACCACCACACTACTCATATAACTATCAAAGGAATCTTCGTTAGTAACAGTTACTTGCATATTAGTAGTGTCGGCGTTTAGTAGGCCAACGTTAGAGCTGTTCTGGACAACAAAGGCCGAGTTGGCATCGGACTCAACTGTAGCATTGCCATTTACAAAGGTGTCTTGGTTGAGGTTTATCTGGGTAGCGTTGGTAGTACCAATGTTTAGAGCGGCAGCCGTATTGGCGTCTAGCAGCGGAGTTAACAAGCTGGTGCCCAGTATGCCGGTGCCAGATATGTTCATGTGGCCAACTTGTTGGGTGCCGGGGGTATATAATTGTAAGTCAATATTATTTTCGGTAATTCCCGCCAGCAAATCTGTATTAATAGTCCCGTTATAAAAGTACAGGTTGGTGCCATTCCACCATAAATCACCACTATTAGGAGCAGCTGGGTTAACACCGCCAGCTGAAGCCGTCACGTTTAATGAAGCCTCTGATGTAGTAGCGGCAGCCACTTGCAAACGAGCCGTTGGGGCAGCTATTCCTACTCCCACATAACCATTGTTCAATATAGTCATAGCCGTAGTCGCACCGGCGTCGCCGACTTTGAATTGTAAGTTGGCGTTAGTCAGGGTGTTGCCGCCAGACGTAGTACCTTGTAGAACTAAAGTACCGTTAGCAGCTGTTGAACCGTAGACGGTTGGCGTGGTAGTAGAAGTAGCAAAGACTGGGTTGGCTACAGTGCTAATCGTTACGGTGTCAGTAGCTCCGGCTACGGTAGTGATGTTAGTACCTTGAGCTATGGTAATAGTGTCAGTGTCGGTAATAGATTGGGGGGTACCACTGCTACCGGCTAGGGTTAGCACGGTCATGCCGGCACCAGCGCCCGCACAGGAACCCCAAGCGGGAGCAGCACCGGTTACGGCTATAAAACATTGCCCTGTTATTCCGGCGCTCGTGGCACCCACGGCATTAATACCCCTACCGTACAACACACCATATTGGGTTAAAGTAGTCTCGCCGGTACCACCGTTAGCCACGCCCACAGCAGCCACAGTGCCTAACACCCCAGCAGCTGTGTTGGTGACAACGCCAGACGTAGAGAGTCCGCTAAGAGTAATCGTACCAGAAGATGTAATGCCGGCCGCTGTAGCAATTTGACCACTTGTATTAACCCTAAACAGATCGCCGCTACCAACAGTTAATAAAGCCAAGGGCGAGGTGTCGCCAATACCTATACTACCAGTACTAATCACTACCAACCTGTCATTCGTACCTAGCGCAGTGGTCGAGATCTTGAATTTATCGGTATCGCTATCGTCTACACCAATGGTAAAAGCGTTAGTGCCATCAGCTAGTTCAAAGCCAAATTGGCTATCATAGCTACCAGCATTGGTATTAGACACCGTAATCTGGGTATTAGCCGCCGTGGCACTCATAACTTCCAGCTTTTGGTCGGGCGAAGAATTACTAATGCCCACATTGCCGCTGGTAACTAGTACTGTCATTCTTTGAGTGGCGATGCTGCTTTCTACAATCGAGAAGCTGGCTCCCCCAGGCGCCGATTCATTGTGCCACTTATTGGCTCCGTTTTCGGCGAAATATTGCGTAGCAGAGTAGCCCAATGGGGCATTTACTGTAGATCCTACATTTGCCCCAGTTCCAGACACCTCTAGCTGGGTGGCCGGTGCCGCCGTCCCTACCCCCACATAGCCATTGTTCCGTATAGTCATAGCCGTAGTCGCACCAGCGTCACCAACTTTGAATACCAAGTTAGCGTTTGTAGCAGTATTACCAGCTACCGCCGAGTTGCCTTGCAGGGTTAGAGTACCGTTAGCGGCTGTTGAGCCGTAAACGGTTGGGGTAGTTGTGGATGTGGCGAAAGTTGGGTTGTCGACAGTGCTAATCGTTACAGTGTCAGTAGCTCCAGCTACGGTAGTGATGTTAGTACCTTGAGCTATGGTAATAGTGTCAGTGTCGGTAATAGATTGGGGGGTGCCACTGCTACCGGCTAGGGTTAAGGAGTTCATGCCACTGCCACCTACTCCACAAGCTCCCCAGCTAGGTGCGGCTCCAGTAGTGCCAATTAGACATTGGCCAGTCGCACCAGCGGCTGTAGCTTGGATAGCGCTAGTAGTATTGCCGTACAGAACGCCGTATTGAGCGAAGGTAGCGGCACCAGTACCACCGTTAACTACGTCTACGGTAGCTACGGTACCAATTACTCCAGCCGCCGTGTTAGTGACTATGCCAGCAGTAGATAGGTTGTTAACCGTTAGGCTACTAGCCGTTAGGCCACCATTGAAGGCGGAAGCTGTAGAAGTATTAGCCCCTCTACCAGTAACGTCAGCTAGGTCGTCGGCTTCGGCAGTCAGGTAGCTGCCAGCTGGTTGTTTGTTATTGAAGATATTCCAATCGGTGTCGCTTAAAGCACCAGTGGTAGCAGCCGAAGCTAGAGCTAAGCTGAGTTGTTGGGTGCTTAAGCCCAGTCCGTTAGCGGTACCTAGGGTGACGGCACTATGTAAGTCGCTAGTTAAAGCTACTACGCCAGTAGCGGCTGGTAGGGTTAGAGTGTAGTTGTTAGCTGAGGTGTTAGCCGTAGCAATAGTAGTAACGCCAGTGGAAGTACCTTTCATGGCTAACATAGAGTTGTCGAAGGTCTTGAGAGCGGTAACGCTTTGGGCAGTACCAAGTAGCATATCCCCTACACTCCAGCTGCGGTTAGCACTCAAGTCATAGCTGGTACCGTTAATACTGAGGGTTCGGGAAGTGGGAACACCACCTAGGCCACCAAGTGAAAGGGCTGACCAACTAGGAATGTTAGTGTTAATACCATCGCCTATGGAAGTTAGAACGTAAGTATCGGTGGTAGTGTTGCCGCCTAGTCTAGTTGGTGTGCCAGCTAGGCCGCCGTAGATGAGGTCGCCCAGGGTGGACATAGGGTTAAACATACTAGCTCCGCCAGCACAGGCTCCCCAAGTGGGAGTGGCGTTAGAACCAGACAACAAACATAGTCCAGCTGTGCCAGTACCGGCTAGTACCTGCATTTGGGTAGCGTTAGTCCAAACAATACCGCCATTGCTAGCTGTTAGGTTGGCGTTAGTACCGCCATTAGCCAGTGGAACAGTAGCTACCGTACCCAGTACACCGGCAGCGGTGTTAGTAACTATGCCGGCGGTAAACAGGTTGTTGACGGTTAGGCTAGTAGTAGTTAGGCCACTAGTGAATGATGGGTTGCCAGTAACAGTTTCATTCTGGTTGAGATTGAAGTAGTTATTGCTGGCAGCCGACCAAATAGGATCGGTTTCGGCAGTTAGATAGCCAGACAGGTTGATGTTTGGGACATCAATTACATCACCGCTATTGCCAGTTGTAACGATCATTTGGTATTCATCGCCATCGTAGAAGTACAGCTGGTTGGTTTGGTTGTCGACGTAGATTTGGCCAATGCTAGGACTGGTTGGAGCATCGCCGGGAGTGATTACGACTGAACCATTGACCTGGAGGTGGCCGTTAATGTCTAGTCGGCTAATTTGGCCAAGCAAGGAGTTAAGGTCAATACCAGAACCGTCAAGCGACAAAGACACCAGGGTGTAGGTATCGCCTTGAGCTGTATCCCCTGTTGGGGGCTTTCGTAACTGGCTGAATATGGCAACTAGAATGATGATTAACAAACAGGTCAGCAAACCATAAACCATCATCCAGGTTCGGCGCTTTTTAGATTGGTAGCCGGGATAAGGTTGTGATGGGGCTGGTGTTACTGGTGCTACTGGGGAGGTGGTGCTGTTTTCTAGCACGCTGGGCTGGGGCACAACAATGCCGTCTGACATGGGGCTGATGGTTGGTGGAGTTGGGGTTGGCGTAATGTCTGGGTTCATGCCTACATTCCCCTCTTAGTTAGGCCTGAGGATAAAGAAGCCCTGCTACCAAAAACCACAAAAAGCACCGAACTCATCTTAGCGAGGGTGCACTTAACAATTTGGCTGGTGTTTTTTTGCCTTGTCATACCTTTGGTTTTATTTTTGTTTAGTACGGTTTGTCTTGATTTGCTTTTTACTGTTTTGGACAAACTAAGGCTATTGTGGGCCCACTACCTCTGAACTTCAAGACATAAAATGTAAAAAAAGTATTCATTCGAAGCTTGGTAAAATACGGTTGTCTCACAGTACAAATAGTAGTCATTAATACTACAGTTAAGACAGGGGGTTGCGCTATGCCCCATCTTTATAACTAGAAATATGTTGTAATTACCAATACAGCTGCTAGCGCTACTCAATACTTATCCACAACTAAAATTTTATTTTATTCAATTACTACGTAATCAAAGATGTAGGTAGTATTTTCTTGTGGCAATTGTGTGAGGTTAATAGTAAAGCCGTCTGATGAAGCACCTCTAAAGATGTTCAATTCGGCGGCATTGGCATCACCTGCCGTTAATATAACTCTTGGCTGCTTGCCAAATGGTCTATTAAATATCAACTCTACCAATTTATCGGCCAATACATTCTTGCCCGTAGTAATTGTTATGGTTCCGCTGGTGTCATTGCCTAGTACTTCGGTTACGGCTCCTTCGCCGGCGGCGACACCAGCTACTATTGTAGGCGTCTCACCAGCGGAGATGATATGCCCATTAACACTCAAGTTAGCCACCTGAACATTACCCGTTACGGTTAAGTTACCGGTGATAGTAGTTAGATTAAGATCAGAGTTGTATTGTAGATTGCTGCTTAGAGTAGCCACTCTGCTACTTAGTTCTTCTATGGTTTGTTGTTGTTGTTGAATAGCGGTAGCTAAGTATGGGGTTAGACCAGCGTAAGAGATAGACTTAATGCCCTGGGCGTCGGTATAGACTAAGTCTGGGAAGAGTTGTTCGTACTCTTGAGCGATGAAGCCAACGTGTAAGGTGTCAGTCTCGGCATCGGCTAGCATGTGGTAAGACACTGTTCTAAGGCCTAGTATCTGATTTAGGGCATCACCATAGGTTGTGATGTCTTTCTTGAGTCTTTCGTCGGAAGTACAGGTTATACCGCCAGCCGTATTGGGGGTAACCGTACAGGTGCCACCAGCGTTTTCAAAGCGGGCTACGGCAGTGCCATCGGCTACTGAAGCACTGCCAACATGTAACAGATAGCCTGGGGAGGTGTTGGAGATACCCAGATTACCGGCAGAATTAACGCGAAGTCGTTCTGCGTTATTTGAATATATTGCCGTATACGGTGATCCGCTGTTTGTGCTTACATAAACTCCGCCATATATCGTGCTAAGACCACTATCATACGCAAGCCAACTAGACGTTCCCGTAGATGATATCACTGCAAGATAGCTCGCATTTCTATTAACACTTTCAACCACAACTGTTGCGTTAGAAGCAACGTCTCCTGTGTTTGCAGTATTATAGACGTGCAATGAACGCCCTAACGTTGTTATTGGGCTGCCTGTTCCTATCCCCATGTTTCCGCTACTATCAATCACCAGCCTGTCATTAGTGCCTAATCCCGTAGTAGAGATCTTGAACTTATCACTATCACTGTCGTCTACACCCATAGTAAATAGGTTCGTGCCGTCAGTTAGCTCAAAGCCAATTTGGCTATCGTAATCACCAGCGTTAGTATTAGATACTGTTATCTGAGTTAAGGCCGTGCCAGTGTTCATTACTTCTAGCTTTTGGTCAGGAGAGATGTCGCCGATGCCAAGGTAACCAGCAGTAGTCACCCTAAAGCCTACATTCCACGACGACACTGTTGAGCCAGCGGCTACGCCTGAGCTATACAAAAGACTAAAGTAATCGCTATTTTTTTGAAGTTGGTAGTTAGAACCAGCATCAGAACTAATCCAGTTTGTACCGTTAAAATACGAATCGAACGCCATAGCCATGTTGTCATGCGACTGATTAAGCTGTTGATAAAGCGGATAGGTGTCGGCGGATGTGAATATCTTAATATGAGGTCCAGCTGCTGCACTTGAGTCTGTACCAGAAAGCGTCAATTTACTATCCGGGCTACTTGCCCCAATACCAATATTACCAGCGAAGTAGTTATTGTTAGCTGAGCTATTGTAAATGCCAAAGCTGCCGCTTGGTGCCGTTGATGTGCCCATTAACAAATACGTGTTGTTGGTCGCGCCAGCAAGCGAATTAATATTTATGCCAACTTTATTGGTGTTAGCTTGTACGCCATCAATATAAATTCCCTTCCCAGTCGTCACCGTGCCAGCAACAGTTCCTTGATAAATGTACAGCGGTACTAGTTCGGTGGTAGCCGTACTAGCACTAGTGTTAGTGTATACTTCTATGCCTCGCATACTAGAAATTGCACCGCCACCAGTTAGATTATTACCAACAATAAAACGAGAGTTTCTAAACACTGCTTGATTGGATGCGGAGCTAGCCGTCAAGGTACGGGCTACCACTAATGACATATCTGCTGTATCGGCAGTATTAACTTGAGTCTGCGTAACCCCAATACCAACAGTTGGACCAGATGCAGCAACTTGATCGCTAACATTAAGTCTATAAGAAGGGCTAGCAGTGCCTATGCCAACATTACCTAGGTCATTAACTACCAATGCAACTGCGTTGCTAGAATCCCTAGCAATTAGAATGGCTGGCAGTTTATCCGGGCTAGCGTCGTTGGCATTATCACTAAAGGCAGTATTTACAGTTAAACTGGTGTTAGAAGCAATGGCGGTGACTGTTCTGGTTTCGCCAGTTACGGTTATTCGATCACCAACTACTAGTTCGGTAGTAAATAAGGTACCTACGCCTGTTACGGTGGTAGAAGCAGTTGGATCAATACTACCCGTTAAAACACTTGTAGCTGCACCAGTAAAACGACCAGATCCAGCAACATCAAGTTTGGTCAAAGGCGTAGTAGTGTTAACGCCTACATTCCCAGTAAAATAGCTAGTTCCAGTTATTGTGTTAACGTTAAAGTAAGAAGCCCCAAGTCTATTCACCACATTTAGAATTGTTCCGTCGCTTGCAGTAGACGAAAGCTGCCCTATGGTTACGTCTTTATCATTCACCAGCAAGGCCCCCCTCGTTCTGCCAGCACCAGCTTTCATAACTTCGAAAATACCAGTTGGGTTAGTAGTGCCGATGCCCACATTACCGGAACTATCAATTCGCAAGCGCTCTGATTTTGCTGTAGCACCAATTGCAGTGGTAGAAAATGTAAAATATGAGCCCCTAGCCGACTCGGTGAAGTTTTCTGCTGCAAACATTTTAATTGCGGCAGCAGTTTCCGTTCCCCAAGTTGACACCCCATAGCCGGAACCTGCAAGGCCACCGAGCTGATCATCAGCCAGGACGGCAGTCGGCGAAGCGGCAGTTCCCCTTGCCCTTCTTGCAACAAACGCAGAACCGCTTGATGTGCCATAACTACTAAGTGTCATTTTTAGGTCAGCATCACTCGACAACTCTAGCAAAGAACTCGGGGCTGTCGTCCCTATCCCAACATAGCCACTGGTATTCATGACGCTTAATCTATTTACGTTGTTGGTTCTAAGATGAAAATCATGTGACGTCATAGATCCAGCAAAAACACTACTACTACCACCCGAAACACCCATAACAAACTCTATATCATTTGTTACGTCCCTACCCATAAAATATGCTTGACCGGAACCCTGCACAGAAATGGCTGAGTCCATTTGTGCTTGACTTATAAGAGCTGGAGAACTTTCTATGCTTTGCCCGGGTTGCACAACTGAAAGACGAAAAGTTGGAGCCGTAGTGCCAATACCAACATTGCCATTCATCATAAAAGCTGAATATGTTCCATCGCCGTTCAAATAGGCGGGTTTAGCGTTTGAATATAAAGCATAGCTACTACCGGCTAGGTCAGAAGCAGAGCCAAGAGTCGCATAACCAGATGAGTTCACCCTACCAGTAACAACGGATGCACCATTGCCAAACAAAACCCCCCCCGTACCAGCATCGTAACTAAGGTAGACGGAACCAGTACTATAAGGATTAAGAACTAAATTATTTGTCGCGACTCCTCTTATTGATGGAACAGTCGGCGAGTTAACACCACCCGAGTAAATATCTAAATAGCTACCAACACTTAAATTCTGCCTTGGGGCTGTATTGCCACTGATACCAATATTCCCACTACTATCTATTACTAGCCTGTCATTAGTACCTAATGCAGTGGTAGAGATTTTGAATTTATCACTATCGCTATCATCTACACCAAGCGTAAAAGTATTTGTGCCATCGGCCAGCTCAAAGCCGATTTGGGCATCATAGCTACCGGCATTGATGTTGGAAACTGTCAACTGGGTATTAGCCGCCGTAGCACTCATAACTTCTAGTCTTTGGTCGGATGAAGAGTCGCCGATACCAACATTACCGCTACTTAATATTCTCATCGATTCCGTAAGGGTTGAATCCGTTACGTTGCGTCGAGTAGAAAAGATAATATCCCCCCTGGTGTTACTACTGCCGTCGGTGACGTATCCTTTAATTGCAGCAAATTTCCACTGTTGGCTACCAGCACTGAAAACAATAGCCCCTCCGTTTCCGACTGCTCCTCCTGCACCACCATCTAATAGCAAAGCGCCTCCCATTGCCCCTGCTGTATTAAAATCTCCAGTAGTTTGACCAGTTCCTGTCACAACAAGCTGAGATTGGGGGTTGGTAGCTCCTACTCCCACATAACCATTGTTTAGAATAGTCATAGCCGTAGTCGCACCAGCGTCACCAACCTTGAACTGTAAGTTAGCGTTAGTTAGGGTGTTGCCAGCTACAGCCGAGTTGCCTTGTAGGGTTAGAGTACCATTAGCAGCTGTTGAACCGTAAACGGTTGGGGTAGTTGTGGATGTGGCGAAAGTTGGGTTGTCGACAGTGCTAATCGTTACGGTGTCAGTAGCTCCAGCTACGGTAGTGATGTTAGTACCTTGAGCTATGGTAATAGTGTCGGTGTCGGTAATGGATTGGGGGGTACCACTGCTACCGGCTAGGGTTAAGGAGTTCATGCCACTGCCACCTACTCCACAAGCTCCCCAGCTAGGTGCCGCTCCAGTAGTGCCAATTAGACATTGGCCAGTTGCACCGGCGGCTGTAGCTTGGATAGCGCTAGTAGTATTGCCGTACAGAACGCCGTATTGAGCGAAGGTAGCGGCACCAGTACCACCGTTAACTACGTCTACGGTAGCTACGGTACCAATTACTCCAGCCGCCGTGTTAGTGACTATGCCAGCAGTAGATAGGTTGTTAACCGTTAGGCTACTAGCCGTTAGGCCACCATTGAAGGCGGAAGCTGTAGAAGTATTAGCCCCTCTACCAGTAACGTCAGCTAGGTCGTCGGCTTCGGCAGTCAGGTAGCTGCCAGCTGGTTGTTTGTTATTGAAGATATTCCAATCGGTGTCGCTTAAAGCACCAGTGGTAGCAGCCGAAGCTAGAGCTAAGCTGAGTTGTTGGGTGCTTAAGCCCAGTCCGTTAGCGGTACCTAGGGTGACGGCACTATGTAAGTCGCTAGTTAAAGCTACTACGCCAGTAGCGGCTGGTAGGGTTAGAGTGTAGTTGTTAGCTGAGGTGTTAGCCGTAGCAATAGTAGTAACGCCAGTGGATGTACCTTTCATGGCCAGCATAGAGTTGTCGAAGGTCTTTAGAGCAGTAACGCTTTGGGCAGTACCCAGTAGCATGTCCCCTACACTCCAGCTGCGGTTAGCCGTTAGATCATAGCTGGTGCCGTTAATGCTGAGAGTTCGGGAGGTGGGGACGCCACCACCTGGGCACACATCCCAGCTAGGAGTAGTATTAGAGCCAGACAATAAACACAGTCCAGCGGTAGCTGTGCCAGATAATACTTGCATTTGAGTGGCGCTAGTCCAGACAATACCACCATTGCTGGCTGTTAGGTCAGCGTTAGTGCCACCGTTAGCCAGTGGAACAGTAGCTACGGTACCAATTACTCCAGCCGCGGTGTTAGTGACCATGCCGGCGGTGTTAAGGGCAGAAAATGTTATTGTTCCAGAGCTAGTTATGCCAGCAGCTGCAGCAATTTGACCGCTAGTATTTACCTGGAATAAATCGCCGCTACCAACCGTCAACATGGCTAATGGAGAGGTATCGCCAATGCCAAAGTTGCCAGCCGCAAACCTACCCCATTCAGTAACAAGACCTGTAGTGCCAGCTCCAAAAATCATCGGTCGGCTAGATGAACCATTAAGAATATTTAGGCTTGTAGTAGCCGAGGAGGCACGTATAAAAGCCGCTGATGGATTTGAGGTACCACTAGAACTAAGACCTATTTCTATAATTCGACCAGTATCGTTTACCGCTTGTATAGACGCAAAAGCGTTTGTTCCATTGGAAGCGTTCGTAAAGCTAATCCCCCGGTACCAGGAATCACTATTTACCCTAACATCTAGCGGATAGCTCGGAGTGCTAGTGCCAACACCTATAGCTGTATCAAATATACCCGTACCACTTATCCAAAAATTGGCCGTTTGGGCTGATGTGTTCTGGTTTTGAATATAATTACCACTTCCTGAGCCAGCCAAAGCAAAATCACTGGCCTCATAACCATCTAGTAGATCAGCGTTAAGATTAGTGACCTTGTAGTTAGAATCTACCCCAAATGGGGCTGATGAACCAGCAGTACCACCATTGAAGGCTGGAATGCCAGTGACTACTTCGTTCTGGTTGAGATTGAAGTAGTTAGCCTTGGCTGTTGACCAACTGGGATCGGTTTCGTTAGTTAGAAAGCCCGATACATTGACAGTCGGAATGTTGATGTCTGGGATGTCAATGACGTCACCGCTGTTGCCGGCCGTAACGATCATCTGGTATTCATCGCCATCGTAGAAGTACAGCTGGTTGGTTTGGTTGTCGACGTAGATTTGGCCAATGACAGGGTTGGCTGGAGCTTCACTGGGAGTAACTACTACCGAACCGTTAACTCGAAGATTACCATTGATGTCTAGTTGGCTGATTTGGCCTAGGGCGGAGGCAAGGTCGGTGCCAGAACTATTAATTGGCAAGGATAACAAAGTGTAAGCACCGTCTTGGCTAGGGCCGGTCTGCGAAGCCTGTCGCATCTTGCCAGCCAAAGCAACCAATAAGACTACCAACAAGCTGGTAAGCACAATAAATAACACAGGCCACATTCTCTTTTTCGAAGGGTTGGCCTCAACAACAGACGCTCGCAGCACAGGATGTTCTGGTAATTTTGAAGCCATCGCCGTTGTAGGGCGCGGGTTTTTCACTGGTTCTTCGATATAATCAATATCCACCGCCAGCCCTACCCTTTCACCTTAGTCGAAGAGATCAAATTATATATCATTTGCCTTTTGGTTTGTTTACCCCTCATACAATCTGTATACATTTTCTCTGCATTTACTCTCTATTACAAGATAAAAATACACTTTTTTTGTTCAATAAAATAACCCTCGAAAGAGGGCATTTTAACCAATTATACGTAGTTTAAGCAACAACGGTACAGATTAAAAAGTTCATATAATTATAGATACCATCAGTTGAAATCGTTGTATTAATTATAACTAATACAGATTGCGCATATGCTTTATCCACACATCATTGCATTAAACTAAATAAGATATGTCTATAGCGTTATTACAAGATACATTGACGCGACCGCTATAACTGCTATTAGAGCCGTCATGGACATAGCCTGGGCCAAAGAGCCATAAATTGTGGATTTTGCCAGCGGATTACGGCCAGCGGCAATGATAGAACTTTTAACAGAGCTATAAGCGATTACTATTATAGATATAAGCCCAATTATTGCGATGGCCACGCACACAGTCAAGCGCAAAGCCGAAACTGGTTTGCCTGCAATTTTAGCAGCCCACTTCTCTATTGCGTTTAAATCGTTATCTTCATTAGATGTTATTGAATTTACCCCAATTTGGATGGGAATATAACCAACATAAACGTCTATAGTCCTGCCTTGATCATCTATGGCCGTTTCTTCTTGTGCATTTTCACTATTCTGGCTAAAGGCTGCTTGGGCAACGCCTATCACCCTATCGCCATCCTGAGCTTTAGCACCTACACCGTTTATTGATGATTGGGCGATAAAGTCGCCAGTACTGATATCGCCAGCAAGATTGGTCACTATAGCCATGGCTTGACCGCTTATTGCAACTTGTACTTTGTTACTTTCTGAATTAACCGCTAGCAACGAATCTCCCAATTCGACAGCTACCCCTAATAGGTATTCACTGTTTTGCTTGCTGGCCAATACAACCTCTTTGTCATCGTCTTTGCTTAAACTTACCAGATTACCCGATACAATCTCTTCTTCGGTAGAAAAGGACTTAGAAAGATTCTCGGCAGCCGCAATTGCAACAATACCCGTAACTCCCGTAGCCAAGAAACCTAGGGTGCAGATCCCAATAATACTTACAATTCTGCTCGTCGCCTGTTTAAAACGCGCCAGGTTGTGCTTAGATATGACTTTCATAGATTATAGGACCCACCCAATCATTTTATAAACATTAGCCTAACCAGATTTTATATCGTTTACTCTAAGCGCGCAATTATTTAACACTAATCTCTTTAATCGAGATTCTGGTTTTTTGCTGGCGATGCCCTTGTACTTTTTTAACTCTCTTTTTAGCTTCAAATCTAATAGATAGGACCTTATCGTCTTTTACCATGGATTCAACAACTTCGGCGACCACCTTCGCACCTTCAACAACAGGCTGACCGACTAATGTCTTGTCGCCATCTATAACCAATAAGGGTTGGAATTCTATAGCTTTTTTATCTTTTATTAGTTCAATATCAACAATATCACCTTCTTTTACTAGGTATTGTTTACCGCCGGTTACAATAATAGCTTTTTTCATCTTTTATGCTTTCTTATCAAAATTTATCCGCTTTATCTTAACAGATAGGCTCTTCTTTGGCAAATATTTCAGGCCTTCTGTAGCTTAATACCCAAGTTTTTACCGTCTATTAACACCGTGTACTCTTTCGCATCTTGCCCTACTGCATCACTAACAGCTAGCGTTTCGCTGTAGATAACGTCTTTGTGTGCGCTTATAGCCCTTTGTGTCTCTTCATCGCTAGAATCTAGCAGTAGAGCAATACGATCATCAACCTTCAACCCTGACTTTTTGCGTGATTCTTGTACTTGGCGCACGATGTCGCGCATTAAACCTTCTAATTTCAGAGTTTCCGTTATTGTTGTGTCTAATACAACTTCATCACCGGTGTTAGATACAACAACATCTTTTACATTTAGTTCTTCTTTTATTATTTCAATTAAGCCTTGGCCTAGGGTACCTTGGTGACAGATTCTAACTTCTTTCAATGGTTGCCTTACTTTTATGCTGGCCGCCGCTCTTTGGTTGAGTCCTTCATTAATGTAGCCTCTAACCAGGCTCATGTCTGTTATTGTCTCCTCGCTGTAGCTACCAGCATCGGGCCAGTCACTTAAATGGACAGACTGTGGATTATCGGTGCCAGCAGATAGTTCTTGCCACAATTTCTCGGCCGTAAACGGCGCCCAAGGCGCTAACAATTGACTTATGCGCATTAAACAGTAGTACAAAGTTGCATAAGCATTTAGCTTGTCTGCATCGTCATCACTCTTCCAGAAACGGCGGCGCGAACGACGTATATACCAATTAGATAAATCATCGATTAGCTCGAAAACCGGATTTATAGCGTAAGCCAATCTGTAATCGTCGGCTTCTTTTGTGACCGTAGCCACTGTTTGGTTTAGGCGAGCGACTATCCATCTATCCAGCTCGTTAGCCGACTCTGGTTCGCTGGTTGTTTTTGGGTATGGCCATTTATCTATGTCGGCGTACATCTTAAAGAACCTTAAAGAATTGCCTAGGGTATCTAAAACGTTACGGTTAATGTGTTTTAGGCTATTTCTATCAAAGCGAGCATAATCGGCACCCATCGCCTGATAGTTCGATAGAAGATATAGTCTTAAAGAGTCCGCCCCTTCGTTATCGAAAACTTCATTAATATCTGGGTAATTTTTGAGGCGTTTACTTAATTTTTGGCCATCGGCGGCCATAATCATGCCATTTACTAACACGTTTTTATAGGCAGGCTTATCAAACAGTATAGTTGCAATTACATGTTGTACATAAAACCACAATCTTGTTTGATCCAGGCCTTCGCCTACATAATCTGCTGGAAAAGAATTTTCGAACTCACCCTTGTTTTCGAAAGGATAATGGCACTGAGCAATAGGCATAGAGCCAGATTCAAACCAACAATCTAAAACTTCCTCAACCCTTTGATATTGCTTGCCATCTTTGGTAATTATTACATCATCTATGTATGGTCGGTGTAAATCGTCTACTTTCACATTGTCGACTGCTAGTTGTTTCAGTTCTTCTATGCTGCCAACGACTAAATAATCTTGTTCATTTTCTTTGTTCACCCAAATTGGCATTGGTGCTCCCCAATAACGATTGCGACTAATCGCCCAGTCACGCGCACCTTCTAGCCACTTTCCAAAACGACCATCTTTAATGTGTTCTGGCGTCCAGTTAATGGTTTCGGCGTTGGTCAAAAGTTTATCTTTAATATCAGGGACTTTTACAAACCAGGTAGAGATAGCATAATACAATAATGGGCTTTCACATCTATAGCAAAAGGGATAGGTGTGTTTTATATCTTCGGCGGCAAATACAAGATTGCGCTTGGTTAAATGTTCAATTATGTGTCTATCGGCAGTCTTAAAGAATAGGCCGTGTATTTCGGTTAAATCTACTCCACTTTTAATATGCCCGCTGGCATCAACAGTTTGAATAACTGGTATATTATGCTCAATACCAAACCGTAAGTCATCTTCACCAAAAGCCGGCGCCACGTGCAAAACGCCAGTACCGTCTTCTATGCTAACAAAATTGGCATCCCAAATTTTGTAAAGATTTTCGCGACCCGGCAGCTTGTCTGTACCAGCCACTTTTAGAACCGGCTCATACTCTCTGCCAACCAGCTCGCAACCTTTTAATTCTTTTACGACTTGGTAATCTATGCCCTCCAAGACATCTAGCCTGGCTTTGGCTAAAATTAGCGCAGTTTGGATGCTATCTTCGTCTATGTAGAGAACGTGAACATATACTTCGTCGCCTTTTACGGCAATAGCCGCGTTACCGGGCAAGCTCCATGGCGTAGTTGTCCAGCCTAATAAATATATATCCTCGTCTTTTAATTTGAACTTTACGAACAGGCTAGGATCTTTTACATCATCACGATAACCTTCATTGACTTCAAAATTGCTTAAGGGAGTCTCACAACGAGGGCAATAGGGCATGCTTTTGTAGCTTCTATACAATAATCCTTTATCGTGTATCTGCCTTAAAACCCACCAGACGCTTTCGGTATAATTTGTGTCGATGGTGGCATAAGAATGCTCGGTGTCCGTCCAGCGACCTATTCTTTCGAAGAATAATTCCCACTCAGTTTTATACTTGAAAACTGAGTCGCGACAGGCTTGATTAAACTTATCTAGGCCAAGTTCTAGAATTTGTTTTTTACCGCTAATATTAAATTGTCTTTCTATAGCAAATTCGACCGGTAAACCATGGCAATCCCAACCATTACGCCGTTCAACCTTATAGCCACGCATAGTTTTATAACGCCCAACGGCGTCTTTAATGCCAGTGACTAAAGAATGCCCAAAATGAGGCTGACCGTTAGCAAAAGGTGGACCATCGTAAAAGCTGAAAACAGGGGCACTGGCCCGGTTTTCTATACTTTTTTGAAATACCTTGTGACTCTTCCAAAAATCTAATATTTTTTCTTCTTGGTCGGCTGTAGGCGATTTTGTGACGTCTGATTTGTCCATTTAACTATCAATTATAGATGTTATCTGTAATTTTGACTACGGGTAGATATCTTTAGGCCGGCTTATCGTAATACATTACCTCGTTCATTAGAGGTAATGTGTTCCCCTGCCATAGTTGCAACATAGCGCCATCTTCAGCTGTAGCCAAGACCGCCGGGTATTGCACAATGCCGTAAAGCTCGGCTAAATCAACACCTTCTTGTGTATTTAAATCACAGACTGCTAGCTGGCGCCCCGTACGACGTGCATACTCGGTTTCGAACTCTTTTACCGAACGTTCTTGTTCAGAGTTGCTTCTATATAAAATTGTCACTTTCATATACGTACCACCCCTCCATTTATTAGCTGCAACCCGTTGTTGAACCACAGGCCGAGCAAACATAGCAGCTGCCCGCCCTCTGAGTTTGGTTGCCACAGTTATAGCATATAGGCGCCGCTACGTCTTTGGCAACATTAGGCACATAAGAATCTGCCGAATGAGCATGATTTACTTCTTTGACATCATCTACTATTTCGGTGTCAGAATCCTTTAACAAGGTTATTTGGTCCTGCGGCATGTCGTCGATGCTGGCCAAGCCTAGTTCCAGACGATCATCAAAAGACAGATAGTCTAAGGCCAGCCGTTTAAAGATATAATCAATTATAGAGGTGGCAGTACGAATTTCTTTATCATCGGTAATACCGGCTGGCGCAAAACTAGTGCCCATTAAAGTTCTAACATAACTTTTTAGTGGCACGCCATATTGCAAACCATGGCTGACCGAAATAGCGAAAGAGTTCATTAAACCAGATAGTGTAGAGCCCTGTTTGGCGACACTAATAAACAGCTCACCAGGAGAACCATCTTCGTATTCGCCAACCGTAAAGAATCCCTTTAAGTCCGACAGATAGAATTTATAGGTATGGCTACTGCGGCGCCTTGGCAACGTGCGACGAACTGCCCCTTTTACAATGAACGAATCTGATATGCCAGCGATGGCTTTTGATGTCTCGGTGGAGACTTCCCCGTCTTTTTTGGTCATTGTAAGCGGCTGGGAAACTTTGCAGTTGTCTCTGTAAATAGCAATTGCCTTGATGCCCATCTTCCAGGCATCAATATGCAGCTGCGCAATGTCTTCAACTGTTGCAGATTCTGGTAGGTTTACGGTTTTGCTAATGGCACCCGACAAGAACGGTTGCACGGCGGCCATCATTCGTACATGGCCAAGATAATGTATGGAATTATCACCCATGGAGCAAGCAAAAACTGGCAAATGATCTTCATTCAAGTTCGGAGCCCCAACTATAGTTTTTTCTTTATCTATATAATTGATAATCTCATCGGTAGCCGTCTTGTTATAGCCTAGAGACCTGAGAGCCCTTGGTACCGTTTGATTTACAATACTCATCGTCCCACCACCTACAAGCTTTTTGGATTTGACTAAACCTAAATCAGGCTCAATACCCGTAGTATCGCAGTCCATCATTAAACCGATGGTTCCAGTCGGCGCCAGCAAAGTCGCTTGACAGTTACGTACGCCGTTGTTTTCGGCAAGTGCTAGAGCTTCATCCCAACTGTTAGCAGCCGCATTTAATAATCCCTCGTCTACCATGTCGGCTCTAATACTATTTAGTGCCTTGCGGTGTTGTTTTAACACCTTTAGCATTGGCTCTCTGTCTTTATGAAAACCGGCAAATGGGCCAATTTTACCAGCTATTTGCGAGCTCACCCCGTAAGCCTCCCCAGTCATTAAGGCCGTAATGGCAGCCGCCTGGGCTCTACCTTCATCTGAGTCGTAAGCTATGCCCTGAGCCATTAACATTGCCCCAAGATTGGCATAGCCAAGCCCTAATGCTCGATATATCTTACTATTATTACCAATCTTTTCTACTGGATAAAAAGAGTAATCTACTAAAATTTCTTGGGCTAATAACACTACGGTTATGGTGTGCTTGAAGGCTTCTACATCAAAGCTGCCATCTTGGTTTAAGTACTTCATTAGATTGATAGATGCTAAATTACAAGCCGTGTAGTCGAGGCTCATAAACTCGCTACAGGGGTTCGAGGCATTTATCCTGCCGGCATTAGGCGTGGTGTGCCACTTATTAACTGTAGTATCAAACTGCATACCTGGATCTGCACACTCCCAAGTTGCTTGGCAAAACTGATTAAACAACTCTTTGGCTTTAATAGTTTTAATAACTCGGCCGTCTGTTATCGCTCTTAAGTCCCAGTTTTTGTCTGCTTCTACAGCCTGCATAAATTCATCGGTAACTCGCACGGAATTGTTAGCATTCTGGTACTGAACGCTAAAGCTATCCTTGCCATCGATGCCCATATCAAAGCCAGCTTCTGTTAAAGCGCGAGCCTTACGCTCTTCTAGCGCCTTACACCAAATAAATTCTTCAATATCGGGGTGAGCAACGTTTAAAATAACCATTTTTGCGGCTCGCCTAGTTTTGCCGCCGCTTTTTATTGTGCCAGCACTAGCATCAGCACCACGCATAAAGCTAACTGGCCCCGAAGCTTTTCCGCCACTTGCACTAAGTTGCTCCTGGCTTGATCTTATAGACGACAAATTAATGCCAGCACCTGAGCCACCCTTGAATATTGTGCCTTCTTCTACGTACCACCCTAGTATTGCTTCCATGGTGTCTTCTATGCCTAAGATAAAGCAGGCACTGGATTGTTGTTTGCGAGTTGGAACGCCAATGTTGAACCAAACGGGCGAATTAAAAGAAGCTCTTTGTGAGGCTAAAATATATTTTAATTCTTCCGAGAAAATAGTGGCTTCGTCTTTGTCTGTAAAATAACCGCTCTTCTCACCTGCTTCACGCAAAGTATTAACTACTCTGTCGACTAAAGTCCTTAACGACTCTTCGCGATCCGAAGCGCCTGGGGTACCGGCAAAATATTTTTGAGCCACAATATTTATAGCATTTAACGACCAATCCTCTGGGAATTCTACATTTTTCTGTTCAAATACAGGCTCCTTAGAGGTTGGATTAGAAATTACTGAATCCCTTTTTGCCCAATTCAATAAATCGTAGGCCTGCTGATTAGCTTTTGTATAAAACCGCTTAATTATAGCTTTTGACACTTGAGACATTGATTCTACCCTCACTTTTTTAATAAATTTGACACCTTAACGAGCGAACATAATCGTCTCTCTTGATTATGCCCACCCCTATTTTTGTTATTAAGACCCTTTGGTTATTAAATATAGCACTTCAAGCATTCAAAACGTACATTATTTCTTTTTATTGTTGGTTTTTTTCTTCTCCTCTCGCTTTGCCCTAATTATTGCCAACTCCTTCTCGAAACCGGTAATATCACTGAATCGACGATAAACACTGGCAAATCTAACATAGGCTACATCCGATAAGCCAGACAGCCCCTTAATTACCAGCTCGCCAATCTCCCTAGAAGACACTTCTGGCTCCCCTCGATCGTATAACCCCTGCTCAACATTTTCTACAAGCGATTCAATTTGGACATTAGTTACTGGGGTTTTTTCACAGGCTCGATTTATGCCAGCTAATATCTTATTTCTGTTAAATATTTCCCTGGAGCCACCCTTTTTTAACACTATCAACTGAGGCCTTTCAATCCTTTCGTAGGTCGTAAACCTAAAGCCGCACCTTGAACACTCGCGACGACGACGAACAAAGCCAGCATTGACTGCGTCCCTAGATTCAATCACGCTTGTACCGCTATTTTGGCACTTATTACATTTCATAGTTTTGTTATTTTACCCCCAATAATCACTATATGTAGCGTTTACTTATAGCATAATATACCCACCATGTAGCGTTTAGCAAACAATAAATGTGGTATTTTGTATAACGAAAGTTAGTCTTTTTTGTCTGATTCGTCTTTTTTGTGTCGACGCAATCTTCTTAGAAAAGAAGGCTTATCAAAACGATCTTCGTCTTCGGTTTTTGCCTCGCCATCAAATGACCAAATGCTTGGCAATGGGTCGTCAGCCTTTAGCTCGGCCTTGGGACTTTCTTCCTTCTCTTCTGTAGTTAAACCGGGAGCTTTTATCTCTTCTTTCTCATCCTCTGTTGCTTCTGGTTCGTCATCTTTCTTTTCTTCTTCGGCGGCCTTCATTAGCTGATCTAAGGTCTTGTCGTCTACGTCATCAATAGCAGAATGCTTTTCTTCTTCTTTTTCGTTCTTCTTCGGACGCGCTAGACTTTCTTACATGAGCTCGATCTACGTAATATGAAGATTCAAAACCGGTAGCTATTACTGTGATAATTATTTCACCTTCGAGATCAGGGTTGATGGTAGTACCAAAAATGATATTGGCTTCAGGATCGGCGGCAGCAGTGATTACTTCGGCGGCAGCATTGATTTCGTGCATCGACATATCTAGGCCACCTATAACATTAAATAAGATGCCCCTAGCCCCGTCTATTGAAATTTCTAGCAGCGGAGATTCAATTGCCTGGTGGGCAGCTTCAACAGCTCTATCGTCACCGCTAGCCCTACCAATGCCCATTAAAGCCGTACCAGCGTTGTACATGACAGTCTTAACATCCGCAAAGTCTAAGTTAACTAAGCCGTGCACGGTAATTAAATCGGATATTCCTTGTACGCCTTGCCTCAAAACGTCGTCAGCTACCTTAAAAGCCTCTAGTAGTGGCGTCTTGCGGTCTATGGTTTGCAATAATCGATCGTTGGGAATAGTAATCAAGGCATCAACGTTCTCGCGTAATTTTTCTATAGCGTAATCGGCATTGCGACGCCTTTTTTCGCCTTCGAAGGCAAAAGGCTTTGTAGCAAAGCCCACTACTAAAGCGCCGGCGTCTTTCGCTACACTGGCGACAATATACCCAGCACCACTACCCGTTCCACCACCTGCACCGATAGTTACAAATACCATATCGGCGCCATCAATGACTTTTTTAATCTCATCTATAGAGTTATTGGCAGCCGTTTCGCCGATACTTGGATCAGCCCCCGCCCCTAAGCCTTTAGTGGTATCATCGCCAATGTGTAGCTTTTTATCGGCCTTGGAATGATGTAGGGCCTGAGCATCAGTGTTAACAACAACAAACTCCACGCCCTTAACGCCGGCGTCAATCATCCGATTAACAGCGGCGCAACCGGCCCCGCCAACACCAATTACTTTAATCCTTGCGAATGTCTCTATCTCTGGTTTAACTTGTGGCATAGTTTAATAGCACTTTCTTGCTTACTTTATGCTTATTATATACGAACGCACTAAAAAAGTATCCAGTGCTTTTTGTACTTTTTTTATTTGTAATAATTTTATACTCAGGCTTTAACGCTTGATGAACTTTTTGATTTTCGATGCTAGCTTTGATGGAGAGTAAAGACCAGAAGGCATATTTATTACACCAGGCCCCTGACCTTCCAAAATCATATCTAACATCATCAACCCAACACTCGTGGCGTATTCTGGGCTATTAATTGTATCAACCAGTCCGCTTACTCCTTTTATAGAGCCAACTTTTACAGGTAGCTGTAGACGATCTTTAGCATATTCATCTATTCCGGGCATTTTTGCCGTAGCTCCAACCAAGACTACGCCCCCTGGTAGCTTTCTAGACTTACCAACTTTTTTGAATTCTCGATCGATTTGCTCAAACAACTCCTCCATGCGAGCCTCTATAACGAACCTAGTAATTTTTTCTGAAAATTGATGCTTCTTACCACCATGCTCAACACTTATGAACTCTGCTGGTGGCTCAGAGAAGTCCAATGTACCGTGTGTTAACTTCACTTCTTCGGCAATTTCTAGGTCGGTTTTTAAGCCAATGGCTAAATCGTCTGTTAATTTTTTACTGCCTATCGGGATAACTGCCAGATGCTCAACTTCGCCTTCTTCAATAATAACTACATTTGTAGTTCCGGCGCCAATATCAACCACAGCCGTACCTGCTTCTTTTTGGTGCCTATCTAGAACAGCTTCGGCCGCTGCAATACTTGAAACCGTATGATGATGTATGCCTATCTGGGCTTTTTCTAAGGCTGAATCTAGCGTTCTCAACAGCGGGGTTCCAGCTGTCACCACTAAAGTATCCACCTCTAAGCGGACACCTTGCATGCCAACCGGATCTTTTATATTGTCTTGGCCGTCTATTTTGTAATTTTTCGCAAAAACTTGAATAATCTCACGATTGTCGGGCAAATGGATAACCGCAGCCGTTTCTTCGGCTCTTAAGCGATCGTCATCAGTGATTTGTCTGTCTGGGTTACTTATAGCGACCGTGCCATGCGATGGCTGACTGTTAATATGAGCTCCATTAACATTAACCGTAACGCCGTTGATTCTAACGCCGGCCATTCTTTCGGCCTCCGATACGGCATCACCTATAGCCTGGGCCACATCTTCAACATGAACTACGGCACCCTTACGCATTCCATAGTTTTTGCTTTTGCCCACACCTATTATTGACAGATTGTTTTCGTTTTCACTTTCTTTTTGCTCTAACATGCCAACAACACAACGTACATTAGCTGTACCAACGTCCAGGCCAATAAAATGCGGCATTCTTTGCATACTTTGTTTAGTATACCGCCTAAGCTTAAAAGACCGCAAGCCGATAGCGTATCTATAGTCTAGTTAAAATCTCGGCACCATTTGCAGTAACTAAAACAGTGTCTTCGCAATGAGCCGATAAGCTACCGTCTTTTGTAGCGATAGACCAGCCATCGGCGGTGGTATAAACATCGTAGGCCCCCATCGTGGACATTGGTTCTATAGCTATAGTCATTCCCGACCTTAACACCGTACCGGTACCCCTTAGGCCATAGTTAGGGATATCTGGTTCTTCGTGCACTTGCCGGCCCACTCCATGACCAACTAGGGTTCTTACTACGCCGTAGCCTGCGTTTTCGAGCACATTTTGGATTGCATAACCTAAATCACCAGTACGAGCACCATCTTTTACAGTATCAAGTCCTACATCGAGAGCTCTTTGGGTAGTGTTAATTAATTTGAGCTTTGCCTTATCTTGGCTATCGACTAGTGTTGTGCGCGCCGCATCGGTAATCATTCCTTTGTATTTAATGCCTAGGTCTAGACTTACCAAATCGCCCGATTCAATTACATAATCCCCTGGCAGACCATGAACAATTTGATCATTTACCGATATACATATAACACTCGGAAAATTACCATAATTTAAAAAGGCCGCTTCGGCATTATATTCCCCAATTTCCTTTTCGGCGATTTCAGCTATCTCTTGGGTTGTAATGCCCGGTCTAATTGAATCGATAGCTTTTTGTAAGACCTTGGCTAATATTTGACCGCTTTCGCGCATAGCGGCGATTTCTGATTCATCTTTGATTAGAATCACTTTAGGCCTCTATGTTTAAAGACTGTAGCTCTTTTAAAATGTCGGTGTGAATTTTTTCGGGTGTCTGATTAGCATCAATTTCAATAACTTGGATTCCACCAGCTTTTAATACACCTATGGCCGGCAAGGACGTTTGTTCAAACTCGTCAAATCTTTTTGAGATTGTATCGACATTGTCATCCATACGACCCCTTAGCAACATTCTTTCCTTAACTATCTCTTTATCAACATAAAGATATACCACTGCTGTAACTTTTAGGTTGCCTTTACGATTTTGCTCTAAGAGCCACTCGGCTTGGTCATTATATCTGGGAAAACCATCTAGTACCAATTGCGGGCTATCGCCAAGATCCTTTAACTCTTCGTCTAATAATTGCGTAGCCTCTGCGCTATTAATAAGCCTGCCTTGTAACATTTGTTCTCGCTGCTTAGGCGTTGCTTTTTGTCTAAAAACCTCGCCCATAGACAACCAGCGCAGCTTTCCTCTTTCTACAAGCAACTCGGCTTGAGTACTTTTGCCTGATCCTGGTACGCCTAAGAGTATTATCATTTTATGCCCCCGTTTAAATAATCTTTTACGGCCACGGCTATTGTTTGCCCATCAGCTCGGCCGGCAATTTCCTTAACAGTGGCTGGCATAAGTTTTGCAAAAGTAGCTGGCTCTTCTAAAGTTTTAGCAATTTGTTCAACAATTTGCAAAATTTGGTCTTGGCTGAGCTCTTCTGGGACATATTTAACAAATAGACTTTTTTCGAACTTTTCTTTTTCGGCTAGCTCTTGGCGTTGATTGGCAGCATAAACAACCGCGGCTTCATCCCGAAGTTTAATTTCTTTCCGAATTAGAGCAGTTACCTCGACATCAGTTAGATCATGGCCTAGCTTAATTCGAGCATTTATGATGGCGCTTTTTAAAAAACGCAAAGCTTCGGCTGTTTTTTTATCACCCTGTTTTAAAGCCGAAACAATATCTTTTTCTATCTGCTGTTGCATCTAGCGTTGGCCGAACTTAGCAATCATTGTTTTATCAGCTTTGCGCTCACGCCTTACGATGGCTTTACGCCTTCTGTCTCGCTTGCTGATCGGCTTTTCGAAATACTGTATTTGCTTAGCTGTGGCTAATACACCCGATTGCTGGACCTTGCGGCCAAAACGTCTGATCATACTTTCGGTGGATTCTTTAGAATCTTTCTTTGTGACTTGAATCATATCTCGTACATTTTAAGATATAAACCGTAATTTTTCAAGGTTAAACTACGGTTTTCTAATATTAATATTGTTTCTTTGGTTAGCTCTTTGGCTTTTTAGAACAATTCCTTGCAATTCTTTAAAGATAGCGAAGCTCTTATTCGTGGAATACATCTTGGTATTGCCCTGCTTTTCACTGGTCAAAAAACCAACCTTTTCTAACCTTTTAAGTTCGCGCTGAATATTACCAGCATCTTCTTTAATAAGCTTAGCTAACCCCCGAACGTGGGTTTTAAAATCTGGAAATTTAGCATAGACCACTATGATCTTGCGCCTTACTCTGGATGTGATAAATACGTCTAACATTTATAACCACCTGCTGTTATTCGAACAACGTTATTATAGCTACTATAGCAATTTATGTAAACCACTTTGCCAATAATTATCGTATAGTCTTAATATGCACTACTTTGAGGTGGCTATTGTAAAAGCCCATACGGCCAACAAACTATATACCTATCAGTCGGATAATAAAGTTACCCCGGGCTCTGTTTTGTTAGTGCCATTCGGAGCAAAACAGATGCTAGCTATTGTAATAAACGCCTGCGATAAGCCTAGCTTCGATACAAAAGATATAGCCAGTGAGCCCTTATGTAAATTGCCAACAAATTACTTAAAGCTAATGCTTTGGATGTTTGAATACTATCCCGAAGATAATGGCCTGATAGCCAAATTATTTTTACCAAATAAACTATCACCGCCCAAAAAAGAGTCTAAGATTCAGGTAAGTGGCTTGGGTGAAGCACTGCCAAAAGCTACTGCCGAACAATTTGAAGTTCTAAAAAAAATACAAAATACTAATACTAAGCGCGTTCTGCTGCATGGCGATACCGGAACCGGAAAGACCAGAGTATTTATTGAACTTGCTAAAAATGTTTTAGAAAACAACCAATCTGTTCTTATACTAACGCCCGAAATAGGTCTTACTCCCCAACTGGTTAGCGACGTAAAGCGGTACCTAAAGTATCCAATTATTTTGACCCACTCCGAAATGTCAGAAACAAAACGACGACAGGTTTGGCTTTGGGCCTACCATAATAACAAGCCTGCAATCTTTGTGGGCCCCCGTTCGGCTTTGTTCTTACCGTTAAATAATTTGGGATTAATTATTATCGACGAAGCCCACGATAATTCATACAAGCAATTGCAATCTCCAAAATATAATGCCCTTCACGTAGCCGGCAAGTTAGCCGCCCTGAATAATGCAGCCTTAGTCCATAGCACCGCAACGCCTAATATCGACGACTACGAAACTGCTAAAGCTCATGATTTTTCAATATTAACCATGAGCCAGACGGCAGCCGGTAGCCAAAAAGGCATTACCCACGTAATCGATATCAGAGACCGCGACAAGTTTGTTAAGGGCCCCTACCTGTTTTCTGAGCTTATTGACGCCTCAGTTCAAGCACTCGCTCGCAAAGAACAGGTTATGCTCTATTTAAATAGGCGCGGTAGCGCCAGGCTAATTCAATGCGCTAAATGTGGTTGGCAGTCTACCTGCCCTAATTGTGACCTGCCTCTCGTTTACCATCACGATAAGTATTTAGCCAGCTGTCACACTTGTAGCTACAATGAAAAAATCATTTCACAGTGCCCTGTGTGTCATTCAACAGATATCTTATTTAAAGTAATGGGTACGAAGTCCTTGCTAGAACATACCGCTCAACTTTTTCCTAAAGCTAAAATAATGCGCTTTGATGCCGATTCAGCTAAAGATGCTAAATATCATGACAGCATCAATGTTATTAAAAACGGCGAAGTGGATATTATTATTGGTACTCAGCTTATTACTAAGGGTATTGACCTTCCAAAACTAAGTGTTGTAGGCGTCATTAATGCCGACAGTAGTCTAAATTTGCCCGATTACAAGGCCGAAGAAACTACTTTTCAGCAGCTATATCAAGTTACCGGCCGAGCAATACGTGGCCATATAAAAAGCCAAGTTTTTATACAGACTAGGCTACCAGAACACCCTGTGATTAAAGCAGTTCAACATCGTTCCTGGGAGGATTTTTATAAATACGAGCTGACTAAGAGGGAGATGTTTTCGTATCCGCCGATGGTGCATTTAGCAATATTAAAAGTCGCTAAAAAAACACCTTTTTTGGCCCGTAAACAAAGCCTGGCAATCTACCAGCAGCTTTCTCGGCTAAAAGGCATCCAGCTACTAGGCCCTTCTCCAAGCTTTTACGAAAAAAGCCCCAGGGGCTATTCGTGGCAAATTATCATTAAAGCTAAAAAGCGTTCAGTTTTAGTAGAAATAGCCAAACAACTACCCGATGACTGGACCGTAGACATCGATCCAATTAGCACGCTTTAGATTATCTCTGTTATACTTCTATTGTTATGCCAGAATCTACTCACGACAACATCATTTCTCTGCCAAATAATCATTTACGCCAACGTTCTAAAAAAGTTGGTATCGTAACTGACGAAGTTTTGGCCTTAATTGAGCAAATGAAAACCGCTACACTAGATTGGGAAAATAGCCGAGAGTACGAAGTGGGCGTTGCTTTGTCGGCAGTACAGCTAGATCATCTTGCAAGAATTGTGATAATCAGAGACGATTTTGAGACAAAAGACAACAAAAACTTCACGGTCTTTGTTAACCCGGTAATTACAAAATACGAAGGCGAAATTATTGAAGACTACGAAGGTTGTTTGAGCGTAAAAGACATATACGGCCGCGTTCCTCGTTATAAGCAAGTTAGGGTTAAGGCCTACGATGTTGAAGGCAGGGAGTTCCGCCTAAAGGCAAATGGGTTTTTTGCTAGAGTCATTCAACACGAAATAGATCATACTAACGGAATTTTGTTTATTGACCACATTAAAAATAAGCCTGATGCTTTTTTTGAACTAGACAACGATGGTCATCTAAAGGAAATAGACTATGACAAAGTCGTCAAAAACTCTCGTATTCTTTGGTAGCGGCAGTTTAGCGGCCCAATGTTTGGAACTATTAGTAAAAAACTTTAGCTTTGAGGCTGTTATTACAAAACCCAACATCAGCTGCGGTTCCAGTTCTAATACGGTTGAAAATGTAGCCACCAAAAACAATATAAATTTGCTATTTGCCAATAACACCCAGCAGCTAGATGAATTATTTGCTGAGTGGCAGCCAGTTAGCTTGACTGGCTTAATAATCGACTATGGCATAGTTATTGGCCAATCAGTTTTGAATAGTTTTGAGCTGGGAATTATCAATAGTCACTTTAGCCTGCTGCCAGAATGGCGTGGGCCCGATCCTATCACTTATGCTCTGCTTTCCGGGCAAACCAAGACTGGCATCAACTTAATGAAAGTTGCCACCAAAATCGACCAGGGTGAAATATTATGCCAACAGACAGTACAAATAGAAACCGGCGATGATAACCGAAGCTTGAGTGATAAGCTAGTTATCGCCAATGATCAGCTGCTAATTGCTAATTTGCCCAAATATTTAGATAACGAACTCATACCTACGCCACAGAATAACCTGCCGATTACTTATTCGCGCAAAATCGATAAAAATGATGGTTGTATAGATTGGAATAAACCGGCACCAATAATTGCCAGAGAAATAAAAGCTTTTTCTGCCTGGCCTGGTAGCTACACTAATATTGGTAATTTAAGAATCATCATCCGCCAGGCCGTTGCCGTTAGCGACGATTTACAACCTGGCAAGTGGCTTATCACGCCCGAAAAGCAAATTGTTATTGGATGTCGTGTAGGCGCCTTAAAAATTCTTTTGATTCAGCCCATTAATAAAAAGCCAATGACGCCCCAAGATTTTATTAACGGTTATAAAAATTATCTATAAAGACTAATCAGATTTGCTAGCTTCAACAATTTGCGATGCCGTTGCTTTAACTTCAGATTTCAACTTTTCGAGTTCCGACATCACAACATCTTTGTAATCTGGCACGTTTGTCTCTAACCATTTCAGCGAAGCTGCTTCGTCATTAGCATCGGCTAATTTTTCAAACTCATCTAACTGAGCATCACTCATATTTTCAGCTAATTTCATACCTACTCTTAACTCAAGTGTCTCATAGATATGGGCCAACATCTTGCCTTTTTCAACCTCTGGAAGCTCGCTTAAACCAATATCGGCTAAAAAGTTGTTATCTAATTTAAACATTCTTAAGTGTCCCGCTTTCCTCTTACTATTCTAACAATATTATAGGGCATTTAAATGGTTCTCTCTCGCATTTCTTTAGTAAAGACTTCTAGCCTGTCGCCCGGTAATAAATCTACACGAGCAGAAGTAGAAATGTCCACACCGCACATTTCTCCAAGAATTACTTCTTTAGTATCCGTAGGACCGTGTTTTAAGTTAGTGATCTTTAGATCCTTGGCAATTAGCTTACCATCCCTGTAGGCATTAGCGTATGCCGGGCACACTAGCCGGCCTTTTGTAACTTCACCACCGCATATAATCTCGGTCTTTGTGGTCTTAAACACTCCTTTAACAACTAGTCGACCCTCTTCTGTTATCACCTCTTCGGGCTCTAGCAGGTTGCTCATTTCTTGCTTAGCATCGTCTAGCAATTCATAGATGATTTTAAACAATCTTACTTTAGTTTTATCACGATTAACTAGACGCTTAATGCTATCTGGCAGGCTCACCTGAAAACCATAAATAATAGCATTCGTAGTATTGGCCATACGCACATCATTTTCATTTATTACGCCAACACCAGTTCCAACTATTCTAATAGCAACCTCTTCAGTGTTTAGAGTCTTTAGACAATCCACTACAGAAGTTAGCGAACCCTGTACGTCGGCCTTAATAACCACATTCAGCTCTTTTACCAAAGTCTTTTGATTAATCATCCTAATTAGCTCACCGCCAGTCATGTCTAGCCGTCCGCCAGAGCCTGGCTTGTTCTTAAGAGACTTCGAAGATAAATTTTTAGCGTCTTTTTCGTTTTTAACAACAATAAATTCATTACCGAACTCTGGCAACATTTTAAAACCGCTTATAATTACTGGCGTAGAGGGCCCCGCTTGGTCGATCTTACGACCGTTGGCGTCTTCTAGCAGTTTAACTTTTGCATAAGTACAGCTGGCAACAATATAATCGTTTTTTCTTATAGTCCCTTGCTGGATTAGCGCAATAGCTACGGGCCCACGCCCTTGTTCCATGTGCGATTCTATAATTAGGCCCTCACCCGGCACGTCAACGTCTGCCTTTAGCTCCTCTATATCAGACACCAGCAGAATCATATCTAGCAATTTATCAATACCTTCTTTGGTTTTAGACGAGACTGGCACCATCACCGTATCTCCGCCCCATTCTTCAGGAGTCATTTTCTGTTCAACCAATTGCTGCTTTACTTTATCTAAATTCGAGCCCTCTTTATCAATCTTGGTTATGGCTACAATTATCTTTAGCCCAGCTTTTTGAGCAAAACGGATTGCTTCTAAAGTTTGAGGTTTAACACCATCATCGGCAGCTACGACTATCACAACAACGTCGGTTAGATATGCACCATGTTCCCTTAGGGCAGCGAATGCTTCGTGTCCGGGGGTGTCAAGAAAAGTTATTAGACGATCTTTATGATTTACTTGGTAAGCAGAAATATGCTGGGTTATTCCGCCAGCTTCATGAGCGGCTATATCAGTCTGCTTAATGACATCGAGCAGGCTGGTTTTGCCATGATCAACATGCCCCATCACTGCCACTACCGGTGGCCGAGTTGTAGCCTTCTTGCTATAAACCCTGTCTTTTTTAGTTGCGACTTGGGCGTCTGCTTTTTGGCTCGAAGGCGCGAGGCTGATATCTAGCCCCAATTCATCAACCAATATCTTGGCAGTATCACTATCAATTTTTTCATTGATAGTTACCATAACGCCGTTCTTAAACAATTCAGCAATTAATTTTGTTGCGGGTATAGAAAGCTTCTCCGCTAAAGCTCCTACGGTTATCATGTCGTCGATTTCGATTGAGCGTGCCATTTTCGACTACCTCCCGCTAACTAGCCTTAGATTAATAGATAAACACCAGGTAATGGATTAAACGTCTTTTAAGCTTAGGGCAATTTTTCTGGCTTCTTTATTTACATCGATAACCTTAAATTGCTTCTTTTCATTAAGTTTAAAAATCTTTTCTGGATCAACACTATCGTCGCCGCTATCAGTCATCTCCGAGACATGGACTAAGGCTTCTACCGATGGCGTTAACTGAACAAAGGCGCCAAAGGGAGTAATCCTAGTAATGGTCCCCTCTACAGTTTTACCCTTCTTTACTTTTTCGACATCTTTTAGCCACGGATCTTCGGACATTTGCTTTAGACTCAGGCTCAACCTATCTTTGTCGATGGCGATTATCTTAGCTTTAATTTTATCGCCAGTTTTAACGTATTTACGTGGGTCTTCAACTCTTTCCCAGGATATTTCTGAAATATGTATTAGGCCTTCAATGCCATCAACATTTATAAAGGCACCAAAATCGATTACCCCAGTTACTGTACCTTCTACGGTATCGCCAACCTTTAGTTCGGCAAAGCGAGCTTGCATATCGTCTTTAATGGCTTCTTTTTCGCTAAATATCAATTTATTATCTTTTCGGCTGGCATCTAATAGCCTAACCCTTAATGGTCGCCCGACTAAAGAATTGAGTTTTTGTAAGATTTCGTCCTTGTCGGCTCCGGTAACCCTTGGATAATGATCAGCGCTCAGTTGGCTAACCGGCAAGAATCCCCTGATACCTTCTAGTTCGATTAATAAACCACCCCTATTTGCGTCATAGGGAGTTATTTCGATAATTTCCTGGCTATCCAAGACCCTCTTTAGCTCATCCCATCCGCGATCCTTGGCGGCCTTTCTTAGCGACATTAGAGCATGGCCATCTTCTACCTCTGGCTCTACTACGCTAGCACTGACCTTGTTGACCGACCTCAAGGACTTGACCATGGCCAATCTCTTTACGAGACACTACTCCAATACCATATGGTCCTAGGTCTAACCATATCTCATGTTTTTTAATTGAATTCACTGCGGCTTCAATAACATCCCCAGCCTTCAAAGGCTTAAGATCACTGGCAGCCAGCAATTCATCCATGCTTATTTTTGCCATAACTTAATATATTACTCCTTAAAATGTATTTCCTTTAGATGGAACGCAGCCAGCAACCCCCTTTTTAGAGCAGCAATTGCAAAGCCAAAAATTCCACCGCCTGGATTGGTACTATTTAAGCGCAAAAGTCATCTGTTGTAAAGGGGCGAATTAGTTATTGGTATGTTAAACTAAAAGATATTATGATAATTGCGGTTGACATTGGCGGAACAAAAACTTTAGTGGCCTCTTATGACAATGGCAATTTTGTTGAGCAAATAAAATTTCCATCACCAAAAGACTATCACGAATTCATTAGGATCATAGCCGTAAATATTAAGCAGTTATCCGCCGGTCATACTCTAAAACTATTAGTTATTGGCTGCCCTGGTTTAGTAGAAAGAAAAAACGGTACGTTAAAGATAATCCCCAACTTGGACTGGCACGATAAGCCCCTGGCAGACGATTTGCACGATATCGTCAGAGATGTGCCAATTATCATAGAGAATGATGCTAATCTGGCAGCTCTTTCAGAAGCTAATAATTTAGACAAAATCGAACAAAAAGTTATTTATGTTACCTTTAGTACTGGTATCGGCACAGGCTTTGTTGAAAATGGCGTTTTGGTTCCGGGACTCTTAGACAGCGAAGGCGGCCATCTGGTCTTTGAACATAACGGTAAAAATATGGATTGGGAGTCATTTGCCGCTGGGCGAGTTATCGTGGAAAAATACGGTAAAAAAGCGTCCGAGCTTGAAGATCCTAAGGCATGGCAAGAAATTACCCAAAATATGGCCATAGGCATTGTTGACTGTTGCGCTATATTTCCAGCCGACACGGTTATCATTGGCGGTAGCGTTGGAACATATTTTAATAAATATCATGATTTTCTAAAATCAGCCGTTAAAGAGTTATTAAAAGATACTGACATGATAAAGATGCCTCAAATTGTGAAGGCAAAAGAGCCCGAAGAAGCTGTTATAAGGGGCTGCATTATTCTAGCTAAACAGCAAAATGAACAGTATTGATAACCTTTTGCCGCAATTAAAAGAAGACTTCCCCAGCCTAAAGTTCGTACCAGGGGAAGATTTTCATTGGTCGCCTAGAGATAACACAATCACCTACACCACGCATCATAGCGTCGCAGAACATGGAGTGTGGGCTCTTTTGCATGAGCTTGCCCATGCCACCCTAGGGCATATGCAGTATGATAATGATTTTGACTTGCTAAAGTTGGAGGGCGTAACTTGGCAGAAAGCTCGAGCTTTGGGCAAAAAATACCACGTTGTTATCAGCTCCAGCCACATTCAAGATTGTCTTGATACCTATCGAGACTGGCTACATAATCGGTCTCAATGCCCAAAGTGTGGCACTGTTTCGATCCAGCGATCCGATAATTTATACCAATGCTTTAATTGCAGAACCACCTGGAAGGTGCCTCAGTCTTCCTCAAAAAGACCAACCAAGCGAATTATCAAATAAAAGATAGAGGACGCAAAAGCGTCCTCTATCTTTAAGTCTCTCACTGCTTTTAATCAGTCTTTTTTGTTCGACGACTAATCCTGCCGCCAACCCTGCCAGCTTCTCTTGCTAAATCGCGATTAGCATAAAAACCACCAGTATGACCAATTTTGCCACCCTTGGCGCCGATTTTGGCATAAAAATCTGCACCGTAACGAGTCTTATTGGTGCTAGCAGCTATTCTTGCCGCCTTGTATTGTACCAGCCATAATGCTTATCTCCTTGTATATTACCTCTTAATAAAAAAAGGTCGCTCGATTTAATATCTGGTCAACCCTCTTTGTGCCTATATACTATCATGCTTTAGCTAATTTGTCAAATACTTTATGCTTATTCTAACTAAAAAACTGCGCTCTATTTTAGCGCGGTTATTCCCGTATTCTACACACACGAGAGCATTTGTTTTAAGCGTTTGGCTATTTATGTAAAACTTTATGTCTTAATTTTTAGCCTTTTAGTTTTACATAATAAATTTTGTGACTATTTAATACTGTCATTACAATGGTAATTATTCAAATTATTTATTCATAGATACCGGAGTTTTGTCTAAATAATTCGTTGACATATTTACATATTAGTCTACCTTATTACACCTAAAATATATCGGTAGGCCATGCTTTTGCTTACAAAGAATGTTTTTAGGTTGTAATAAATATAAATTGAACAAATTATCGTCGTAGGTTATCCACATAGACAAAAATAAAACCCATCCTATTTACGGACGGGTTTTATATAATTCGGCACCGTGCTATTTTCCCAGGGCTTGATGACCCAAGTATTGTAACCGCTACTAGGCTTAACTGCTGTGTTCGGAATGGTAACAGGTGTTTCCCTAGCGCCATGGGCACCGATACAAGCCCTCTCACAATGAGGGCTTCTATCGAAGTCCATAACATATCGCCAAATAACAAAGGTAACGAATGATGACAAACACAAATAGCTAGTTAGTAACCAATTTCTATCAAGATATCTTAAGACTAGCTCTCGCCATATCTGAGAAGCATAAAAAGTCAATGGACCTATTAGTATGCTTCGGCTGAATACATTGCTGCACTTACACCTTGCACCTATCAACCTGATAGTCTTTCAGGGGTCTCATAGGGAAATGTAATCTTGGGAGTCAGTTTCGCGCTTAATATGCTTTCAGCGCTTATCTGTGTCCGTACATAGCTACCCAGCAATGCCGGTAGGCCCGACAACTGGTACACCAGCGGTGCGTTCACCTCGGTCCTCTCGTACTAGGGGCAAATTCCCTCACATTTCCTATTGTCCACATCGGATATAAACCGAACTGTCTCACGACGTTCTGAACCCAGCTCGCGTACCTCTTTAACCGGCGAACAGCCGGACCCTTGGGACCTACTCCAGCCCCAGGATGAGATGAGCCGACATCGAGGTGCCAAACAGCGCCGTCTATGTGAACTATTGGGCGCTATAAGCCTGTTATCCCCGGGGTAACTTTTATCCGTTTGCGTTGTCGATCCCACGTTCATATACATAAATGTATGGACAACGGATCACTTACTCCCACTTTCGTGCCTGCTTGGCTTGTAGGCCTCACAGTCAAGCTGGCTTATGCGTATGCACTATCGCTACGATTTCCATCCGTAGCTAGCCAACCTTTGAACGCCTCCGCTACTCTTTAGGAGGCAACCGCCCCAGTTAAACTACCCATCAGACACTGTTCCCAAACCGGATAACGGCCCAGGTAAGAACAAAACAACAACAAGGGTGGTATTTCACTGATGGCTCCACCAACGCTAGCGCGCTGGCTTCAAAGTCTCCCACCTATGCTACACATGTTGCAGTTCGACTCAATGTCAAACTGTAGTAAAGCTCCACGGGGTCTTTTCGTCCTGATGCGGACAGACGGCATCTTTACCGCCAATGCACTTTCACCGAGGCCCTTCTTGAGACAGTACCCATATCATTACGCCATTCGTGCGGGTCAGAACTTACCTGACAAGGAATTTCGCTACCTTAGGACGGTTATAGTTACCGCCGCCGTTCACTGGGGCTTCAGTTCAAGCCGTAAAGCTCTCCCCTTAACCTTCCAGCACCGGGCAGGCGTCAGCCCCTATACATCCACTTTCGTGTTAGCAGAGACCTGTGTTTTTGGTAAACAGTTGCATGGGTTCTTTAGCTGCGGCCCTATTGCTAGGGCAGACCTTATCCCGAAGTTACGGTCGCTGTATTGCCGAGTTCCTTAAGAAGGGTTCTCTCGTACACCTTGGTCTACTCGACCTGAGCACCTGTGTCGGTTTGCGGTACGGTCGACTATGATCTATAAGTTAATAGGCTTTTCTGGTCAGCTTGGCTCACTAGAATCACACTCCTAAAAGGAGACACTTTCATTCGCGCTTCACCCGACAAAAGCTAGACTAGACGCTTAGACGGTCATACCATTAAACCGCTCTAACTACCATGCCGCGCACCCATCAACAACAATCATAGCCGGTACGGGAATATTAACCCGTTGTCCATCGCCTACGCTACTCGCCTCGGCTTAGGCCCGACTAACCCTGGGATGATTACCATGGCCCAGGAAACCTTGCTCTTTCGGTGGACAGGATTCTCACCTGTCTTAAAGTTACTCATTCCAACATTCTCACTTGTTGCCGCTCCACCAAACCTCACAGTTCGACTTCAGTGCAGACAACAACGCTCCTCTACCACTCCGATAAATCGCGAGTCCACATCTTCGGTATTACACTTTAGCCCCGTTACATTTTCCGCGCAGGATCTCTTGATGAGTGAGCTGTTACGCACTCTTTAAATGAATGGCTGCTTCTAAGCCAACATCCTCATTGTTTAAGAAATCCCACCTCGTTTCCCACTGAGCGTAAATTTAGGGACCTTAGATGGTGGTCTGGGCTGTTTCCCTTTCGAGCGCCGAGCTTAGCCCCGACGTTCTGACTGCCGTAATTCCACAGATAGTATTCGTAGTTTGTCAAGGGTGAGTACCCTTACGGGCCTCAGTCCAAAACAGAGCTCTACCCCTACCTGCTACCATACGACGCTAGCCCTAAAGCTATTTCGAGGAGAACCAGCTATCTCCAGGTTCGATTGGCATTTCACCTCTAACCACAGGTCATCCGGGCGTTTTGCAATTCGCTACGGTTCGGCCCTCCACGCAGTTTTACCTGCGCTTCAGCCTGCCCATGGTTAGGTCACCTGGTTTCGGGTCTATTGACATGTACTAATGTCGGCCTATTCAGCCTCGCTTTCACTACGCCTCCGGTAAAAACCTTAAGCTTGCACATGCCAATAACTCGTTGGATCGTTCTACAAAAAGCACGCCGTCACCCATAGAACAGGGCTCCGACTCCTTGTACGCATACAATTTCAGGTTCTATTTCACTCCCCTTCCGGGGTTCTTTTCACCTTTCCCTCACGGTACTAGTTCACTATCGATCGCAAGATATATTTAGCCTTGGGACGTGGTCGTCCCAGCTTCAGTCAGGGTTTCTCGTGTCCCGACCTACTCGAGTAACCAAAAATAAGGTTTACGACACTTTGCATACCGGGCTATCACCGTCTATGGCATAGCTTTTCCAAGCTATTTCTGCTTGCCTCGCTAATTTGTCCTTATGCACATAGATGACAGTATGTACGCCTGGCCAAATCACTAAAATAATTTAGTAATTCTGGCCTGGTTATTTGGACTCTCACAACCCCCATTTAAATATTCGTCTGTCAACTTATCCGACTATTAAGGGCAGAAACTTAAAAAGGTTTGGGCTCTTCCGGTTTCGCTCGCCACTACTACCGGAATCGTTATTTACTTTCTCTTCCTCTCCCTACTAAGATGTTTCAGTTCGGGAACTTACCTCTACATACCCTATATATTCAGGTATGAGTGAACTGGCATTACCCAACCCGGGTTTCCCCATTCGGACATCTACGGTTCAAAGCTTATTAGACAGCTCCCCGCAGCTTATCGCAGTCTATCACGTCCTTCATCGGTATCTTGCGTCAAGGCATCCGTTATGTGCGCTTAAGTAACTTTTTATGCATTGGTACTAACTAGCTATTGATGTTTGCCAAAAGCTATTAGTTGCCGTTTGTCATCTAAATTGTTAAGATTGCAAACTTAACGGGAGCAGCGTAATTATCACCGACCCCTCCAAGTTCACGCGCCAATCAAAGTTACTTAGTAAACACTTTAAAACAGCGTACAAACTCTGAGCTCACTAATATTAGCAATTAATGCTAAACTGTAAAGACAATATCGTTGCAATATTTACTACTATTTATATCTGTTATTCTTGGTGGAGACACGGAGACTCGAACTCCGGACCTCCTGCTTGCAAAGCAGGCGCTCTAACCAGCTGAGCTATGTCCCCTCGTCGGCGTTCACTGTCGGCTCTCGCAAGCTCGATTGACTCGATTAGTCAAATGATAAAATCCATAATCATTTGGCGTTACCCCGACCTCGTCATTATATCCGGATAAAATACCGGATATATTTGACATTTTCAAGGATCAAATCCCAGCTTGGTGGGCGATGAGGGACTCGAACCTCCGACCTCGTCATTATCAGTGACGCGCTCTAACCAGCTGAGCTAATCGCCCATCAGACTAAGATTTGATATCCAATGAATTGTCAAATAGCAGTGACGCGCTCTAACGGGCTAAAGCTAATCGCCCCTAAGACCGAACATACCATATTCTATTGGATAGTAGGATAAATTTCAAAGGTACAAATGAAAAAGGCGCTCAAACTAGCGCCTTTTTACATTAAATATTGAGTAGTGCGCGTCAACTTTTTGAAATCATCTGCCACCTTATGAGAGGCGGAAAGCAACAAGTGATTTCAAACTTGCTACCAGATCGGCCACCCTTCCTTTGCTAAAAGCATCAGGAGGGTTGTTTCTCCCTAGAAAGGAGGTAATCCATCCGCACCTTCCGGTACGGATACCTTGTTACGACTTAACCCCAATCATCTCCCCCACCTTAGGCCGAGACAAGCTCAGACTTCGGGTGTTGGCGACTTTCATGGTTTGACGGGCGGTGTGTACAAGACCCGGGAACGTATTCACGGTAGTGTGCTGACCTACCATTACTAGCGATTCCGGCTTCATGCAGGCGAGTTTCAGCCTGCAATCCGAACTGAGACCGACTTTGATGGGATTTGCTCCCCCTCGCGGGTTGGCAGCCCTTTGTACCGGCCATTGTAGCGTGTTTGTAGCCCCAGACGTAAGGGAAATACTGACCTGACATCATCCCCTCCTTCCTCCCTGTTACCAGGGCAGTCTGTTCAGAAAAATTCAACTGAACACAAGGGTTGCGCTCGTTAATGGACTTAACCATACATCTCACGACACGAGCTGACGACGGCCATGCATCACCTGTCACTGCGTTCCCGAAGGCACATCCAACTTTCGCCGGACTTCACAGGATGTCAAGTCTGGGTAAGGTTCTTCGCTTACCCTCGAATTAAACAACACGCTCCACCGCTTGTGCGGGTCCCCGTCAATTCCTTTGAGTTTTAATCTTGCGACCGTACTCCCCAGGCGGGATGCTTAACGCGTTAACTACGCTACTACTCAGGTCGATGTGAATAATAGCTAGCATCCATAGTTTACGGCGTGGACTACCGGGGTATCTAATCCCGTTTGCTCCCCACGCTTTCGTGCCTTAGTGTCAGTAACGAGCCAGTAGACTGCTTACGCCATCGGTGTTCCTCCCAATATCTACGGATTTCACTCCTACACTGGGAATTCCATCTACCTCTCTCGTACTCAAGCTTAGCAGTTTAGAACGCAGCTGTATGGTTGAGCCACACGCTTTCACGCTCCACTTACTATGCCACCTACGCAACTCTTTACGCCCAGTAATTCCGGATAACGCTTGGGTCCTACGTATGACCGCGGCTGCTGGCACGTAGTTAGCCGACCCTTATTCATGTGTTACCGTCAAATTCTTCGCACATAAAAGCAGTTTACGACCCGAAGGCCTTCATCCTGCACGCGGCGTTGCTCCATCAGGCTTTCGCCCATTGTGGAAAATTCCCTACTGCTGCCTCCCGTAGGAGTCTGGACCGTGTCTCAGTTCCAGTCTGGCTGATCATCCTCTCAGACCAGCTATCGATCGTCGCCTTGGTGAGCCATTACCTCTACCAACTAGCTAATCGAACGCAGGCTATTCCCAAAGCGCTAAAAGCTTTAATCCTAAGACCATATGCGGTATTAGCCACCCTTTCGGGCAGTTATCCCTCACTTCGGGGTATATTCCTACGCGTTACTCAGCCGTCCGCCGCTCGCCACCAGTCCGAAGGCCTGCTGCCGCTCGACTTGCATGTATTAGGCACGCCGCCAGCGTTCATCCTGAGCCAGGATCGAACTCTCCAAAAAAGATACAATTTAAAAAAATATCATTCAACTGACGTTGACGCTGCACTACTCAATTTTTAATGTCCATTCACCTTAAGGACACTTTAACACAGTACCTCAAAAGATGCAGATGTCAGAATACCTGATAAGGTTATGCTAGTCAAGTCGATTATTGTCTAAAATAGTTGTTATTTAAACAATCTATTTAGAAGATATATTGAACAAAAAGACTGGCTGCTATTCCGCAAATAACACCCCCGGCAACTTCCACGATGCTATGACCTTTAGCAATAGTGAATCTTTTTTCTCGGCGCATTTTTGTTAGGTAGCAGTCTTTTGATCACATCTGCATAATCACCAACGGTTCTCCGAACATTGGCAGCATCATATGCAACTACCGCCGTTAAGGTTAGCATGATAGCAAAATCAACACTTTCTATACCTTGATTTATAGCTATTATGGTAGTTAAGGCTACCATAAAAGCAGTATGGGCACTAGGCATGCCACCCGACCTGACAATTTTATCGGTGAAGGAGCCGCCCTTTTCGTCACTAACTAAGAATTTAATGACGTGAGCTAGCACATAGGCCAACCAGGGAGCTATTAAATATTTATACTGTTGCATGGCATTGATTACTTAACGATGATCTCTTGATTAGTGCCCTCTGCCACATCCTCATCAACATCAACAGTATCATCTACAAGAGCCAAAGATGCTACGGTATCACTTTCTGCTAAGCGCATTATTCTTACACCTTGAGTTACACTGACCTAGCTCTGGAATATTTTTTAGCCCTAGCCTAATAGTTTGTCCTAGAGAAGATATCACTATTATTTCTTTTAGCCCGCTATCTAAAGTAGCAACCCCAACCAATTTGCCGGTCTTATTATTCACTACAGCGGATCTTATGCCCACTCCGCCTCTTGCATGAGCTGTAAATTGAGCAATCTTTGTTCTCTTGCCATAACCTAGTTCACTTATTACAAATATACTTGAATCTTCCTTTACCAAATCCATACCAATCACTTGATCGTTAGGTCGTAGCCTTATACCTCTAACACCCCTAGACACTCTACCCATGGGCCTTACATCTTTTTCGTTGAATCTTATAGCTTGGCCTAGTGATGTTGATATTACAACTTCGTCATCGCCATTGCTAAATCTTATCCACTTTAACTCATCACCTTTGTCTAGGTTGATAGCAATTAAACCAGAACCTCTAACATTTTTATATTGCTCATATGCTGTCTTTTTAACAACACCACGCATGGTACACATAAATAAGTAGCCATTTTCTTCTGCCTGGCCTACTCTAATGACTGAGCTTACTTTTTCTTCTGGTTGTAATTGTAGCAAATTAACTATGGCTATACCCTTTGCACCTAAGGCCAGTAGCTGGCACTTCGTAGGCTTTTAGCCTAAAGACTCTGCCCATTATTAGTGAAGAATAATAAGTAGTCGTGAGTAGCTAGTTGAGATCACATGTTCAATAATATCTTCTTCTCTGGTCTTCATACCGCGGCGGCCCTTACCACCTCGTCCTTGTTTTTTATATTCTGACTTCTAAACTTCGTTTTATGTAGTTAGCTGATGTTATTGTTACTACAACTTGTTCGTCTGGTATTAGTTCTTCATCGCTAAATTTACCTACTTCTTGGGGAATTATTTTTGTTCGTCTGTCATCGCCAAATCTTTCTTTTAGTTCTTTTAGTTCTTCTCTTATAATAGCCCGTATTCGCTCTTCGTCTGCCAGAATCGCTTTAAGCTCTTTAATTAAATCTTTTAAGGCTGCTAGTTCGTCTTCTATTTTCTTTCTCTCGAGCCCGGCTAGGGTTCTAAGCTGCATTGCCAGAATAGCTTTTGCCTGAATTTCAGCTAAGTTTAAATTTAGTCATTAGATTCTCTTGGGCTTCTTCGGTGGTTTCGCTAGCTCTAATTGTAGCTATCACCTCGTCAATATGGTCTAGCGCAATTGTTAGGCCTTCAAGTACGTGCGCTCTAGCTTCGGCCTTTCTAAGCTCATACTCAGTTCTACGACGAACAACTACTTGCCGTGCTTTATGTATTCGCGCAAGAATATCCGCAAGCCCTAGAATCCTTGGTTGGATGCCATCTATCAAGGCCAACATATTAAAATGGAAAGATGTCTGCAGAGGGGTAAGTTTATATAACTGATTTAGTATTTTCTTGGGATAAGCATCTTTTTTAAGATCAACAACAATTTTTACACTACCTCTGGCACTTTCGTCTCGAATATCAGATACGCCGGTAATTTTTTTATCTTTTACTAAGTCGGCAATTTTTTCGAGCAAACTGGCCTTGTTAAGGGCATACGGTATCTCGCTTATAACAATTCTATGGGTGCCTTTTTTAGAACGTTCTTCAATATCGGCCACACCGCGTACCACTATTCCACCCCTACCAGTGGCGTACGCCTCTCTTAGGCTGTTTTTGCCAAATATAATCCCACCTGTTGGGAAATCAGGACCTTTTACGTGCTCTAATAAGATCATCTAGGGTTGATTCGGGCTTATCTATTAAGACAAATCGTAGCATCAATAATCTCTGAGATATTATGTGGTGGTATAGATGTGGCCATCCCAACCGCAATACCAACTTGACCGTTTAATAACAGATTTGGTAGTTTGGCTGGTAAAACTTCTGGTTCTTGCTCGGAGCCATCATAGTTGTCTCTAAAAGGAACCGTCTCTTTGTCTATGTCCTCTAGCAAGGCTTGGCCGGCCTTGGCCATGCGCGCTTCTGTATATCTTTGAGCAGCAGCCGGATCACCATCCATAGACCCAAAGTTACCCTGACCATCAACTAACATATACCGCGTTGACCACTCCTGAGCTAACCTGACCATAGCATCATAAATAGCAACATCACCATGAGGGTGATATTTACCCATTACATCACCGGTTATACGAGCACTTTTTACAAACTTTGATCCTGGCTTCCAGCCATTTTTTTCCATCGAATACAATATTCTTCGGTGTACTGGTTTTAAGCCATCCCGAACATCTGGTAGTGCCCGAGCAACAATTACGCTCATTGAATAACGTAAGTAACTGTCCTCCATAATATCTTCTACAGTGCTGAGCTCAACTTCTCTGGAGTGAGTCTGAGCTGGTGGTATTATTTCTAAATCTGGTGTTTTTTGCTCTTCGTCCATTTTATACGTCCAAATCCTTTACAAATTTTGCACGACTTTGAATAAAGTTTTTACGCAATTCTACTTCTTCGCCCATTAACTTATTAAATATGGCATCGGCCTTTTCGGCATCTTCAACTCTAACTTGAATCAACACTCTGATTTTCTGGGTTCATGGTTGTTTCCCATAACTGGGTAGCATCCATTTCTCCAAGGCCTTTATAGCGTTGGATGTCCGCTTAGCCCAGCCTGCTTTATTCTATCGTCGCTAGGATCAACTTTCGTGCCAGCCGATTTTCTGTCTTGAATCATTTTATCCATTAAATCATCTCGCTCTTTGTCAGAGTAGGCATACGTTTTTTTATTGCTTTGACCTTTTAGCAGATATAGTGGCGGCTTTGCTAGATATAAATGACCCCCTTCAATTAATGGCGCTAGATAGCGGAAGAAGAAGGTAAGCAAAAGTGTATTAATATGCGAACCGTCAACATCAGCGTCAGTCATTAGAATAATGCGATGATATCTTAATCCACCCATATCAAATTGTTCACCAATGCCAACACCCAAAGCTTTAATTAAGCTAACTATTTCGTTATTAGCCAGCATCTTGTCTAAGCGCGCTCTTTCAACATTTAGCACCTTGCCTCTTAGGGGCAAGATAGCTTGAGTTTTGCTATCTCGACCGCTTTTAGCCGATCCACCAGCCGAGTCACCTTCTACTAAATAAAGTTCGCTGCTACTAGGGTCTTTAGAAGAGCAGTCAGATAATTTACCCGGCATTGATGCGCCATCAAGGACGCCCTTCCTTATAATATTATCCCTTGCAGCCCTAGCTGCTTTGCGAGCCCTAGAAGCCAACAATGCCTTGCCTATAATACCCTTGGCGACCGCCGGATTTTCTTCTAGGTAATACGAGAAGTATTCAGCCATTACTTTGTCAACAAAGCCACGCACCTCGGGATTGCCTAACTTATTTTTAGTCTGACCTTCGAACTGCGGATCTGGAATCTTTACTAAAATTACAGCCGTAAGACCTTCTCTACAGTCTTCGCCGGTTAGGTTCTCTTCTTTTTCTTTTAGCAGGCCAGTTTTACGAGCATAATCGTTAACTACTCTAGTCAAAGCTACTCTAAAACCAACTAAGTGAGTGCCACCATCAGGGTTAAACACATTATTAGCAAAAGCCTTAACGATTTCATTAAAGCCATCATTGTATTGAATGGCAATCTCTACGCCGACTTCTTCAATCTGCTTATCAACATAAAACGTTTGATCCGTTAATGGCTCTTTGCCAACATTTAAATGCTTAACATAGCTTTGGATGCCGCCTTCAAAATAGAAACTATAGCTTTGGCCAGTTCTTTCGTCGCTGACCTCAGTTTTCACACCTTTAGTCAAGTAAGCTTGATGCCTTAGATAGTCAACTACCCAATCATATTCAAACTCAGTGATTGGGAAGATGTCTTTATCTGGCCAAAATCTTATGGTCGTGCCAGTTTCATTAGAATCACCAATAATTTCTAATTCAGAGGTTGGAAAACCTCTAACGTAAGACTGTTGATAAACCTTACCGTCTTTGCGCACCTGGGCTACCAGTTTGCTAGAAAGTGCATTTACTACACTCATACCTACACCATGCAAGCCGCTAGATACCTTATAGCCAGTGCCACCGAACTTACCGCCAGCATGCAATATAGTTAAAACTGTTTCTAGGGTGCTTTTTTTAGTTTTAGGATGAATTTCTATGGGTATGCCCCTACCATCATCACAAACAGATACACTGCCATCTTCATACATTATGACCGATACTTTAGTAGCCGCCCCAGCAATAGCTTCGTCGATACAGTTGTCGGCAATCTCTTTTATTAGATGATGCAAGCCCTCAACACCCGTACCACCAATATACATACCAGGTCTTTTACGAACTGGTTCGAGCCCCTCCAAAACTTGGATTTGGGTAGCATCATACACAGCACTATCAGTCTTTTGTTTATTCATACCCTTTTATTCTCTGTAACCTTATGTGGTTGATTCTATTATAGATGTAGGCTGTTATTTTTTCAATCATAAACTACTTGCAAGCATAAGAATAAATATGGTTGAATAAAGATGCGAGGCGTTTTTGTTTGTAATGGTAAAAACAAAGGTTAAAATGTTCAAAAAAATTGTTTCCAACCTACCCTTTCATCCCGCCGTACTCGAACAGGTCGGCTTTTACTTGCACCGCTTAAAACAAGAAGATTCTATTAGAAGGGCTGGATTGGTTCTCACCGCTCTAGTTATCGCCTTGCAAGTATTTGTGATAGTTTCGCCATCTAAGCCTTCTTTAGCAACCAGCACAAATGACATAGTCTATGGCGCCAAATCAAAAGAACAAGTCTTACAAGCTTACAATAACAACCGCGACAATCTAAATCGCACCGATATCCAGGCAATTTTTAATTACTTTGGTATAGGTTCGGCTCAAATTGCCGCAGCAACTTACGACAGAATTGGATCCCAACAGAAAAGATTTGTTAGCACTGGCCGGGGTACCTCGCCAGGTGTCGATACCTTCATTAATATACCCGGCGTACAAAATGGTGGGATATATCAAAGGTTGCTTTCGAGTTGGGATACTAGCGGCCACGAAAACTGGTATGACTCAATTACCGGCATAAGTAGCTACGGTTTTAGATTTTGGATTTTAACTAGTGGCTGTGGCAATATTGTGTTCGAAGAAAATGCCCTAACCCCTAACCTAAATATCGTTAAAAAGCTCACCTCTAGTGGAACTATGCTAATTGATGACATTGCAACCTATTCTATCCAGTTCCAAAACACTGGGCCCGGTACCGCTAAAAATGTAACCATCAGCGATACGCTGGCCAATGAGTTTAATTATGTTAGCTATACAAGTAATGTAGATTTAACCTTCTCACGATCGGGCCAAAGTTTAACCTGGAAGATCGCCAACACCAACAGCGAACTACCACCAAGTACTAGATGGTTTAATATAGATATTACCGCTAAACTTATTCGTTCTAATAATGATAAGAAGGTATGTAATGCCTCAAGTATTAGCGCAAGTGGGGTTTCGCCCAAGCAAACATCTCCGGTTTGTATAAGTATCACTGCTCAGATATTTTGTAGACAGTTACGAGTCATCGAAAACCCCGCCTGGGATAGTCGTAAATTTGAGACTACTATAGATGCCCAGACCGGCGCAGAAGTTAAACAAATAAACTATTTTGTTAACGATAATAAGGTAGCATCGGTCGCTTATAGCGCCTCCGGCAAGCAACTTTATACGCACAGATTCCCTAGCGTAGGAGAATATCGAGTACGAGTGGAACTAGAGGCAAAGAGCGGTTCCGTTCAACCAACCCAATCTTGCCAAGTAGTGGTCCAAGTTACCAAGCCAGAACAGCCAGAACCCCGCATTAGTACCGATAAAACGGTTGAAAATCTTACTCAAAATGTCAGCAATGCCGATGGTATGCTCGCCCGCCCAGGCGACAAGCTGAAATATACTATTATAATTACCAACAGTGGTGATGCTGAGTATAAAAATCTCAAGCTCGAAGGTGATTTTGGCGAAAGCATCAACGACATACTAGAATATAGCAACTTAATAGACCAGGGTGATGCCAGATACAATAAAGATACCAATTTCTTAAGTTGGGACGCCGTTAATATACCAGCCGGTGAAACAATTAGGAAAAGCTTCATCGTACAGGTAATGAATCCCTTACCAGCTACACCAGTTTCTGCATCCGATCCATTATCTTATGATTTCAAGATGCAGAATGAATACGGAAGATTAGTAACGATTAATTTAGATAAACCAGTAACTAAAGTAATAGAGCAAACCGCCAAGGAACTGCCAAATACCGGCCCAGGAACAAGTATTGCCATCAGTGCGATAGCGGCCGTTATTATAGGATACTTCTTTTATAGGGGCCGTTTATTGTCAAGAGAACTAGAGGTTGTCCACCATTCATATAGCGCAGGAGGCTTGTAACTATGAGCGAGCAATCACCAATCAAAAAACATGAGAACCTAGAACGTGGCCAAATAGCTCCAGAGTATAAAGACAACTCAGAGGTTAATGGCGAGAAACAGCATTTAGAAGAATTGCAACGCTCTTCAGAGATGATTGAGTCAGCTAGAGATGCTATAGAAAAGCAGGCTATATCAAGCGAAGTACCGGTTGTCGAAAAACGAGCTGAGCAGTCTGATCAAACTATTCGCTATACAACCAAACGCATTAAGAACGAGCGCTACAGAACTACCCTATCCCATGTACGTCATCATCTATCGCCGTCTCAGAGGGTTCTTAGTAAGATCGTCCATCAACCAGTTATCGAAGCAATTAGCGAAATTGGTGCTAAGACCATCGCTAGACCCAGTGGCCTGCTAGGGGGTGGGTTAATAGCTTTAATCTCAAGCCTAACTGTAATTATTATTGCCCGTCGAGTTGGTTTTGCTGTACCAAATAGCATCTTCGCCATAACTTTTATTGGTGGTTTTTGTCTGGGAATAATCGTGGAAGCCGTATTCAGAACTATCAAGAAAAGATTTCAAAAACACTCTAGAGCTTAGAACAGCTCTCCTATTGCTGGCTAAGATTACCCTCTCTGTCAATGTGTATAGTATCGTTATGTCTTAAGATATCGTCATTTGGCATTTTAGGTTCTAATTCTGCGATTTGTTCAGTAGAGTCCTTCAATGGTTGGCCTGATCCATCATTGGACTTTGCCTTTTGTTCATTTCGTTCATTGTCGCCCGGTCCGTCAACACCACTAACCCTGTTAGTATTTATCTGCTCTTTTTGATTATTGGTTAGATCTTCTGCCTGCTTTGGGCTCGTTTTACCAGCAACTCTTCTTTTAGCTAGCCATTCATCTAAGAACGAAGACTGGGCCCCCGTGCTCATTGCTGGATGACTTGGCGTTGCGCTCCCTGCAGAAGATGAAACGTTAGCCGCGGGACCAAACATGGCGGGCTTATCAGGCTTTTCGGTAGTTAATCGTTTGAATATTTCTGATTCCACAATGGGCTTTGGCCGGCCATATTTTGCCGCTGAGAGCTGTTTTAAAGCCTGTGCAAGCTGTTTATTGCTATTACCTAGGATTGGTAGCCCGGTCATACTAAATGGCTGCGTAGGCACACCACCGATTAAAGTACGAACAATGTTGTTAGCCATTGGCAAGCGCTGCAAGTCATCTATGTCGAATATTGGTCTAAAAATCTTTTCTAAGGCCTCGGCATCGGCAGTACCAACCCTAAACGAAATAATAGTACCAATATTGCCAAATACCGCCTCCCTAACCTCGTCGCTCAACTGAGTTATAAACTGATTGGCAACCATTAAATTAAGGCCATACTTTCTCGCTTCACTTAAAATCGAAGCAAATGACTCTGTAGAAAAGTTCTGGAACTCATCAACGTACAAACAAAAATCTCTACGTAACTTTTTATCTTCAATATTAGCCCTACTCATAGCGGCCGCCTGGAACTTCATAACAAATATCATTCCGAGCAACTTAGAGTTGAGTTCGCCGGTACGACCCTTGCTTAGGTTAACTATCAAAATCTTGCCCGAATCCATTATCTCTCTTAAATCAAAAGAGCTTTTTGTTTGCCCAATGATGTTACGCATCATTTCGTTAGACATAAAAGCACCGAACTTGCTCACTACCCAACTTGTAACCTCTCCAGATTCGTTAGATCGCTGCGAATTCGGATATTCTTTGGTCCAGTAGTCGATCACCATTCTATCTTTTACGTATGGCAACTTCTGTTTGACGTATTCATAGTCGATTAATGCTTTTGGAATATCTATAAAGGTGCCTCCATTGGGATCAGCCATCACTAATTGTGCACAGTTACGAAAGATATGCTCATAACGAGGCCCCATAATACCCTGATGTTGAGGGTCATACAGCTTATAGAGCATGCTGATTGTTTCTTGGATTAAAAAGTCCTTTTGGTCTGGAGTATCATACTCGAACAAATTCAAACCCATTGGATACTCCATGTCCGCCGGACAAAAATAGATTACATCTTCGGTCCGCTCTTTAGGCACTAGACCCATTATTCTTTCTGCGCTATCTCCGTGAGGGTCAATAAAAGCAAAGCCTCGGCCCTCTAGCATGTCTTGTAGGGCCATGTTTTCCAAAAATACAGATTTACCTACACCGGTCTGACCAACAACATAAGTATGTCGACGCCTATCGTCGTCACTAAGATAAATTGGCTTTTTAACGTCCCTGTAGACGTTATAGCCTAGCAGCAAGCCTTCCTCTAGCACGTTTCTGGGGCCATCAACCTGTTTTGATGCCTGTCTTTCTAGCTGAGAAGTCGGTACATTGGCTGAGTCCGGAAAATGGAATATTGAAGATAGCTCTATGGAATTTAAAATATTTTTTGTTTGCTCTGGAGGGAAAAAGCGCAAGATGTAGGCCGTTACAAAACTCTCAATATCTTTAGCCGGTAGAAATTTGAAACCATTTTTACCCTGAGCGTCAAACAAAGAGAAGGTCGCTACTATATTACCTAGCAATAGCTGGGCATGTTGAGCGTTGCTCGAGGATGCCACGACTCTTATTAAAACCTCGTAGCCAGTATGCCTAGACTTCTCTTCTATGGTCTCTGCTACTGATTGCTGTAAGTTAGAGCCTGGCTTATCATCACTAGACGATTTATCGTCCTTGCTCTCGGGGGGCTTAGCTAAAGCTGTAAAGATCTGCCTAAACCACCAAAAAAATTTATCAAAACCGGTCTTCTTCTTTTTGCCTTGTCTCAGCCTACTAGCCTCATCACCAGCCAATTTATGCCAACCATCAAACGCCGGACGTATTAGTAACTGAACGCCCGCTCCATCTTCCTTGCCTATTTTAGATAACGAGTTAAGTAGTGATTGCATCGAATCACGCTTCAAATCCCTGTAAGTGGCTATCGGATAATAATAGTCAGACTTTAAAGCTAATTCGCCGCCTACTGTGCCGTTTATTTTGCCTATTGGGTTAAAAATATTGTGTTCGGCAACTTCTTCTAGGCGACAATTCGGATAAGCGCTTAATATTGCTTGTTCGATAACTGACGTTAAAACTACTGGGACGGCAACATAAAAATACACCATTCCTTTGTGGGCTACTATTTCAAAAGCAATGTGTCTCTGGCCATAAAACTTTCTTTTTAGCCCCTTCTCGGTGGTGCTAGCAATAATATTATATAAAACCTCGGCTTTTGATATGGTTTCGTCAATTACGTCTCTATCGTCTCGTCCTTGAGTTTCGTTATCGTCGCTAACCGGCGGTAAATGAATTAAAAACGGTATCATTTTTAGGCCACGTTCATAATTTTTAGCTTCTCTCAAAAGCTTGCGCGTCCGCCAAAATATGAACCAAGCCACAATAACAAGCAGCGAGACAAGGCAAATAATTAATATCGGAGCATTCATTGGCTGGTCCTATGCCGACTGATCATTAGACGGCTTAACATCTTTATTGAATCGCTTCTTTATGTAGTCTCTCTTCATGTTAGATAGTTGCGCCGACTGGTCGTGGGGATTATCTCTGGTCTCGTTAACTATAGTTTTTGCCTTTTGCACCCAGACTTTTTCGATGACATCTACGTCATCGGCTATTAAACTGCTCGAAGATGAGTTAGCAGTACCCAACACCGGTGGATCTTGAGTCGCCATTGGGCCTGTTGGCATCACAACCGTTTGCGAATCGCTCTGAGCCACTTGGCTTACGGCATTATTCGCAGAAGATAACCTCTCGGCCTGAGATGCTACATTCAAAGAATCTAGCGGACGAGCATTATTAGATTCCATATTAACGCCCATAAGCTTTACATCTGCCTGTGGTCTTGGCAGTTCGGGTTTTGGATTTGGGGTTATTTGGTCCATCAGAGGTTAGTATAGCAAAGAAAGAAACAACCTTACAGCTTATGGTTTAAAGTTAATGGCCACTTCTTTTTAGAATGTACCATACGATAATTAACGGTATTAATGTAGCTAAAATAAGATTAATTATTGATAGGCCACCTATTGCCTGCAACGATATTATCGACAGTGGACAAAACGCCATAATACACGAAATAATAGCCGCCTTAGTCCTATCCAAACCGTGGCTAAATAGCTTAATCAGTATAGCGATGCTATTTACGGCCATAGCATAGATGACTACAAAAACTACCAGATGAACCGGCAAATTGCTCGTCTTGGGATTAAATACGCTCAAAATAACACCAAACACAATCAGCAATATTGCCATACTAAGTATCATCTTTTTCATGTATACAAGAACTATATATAACAAAACCCCCGTCTTCAATGCTTGGTAGCAGACGGGGCGTTATTTTTTACAATAAGCTCCGTGACGGTAAATCCGCCCATTATAAAATTATTTATTGGCGCTTACCGTCACTATTGGAGCTTTGACTGACCGCTTTCCTCTTAGGAAAGCGATGTCCGTTTTTAGAATAATGATTGTTATCCTAAAACGTTTTTAGTAAGTTTTTGTTTTATCTTACTGGAGTTTAATTTAGCATAATAATTACCAACAGTCAACCCATAAAACGTTGCATATTTTACATTGTTCATCTTAAAATAGGTACTTATGCTTGTTGTTGTTTTTACTATTTTAGATTTGCGCCTGTTGAAGATCTGCTCCTATTTTTAGGTTTTTTGTAAATTAGCTTTCTCGGCTCGACGACCTAATATTTTTCAAAATGCCTACATGCAATATGCTGCTTGTTTGTTTATAAACACATGAATAATTATTTTACATGCGTTGTTCCCGCTTGTTTTAATATCCTAATCAAAAACAATGCCTAGCCCATGCTAAAACACATTTCAAGTTTTATGTGTTTTAGTACCTCGCGATGCCTTAATAGCAAAGCAAGCCGCAGCATTAGGCAAACTAATATAGTCAAAATAAATAATTTAGCGCCTACTATTTTGGCCTACGGCTACCGACGCTCATATAAGTTTTAACGGACGTCGTTTGTGAGTTAAAAGGCGTGTTGGATACTTTAATTAAGGGCTTTTCTAAATTCTACGATAGTTATGCACAGTTTTCTAAAATAATCTTATTGACAGTGCTTTTGCTTATTTATTAATATGGGGCCAGCACTTTGAATAAAAAAAGTGCTCAAAAATAAAAATCTCGACAGTAAACAACGGCTTCTCGCAAGCCGTTGTTTCAACGAAAAAGTCGAGATAAATAGATACAAAAACTTATAAAAAACATCCCATCATCGTCCGCAGCTCGATGATGGGATTTTTATTTACAAACCATCTGGTATTATTGCTAATTAATAAATAAACTTAATCATTATGGCAGTAAAGAGCGTAATCAATTATGGGTTTGAGGGTGTAGCGATTGATGTTGAATGCCATATTTCTAACGGTCTCCCCTCCACCACTATCGTAGGCCTAGCTAGTAAGGCTGTGGAGGAATCTAAAGATCGTGTACGAATTGCAATAACTAAATCTGGGACATGCTTTCCTAAAAAGAAAATCATCGTCAACTTGGCACCAGCAGATATCCCAAAAGATGCAGTTAGCTTAGATCTCGCGATAGCAATGGCGATCCTCCAAGCCGATGGGCAGATAAAGAGCAACATTTTCAGATCAATTTTTATAGGAGAGCTCGGTTTAGACGGCTCGATCAGGCCAGTAAGAGGTATCATCGGTAAGTTGCTACACGAAAGTTGCCAAAAAGCAGATTGCGTTTATCTGCCAAAAGCCAACTTACAACAAGCTAGGCTGGCTCTAGCGAAGAACGTTCGCGGCGTGAGTAGCTTACGGGAAATTGTTAACTTACTAAACGACAATGATGCGACTACCAGAAACGATAACTTACAAAGCGACGAGCCTATGCCAATGCAGCAAGACCACACAAATCAAGTAGATTTTGCCGAAATATTTGGCCAAGAGAACGCTAAAAGAGCCTTAATCATAGCGGCCAGTGGCGGACATAATGTTTTAATGTCAGGCCCGCCCGGTACCGGTAAATCAATGCTGGCAAAAGCTTTTATTGGTATTATGCCCAGCCTAAGCAGACAGCAGGCTCTTGAAGCAACCCATCTTCACAGTTTGGCCTCTAACGATTTTGACCAAACTATTCTTTACCCGCCACTTAGGAACCCTCATCATACCGCTAGTGATATTGCTATCATAGGCGGCGGACATAGCCTAAAACCGGGAGAGATAAGCTTGGCCCACAACGGAGTCTTATTTTTGGATGAGTTGCCCGAATTTAGCCGATATGCCATTGAAGCCCTTAGACAGCCCCTTGAAGATGGTCACGTTACTGTGGCTAGGGCTAGCTATAGCGCCACCTTTCCTTCTAATTTCATCCTTATAGCCACCAGCAACCCCTGTCCTTGCGGCTATCTGTATTCCGACTTACCCTGTAGCTGTACGGCCAACCAAATACAACATTATCAGAAAAAAATATCCGGACCCATAACAGACAGAATCGATATTCACGTTACTGTCGGAGCGGTAGAACACAAAAACTTACTAAAAAGCGAAAAAAATCGAGTTAGCCCGATTATCCAAAACCAGGTAGTTGAAGCCCATCAAGTACAGTACGAACGTCAGGGTCATATTCTAAATGGTCGCTTGAATAACCGAGAACTAAAAAAGATTATTAATATTAAGCCCAACGCCGAAGAATTATTAAACAAAGCTGCCAAAAGCTTAAATTTATCGCCCAGAAGTTACATCAAGGTGGTTAAAGTCGCTCGCACAATTGCCGATTTATCTAGTAGCGATGCTATGAACACCGAGCATATTGCCGAAGCTTTGCAGTACAGACCACGACTAGTAAGCTTATAAAATTAAAACTGTGGTTGACCACTGTTAATCTGTTTGTTATACTGTTGACCTGTATAAAAGGAGTAAGTACACATCGAAAAGCATACTCGTCTAAACGAGGCAATCAGAGCTGACATGTTGAGGATAATTGATCAATATGGCAAGCCGATTGGCGTGGTTTCAAAGCAAGAAGCTTTGCAAATGGCCAGAGATGCCGAGTTAGATTTAGTAGAAGTTTCGCCCAATGCTAATCCGCCAGTTGCAAAAATAATCGATTGGGGTAAATATAATTACCAAAAGATTAAATTAATGCAGAAGAGCAAGCGCAATGCTAAAACTAGCGAGTTAAAGCAGATGCGCTTCGGTTTAAAAATCAGCGACCACGATATTGCCGTTAAGTTAAAGAAAGTTAACTCTTTCCTGTCTGACGGTGATAAAGTCCGATTAGTGATTATTTACCGCGGCAGAGAAATGGCACATCCAGAAATAGGTCATGGTCTAGTTGAAAAATTATTAACAACTATTGGAGATAATATAGTTGTTGATCAGAAGCCTATGATGGCAGGACGACAATTAAGTGTAGTAATAAGGAGCAACAATGCCAAAGCTAAGAACTCATAGCGGTAGTAAAAAACGTACAAAGGTAACTAAGACTGGCAAGTTATTGACTCGCAAAAGTTTTGGTAATCATTTTTTGGCTAAAAAAGACCAATCCCGTAAGCGTACATATGCTGGCCTAAGGCCTCTAACGGGCAAGATTAAACGTAATGTAAAACGAAGGATAGGAGCATAAAGGTATGCGCATTAAAAGAGGACCCGCATCGCATCACAAGCATCTTAAAATAAGACAAGCCACTAAGGGGATGACCCATTCTAGACGGCGCAGTATCCGCATGGGCCGCCAGGGCGTTATTAAAGCCCTCCAGTACGCCTACAGAGACCGTCGCAACCGAAAGCGCACAAACCGTAATCTATGGAATGCCCGCATAAATGCCGCCGTCAGAACTCACGGTTTGAGCTACAGTCAATTCATCCACAACTTAAAACTTTCTAAGATTGATGTTAATCGCAAGATGTTGGCCGATTTAGCAATCAACGAACCTGCGGCCTTTGAATCGATTGTTGCCGTATCAAAAAAATCTAAGTAAAAACCTAGGTGCCAGATCATCCATAAGCCGGGTTCTGTTTTAATTGGCCATCTATCTAGGCTGACGCATTGCTGCGTAGCTCAAGCGGTTCAAAACGTGACCTTTGGCGGGCTACCATCCGACAATTGCCGGAAAAAGATCACTCCTTGCAGCCAGTAGGGTTTACCTCTTTACCGAGTCACCCCGATAAACTGTGAGCTTTTACCCCACTCATTTCACCCTTGCCTACAACCTTTAGGGTTATAGGCGGTATCGTTTCTGTGGCACTTTCCCTAAAATTACTTTTGGTTGCCGTTAGCAACTACTGCGCCCTGTGCTGCCCGGACTTTCCTCCCGATTATTAATCGGGCGGCCAAACGATGATCTAGCAACGTTAATTATATCAGCTTATTGTGCCACTTGCCTCTTTGGCATGTTTATCTAAGATATTATTTACCTGTTCGTCGGCAACTCGATTCATTTCTCTGGGTATATGAGTAAAGGTTACTCTGCCGAGCTGTTTAATAAGTTGCTTAGCCTCATTATAAATCGGCACAAGATCTTGATTCTTAATTTTATAAACACCATCCATTTGGTTAACAACCAGCAGGCTGTCGGCAAAGATATGGATGTTCTTGGCGCCTATTTCTATTGCGGCTTTCAGAGCCAGCAACACGGCCTGATATTCAGCCTGGTTGTTGGTAGTGATGCCCAGGTAGGAGCCATCGTTTTTAATAATATTTTTATTGCAATCAAACATTACATAGCTGCAAGCTGAAGGCCCAGGATTGCCCCTAGAACCGCCATCGGTATATATATTCACATCTGTTATTAGTGTTGTATTTATTTCATCATCAGCAGACAGTTCGTGGCCGAGATATTTAAACTCAATAATTTTTACAATGCTCTCGGGCTCAACTCTTGGGCCATAAAACTGTGTTAAGTAGCCGATTATTTGGGCAGCATTCTGATACCTTTTGTGGCCCTCCATATCGCTTTCATCAATATCGGCTAGATGTTTAGTCGTAATCTTTATGACTTTGCCGTAGCCAAAGAACTGTTCTGTATCGCTATTAATTAATTGCAATATATCATCTACATCAAGCCGTTTGTCATCAAATAAACGCCACGTCTTACTCACCCTGCCACTTGTTATATCTTCTACGACTTCAGATCTAAATTTTAATGTCTTTATTCCCATATTTTATTCTCTTAGTCTTGGTCGGGGTGACAGGACTTGAACCTGCGACCTCACGGCCCCCAGCCGTACGCGCTAGCCAACTGCGCTACACCCCGTTAATAATTATTAATATATTTTATGGCTAACTAAGTATAGCGTACTGAATATCTTTTATCTATCTGTTGTCACCCAACCAAAACACTGATTAACCAATTATCTAGACTTTGCAGAATCGGGCTGATAGTCGGAAAAAGAAATAGCATAAAAATAATTATGGTCATAAAGCCAAAACTCTCTATTTGAATCATCACTTTCTGGATAAATTCAGGAGCAAAGGCATAAAGCACCCTCGAACCGTCTAGTGGTGGAAACGGTATTAAATTAAACACAAAAAAACCAACATTAATAACCAAAAATAGCCACCACCAAGTAACCCAAATAGTCGCATCAATATTACCTGTTAAGCGCAGCATTAGCCCGCCAATGATTGCCATAACCATGTTAGATAGCGGACCAGCCAAGCCAACAATAGCCGTCCCAAACTCTTGATACTTAAGTTTATATGGATTAAACGGAACCGGCTTTGCTGCACCAAAGGGTGGCAAATGGCTTAATACAAGTATCACTGGCAATAACACGGTAGTAAATATGTCTATGTGCTTTAGAGGATTAAGGGTTAATCGGCCGCTTCTTTTAGCCGTGTCATCGCCCAACAGGTGACTAGCTAAGCCATGGCAAAACTCATGCACCGTTATAGCTATGGCAATAACCGCTATAGATAAAGCGCCTAAAATAACAGCATTGTCTGTAATCATCTCGATAAGTATATCAAAATAAGAGATTGACTTTTAGGCTTTTTAAGATTAGAATTCCCTACTGAAACTTTTTTAGGAAAACACTATGTATAAATGCGCAATAACAGGTAAAGGCAAGCAATTTGGCAGTAATGTCAGTTTTTCGCAACGCCATACCAAAAAAGTCTGGAAGCCTAATTTACAGTCGAAAACTTTGGTAATTGATGGTAAAAAGGTCAAGCTAAGAGTTAGCACTCAGGCAATCCGCACGCTTAAGAAAAAACAGCTTACCAAATAGCTCCGTCTCGGCGTTTTTGAGCTATTTTACTTCACGTCTTTTTAGAATAATCGTTCTGGCCTTATCGCCGATTTCTTTTTCTTTTAGCACAAAAGAGTCACAGTACTCAGGCTCCGAAATACCAGCCGCCTTGAGAAATTCCGCAACATCAGCCTGAGGGACTTCATATTTTATATCGCCATCAGCATAATGAGTTGGGATAACTACCTTTGGCTCAACTTTTCTAATAATGCTCACAGCTTCTTCGGCATCAAGAGTATAACCATGGCCGCCGATAGGTACAATCAGGACATCAATCACCCCTAGCTCTTCTAGCTGGCTATCGCTAAGATTAGAATCAATATGTCCGAGTATACCAATACTAAAATTATCAATTTTTACGCTATACATAGTTGCTCCGAGACCTTCTTGATCAACATGCGATTTCGCAGCTATACCTCTTATAGAAACTTCTGATATTTCATATTCACCCGGCCCATTAATCAAGAATACCCCTTTATCTTTAGGCTCTTCCTTGTTAGTGACGACAACTATATCTTGGGGCGTAGTTACCTTCTTCAAGCCCAGCTTTGACAAATTATCATCTACAATAATAGCTTTTTTACTGTCTTGTAACTTTACACAGTTAGCACCGTAATAAATAACCTCCATAAACATCTTCCTTTCTACAACAAATTATCTCGATTTATAAGCAATACTTTTTTTGAATCGATTAGTTTGACTATAAACTTGTCGTTAACCTGTTTGCGATAGGCAAATTCTTCGGGGGCAAAGACGCTGTAGCGTAGCTCTTTCTTCTCACTTGCCTCTAGTCCGTTAATAAGATTATCTAGGGCTGAGTAGTTAATATCGCCAACTATAACAATGTCTACTCCGGTAGATTCATCCCTGGTAAATTGACCCGTATAAACTGCCAAGCGAATATTACCAGCTTTTGCCAGTTCTTTTGCAAATGGATCCTCAATGACAGTTTCGGCGACAATCTCGGTCTTTGGAGCTTCCTTCTCGGCTATATCAGCCGTCACGGAATCCTTCTTGGTAGGAGCTTTAAACTTCTTGCCGGCGAATATACTGCTTAGGGCCGGATAGTGTTCAAACGATTGGTTTACCTCGTAGTACAACCGATTGTTGTTGGTGTCGGATTTTATTAAACCAATGCTCAATAAATTTGCCAATTCGCGCCTAACCGAATTAATTTGCTCATCAATTTTGCGAGTTATTTCTCTTACATAAAAGGATCGGCTGGGGTTTTGGTAAAACAACTGCAGCAGTTTTACGCGAGTCTTTGAGCCAAATAGCTGTTCAATCATATTGTTATTGTAGCAACTAATCGTCTATTTGTTCAATTTCACTTGTTCGGTTTTATATCTTAACGATTGCGAGTAGCCGCAACTTTAGAGGCTGCCTTTTCTAAGCTATCATCTAGTGAACTCAATTTTGTAGTATAACCCGCAATATTTACTGCCAGCTCCAATAAATGGTCTGCCAAATCAGGCGATTTTGCCAATATCGGACCATGCAAATACGAACCAATAACATTGTTCTGGCGAGCGCCCTCACTATTATCGGCGCCATTATTGCCTTGGCCGTCTGGAACTTCACCAAGAGCATCTACTTGATCACCTAAGGTTGTTAGTCCGCTGTGATTTTCGTAGCCCACCAACAGGCCAAAATCGGTCTTAGAAACAATATTGCCTATTAGTCTTTTATCCCCTGCAACCGTTCTTACGTCTAATAAGCCTATGCCTGGTATCATATCTTTCGATGAAGTTTTAAAATAATGTCCAAACATCTGATACATCCCACATATCATCAACATAGGCACGTTATCATTTTGCATCTTTCGTAGGATTTTTGCTTTTTGTTGTAAGTCCTTAGCTATCACCAGCTGTCCAGCATCCTGACCGCCACCGCCGATCAATAGATGAGCATCGCTGGGTAATTGTTGCCCAACGCCAATTTTTACCACTTCAACCGGGATATTGCGCCATCTTAATCTCTGAGTCAGCACCAACACATTGCCATTATCGCCATAAATGTTCATTTCTTTAGGATAAAGATGGACTATTTTGACAGTTTTCATATAGTTTCTACCTCGGTTAGCTTGGCCAATATCTTTCGCAGATGGAGCATTGCCGTATAGGTTGTGAATATCAGCAGGTGCCCCTTATTAGGAGTACGCCTCAAAGCAACGCCCAAACATTCATCTAGTGCCGGCAAGCTACTTGTTGTTTTTATATCGTCATACTTTAACCTTAAGGCCATATCGATCGCTCGAGTACCTGAAGTGTAAATCGGGTAAGCTTTATCGCTCATATGGTTTCGGAAGTCAACATCCCACAACCAAGACACATCACGCCCATCAGCATAATCGTCATTAATGGCTATCATGCAACAGTTGGTTTTTTTATTCGATAAAGAATGAAGGGCGTGCCTAAAGCCGCCAGGGTTTTTAACAAGCTGGAGGGTTACGGCCTTATTGCCAACGGCTATGCTTTCGCCACGGCCAAATGCTGGCTTAACTTCTTTTAGCCTGTCTACAATAACCTCATTATCGACACCAACCGCAATAGCTGCTGCACAAATAGCCACGGCATTCTGATAGTTAAAAGAACTGCTAGCTGCCATAGTAATCTGATATTTTGCTTCGCTAAGTTTTATTACTATCTTATCGCTCCCCTTTATCTCGAGCAGTTCAGCAATGGCTCTTTGCTTAGACAGTTTCGGGGGAGCTGCCTCGTGTAGCTCATCATCATTCAAGTAAAGCGACCTTAAAGAAGGATCCACACCAAAATATAATACTTGGCATTTGGCATACTTGGATAACTTGGATACTCTTACGTCATCCCTGTTAAGGATTACGAAGTCTGTTGTATTCTCGACTACTTTTTGTATAAGCTTAGCAGTCTTATCGATTTCGCCAAAACGATCCATTTGATCGCGCATTATATTTGTTACCACCAAGCCCTTTGGTTTAAATAATTCCACAAAACGAGCAGCGTAGGCTTCATCTAGCTCAATTACCGCAACATCATAAGGCAGATTACCCGTAAAGCTCGAATTATGTATGACAGCAGCAATAACGCCTCTTATAAAGTTGCTACCAGTGACGTTAGTCAGTACCCGATTATTGGCACTTAATATATGAGCCAGCATCTTAGTGCTGGTGGTTTTGCCATTAGTTCCAGTAATCACAATTACACCGTTAGGCAACCTAGCTAACATTCTCTTCAAAAAATTTGGATAAATCTTTTCTACTACTAAGCCAGGCAGAGCCGAACCCCGACGGCCAACTATTTTTAGGGCCAAATAAACTAATTTGCCTAGCCACAGTGCCAATATTCGCATTACTCTAGTTTACCTTTTATCTGTTCATCTAGCCAGACGGCAGCATCTTCGGCAGAAGCAAACCACTTAATATCTTTATTGCGCTTAAACCAGGTAAGTTGCTTTTTTACCAAGCGCATATCGCTAATAATAAGATTGTTAATAGCTTCTTCTTGGGTAATTGCGCCTTCTAGAAATGGTCTAAAGGTTTTATAAATTCCGCCCGTCATGGCCTCGCTTCCCCAGCCGTACTTCATAGAGACATCTTTGATCTCGTCAATAACGCCTTCTTTAATCATCTGGCGGGCCCGTCTAGTAATTCGACCCTTTATGGTCTCTTTGTCTGGATTAATCCCAATGATAAGAGTACCCTCCGATAATATTTTTTTAGACGGGTTATCGCCTGCACGCTCCAGGGCCCTTATAAGATAGCGTTTGTTTTGGCAGTTTTGGGGCATTTGAAGGCCCTGAGACCGTATTTTAAGTTGTAGCTCCTCAATACTTAAGGTAGACAATGATTGCCTGAGCTCATCGTTAACAGGCGCTAAGCTGAAATCATAAATAACAGCATTAATATATAAGCCACTACCACCCACAAGAATCGGTAAATGGTTTCTTTTACGAATCTCTTCAATCTTATTATCGGCATACCTCTTATAATCAGCCACCGTCATCTTCTGGCTAGGATCCACTAAGTCGAGACCCCAATGAGACACACCTTCTTGCTCGGTCTGGTTTGGCTTTGCCGTACCAATATCCATGTATTTGTAAACCGTTCTAGAATCGGCGGCGATGATTTCACCGTTGTATTTTTGGGCAACATTAATAGATAGGGCTGTTTTGCCACTAGCAGTAGGTCCAACAATAACTAGTAATTTTATTATCATATCTTTAAATACTTACAAAAGGTGGGCATTATCTCGCGTAGGTCATTCTTATAAGACTACATTGACGTACGGCTAGTGTGCGATTTAGCTTCGTTGGCCACAGTTTTTAGCAAGTTACTTATTTTAATAGATGTCGCCTCTTTTACGGCTAAATCTTTTCTGATTCTGGGCAGGGTGGCTTTTTCTTGCACTTCTTTTTCACCAATAACTACAACATATGGAACTTTTTGCTCTTCGGCGGCGAAGATCTTCTTGCCCACAGATTCATTAGATCTATCTATGGTTAATCTGACCCCTAGCTCTTTGGCCTCAGCCAAAATTTCTTCAGCATAAGCGGCGATTTTATCGGTCTGGTTAACTGTTACCAATCTGAGCTGTTCTGGAGCCAGCCATACCGGAAAGGCACCACCGTATTGTTCAATTAATAGGCCAATAAAGCGCTCCATAGAACCAAAGAGTGCCCGATGTAACAGATATGGCCGCTCAGGCTTGCCCTCTTCGTTTATAAATGTCATATCGAAGCGCTCTGGCAAATTAAAGTCAAACTGCAAAGTTGAACATTGCCATTCTCGCCCGATTACATCGTTAATTTTAAAATCCAACTTGGGACCATAAAAAGCCGCCTCGCCTATTTCTTCTACGTAATCAAGTTGTTTTTCATCTGACACTTCTCTTAAAAGCTTTTCTGTAAAATCCCAACCTTCATCATTGCCGGCATATTTGTCTTTGGCACTAGGATCTCTTAACGACAGATAAACTTTAACCGCATCTTGGTTAAAGCCAAAAGCTTTGTAGATATCTAAAATAAAATCGATTACCCTTTTTAGCTCATCTTTTGTTTGGCTTTGGCGGCAAATAATATGCGCATCGTCTTGGGTGAAGCCCCTAACCCTTGTTAGGCCAGATAGCTCGCCGGTCTTCTCATATCTGTAAACCGTACCCATTTCGGCCCATCTTAACGGTAAATCCCTGTAAGAGTGCTGGCCGTCTTTATAAATCTGAACGTGAAACGGGCAGTTCATTGGCTTTAACAGATACTGTTCGGACTTCTCTGGGCCCTTAGAAAACTTTGAGTTTTCTAGGCTTTGACCGGCTTCGAATGGTGGATACATACTGCCACTATAGAATCCCCAATGACCCGACTTTTCCCATAACATCTGGTTACCTATATGAGGGGTCCTAACTAAGTCATAGCCGTTGTTAAGATGCTCTTTATACCAGTAGTCCTCTACCAATCGCCAAATCATAGCGCCTTTGGGATGCCACAATACTAGGCCAGCACCAACGGCGCTATCGATGTGATATAAATTGAGGTTTTTGCCGATTAATCGATGATCGCGTTTTTTAGCTTCTTCGATATTTTGCAGATACGTTTCTAGTTCTGCCTGTTCGGCAAAAGCAGCCGCATATAACCGTTGCATTTGAGGGTTCGTATCTTTGCCCCGCCAGTAGGCCCCAGCAACCTTTATCAACTTAAAAGCTCCGGCTTGGGACGTATTATCTATGTGCGGCCCCCGACATAAGTCCTGGAAACCGCCCGTTTTATAAAAAGTGACTGTTTTTAAATCTTTATCGGCTTTAGCCACAACCATATCTACCGATTCAAGATCTTTTAGGCTCGTTGTGCCAGATTGTTTTAAGTCTTTTAGCAACTCAAGCTTATAGGGTTGATTATTGTCTTCGGCCCATTTAATTGCTTCATCTATATCTACTTCGACTTTTTTAAACTCTTCTTTATCGGCAACTATCTTTTGCATTTGGGCTTCGATTTTAGCAAAATCTTCTTCGGATATAACTTCTTTGCCTAGATCAAAGTCATAGTAGAATCCATTATCAATTACCGGCCCTACACCCAGCTTTGCCTTAGGCCATAGCTTTGTTACAGCCGCAGCCATAATATGCGCCAAGCTGTGTCGCATTGCTTCTAGTTCTGATGATGATATGTGGGCCACTTTAAAATCCCCTTTCTAATATTGTACTAAATCAAAACGCACGAGTCATTCAGATTGTACGACATGGTCGTTTCTAAATGCTCGTGCGTCTCGGGTCCTGTTTACACTAGGACGGTTCCACCGGACTTCCTTTTTTGGCTTATCTCTTCTCGCAGATCTTATAAAAGACAAGTTTATCAAAAAAGGCACTCTTGAGACCGCGATAACGTTCGCTGTCACTGCCGACGGAGCTGGTACAGATGGTTAGACTGCGTCAACGCTCTGCTACCAGTTTAACACACCTGACAAAACTTCACCTGTGCTCGCTAGTATACACAAGCTAGCCTTTCATTGCTAGTACTTTCTTATCCACAGCATGTGGATACTTGTCATTGCCCTTTATGACTGCTATATTACCCTCTAGTTCCTTGAAGTTTTGTGATTTGCCAAATTTATAAACCAAACTTTGGCTGTTTGTAAATTTGAGAGGAGAACGCGAGTTTTAAGTCGAAGCTCCGGCAACTGCCGGACGAGACACAAACTCGTCGTTAGACGAGGGTTCTTAGCTCAGTTGGCTAGAGCGCTTCCTTGACGTGGAAGAGGTCAGAGGTTCGAATCCTCTAGGACCCACCAAAAAAATTATTATGGCCAATAAATCTAACAGACCAAGCTGGGACGAATACTTTCTAAAGTTAGCGATGCTGGCGTCAGAAAGAGCCACTTGCCCACGCATGCACTGTGGTTGCGTATTGGTTAAAGATAAAAACGTTGTTGCCACTGGTTATAATGGCTCTATACCTGGCGATGAACATTGCGAAGACGTAGGCTGCTTGGTTGTAAATGACCACTGCGAAAGAACCAACCATGCAGAGATGAATGCATTGGCACAGGCTGCAAAATGGGGTCACCCCATTAATGGCGCGACCGCTTATGTCACCAATATGTCCTGTACGGTTTGCTCTAAGGCCTTAATAGCGTCTGGGATAACAAGAATCGTGGTTTTTTCTAACTACCACGACACCCTAGCTACCGATTTCTTCAAAAAAGCTGGCGTAACTATAGACAGATTGCCAATGCCCAAAGCCACAATAAATTATGATTTAAAGAGCTACCCTTCTTCTAGAAACAACCAGTAGCTACTTAAGCCTGTACTTGCCGGACCATTTTTTGTAACTAATCTGTAAAAGCTCTTTTAGGGTGTTCAGATTAGCGTGTATTTCTGACTCGCCCACCAGACCCATCTTGCCAATTTTAGGATCGTACCAATCAGTAATACGTATTTTCTTTATCTTATATCTAGCGACCTTGGCCCTAACTAGTATCTCAATATCAAAACCCCAGGCCATAGTTTCTAGGGGTTTAAACAATCTTTCGGCCACCTCAGCCGTAAAAGCCTTAAAACCACACTGAGTATCAGAGATGCCAGGCACTGCTAGGGTTCTTATCATAATATTGGATACTACCGAGCGAAGCCGTCTAAAATAAGTTTTATGCACCCTGGCTAAAGGCCTAACACCTATAACCACGTCAGCTCCCGCTTCTAAATAATCAAAAGCTTTAGATATATGCTTTGGTGGAGTTGCCATGTCAGCATCGGTAAATAGCACGTAATCACCCCTAGCCGCTAGCACGCCAGCTCTAACATCCCGCCCTTTGCCAACTTTTTTGCCTGGCTCCACCAAAGTAAAATACTTAAATAAATGGCCACTCTGTTTAGCCAGCTTAGCGGTGCCATCTTTACTATCTGCAGCAACTACTACAACCTCTGTTTGGTTAAATTTTCCTATGTCTTTGCCCAGCGTGCTGGCTAGTTCTTGCAAGCTTTTTTCAATGACCATAGCTTCACTATAAGCTGGCACAACAACTGTGTATTTAATGTTTTTTAGCATGTTCTTATTCTAATATAATCTGTCTGATTATCATCATAAATAGTGAGCAATACCTTAGTCTGCATTTACTTTTCTATACTTTTCTGGTATAATACTTATGTTAAACGAGGCGTTTTGTTTGAGTAACGATTCACCGTTAGACGGCTTTAAGCTGTTCTACGAAGAACTGCGCTCTTCAAGAAAGTTAGCCAACCGCGTTAGACGCTTGCGTCGAAGTGCAGCTGCTAGCTAACGAACAGTTCAACAAAGGTAAAAGACGTGTTTTGCACAAAGACACGTCTTTTTTCCACTAGAATTATTATCAGCTGTATGTCAATATATTGTCATGGTTTGTATTTATTGTGGCAATAAAACAAATATCGTTAACAGCCGCTTAATTAAAAAATCTGGCCAAAAATGGCGCAGGCACAAGTGCCCTAGTTGCAGTGCCCTATTTACCTCTATAGAAGACTACTTATTGGACGCCTGCCTGATGGTAAAGCCTATAAGCAACAAGCCCGAACCATTCTGCCGCGATAAATTGTTCTTAAGCATTTACCAATCTATTAGCCATTTAGATAACAGCGTCTACGTTGCCGGTGAGCTGACTCAAACAATAATTAGTAAACTGATATCCAAAAAGCCCTTTGCCCCAACTATCAACACCAGCGACATCAGTTGTGCGGCATTAACGGTTCTAAAGCGCTACAACGCCGCGGCAGCCGTATATTATGTTTCTGTACGCCAGCCAATACCCCTGGCTAACGACGTAAAACGCGTTTTAAGAGATAACCGTAGCCATTCCAATACAAAATGGCTATAAGCTATTTTTTGACTGCTTTTTCGGTAATATCGAACTTACCTAGATAACGCTTAAAAATCAATCTGGTTTGGGAGTCTAGTGAAGCAAGGCTGTTAAAGATGATGGTGGTAAACGGCAGATATATCCACTGCAGAATCATGTAAAAACTATGGCGCTTTTTGTATCTTAGCGGTTTAGGTGGTAATAACTTTATGGACAGATACATGCTGCAGAATAGCCCCGCCATAGCTACAGTTTGAATTCGACTAGCTATCACCGGTAGCTGGTTGGCCACTAAATCCATTCTAGAATGGGGGGCAATGTACAAAGGCACGAAAGCGCCCAATAACAGTAGTAGGGGTGCCGTTGCCCAAGACCAGTGGCTTTCAATTAATCTGGCAGTTTTTACTAGCAAATCCCATTTGGGTACAATATTTTTTTCTCGCCAGCCTTTTTGGAGAACATAAGCTACATCGCTTGCCCCCCAAGCCCAGCGTCTAATCTGCTTATATTGAGTTTTCATGGTACCTCTTAATGTACTCGTCAGAACAGCGTCTTGGTAAATAGGCACCATTATTGATTTAACTTCGTGCTGGCCATTGAATCTAAAATAGGTTCGCCAAAATTGGTGGCCATCTTCTACTATTGTTCTGACGCTCCAATAATCGGTATCTACAATGGCCTGCATACTTTGTGAATGAGAAGAAAAGTTGCGAATAAGATGAGGTCTCAGAGATAAGACTATATTCCAAAAAGAGTTACCAGCAGCAATCACGCGCATGGGTGCTGGGGCATCCCAGATATTGTTAGTAAACAGAGTTACTGGCTGAAACGAAGTGTGTATTGGGTCCGGGCAGGCTAAAAAGGCGTAAGTTACAGCCGCAAAGTACTGGGGATGGGGCCGGTTATCGGCATCCAGCGTAGTAACAACAACCTTACCGTAAGGAATCCTTTGTTCATCTAAATAATCCCTTAATCTTTTGCCGGCAAAAGTAATGTTACCGCCCTTGCCTATTACTTCGCCGGGTATCTTATCTGGATGCTTTACTGCTTCGGCATAATAAAAACGATGGCCATATTCTTCTATTAGGCTCTTACATACTTGCTCGGCCTGTTCGCCGTAGCGGGCTTCGTAAGCTAAAACTAAAATCATCTTTTTGGTATCGTAATTACAATTAAGGATGCTTTTAATAGTTGGCTCTACAACATCACGTCCTTCTATAGAAACCGCGATCATTACAGCATGCAAGAGCTCACCTAGATGCATTCTATCTTCGGACTTAAGATGATCGGCCATTAGGTTCCTGCGATGCCAATCTGGCGCCACACCCTGTTCGTAGTGCTCAAAAGCCTTCTGGGGATTATCTAATTCCCTCAACAACCTAGGCCAATCATAGGCCATTACCTGATTAATCTTTCTGTAGCCCTGGTACATCCGTACATTTAAGCCAACGGTTTTTACAAACCAAAGAAGTAAAAAAGCAATTATAAAATAGGCCGCCAATGTTGGGCTTATTAGGCTTAAAACTATGGGCAAGGCCAGCGTTGACCAACTAAGCAAACCGGGAATCATCTCAAAAAAGCGATAAAGAGCGTCGCGCTCTTTCACTGTAGGGATTTCAATATTTCTCATTATTGAAGATTTAAGATTGCGCCACTGATTATAAGATTAAAGAATAAGGCCACAACTGCTAAAGATAGCACCAGTATGCTTAAAGTTCGGCGACGACGATAAACTTTTGCACTAACCAAAATGGATGTTATCGCCACCACAACCGCCATTATTACGAAGCCGTAAAGCTGTGATACGCTTGCCCTTTCAAACCCAGCCAGCCCTAAAGACACCTGGTACCTGATAATCGAAACTGATTGAGTAGTATCTATGCGGATAGCTGTTGCTACAACGTTAACAACCGCCCCTAATAGAACTATGAAGTTCAAAAAGAGCATTGTTCTATCTTGAAAATATTTTTTTGTAAACATCTGCCTATTTATTATACCTATACTTTACGTAATTGCCGCTAACCGCTCGAATTATCGAACTCTGGTGCGAGATACGAGAATCAAACTCGTACCTCTTGCTTGGGAAGCAAGCGTACTATCACTATACTAATCTCGCGTGGAGCCGACAAGCGGGGTCGAACCGCTGACCTACGCTTTACGAAAGCGCCGCTCTACCAACTGAGCTATGTCGGCTTAAAAGGCTCTGTTCTTAGTAATAATATCAAATCTACCTCTGTTTACACAATAAACGCCCAATTTGGATATCAATCAGCTTAGATTGACTTTTTCTTCGTTTCTTTGTATAATATACATTAGTAGAGGTGGCAAAGGGCTGCCTCGCACGTTTCCAAGGAGGTGAGGTCTGTGGACGTCCCGCGTAACAGTTGGACTGATGGTGGCTGGAATGGCAAGCTAGATCAGTTCCTTCCATTGGCACGTTGGATGGGGATTCATTCCCCCAATCCAACACCGGACGAGCTTCAGAGTCTCTACCGTGTCGTGTCGTCGAAGGTTTTTGCGGATTCAATCCCGCAGATTCTGGAGAGGACCAAGATGACAGAGGAACAACTCTGTCGTAAGTTGAGCCAGCGTTGGGGATGTTTGGGTATCGGCAACGCTATCCCACCCCGCTCGCTCAAAGAAGGTCGCTGCAATCCGAGTTCACTATCGGGTGCTGTGGCTTTTGTAGTCGGCGGAACGGTAAGCTGGATGAGCCTCAGGCTCAACCAGACTTTGCTCGTTCAGCAGGCTGGTGCCGAGTTCGAGCGTGTCATCATGCTCGGAAGCTCCCGCGTATGTAATGCCGGAGCTGACAGGCGGCACCCTTACATACAGGGAGTTTTCCCTGAAGGCAGAGAACCGACAGAGGTTGAAGTACTCCGTCAGTGGGTGTACGGAACCGGTCAGGTCAACAAACAGTTCATCTTTCCGGAGTTGCCAGAATCAGAGAAGCCGCTCAGTCTTGAGCAGCAACTTCAGCATCTGGTCGCTTCCGGGCAGTGCCAAGAACTGGTTGGTGACCGCAAGGTCTTTGTAGCGGTCAATGGGGGCAACGCCCTCTACATACCGCTACACATCCGTAGCATCCTAAGGCTGAACGACATTTGGTTCAGTCAGCCAGCCAGCACATTGGTACATCCCGTACCAGAGTACTGGTGGCCCAGCGATCAGGCCTTGATGACAATCCCGGCAGGAATCATCCGCCTGTGGATTGAACTCAAAGCCAACGGCTGCATCAGCTAGGCAGCCCTCTCGTTCACACGAGAGACCCCTAAGGGGCCCCGCGAGGGGCCCCGTTCTTTTTATATTCTTCTTTGATTGCAAAGTGTTAATCTTTTTGATAATATAACCCCTGTTGTTCTGGCTGTCCCCAAATTTTGTAAACCAAGGAGCAAGACAGCTGTTTAGAGAGCTGGAAGGAAGAAGCGACTAAAAATGCGCTTTAACAATTTTTGCAAACCAAGCCAAAGGCTGTTTGTAAAAATTAAGAGGAGGCGTTACGATAGGCGCCAGCAAGCGAGTTAATCGAGCTTGCGAGAGCCGAAAAGTAAACGCCGACGAGGGCTCGTAGTGTAGTGGCCTACCACGCCTCCCTGTCACGGAGGAGATCGCCGGTTCGAATCCGGTCGAGCCCGCCAAAGAAAATAACCCAGGCATTTATGTTTGGGTTATTTTCTTTTGATGAGCCTTGCTCATGATTAGAACCGGAGTCGGCGTAGCCGCGGTTCGTAGAGCGATTAGCGGCAATAACGAGCGAAGCGAAGTGCTATCCGGTCGAGCCCGCCATAAAAAGTGCGTCACCTTCTGGTGACTTACTTTTTACCCTATAAAACCTTTATAAAAATCTGGGCTGGTTGTTTTTCTTTGTAGTCATTCAAATAAGTAGAAATGTCCGGAAAGGCAAAGAATATACGAGCGGCTTCTACGTTTTCGCCCTCGAAGCCTAAGTTTTTAACAATCTCTAGGCCATAGCCAATATCGATTATCCCCGATACCTGGTTGGGCTGTAAGCCGAATAATGCACCTATAGTTTGCGGCGGAACATCACTATTAGATCGGCTTATGGCAAAGCCAAAAGTGCCGCCATTGTCTTTTGTAGCTAAATCATCGGAGTACTTTTTGGCTACAGCCGCAAAATCGGCACCAGCGTTTATTTCGGCCAGAGCCTGGTTTGCTTTATCTTGAGTGGCGGTATCTAGAGCTTTTAGAACTTTGCTAGTTAACAATTCTTGGGTTATGCTACGCCTAAAATCGTTTACCGACCATCCCCAGAAATCCCTTAGAACATCTTCAAAGACTTGGTCGTCATTGCCTAACTTATTCTGATCACGAAGCAAATTAATCTGGTTATCGATTTCTTCACTAGACACCGTAATACCCTTTTCGGTGGCTACTTTTTTAACGTAGGCGAAGTCAACTACGTTCTGAATCGACTTTTTCTTCTGTTCGTTAAGTTGGGCTATGCCCTGCTCGCTAGAAAAATCAACACTCTGTTGGGTTTCGAAATAATGGATGTAATGCCTTAATTCAAATAAATAGTTCTCGTAGCTAATAAAAGTACCGCCAATGCGGGCAACCGGCAATGGCAAAACCTTGGTGATTTGGTACATGAAAGCCGAGGTGCTTTGCAGCTTATAGAGTTCAACCATAACAAAAGTAGTAAAAGCAATAAAGGCTGCCACGACCAAAGAAACCGTAACAATCACAATTCTGTGCTTGGAATGGCTTAAGGGGTAAATGTACTTACGAGCACCAGATAAAACTGCTTCACGGTGTTCAATAACAGTTTCGTTGGTGACCCTTGATGGTTGCTCGTTTTCGGTACTAGCTTCGTTGCCACGACGAGTCTTTGAATCAATCAGCTGTTTGAGGCGACCGTTCTCTTTTGGTTTAGATAATTTTTTACCAAACATTATTGTTCCTTCTCTACCGGCGCCGGCATGCTAGCGTTGTACCCTAAGTCCCTTAAGATGTGCGACAAGCGTTTTTGAATCTTTTTGGGATGGTGCACATTATGTATAACTAGCTCGCCAATGTAGGTTTGTATGACAATTGTACCAGACCCCAATATTGCTTGCGTAAAACCAGACACTTCGTAAGATATAGCTTGAATCTTATCTAGACCAATATCTACAATGCTATGCTTCCATAAGCCTTGGTGGTTAACTTGTATAAAACGCTGATCGGTAACTACATAAACACTAAAGTGCCATTTTATCCATCCGTAGAACATAGTTAGCGCTGACAAGGCAAAGCCAACTCCTAAGCCAGTAAAAAACACTCCGTAGGTTGGTTTTATTAAGCCCGGCACCGTACCCAGCAACAATAATGCCGAGGCAATCAGAATCTCGCGGCGCATTACAAAGGGATGTTTATTAAATACCAGCAACACTTCTTCGTCATCAAATTGTTCTTTAAAGTATTTCTGTGCCATATGCTAACGCTTATTATATCGCACTAAATGATTAACAAGATGTTCTCTCGTGATAAAATCAAGAGTGCACAGATTGCGCTCCGGTAGTTCAGCTGGATAGAACACCACCGTCCTAAGGTGGGTGTCGGGGGTTCGAGTCCCTCCCGGGGCACCAAATTAGAAGCCGATTTTTATAGTCGGCTTTTAATTTGGTATCTTGGAAAGATTCCGAACCCCCGCGGCGGGTTCAGATAATTTGAGCGTTCAGCGAAAATTATATGACGAGCCCAAGAAAACAATCTTAAATTATAGTTTTCTTGGCGCGAAGCTATAGTCCCTCCCAGAACACCAAACTACTTTTTCTTTAACCTGTCGGTTTGTTGAGTAAAGTGTTCGTGAGTTAACTTATAGTCAAATAGCTCTTCTTTTTTAAACCAATGAGCAATTTCTTTTTTGGCCTCTTCTGGGCTACCGGAAGCATGAATAACATTAGGCATCCCGCAAAGTGTGCGTTCGTTAACATGAACATAGCTAAGGTGAGCGTAATCACCGCGAATAGTGCCTGGCTGAGCTGCTTTTGGTTCGGTCTCACCTACCATCTTGCGTACTGAGTCTACGGCTTCCACGCCCTCAAGAACCGTAGCAATAACTGGGCCCTCAAGCATAGCATCAGCATTGCGCCTATAAACTTCTTCGCCACGCCTAGAAATAATCTTGCTTATCTCTTCGTAGTGGTAATGATAGTGAGCCTCATCCGGGAATATCATCTTCATTCCAAGTATCTTTAAGCCCACTTTTTCGAATCGACTCAAGACTTCGCCAACAATACCCCGCTGTACGGCATCCGGCTTAAATATAATTAGGGTTCTTTCCATTTTTTGCTCCTCTATTATTTTGATTATTTTCTTGCCTTAAATAATACCAGTAAGTAGCAAGATTATTAAAATTAATGCCAAACCAATACGATACCAGCCAAAATCTTTTAGGCCCCGCTTGCTAATTAAGTTAATTAAAAACTTTACAGCCAGTAAGCCAGCAATAAAGGATACCAAGTTGCCCACAATCACTGCCCCAAGATTATTTTTTACATAGGCTAAGCCATCGTTGGTCAGCAAAACCTTAAAACTGGCTGCCGAAATTATTGGAATAGCCAATAAAAAGCTAAATTCAGCGGCCTTTTTGGCACTTAGCCCGCATTTCATACCAGTTAAAATTGTGATGCCAGACCTAGATGTGCCTGGTATTAAGGCAATTGCCTGCATAACTCCTACCCTGATCGACGTCATGGACGATATTGATTTGTCCAATTCTTGGTCGTTCGCATGAGCATTCTGCTTACCGACTGTTATAAATGCCATACCAACAATCACCAGCATTAATATCACAACCCATATATATTCGTTTAACAACTCTATCTGTTTATCAAGAGTAAGGCCCACCACTGCGGCTGGTATGGTAGCAATAACTAACAAACCAATTAATTTAAACTGTTTTTGTACTATGGCCGTCTTAATAATTGAATATATTCTTTTACGATAGTACGCAATTAGAGCCAACAAGGTACCAAAATTTAGCAACACGTCGTACATAAAAGCACTGTTAATGTTAAGAATATTCGAAGCAATAACAAGGTGCCCAGAGCTCGAAACTGGAATAAATTCCGTTAATCCTTGCACTAAACCCAAAATAATCGATTCCAATAACGACATAAATACTATGTTAGCAAGTAGGCCCAAATATATATAATGAATACATTAGTTGTTCGAATAATCTGCTAGTAAAACAGAGGTGCATGTCGTACAATAATGGTTATGAAAGTTCAAAAACTTGTAGACGATTATCTAGATTACTTAGCCATAGAGCAAAATCGCTCTAAAAGAACCATTGCCAACTACCAGCATTATTTAATTCGCCTGCTGGACTATGCCGGGGATATTGATATTAAAGAAATCGACAGCGAGCTAGTGCGCAAATGGCGGCTGTGGCTACACGAATTAGGTTCGGATAGATCCGATGAATTAAGTAAATCCACCCAAAACTATCATTTGATAGCATTAAGAAACTTTTTAAAATTTTGCCATAAACGCGATATTGAAGCACTTAGCCCTGATAAGATCGAATTGGCAAACGTTAAACGTAAACAAGTAACCTTTTTAGACTCAGATGAATTACACGCCCTGCTATCCAAGCCCAGTACCGAAGAGATATCTGGTTTGCGAGATAGAGCCATATTAGAACTGCTCTTTTCTAGCGGTCTAAGAGTTTCTGAGCTGGTCAACCTAGACAGAGGCCATATTAATCTAGAGCGAAAAGAATTTATGGTTAGGGGCAAGGGCCAAAAAGATAGGCCAGTATTTGTTAGCGATGATGCCGCTAGCTGGCTTGCCAAGTACGTAAGCAAACGTACCGATAATTTAGCCCCGTTATTTATTAGTTATAGCGGTAAAAGCAAGGCAGCGACCTCAGGTAATTATCGCCGACTTACAGCCCGCAGCATTCAGCGCATGATAGCCCGTTATGCCCTGTTAGCCGGCATAACTAAACATGTTAGCCCGCACACTATGCGCCATTCATTTGCGACTGATTTACTAATGAACGGCGCCGACATACGCAGCGTACAAGCGATGCTAGGACACAGCAATATAGCCACTACTCAGATATACACTCACGTTACAGACCCCCACTTAAAAAGCATCCACGAACGGTTCCACGATAAAAAATAATAACTACTAGCTAGAATGTCGGGCAAGGGATAGAAGCCGAAGCACCTACATCGGTTGGCGCAGCTCCTGGCCAAACTTCAAATTGCTTACATAAATCACCACCGGTTTGAACTGTATCGTCTGGGAAGCCCCAATTGATTTCTATTTTTCGCCTTACTTCAAGACGACGGTAAACATCGTTGGCCCTGCCAGTCACGTCAATAACGTATTGGGCACCCGCCAAGTTCTGTTGCAAGCCACCGCTATAGGCTTCGATAGTGACAGTAGGCGCGCTACTATAGATTGGTTCTACTCTAATATAAAGGGCCCTGTTATTGGCTGGGATCATGCCTGTCATTACATTAATATTGCTTATCTCAAGGTCACATTCATCACTGGCACAAGCTACCTCAGCGATAGTTCCGTCCGCACTAGTGCCAACGAGCGAAGTTGCCCCCCCAGAGCTAACCGGCTTTAAAAAGAAAGTCCTTTGATTAGCAATTAAGTCTGCTCGGCTAAGCATCGCCGACGGATAATAGAACGTTAATCTAATTAAGGCTTTTCTGTTGGCGCGCCATGCATTTTTGGTGGGTAGTTCCGACCCCGAAGATGTCGCAGTTGTTTGGCCACCACCCCATTTGATTTTTAACTTGTCAATGACATTACCATCTACAGACCGCACAGGATAAATATATCCTTGGCCCACCTCGGCGTCTATCTGTATATTGGGCGCCTTACTAGTAACCATGACACAGGTATATTCAATATTACTGCTACTATTTAACACGCTCGGGCTACCACCTAAGCCAAAATCTCGGCCAATGTCCGCTTTGTTAGCGTTGATAATGCCCATGAATGTAGTGCAATCAGAGGTAGCGGTAGTGTCTGTAACTATCCCTTTCTTTATCAACGTGGTAACGTCGTTTATGCCAGTCTCGGCAGCATAAAAAGCCTGAGTAGATAGCTGATTATCTAGGGCTTGCCGTTGATTGCTATTAGTGGACTTAACAAACGCTGTCGTAATTAAAGTTAGAACCATAGCTAGTAACACAACCGTAATGATAGAAACTACACCAGCTTCGTTTGATGTTTTTAATTTTACGCTAAACTGAAATATCATTGCCTACTCCCTTATGGTGCCCTTTTATATACACTTGTGCCAATCGTTGATAGCGAGCAATATTGAGAACCCTTTACCGTTGCTGTACACCGCCACTTGGAGTAATTATTAGGGTCAGCGGCATCGATTTGAACTAAATCTGTTCCAGCTGGAGTATCGTCATCTTTGGGCGCATATAACAGCGAAATTTTTATGTTAAATAATGGCCCATTGCTATTTGGGTACGGCACGATATTGAATTCCAAGACCCTTACCCCTGGCCTAAGTAAATGGGTAGGTGGCGAAGCTGGCAGCTGAGTAGGACACGTGTTAGCTGCAACTTCGTAGCTAGTAATAGCATGATTAGATCCGCCCTCTATAATGTTTAATTGATAAGCATAAGCCTTATTGCCTATGCATACCATTTTTATATTAGTGCCTGCAATAGCAGCAGATTGATACTGGCCAGTGGTAAGCTGCAATTGATTTGATATATCGGTTACTAAATTTCGAACAGCGTCTTGTGTGCGAATAATGGTAAGACTTTTAGTATAAAAACGATTAACCTGAATGAATCCATACATGCCAAGAGTAATAACTACCGCAAAAACACCAGTAGCTATCATCAGCTCTACTAGAGTAAAGCCCCGCTGACGCTTAAGAGCGTTCATTGAACAACCCGATATTCCATAATTACGTTTTCTTTTTCTGAACTGCCAGATAGCGAAAACCACTCAACCATAACTTTAAACAGGCTGTTGTTACTGTTATATGTAAAAGAAATCTCAAAAACACCGTCTTTACAAGAGTCGCCATTTGTAGGGTCATTAAACGGCACTGCTTGGATAGAACCACCTATGAAGGATATGCACTGCTTAGAAGTGTCCTTGGCCTGCTTAAATGCGGTGATATCCGTCAAGCCTGAGCTTTCTGATAAATACTTAAGTCTATCAATTTGGCCTTCGACCAATCTAGTTGCTTGAGTTCGTTCTTGGGCTTGTTGGGCACGTTTAGTGGACTTGTTAGAAATAGCGTAAGCGGTACCAATAGTCATTGCTAAAATAGTAAGAGCCAGCAGAACTTCAACTATTGTGTCACCGACTTGGTTTAATTTTTTCATTAGCACCCCGCTCCATTATAATCGACTTTAATATCTTTTTGCGTGATAATTATTGAGCCCGTTTTATCTTCTCCTAGGCTAAAACAATACACCGGCTGGCTGGCCTCGGTAACCGCAGCCCAGGACGAAGGAGGGTTGCCATATTGATATTTTCGCTGGGCTCTTAAGTCGCCCTGAACATCAATATTATTGTCACGGTCCCGCTGAGCACTTACTCTTAAGTCGGCGACCCCCGGGCTAGGGGTGCAATTGGAGGGCTCCCCGTTGACGTCTTGGTTGCAAATGCGACTTACCTTCCAAGACACGCCATTGCTGATTGTGTAAGTTTCATTTAGTTCGAGCGGTTCCGATTCTTTCGTTCCAGTCCTGGCGCCAATTCGCGTAGTAATTAACATCTGCTGGTTGCTGAAACTAACAGTTTTACCTATGTAAACACAGTCTGCGCTATTGCCACCACCAGCTCCAGCATCCAATATAGGATAGCCCGTGCCACTTAAAGAACAAGTGTATTGGCCGGCATTACCGAAGTAGCCATTGTCTACATTGTTAAAAACTTCACGTATTTTTTGTTCTATGCCGTCTAGGGCTTGCCTAAAACCAACGTTGTCTTGTTGACCCCTTAGGCCCCAAAAAGCAATCGTAAACATTGCCCCGCTTATGGCCAAAAAAATCAGCACTTCTGTAATAGTAAAACCTCCGGCGACCCTTTTCATAAGATTGATTATAGCATAAGAAGTATGCGCTAACAGCGACGACTTAAAAGGTCGCAACCAAAAAGTTGCCCCTAAAGACCGAGCAAAGAGTTGTAGCTACTTAACAGGTTGGGCCCAAAGAGTACAACAATTAGGCATGCCGTAATTAAAAATGGGCCAAAAGGCACCTTGCTGTCTCTTTTTAGTTTTTTGGTAAGTAAAAATGGCAAAGTAAATAACATAGCTATAACCGATGCCATAAATAACGTTAAAAAGGCATATTCGGGTTTAGCAACAATTAGCCCAAGCAAAAAACCCAGCTTAACATCGCCACCGCCAATCCACTTACCTTTAGATATCTGAAAAATCAACCAAAAAACGCCGCCACCAATTATTACTGCCCATATCATTCCATAGATATCGTTTAATGGACGGCCTAGAATAAATTGCCCAGAATAAGACAGCAAAATTAGAGCCATAAGGGCATAATTAATCTTATCTGGCAAAATCATCCACTTAATGTCATAAACGGTTAGAGCAATCAGCCCAATAAGTACAGCCAGCCAGCCGATAAAACCAACGTACTGCCAACTAGCTTGCAAGGCTAATGGCCAAAATAAATATGAACCAACAAACAATAAGGCCGTGGCTAATTCGACCAGCGGATACTGCCAGCTAATCTTTTTATGGCAGTAACGGCACTTACCCTTAAGGGCAACCCAGCTTACGATTGGCATTAAATCTAAGGCCGACAAGCGATGCTGACATTTTGGGCACATAGAATGACCATGCACAATAGAATAGGCTTTATCTTTTTTCTTTTTGCTTGAAGTGTCTTGTTGGTGCATTCGCCACACCAAAGCATTTATAAAACTGCCAAAACATAAACCAAGCAGTATAAGTATTGCTATTATCATCAACTGAAATACTAGCACAAACAGCCTTTTAAAATAAAACTAAGCCTCCATATAAGAGGTTTAGTTTTATTAACTCACCTTAGACTTTATATTTCCTGACAAACCGCAGTATAACCACCACCAGTTTCGACTACGTACTGTATAGCCATTTGTCTTAGCGTGCCGTTTACCGCGGCACCGTCACTTCCACTACATCTCGCACCCTTAACAATCCTTAGAAGCCTAGCGCTAGCATCATCGGTCCCTATGGCTCCTTGAGCACCATTAGTTATTGATATATCCGTGTTACCATATTGGCTGAGATTCCCCGCCGATGCTAGAATTACCATCTTGTGCGAAGTCGGACTAGTCTCATTGGCTGAAGCAATATCCGGAAGACTGCCATTATGATTCGTTATAAACTCATTGACTGCACCACCTATGCGGGAAACGTCGCTACGACGCTGAGTATTGCGACTATTGCGTTGCAACGCCGGTACCGCCAAAAAGACCACCAGCATAATTGCACCTACAATGGCCAGCACAATCATGGTTTCTACAATCGTAAAACCACCTTGCCTGCTATTTAGTTTAATCATGTTAGCCCAACCCCCTGTTTAATTCTTATGCTTATATCTATAACTCTATAATAGATAATATTCCCTAAGATGCAAGGGCATTTTCTAATTGAAGGCTTTGCCGGCCAAGCCATATATTGGCAAAAGCACCGCCACAACAATAATTAAAGCTACAATACCCAATATAACCATTAAGGCTGGTTCGATAATGGTGGTAATATTTTTGATTTCGGTGTCGACTTCTTTTTCGTAATAATCGGCCGCCTTAGACATCATGGCTTCGATAGCACCCGATTGTTCGCCAATTTTTATCATATTAGGCACTAATTCTAGAAAATACGGACTGCCTTCTAGGGCGCTACCCAAGCTTTTGCCGCCCTTTACTTGGTCTTTGGCTTGATCGATGGATTGTTTAACGTAAAAATTATTAACGGCATCACCGGTAATTTCTAGTGTTTGGATTAATGGTACCCCGCTGGCGACCAGTGTTGCAGCCGTACGATTAAAGCGAGCCATGTAAAACTTCATGAATAAACGGTTGATGGGTTTAACTTTAAGCTTTGCCTTGTCTAAGAAGTGCTTACCGCTGGTTGTTTTTAACCAACGACGAGCAAATACCACTAAGCCAATTATAATAACAACGAATATATACCAAAATTTAATTATTACACCAGATATACCAAGCAATATTCTGGTTACCAAAGGCATTTGCCCCGCACCCAGGCCTTCATATAAACCGCCCACCTGTGGCAAAACTCCCACAATCATAAACCCTACCGTGGCTAGCATAACAAATATGACTACCAGCGGGTAAATCATTGCCCCGCGAAGCTTTGACATTACTTCGGCATCTTTTTCTTGTTGTATTGCCAAGCGATCTAAAGCGCTATCTAGCGTACCAGAAGCCTCGCCGGCGGCTATAAGACTATCGAATACCTCACTGAACACCTTGGGATGCCTTCTTAACGATTCTGACAAACTTTTGCCGCCTTCTACACTAGCCACCACATCATCAATAACAATCTTTAATGCTTTGTTTGTTGTTTGTTGCTGAACAGAGCGCAAGCTCTGAACCACTGGCAAACCAGCGTTAACCAAAGTAGCCAGCTGTCTGGCAAATAAGACTTTATCTTTAGATTTAATCTTGCGGGGGCTACGGTTGCCAGATTGGTCTTGTGCTGTAATTGATAATGGCGCCAAGCCTTGATCGCTAATTAGCTTAGCCGCCGAACGCTCACTATCGGCCTGCACTTGCGACTTAACTTTTTGACCAGTTTTTGGATCACGAGCTTCGTAATCAAATGTCAGCATTTTAACCTCTCATTAGTCTATCTAATTCGTCTATATCAACAGCTACCATCCTAGCGTCTTCGTAGGTGATAGTACCGTTATGAATTAAGCTAACTAAGGTTTTGTCCATACTCTGCATGCCATATTCGGCACCAGTCTGGATTACGGCGTCCATTTGGTGGCTCTTGCCTTCGCGAATAATATTACGCACTGCTGGAGTGGCAATTAAGATTTCGGCAGCCACTACCCGACCACCGCCAATAGCTGGCACTAAACGTTGGGAACAAATAGCCATTAATATGTTAGATAGCTGAGCGCGTATTTGTGGCTGCTGGTGTGGCGGGAATACGTCAACCATGCGATCTACACTTTGGGCGGCACTATTGGTGTGCAAAGTAGCAAACACTAAGTGCCCTGTTTCGGCTATTGTAATCGCCGAGGCAATTGTTTCTAGGTCGCGCATTTCGCCAATCATTACAACATTGGGATCTTCACGTAAACAACTCCTTAGGGCGGCCGAAAAACTATAGGTATCGTAGTGTACTTCACGTTGCACCACTATGCTTTTATTGCTTTTGTGAGTGAATTCAATGGGGTCTTCAATGGTGATGATATGTTCTGTACGTTCATGGTTTATCTTGCTTACTAGGGACGCCAAAGTAGTTGACTTACCCGAACCTGTTGGACCAGTAACCAATACCAAGCCCCTAGGAAATTCGGCAAACTTGCTCAGTACCGGCGGCAAACCAAGTTGTTCTATGGTTTGGATTTCGTTAGGTATTAAGCGTAAAGCCGCCGCCAAATTACCACGTTCGTGGAAAGCATTAACCCTGAATCGGCCTAAATCGCCAAAAGCAAAGCTAAAATCGAATTCTTTATCTTTTAGCAGAATCTGCTTTTGGTCATTATCTAAAATTGCAAAAACTAGAGTTTCAACAGCTTCTTCGTCGAGTATTTCGGCACCGGCAATTGGCTTTAGCGAACCATCAACTCTAAGAGTTGGCGGTAGGCCAACTTGCAAATGCAAGTCACTAGCTTTACGCTTTACTACTTCGTCTAGTAAGTTCTCGATTCTTGGTTGTGCTTGTGTACTGGCCATCGTCCCACCTCCTTATTAAGCGCTATCCGATGCTGCAACTCGGTTTATCTCTGACAAAGTTGTCTTTGCGGTTAAAGCCTTAAGATATCCGTCTTGGCGCATTGTTATCATGCCCTGCATCTGCGCCAGATTCTGGATTTCGTTACTGGTTGCCCGCTTAATTATTAAATCTTGAATTTCGTCGGTGACATTAAAGGCTTCGAACAAACCCAACCTGCCTTTATAGCCACTTGGACTGTTAGGGCTTGGCTTGCCCTTGTACAAAGTATAAGCGTTATCACTCCTAAGTGGCAAGTCGCCATAGCCTAAATCTTCAACAATTGCCTTTTTATTGGAATCGTCTTTGGGCAGTATATTACCAACAACATCGTTAACAGCCCCAACTTCTAATTCTGAAGCCTTGTAGGCCTCTGGATTGCCATCTATGCGCCTCACAAGCCGCTGCCCAATAACAGTCCTAACCGTGCTAGCAATTAAGAATGGCTCAATTTCAAAATCTAAAAGTCTTGGCAAGATGCCGGCGGCCGAATTGGTGTGCATTGTTGATAGTACCAGATGACCGGTTAAGGCAGCTTGGACTGCTAGGCTAGCGGTTTCTTTGTCGCGAATTTCGCCAACCATAACTACGTCTGGGTCTTGGCGCAAAATTGACCGTAGACCGCTAGCAAAAGTTAATCCAACTTCGGTATTAACTTGAATTTGGTTAACGCCAGCAATTTTGTATTCAACTGGGTCTTCAAGAGTAACAATGTTAATCTCATCACTCATAATTTCTTGGACTAAGGCATACATACTGGTTGTTTTACCAGAGCCAGTTGGGCCCGAGGTCAGGACCATGCCGTTAGAGTGCTTAATGCCATCACGTATAGTTCTAAGGGCACGGCCAGAATAGCCCATTTCTTCAAGTCTTAAGCTAGTACCACTTTTATCTAGCAATCGTATTACTACTTGCTCACCCCAAACTACCGGAGATATGGCAATACGCAAGTCTATAGCCGAACCCCCAACCGCAATAGTAAACTGCCCATCTTGCGGAATGCGATGTTCGTCAATTTTTAAACTAGATAAAATCTTTATACGAGATACTAATGGGGCTTCAGTAGCCTTAGGCAACATCATAATCTCTTTTAATACACCGTCGATTCGAGCCCTAATTTTAAGCTTATCTTCTAGTGGCTCAATATGAATATCGCTAGCCTTATTTTTGGCCGCATAATCTAATATAGATGTTAATGCCTTGCTGATTGGCGAGTCTTGAACCAAAGTTTGTATAGACTCACTACTACTAGATACCGACTGGCCCTCGCCACCTTCTCGTTTGTCCACGGCATCTGCTACGTCTTGGCTGACATCAACTTCGTATTGCCTAAGAACGTTTTCTATTCCTTCTTCACTGGCTAAATAAACCTTTAGCGATCGATTAATTCTATTAGACAAGAAGTCTACGGCCTGTACATTATCGGCGTCTATCATGGCCACTACCAAGCGGTTTTGCATTTCGCCCAGCGGGACTGCCATGTATCTAGAGGCAATTTCTTGTGGCAATAACTTGAGTATTTCGGGTTTTATACGAACGTTGAGCAAATTAACATACGGCACTTTTGTCACTTGCGATATAGCTTTTGTAAGCTCTTCGTTAGTAATATAACCGCCGCCAATCAGCAAAGAAATAAATGGCTCGCCAGAAGTTTTGGCCTTTTCTTGAATTTGCTTTAACTCTCCAACGCTGATTAAACCTTTTTGGATTAGTAATTCTTCTACTTGTTTTCTGGTATCTGTTAGTAAGATGCTCATTTGCTAATTTTGTTTAACGCCAAGCTGATAGTTGGCAGATATTTTAGTCACTAAGGGCATCCGGGTTATTGTTGCCGCCTATTTGAATGTCTACCGTTGGGTTTATAGAATTATCATTAAAGTAACGAGTGCTTGGGCTGTTAAACTCAGCACTAATCGGCTCCACTTTTGGCGCTTTTAGGTTATAAGCTTTGCTGCCACCAAATATTAAACTAGATATCACCATGCTAAATATGCCCGACATGATGGCTATGGCAACTATGACTGTTATGTCTTTCTTTTTCATGGTGACTATTTAATTATCTCCTATTATCTGACCGCTCTTACTTACAGTGTACTGTTGGATATCTAATAATTTTTCTGGCTGATAGTAAGTCACTGCCGAAATTTCTGCTACCATGGCAGTATCAGCCGCCCTAAGCGTAATTGAGGTTATTTCGAATGGCCTAATAGACAATTCGAATCTATCAACCAAGGCCTGGATTGCAGTCAAGCTACCAGTAACATCAATAGAAAAAGGAATTTCTACGGGCTGTGGATTAATGCTATCATTTTCAGCTTGAGCTTCTTCGTCAATGCCACTTATAGACCTTAGGGTCATCCCGCTGTCACGCACTATGGCCTCAATGCTTGCCGTTAACGCCGGGAAGTCATATTTGCTAGGTAGGGCATCGAGTATTATTTTGGGGTTGTTATCGGCCGTACCAATTACCGATTCCGCAGAGCTCTCGAATTGCCCATAAGCTTCAACTATGGAATCCGTGGCGCCAACATTAACTTTAAGTTGCTTATTAGCCTCATCTCTTAGGCCGATTACCTTACCCTGATAAGACATCTGCTTAGAAAGAGCAGCTATCGCAAATATCGAAAAGATCACCACTGCAGTAGTAACTGCCGCCGCATATAGAATAATGGAGTTATTCTTGTCTACAAGCAGATGCTTGGCTGATGTTTTTACTTTGGACGACGTAGTGGTAATTTTCATTATATTAAAGCTCCTGCGTAGTATTTACATCTTCGCTCTGATTGGTTTCTGGTTGTGCTTGGAATAGTAAATCTGGTTGTTCGGTTTGTGAGCGAGTAGATATAATGTTTGGAATTATTAAAGTTACCTGCTCGTAGTCGCTGCTAAATATGTTACTGTCAAAAAATAGAGAGATGGAATAGCTATAATTTGTTGTTGCCTTGCTAAAAGTATTCAGCACTACCGAAGAAAAAGCCGGCAATTGTTCGTCTGACTGATCGGTGCTATATGCTGTGAATTTTAAAGTATCAACAAACTTATTAATTAACTCTAACGTCTTTGCTGAGCCATTAATCACAACCGAAGAATCTTCATATTCTAGTGTTATATCGCCAACATAAACATCTATAGGAGTTATCTGTGGCATAAAGTCAAACAAACGGCTAGTAACCGGCTTTTGGTCATGCAAATCAGTTAAACTATCTAGTTGATTTTGAATAGTAAGGATTTTATTTAGGCCATTAACACTTTGTAGTTCAGAGCTGCTAGCCACAATTTCTTTATCTAGTTTATTCAGTGTGACTTTTTGGGAGCCATAGGCAATACCAACTAATATCACGACTATGGCAATAGCCACTCCGCAAATAGCAGTAGCAGTCATTATTGTTAGGTGCTTGGTTCGCTCAGTAGAAATAAACTTGGTTTTAACGTCTGGTAATAAATTCAGCTGAATCATTTTTTGCCTACAGTACCCTCTCCGCTAAGCCCGCCGCTACACTAAAATGATTAGACACAGCCAGTAGCTCATTCTGGTTTTCGGGTGGGAAGGATACATTGCGCCAAGCATTACCAATTTCGACATTAATGCCAAATTTATTAGCCAGATAAAGAGGAAATTCCGGCAAAACAGAAGCGCCACCAGTAACAATAATTTTTTCTAAGTTAGAGCCCTGGTAACGCGTTTGATAGAACTTAATAGATTTTTCTATTTCCGAAACTAGGCCGTCAACCGTGTTAATGATAGCGTTATATATTTGGCCTTCAAGTTTATCTTGGCTTAAGCCAAACTTATAAACAAATTGTTCAGCTTGTTTTTCGTCTATATTAAGATTTTGGACTGCAGACTTAATAATCGCGCTATTGCCTACCGAAATATAGCGCATTAATCTTGGGCCACCATTTACACAAATAACTAAGTCGGTTCCGTACATCCCCATGTCTATAGCCATCTGTGGGCTTACGGCGTCCGTGGCAATAACTGCTCTGGCCATAGCTAGTGGCTCCGGCTCGAAAGCAATAACATTTAGGCCGATTCCCTCTAGCATATCTAACCGTTGTTCGATGTATTCATTCGGTACACTAGATAGAAGAATTTCTACTTTATTTGGGCCAGCGGGAGAATCACCTAAATAAGCCCAATCAATTTTACTTTCGATCAATTGGAGTTGGAATTAAAGTATCAGCCTGGTAGTGGATAGTTTTATCTAGTTCTGACTTACTGAGCTTTTCTATATCAACCACCGTGCTGAATACCTTCTGAGCCGGTAAACCAACAGCTACATTCTTGGTGGTCACTTTTAATTGGCCCACCAATTCCCTGATGATATTAGCTACTTTTTGCTGGTCAGCTTTAGCGTCACTTAAGACCAGTTTTGATTCTATTGGTACTAATCCGTATTTTTCCAGTTCTTTAACTGGCCCACCACCTCTTAGTTGTACCAAGCGGATGGCCGAAGTTCCAATATCTAATCCAAAAAAGTCCTTGACGCCACTTAGGACACCCATGCCTTAAATTGTAGCATAAGCTTTATGTAATCAAGAAGTTATTTATTGGATTTGGCATTAAAATACAGGCGGCAGGCTTTTGATGCTATCGATACCGTTATCGGTAATAGAGGGAGCATCGCCGCCCATCCATCTACTCAGCAACATTTCTGGGCTAAAGATAAATTCTTCGGCGGGGATATTAGTGGCAAGCGTACCACCTGTACGCCAGTATTTGATGTTGCCCAAAGCTTCAAAGGCGCCGTAGACCTTTAGCGTGCCAGTGCAACTGCTATAGCCTGGGAAAGAACCGTCCGAGGAACAGGTATATATATTACCCGTAGCAAAGTAAAAGCCATCTAGCTGAGTGACACTAGGGCTAATGTAGATATTACCGCTAACTATTAAACGATAGCTGGGTATGTTAGATCTTTCGGTGCCCCAGTCACTTGCATATGTAATATTGCCGTTTATGAAAGCATCGCCGTTAACGTAAGTTGTTTTGTGCTCACCAATGTCTATGGTATCGCTACTTATAGTAAGGTCACCTGCAGCTGGAGGACTAGGTAGGGCATAATATTCTTCAGCAAAGTAATCGGTGCAAGCTCCAGTATCACCCCAGTCGGCACCGAATGTGCCACTGGTGTTGGCAAAAGTTAAACGCTTAGGGTTGGTCGAGTTGCTAGTAGCGCCCGAGAAGAAGCCTTTTTTGTCGTCTATCCCGTTACCATTTATTTGATCGTATACAAACAAGGCATATTGGGAGCTAGAGCCAATGTAGGCAGTTTCGGCATTGTTCTTTCTGGCCCAGGTATAAACACTGCCTCCGCCAGCATTACAAAAGTTTACGTCGAGACCTTTGAACTTAACTATGGGGCGAGCAATAATACGAGCACAAGCCATAGATGGGTTATTGCTAACAGTTGCCGTACCGGCGTCTGTTATATAAAGATATTGGCAGATTTGGGAGCCAATAGATACACTTGTTTCGGCGACAGTTAAAGCGTCGACGCCAATAGAAGTATGGCCCCTGGAAGTGACACTAACGGAGCCAGCGCCAATAGATATGTTTGTATAGCCGGTTGTAGGCCAGCCGGTTTCTGGGCTAGTATTAGAATCATAGACTTTTTGCCTGACTTGATAGTTAGCCGTGAAATTAGAAGTGAAATTCTCTACGGATATCCCGTGACTAAAATTCGGCAAATCACCTGCATCATTTGGCTCAACTGCAGTTTTATCGACGCTAGATTGAGGCTCAACGTCGGCAGTGACAACAAAGTGAGCCGTTAGAGTGACGGGCTCGGCAGGCATATCATACGAAAAATTGTCATCCATAGCTCCTGTATTATCGGCGCTTCTTGAACTAGTCCAGTTAGTAAATCTATAACCCTTTTTTTTGGTAAAGCTAACGTCAGGCCAATCCGTATCTAGATAGGTACCGCCACCGCTAATGCTAGTAACAGCAGCAGATGGATCTGCTACTACCGTTAATGTGTACTTGCTTCTTTTAAAATGAGCCGTTAGAGTAACGTCCTGAGCAGGCATATCATAGTAAAAAAGGTTATCTTTATGGTCAACATCATCGGCGGCTCTTGAACTACTCCAGTAATCAAAATCCCAGCCTGTATTTTTCCATGCCCCAACTTGAGGCCAGTCGTCGTCGCTAAAATTGCCTCCACCGGTAGCGCTACCACCTCCGGCTGGGTCCGCCTCTGTAGTTAATAAGTATTGCTGTGAAGTTCTCTCGTAACAAAACCAGGCTGTACTACCCCAAGTGACGCCCGTTACACCATTATCCGCGATGGCTTTATCAAACGCCGCCTTGACACTGCTACTTCTGTATATTGTGTTGCTAACAAGATTGTAATCACCGCTGGGATCGAAACTGGTCAAACTAGCGCTATTAGAACCATCACTATTATATAGATGTTTATAAATTGCCAGTTTCGCGCTTGGATCATATCCTCTGCCTATTTCACTGCTAATATTATATATAAAGTATCCGTCGGCAAAAGAACAGGCATTGTCGAGCATATTCTTGAAGTTCTGAAGTGCCGCCGTAGTTATCTCCAAAGAGCCTCGGTGGTAGGTGCCGCCGATTTTACCCCAAATTCCATGGCTACCAACCGCACGATCTCTAGTCATATAAATCCAATACTCTTCGCAGCCGGTAGCTGGATAGTATAGAGTATGGCCGCTGCAGTTAGAGCCACCATCACCACCTCCGTCCGAGTCACCCGACGCGAAATCAGCCTTTGTATTATTGGTTAGACTTAATAGCGGGACAACAAGGAGTGCAAGAATAAACCCACTTGCTCGAATCGGATGCCAAAACGTGTTCGCTGCTCTTACTACCAATCTTAATCCTCTCCATTTATGATAACCCGCAGGGTAGGTATGGAATATAAATCTATGTCGATTTCGCCGTTGACATATTGTCCTTCTTTATTCATCTCCACGATTAGACCGGCCGTCTGCTTCATATTGACGACATCGCCTTGACGCTGATAATTAGAAAACAGCATATATTGACAAGTTGGGTCCTTGGTTGAATCCGCTAACGCTTGAATTTCATTAGCCAGCTCGTTGAAATCCGCTTCGTATTGTTGGTTTTCTGCGTCTGTTTCGGGTTGTCGAGCTCTAATTTGGTTGTATCTATCGATAATATTATTACCGCACACTTGGTAAACCAGGGTAATATTTTGCTTTGGATTTTTGATGCCAATATAAACTAAGCCGCTAAACACCAAGCCGGCTATTACGGCAGCTACGACAATCAGCCCGGCGAAAATTAGAATTAATCGTTTATGATTCTTCTTTATGGCTACTAGAGATGTTTTAACCGTTTCATTTATTTCTGTTTGACCGGATTCATTACCCATATATTCTCAGCCTCTTATTTATATTGGTATTATATGATTAAGCATAAGCAAAGTCTAGGCTCTAACATGTAGCTACTGTGGTTAATATTTAACTTATGATATCTGTTATACTTGCCGTATGTCCTTATCGATTGGGATAGTAGGATTGCCAAACGTTGGCAAGTCTACCCTGTTTAATGCCCTAACCAACAACAATATTTTGGTAGCCAATTACCCTTTTGCTACCATTGAGCCCAACACCGGCATTGTGCCGATACCAGATGAGCGATTATTAAAGCTAGCCGAACTTTATAAGACCCAAAAGATTGTGCCCGCTACCGTAACTTTTACAGACATTGCTGGCTTAGTAGCCGGTGCTAGCGAAGGCCAAGGTTTAGGCAATAAGTTTTTGAGCCATATTCGTGAATGTGCCGCCATTGCCCAAGTGGTTCGCGCTTATCACGACGATAACGTGCAGCACGTGAACAACAAAATTGATCCATCCAACGACATTGAAATTATTAATACCGAGTTAGTGCTAGCCGACCTGCAAACCCTGCAAAAAAGGCTGCCTTTTATAGAAAAAGAATGCAGAGCTAATCCCAAATTAAAACCTCAAGCCGAAGCTTACAAAAAAGCATATGACATCTTAAATGACGGCCAATTATTAAGCTCTGCTAACGATTTAGACTCTGAATTATTGGCCGATTTACAACTATTAACAACCAAGCCAATCATTTATGTATTCAATGTAGATGAACAAACCCTAGCCGACGAAGCCATGCAACAAAAACTAGCCAAATTAGTACCAAGCAACGAAGCAATTTTTGTTTGCGCCAAGTTAGAAGATGAGTTAAAAAGCTTAGAACCAGAAGAAGCAACCGAGCTACTAAAAAGTTATGGGGTTAAAGAGTCTGGGCTGCTTAAACTAATTAATGCCGCCTATAAAACGCTGGGGTTACAAAGCTACTTAACGGCTGGCGAAAAAGAAGTACGGGCTTGGACTATTCCTACTGGCGCTACTGCCCCACAAGCTGCTGGTGTAATTCATACCGACTTCGAAAAAGGCTTCATTGTTGCCGAGATTGTAGATTATAACGATTTGATTACGGCTGGCTCAAAAGCTACCGCCCGTACCAACGGCAAGCTCCGTACCGAAGGCAAAACCTACGTAATGCAACCTAACGACGTCGTCGAATTTAGATTTAATGTATAATCCACAAATATGAATTTAAATAAAAAGCTAAGTGCCGAAACAGCCCTGATTGCAAAAACTTGGGCAATAGTAATTATTGTGGCCGTAGTGACTGCCACTTTGGCAGGCATAATAGAATTCATGCGTGGCTGGGGTACTCTTTTTGGCGGCACTGGTAATTCACCAGGCTGGATAGATTCTGTATGGCTCATTCTAAAATCGCCAACAAATTCAATATTTTTTGTAATGTCATTGGCCGCTTTGATTAGTGTTTTGAGATTAGGTTTTAAGTTTAAAAAAATCGACAAGTACATCTTTTTTAATGCCCTATTTTTGTTGGCTTCTTTTCTGCTATATCTGTTTATTTGAAATTCTAAATAAATAAAAGCGCTCTTGGTTGCCTTTGGCGCCAGCCACTTCAGAATCGGCCTTATTAATAATGACAAAATAGTTTTTTGCCCAAGCTTCAAAATCTTTAATGATTGCTCTGCGCATAGAGGCGTTTTTGATTACACCCTTGTTCTTGAGGCTCTCACCAGCCTCAAACTGCGGCTTTAACATGGCCACGATAAAAGTGTCTTTAGAAGCTAGCGTTGTTAAGTGAGGCAATATCTGTCGGAGCGAAACAAAGCTGACGTCAACTAGAATTATGTCGACGATAGACGATAGACGATAGACGCTAGAGTCTTTTTTTCTATTGTCCAACGTCCATGGTCCAACGTCCAATATGTTGGTTTTTTCGTGTAGCTCAATTTTAGGATTGTCATGCAATGACGGATGCAACTGGTCGGTGCCAACATCTACGGCAATGACTTTTTTGGCGCCATGGCGCAAGGCAAAATCGGTAAAGCCACCAGTGCTACTACCTACATCCAGCACAATTTTATCTTTAAAATCTAGGCCCAATGTTTTGGCGATACTAGCTAACTTTAGCCCCGCACGACTAACGTATTGTTCGGCTTGAAGTAACTCTAGCTTGTCGCGCTCATCAACCAAATAGCCGGCCTTAGCAACGACTCGGCCATTAACCTTAACTTTGCCAAGCTTAATATAACTTTCGGCCTGGCTTCTTGAGGCAACTTTACCTCTGGCAAAGATTTCGTTATCGAGGCGCGATTTCATATTCGCTCTGACATCCTTGGTTTGAAAAAACTGATATTACTCTTTTTATACCATTCATGCTCACAAAAAACTGGAAAGACTCAACCTTGATGGTTTGGCCCTCCTCTATTATTCTCTGAAAGTTCGACACGTGAGGATGATAATCTTCCTTAATGTCTACACTGTAACGTTTATATGGGTCTGCAGATGTCAGCCCGGTTTTAACCATGCCACGATTTTTAATCAAGTAGGTATCATCATAGTCTAGCCCTAGGGCTTCCGTCATACACAAAGCACCGGCATGCAAAGCTGGTAATTGCATAGAAAACAGTCTTTGCACAGGCCTGTCTTTGTTTGGCCCAAAATAGTCTACGCCGCCCCCGCCAAGGTTGAACGGTAGCCAATCCTTTGCGACTTCACCCATCCTTTGATTGATATACGGTATAGTCTCATCTTGAACGGCATGAAGCGGCGACCAAATTGTTATATGAGGTGGGTACTGGCTAAACTCTTGTCTTAATTCAACGGGCTCTAATGAGATTGCCAGCAGATGTTCTTTTTGACCGTTATTATTGGTCATATTGCTTGCCTTGCTTGGTTACTTCTGGCGTTCGCGGTAGCTACCGTCTTCGGTAGAAACCGAAATAACATCGCCCTGCTTAATAAAAGATGGAACTTTTATTTTAATGCCAGTTTCTAGTTCGGCGTCCTTTAAAACGCTACTGGTGGTATCACCCTTAACAACGTCTTCGGTGTATACCACTTTCAAAAACACGTTTTTGGGCAACTCAATATTAATAACTTGGCCATTAAACTTCTGAGCCTTTACCATATCGCCTTCTTTTAGATAACACGAACTATCACTTAACAAATCGGCACTAACATCAATCTGCTCGTAAGTTTCATTATCCATAAAGTAGTAACGGGTGCCGTCATTATATAGATATTGCACGTTCTGATTAGTCACTTCGGCAGGCTCTACGGCTTCGTTGCCTTTAAAAGTTTTATCTAGCACTTTGCCGTCGATCAAACTTTTGATACGCACGTTAACAATAGAACCGCCCCGGCCCATCACTTTCTGGGCGTAGGCCACTACTTTGTAGGGGTGCTCATCTAACTGAAAAATAGTACCCTTTTTTAAATCGGTAATTCCAAAAGCCATTTTTTAACTCACTAATTAGCTGCTACAAATGGCAATAGGCCAATGTGGCGAGCACGCTTGATAGCTCTAGCTAGTCGGCGTTGCTGCATTTCGGTTAAGCCTGTGCGTTTACGGACTTCGATTTGCCCAAACTGGTTAACATAGCGCTGCAAGGTTTTGACGTCTTTGTAGTCAAAATAGATGGAGCCGGTTATTGGTTTTCGCTTATTTCTCACTATTCTATTCCTTTCTAGAATGGTATTTCTGATAAATCAATTGGTTCGTCACTAATATCTTCTATAACAATATCTTCTTTTTTAGCTGGCTTCTTTTTACTAGAAACATCGCTAGATTCTTCTGGAGCTGAATCACTGCTGCCTTCTGGGCGACCACCTAAGAAGGTCACGTCTTGAGCAACAACTTCAACTTTACTGCGCTTTTGGCCATCTTGTTCCCAAGAACGGCTCTGCAAGCGACCACTAACTAAAACTGGGCGGCCTTTAGTTACGTACTGGGCGACTCTTTCGCCCAAGGCTGCCCAAGCCGTAACGTCAACATAGTCGGTCGCTTCTTGCCAATTGCCGTCAGCACCTTTATAACTGCGGTTTAAAGCTAAGCTAAAACTGCAGACACTCTGACCATTCGGCGTAGTTCTAAGTTCTGGATCGCGGGTTAAGTTACCCATTAAAACAACTTGATTAAAACTGCGTGCCATCTTTATTCCTCCTCTTTAGATGTTTCGCTTGTTTTGTCGTCTTCTTTGTCTTTGCTCTCGGCTTGAGCTTCGGCCCTAGCAGCATTTCTTTTTGCTCTGGCAGCCTTATAAGCCTCAGCCGTTGCGATGGCTTTGTAATCTGGTTTAGTGATTAAAAAGCGTATTACTTCGTCGGCAATATTAAGATTTTGTTCAACTTTTTTTAGAGATTCCGGAGGCAATTCAGCCGTATAAAAAACATAAACAGCCGAACTCAGCTTTTTAATGTCGTAAGCTAGCTTACGCTTACCCCAATTATCGGTAGCCGTAATCTTACCACCGTTATCGGTGAATATTCTAGTGATTTTTTGCGAAGCTTTTTCTAGATCTATTTCAAGATCTGGATGATAAAGCACCGCGATTTCGTAAGTACTCAAAAGAGTGACTCCTTCCCTTGGCTTAACGGCTGCCTCTCAATTTAGATGACAACCTGAAGTTAATAGTAAGGTGATTATACCTTATTCACCACTGTAAGTCAAAAACAAGTCTGGGGTTATTATCTTCTGGCGTAGGTCTTCAATATAGTCGTGGTGTCGACTGGCAGTTACTACTTTAATGATGCCACTGGGCCGCCTAATATGAGTAGTTGCTAGCTTGTTTTGACGATAAGCTTTGGCATAAATTGGCTCAATTGGCTCAGTAACCTGTTCAATTAATGCATCAATAATTGTTCTACCAAGTCTTAGGCGCAATTCTTGATCCTTTGTTTCTAAGAACTGATCCAGGATAGACTGATCTATTTCTTCTATATTTTGGTTGAGCACTTCTGCCATCATAAAACGACCGATGCGTGCAAACCTTTGGGCATTTATTTGTTTGCCAATATCATGGCGCTGTGACCGAGGGCCAGTCATTTGTCGATATAGGGCCTCGTCTAAAACCACTTTTGAATCTCTGTCCTCAGACCTAGTGACATCGATTGCTAGTTCGGGCAAGTATCCTGCAACTGCTAGAACGCCCAATAAAAGCTGGTCTCGCCCCACTTCCGGTATGGGTGGACCGGTATAGATTTGGTGATATCTCTCATGCAGCCATTTTGGGGTTAGTTGCAATCGAGAATCCCTCAGGAAGGCTCCACCGTCAGTGCTTGCCAGAATCTCATCGTTGCGAGGATTGAATAGGTGATGCCAGTTACAGCCCAGTTTCTTGGACCGAACACCCAAATCATCGCTGGCAGGATAAATAGGGAGCGGAAGCCCAGTGTTTTCGTCTACTGGAGTTTGCCGCTCTGCTGTCACTTATGCTCTCCGTATTTATCAATATAATTAATAAGGATAATGGAAGCGCTGGGCAATCTCAAGATAAAAATTACTCTTGTTCGTCTTCGGACTCAGAGTCAACCGATATTTGGGTAGATTTTTCGTCTATTAATTCGTCTTCGGCTTCTTCTTGATCATCACTCGGGCCGTCAAAGACTTCTTCGGCACTGCTTACCAACACTTCTCTTGGCCTGGCCCCATCAGCCGGGCCAACAATGCCCCGCTCTTCCATTACATCAATAATACGAGAGGCTCGGCCGTAGCCGATTCTTAAACGCCGCTGCAGCAAGCTAGTGCTAGCCTTGCCGCTTTCTACTACAATCCTTACGGCATCCTTCCACATATCGTCTTCGACTTCGCTACCATAATTTTCGACACTACTGCCACGACCATTTAGCTGAACCGGCATGCTGATAACTTCGTCGTTATATTTTGGCTCGCTTTGAGCCCTTAGGAAATCACAGACTTTATCTATTTCGGCCTTCTCTATTAATGTACCCTGCAAACGAACAGGCTTAGGCATCTCGGCGGTCAAATAAAGCATATCGCCAGCGTTCAACAGCTTTTCGGCACCAGAGTGATCAATAATAACCCGAGAGTTTATTTGGTTTACCACCGTAAAGGCCATCCTGGCTGGTATGTTGGCCTTAATTAAGCCGGTAACAATGTTAGCGTCCGGTCGTTGAGTAGCTAGGATTAGATGAATACCCGATGCACGAGCTTTTTGGGCAATACGGGCAATTAAAGCTTCCATTTCGCGGCCAGCTGCCATCATAAAATCGGCCATTTCGTCGATTACAATAACAATGTATGGCATCCGTTCTTCGCGCCTAGAAGCATTGTATTCGGCAATATCGCGACGGCCTTCGGCAGAAAAGGTTTTAAGGCGCCTTTCCATTTCGGCAACGGACCATTTTAGAGCACTAATACATTTTTCGGGTTCGGTTATTACTGGCGTTAGCAGATGCGGTATATCGTGGTAGGCAGCCATTTCTACATGCTTTGGATCAACTAATATAAGTTTTAGATCGGCCGGGCTGTTTCTGTACACCAGACTGATTAAAATACTGTTAACCATTACTGATTTACCAGAACCAGTTTGACCAGCTACCAATAAGTGAGGCATCCTGTCTAGGGCGGCTACGATGGCCTTACCGGCGATGTCTTTACCAACTGCGAACGACAAAGGCCTAGTAGCATTTGTCCACTCGCTAGAAGTTAAAATGCTAGACAACCTAACAGTAGCCGATGTTACATTTGGTACCTCAATGCCAACAGCTTTTTTACCAGGTATTGGAGCCTCAATACGGATGGATGCCCCGTCTAACTCGTAAGATATATTCGTTTCGTAAGCCGTGATTTTGCTTAGTTTCTGGCCAGACGAGGGCAACAGAGTGTACTGAGTAACTCTAGGGCCAACATTAGCGCCTTCCATTTCAACCTGAACACCGAATTCGGCCAATGTTGACTTAATAATCTCGGCTCGGGCTTTGGTATCACCTGGGTCGGCTTTGTCTTGCTTGTCATTTAACAAATCGGTGCTTGGGAACTGCCAGTCTGGATTGCTATCGGCAGTTAAAGCGGCATGGTCTTCGCTAGCAGAAATTTTTGGTGTTCGCTTAAAGGCGCTTAAAGCGGCCGGTTCGGCTTCGCGACCATCATGATGGACTACCGGAACACCTTCGCGTACCTTAAAATCAACATCTTTAGCCTTTAAGTCGCCGAGGTTAGTATCGGCATCTTTTTTGCGGATAATCCAATCCCGTAGTTTGCGGAGCATGTTCTTGGGCGCGATACCAAACATCACCATAAAAGCCAGCCAAGCTAAAATTAGCAATGTTATAAATACAGTCATGCTGCTTAAAAAGCTCATTAATAAGTGGCTAAATCCAAATCCTGTATAGCCACCGTACAATCCATCGCTAGCAACTTGCATGGCTTCTTCTTTGCCTACAAAAACATGCAACATGCCAGATAGACACAATAATAAGAACAGGCTGCTAATAATCACGCTACCTGGGATTTTATGTTTGTCGTCTTTGAGTTTTACGAATGCCCAATAAATAAGCACGAAAGCTAGCAAGTAAGCGGTTAGGCCAAAGCCTTTGGCCGACCAATCAAACAGCTTTACCGGTAAAAAACCACCCCAACCAAAACCACCCAACAACAAGAACAGGGCCAAAATAATTAAGACAACGGCATATATCTGGCGCCACAAATAGTTTTTTTCTTTTGATTCACCCTGGGCCAATTTTTTGGGTTTTCGGCCAGCTGGTTTTTTACGTTTTGCCATAACTGTTTAATTTTACCACTTAAGGCGTATTAGCTTAAACAGTTTCTACGCCATTTGATAGTGTAGTATATTATACCACACTAGATTGTTTTTGTCTACCCCGTAGAAAGCTTATTCGTTGCGGGTGTCTTGGCCGAGTAATTGTTGACGCAACTGAGCAAAGCGGCGAGCCTGGGCAATAGCCTGCTCTTTGGCGTTTTCATCAACAGCCTTACCGTTAACTAAAGTGTTAACTGTAGCAGATGATGGCTTGCCCCCGCCGATAATATTAATTACCGGTATAACAATTGGCGAACGTTGAGTCCTTTCGAACAAAAAGTGTGTAACATGTTCTTTAATTTCTTGCTTAAAGCGGTCTGGATCAATCCGGCTATAACGCTGGGTGACTGCTCGACGTAGCTCATTGCGTAGTTCATTCATTAATTCTTCATTATCGCGTATATATATGAAGCCGCGGCTAATGATGTCTGGGCTGGTGATACAGGCGCCAGTTTTACGGTCAATAGTCAGAACTACCACCACCAGGCCATCTTGAGCCATCATAATACGATCTTTAACTACTACGCTCGATACAATAGCGCCAGTCTGATCAACTAAAACTGTACCGTGGGGTACTTGGCCGGCATGTTCCATTTTGTTACTGCTAAATTCCAATACATCGCCGTTTTCGGCGTTATAGGTATTTTCGCGGGGCACGCCTTCTTCTACTGCCATTTCAATATGTCGTTGTTTAGACTGATAGGATCCATAAACCGGCACAAAAAACTTGGGCCGAATTAAATTAATCATTTCCCTGTACTCGTCCATACTGCCGTGACCCGACACGTGCAACGAACCTATGTGGTCAATATCGTGGGTTACGTGCTGAAAAACGTGTACACCCTTACGCATCAGATCATCTACCATGGCTTCAATCAAAGCATCGTTGCCGGTATATGGAATCGGCGTTGAGCTTATTATGGCTGTGTCGCGGGGCTTCATCTTAATGTGCCTATGATCGCCAGTACTCATTCTCATAAGTGCCGAGCTAGGCTCGCCCTGACCACCAGTACAGATTATTACAACTTTGTTATCTGGCAAGTTACCAGCGCTAGCGATGGGTATAAATGTACCCTTAGGCACCCTTACAAAGCCATTGCGTACAGCCATTTCTAGAGTGCTTATCATACTGCGACCATCAAGAGCGATTTTACGGCCATGATGTACTGCAGCATTAATAATCATCTGGATTCTGTTAATGTTCGTCGAAAATATGGCTATAAATACCCGGCCAGGGGCATTATCTAATAGCTGGATATAAGTCGGCTCAATGGTGCTTTCACTAGGCGTATGGCCAGGTCTATCGGTTGTGGTACTTTCTGATAGCAAGACTAAAACGCCCTCTTTGCCAATTTGGCCTAAGCGTTCTATGTCAGTACGTTCGTGATCAAGCGGTTGCGGATCAAAACGGAAGTCACCGCTAACAAAGACTCGGCCAACTGGCGTATCGATAACTGCGGACGTAGAGCCGGGTATAGAGTGAGTCACCCGTACTAGCTCAACAAAAAAGTTACCAATTTTGAGTCGTTCGTGAGTGACCTCATTCATCTCAACTGTTTTTAAAACAAACCCTGGAGGCATTGGTAACCCAAAATTTTCGAAGATTTCTTTAACTCGGCCAACTGTAAACTTGCTACCGTAAATTGGGGCCGGTACTCTAGGCAAAATGTGCGGCAAGCCGCCAATGTGGTCTAGGTGGCCGTGAGTAATAACATAGCCACGCACCTTGTTGCGAATACTTTCTAGGTAGGTAATGTCGGCAATTCCATAATTAATGCCAGGCAGATCGACACCTAGATCGTTTCCAGAATCAACCACTATGGCATCGTTTAGGTATTCAATAAGCAGCATGTTTTTGGAACCACCACCATCCATACCGCCTAGGCCGATTATTTTTAATCGCGGGTTATCGTCGATAACATTGGCCCGCCTTTGTAGCTTGGTGGCCGAAGCGTCAAGATACTCGTTGGCTAATTTAGTAGCCATTTCAACATTACGTTTTTGAGCTCTAATGGCTGCTCCCCTGGAAGCCGATCTACCAATAGCTGGCCGGTTGGTTGGAGCCTGCGGCCTTTGGTTATATTTGTTTTGGTTAGTTTTTTCTAAATTTGTCATTATAAAAATTCCTTTAATTTTCTCTAATTAGTTTTAATATCTCTGGGATACGATTAAAATCGTCGCTCAAAGTTTGACGCATGGCGCCGTTATATAGGGCTGCTGCCGGATGATACAACGGCAGGATCACTACGGACTGCACGACCTGCTTTTGGGCAGAGCCCAAAACTCCGCCGTGCTTTGTGGCACGCTGCTGTGTTGCAGATTCCGATTCTCGCTCACCGTATTGTTCATACGGCTCGCTGCGATTCTCATCTGCGCCTTGCATCGCGCTCACTCCGTAGCGCCCTGTTACGTACTTAAGGCGTTTTGGTTGGCCGTGAACTTGGCTTATTTGTAGGTCTGGCAAGAAACAGGTCATAGAATGCCGGCCCAAGGTTATAACCAACAGTGGCCTTATAACCTCTAGCTGGCGTTCTAAATATGGAAAGAACGCTTGCTTCTCTTCTGGCAGTGGGTCGCGATTGTTTGGCGGACGGTACTTTACGATATTGGTAATGTAAACCTGAGCTCGCTTTAAATTAATACCACTAAGCATTTCGTCTAAGAACTTGCCAGCGGCACCCACAAAGGGCAAGCCTTGTTCGTCTTCGTTTTTACCAGGTGCTTCGCCAATAAAAACGACATCGGCGTCTGGATTGCCATCGCCAAAAACTAAGTTAGTGGCCGTTTTGGCCAGCTCGGGACAAACTTTGTCTTTAACAATATCAGCTTTGATATCGTCTAATTGTGATTGCTTTGACATACTCTTTAATGATTTATAACTCGCTACTAGCAACTAGTTAACTTGCCAACTATTTATTCAGCTTGCTTCATCGAAAGCACCAGGCGGCCACGGTCGTCTATAGCAACCAGCTTTACGGTTACTAAATCGCCTTCTTTGACTAGATCGCTGGGGTGGTTGGTGCGCTCATTGGCCATTTCGCTAATGTGCACTAAGCCCTCTATGCCAGGTAAGATTTCTACAAAAGCACCAAATTCCATGATTTTAATTACTTTGGATTTTTCGTAGATTTTGCCAACTTCTGGAGTAGCAGTTAGGTTCTCAATCCAAACTTTAGTAGCATCAATCGATTTCTTATCTGGCGAAGAAATAAATACCGTACCATCGTCTTTAATGTCTATATCGGCTCCGGTTTCGGCGATGATTCTGTTAATCATTTCGCCACCCTTGCCAATAACATCGCGAATTTTATCGGGGTTTATTTGTATAGATTCTACTCGCGGAGCATATTGGCTCATTTCGGTTCGGGGCTTATCTATGGTTTTGACCATAACGTCTAAGATTTCGGCTCGGCCACCTTTGGCTTGTTCTAGAACTTTGGCCAAAATGCTTACTGGCAAACCGTGAACCTTCATATCCATCTGCAAAGCCGTAATACCCTTAGAAGTACCGGCTACTTTAAAGTCCATATCGCCAGCAAAATCTTCGGCATCGGCAATATCGCTTAAAATATATGGCTTGTCGCCGTCCATCATCAGGCCCATAGCTATACCGCTTACTGGTGCCTTCAAAGGCACGCCGGCATCCATTAAAGCCAAACAGCTGGAACAGATTGCTGCCTGCGAAGTACTGCCATGCTGGCTCATAATTTCGGTAACGCTGCGGACAGCGTACGGAAACTCAGCTTCGGCAGGAATCATCGGCAATATGGCTCTTTCGGCTAAGGCGCTGTGGCCAATTTCTCGGCGACCCGGGCTACCCAAGCGGCGAATTTCGCCAGTAGTGTAACCAGGTGCATTGTAATGGTGCATGTAGCGCTTTTCGCCCTCAAATTCCATGGTATCAATCATTTGCGCAAAACTTAGTGGAGCTAACGTAACAATGTTCATAGCTTGGGTCATACCCCTAGTAAACAAACTTGAGCCGTGAGCTCTTGGCAATAATCCAACTTCGCAACTAATTTGCCTTATTTCGGTCAACTTACGGCCGTCTGGACGCAAACCTTCCTTAACGATACCCTCACGAACATCTTTGTTAGTGGCGGCAGCAAAAGCCTCTTCGTATTCTGAAGCTACGTTGGCAAAACCTTCTTCGCCCAATTTTTGTTCAAAATGAGCTAGGCAATCTTGCCTTATAATATGCATTTTTTGGTGACGCTCGGGGTAGTTTGTTCGAATACTAGCGCCAAATTTACCCTTAAGATAAGCATCTACTTCGGCCTGGATGTCAGAGCTCGGCAGTTGCAATTTAAACTCTTGCGACTCAACGCCAACTTTTTTAACAAGCTCCTGCTGCAATTTAATTGCTGGTTGCATCTCTTTTTGGGCGTATTCTAGAGCACTAACAACCTCTGCTTCGGAGCATTCATTAGCACCAGCCTCTAGCATCATAATAGCGTCTTGTGTGCCAGCTACAACAATGTCTAGTTTGGCACCAGCTAATTCGCTGGCCGGGATAAACGTTTTGAACTCATCATTCACCAATCCCACTCTTAAGCCAGCCACTGGGCCCTCAAAAGGCGCACCGGTTAACATCAAGGCTGCGCTAGAAGCAATCATGGCAATCATATCTGGTCTAAAGCTGGGGTCTAAACTCAAGATAGTGGCAACGCACTGAACTTCATGGCGATAGCCCTTGGGCCACAACGGCCTAATAGGCCTATCGATTATTCGGCCGATCAAAACTGCCTCGTCGCTGGGTTTGCCTTCGCGCTTAACATAACGACTGCCACTGATTTTGCCGGCTGCATACATTCTTTCTTCGTATTCGATGCTTAGCGGGAAATAATCCATTCCAACCATCTCATTAGCACTGACCATCGCCGTAGCTAATATAACCGTATCGCCATATCTGGCAATTACGCTCGAAGTGGATCTAAATCCAACCCGACCGACTTCTAAACTTAAATCTTTACCGCAGAATTTTGCTTCTACTTTAATAATATCTTTACCGAATGGGTTAATAGTTTGTCCCATTAATAGTTCCTTTCTTTTTGTAAGGTGACAAGGTTCAGATATACGCGTGGTATAGCTGTGCTCTGCCACCTTAACCTTAAAATTACATTCTTATTCTACTACAAATTCTAACCAAGTATAATTAGCGCCTTAAACCAAGCTTCTTAACCAAGGCTAAATAGGCGTTGCTGTCTTGCTTAGCTAAATAACTTAACTGGCGACGGCGTTTGCCAACTAACTGCAGAAGGCCGCGACGAGCCATGTGATCTTTTTTATTAATCTTTAAATGCCCCGTAATTTCATTAATCCGGGTTGTCATAACTGTTACTTGAGCTTCTGGTGAGCCAACATCGGCTTTAGCCACCAGCTTTTTGGTAACTGGCTTAACAGTAGTTTTCTTAGCTTTTGTAGCTGTCTCTTTAGTCTTAGAAATCATACGCCACGGGATTGTATCACTATTTTACTCATTTTTCAAGAGTTTAATTAACGATTGCTCAATTTGAATGTACGTTATACCCTCTAACGGCAAGGCCGAACTAACTTGATATTCGCCAATGCTTAGCCTCCTCAAATCACTGGTGTAGGCCCCGGTTTGCAGAGCTTGGCCGATATCTTCTACCAACGACCTGATATATGTCCCACTAGACACCCGCGTTCTAATAGACAACTTTGGATATTGGTAATTTAACAATTCGATACTATATATGGTTACTTGTCTTTTGGGCATCTCAACCGGCTTATTTTGCCTAGCTAAATGATAGGCTCGCACACCGCCAACTTTAATTGCACTGTAAATTGGCGGAGTCTGCTCAATTACACCGCTAAACTGTTTTAAAACATCTTCGATTTCTGACCTAGAAGGCTCTTTGCTACTAATCACTGTTAGCTCGCCTTCTTTGTCGCCAGTTGAAGACTGCAGCCCAAGGGTAACTTCAGCTTCGTAGGTTTTATCTTGCTTAATTAACTGCGGTATTTTTTTGGTATAGGCGCCAATTGCTAGAATTAACAGCCCGGTAGCAGCCGGGTCTAAAGTACCACTATGGCCAACTTTTAATTTTTGGCCCGTAACAGATTTAATAGTTCCTCTAACTTTTGCTACAACGCCAAAGCTAGAAACACCAGTTGGTTTATCAATTAATAGCAAGCCTTGCATAAGGATTAGTATCTAGTAGCGAGTGCCGAGTTGGCAAGCAATAAATACAAAAAGATTCATCTTTATTTCTTGCTAACTACAGTGTTGCCGGCAATGGTAAATCTGGTGCCGAGCCACCGTTGCCGCCAGTATTTTGAGGGGGAGTAGGCGTAGGCGCGGGCGGAGTTAAATCTGGCTGGTCGGCTGATTCTTCAACAGCTGGAGACATAGGCAATGGTGGCGGAACAGTTGGTGGCTCTTCGGTTGGCTCCACCGCCCCAGACACTAAAGGCTCAACGCTATCTTGATCACTATCTGCTGGCTTGGTTTGTACGGCATCTATTACCGCTTGGCGGGCAGCAGTCTCATTATCTGCCATTGCCATAGCTTGATCACTTGGCGGCTGGCTGTTGGCTTCAATAGAAGACTTCAAATCGGCCATGCTTTGTTCTACCATCTTGCGTCCATCGGTTTCGTCTAAAGCCGGTGTGGCCGATAAGTCAGGGTTGGTATCATCGCCAGATGTTTCGGTGCTGTTATCTTGCTGATGATCTTCCGACAGATACGAATTAGCCGACTCTGATGAAGCAGTTAGCGGATCGATGCTGGGCTCTAGCCCTTCCGCATTAGCGTTGGCAGTCATAACGCCACCCATACTAGGCGGTGATGTCATGTATCTTTCGTAAGCTGGAGGTTCTTCGGCGGGAGGAGTAACATCTGGACCTTTTTCGATAATCGCATTTCTGGCTGGCATAGGGGCGTTGTTAGCAAGTTCTGCCAAATCACCAACGTGATATAGAGTACCCTGCTCATCGATTTTTATTTCGTTGGGAGCATTTAATGCGCCGTCCCCTTCTGGAGCAGGCGGCAATAAAATAGGTGGTGCGATTTCTTGTTCTACAACAGCCGGAGGTTCTTCGACTGGTACTTCTGGTGCTGCGGGCACCTCAGGAGCAGTCGGTACTTCCGAAACTGGTGGCTCCGAGTGATCAAATTGAATTGTGTCGGCCGGCATTGGTGCCGGTTCTGCTGCTATCGGTGCTATAGGGGCTGGTGGTGGAGTTGGTATTAGGGCATTAGAAATCAATTGCTGGTTAGCGCCAGCAGCCATTAACTGAGCTGCCATGGTCATAACTTTAGGCGAAGTTTTGTCGTTGCTAAACCGTTCCGTGCAAGCCACTATACCAGTCAAGAAAGCTGTGGCTATCTGGCCATCGAGGATTCCACTTTGCAAAGACTCACTAACACTTACTAGCATTTCGCACAAACTGCTAGCAGTTGGATCCATCCAATTAATACTGCCAACATCGGTCATCCCTTCGCCGGCCATTACGCCAATAACTGTTGCGTCATGCAAAATACGGCCATGAGCAGTAACAGCTTGATCGATATGCTCTTGCTGGTCTACGCCTAAAGCAATAACCAAATCAACATTATAGTCACCTTGCTCAAAATTAAAGTCGGTTTGGCTAAGTGATGTCTTGTACGGGGTAATAAAGATTTTAACTACGTCTTCTTCGACTTTATAGCGCAACTTGTCGGCTTTGGCTTTATCAAGTGAAATAATAAAATCGCGCAAAGACTCAGCATTTTGCTCTAGGGTGTTTTCGGGCTGCAAAAATTCGATAGTAGACGGTATGGCGCCACTAAAAATGGCCGTAGTATGTTTGGTTAGCTTGTTTAACATCAATGCCAACCCAATTGTGGCTGCCAGTTGGTCAACCGAAGGATTATTGCTTACAGTAATCAAGACGTTTTGAGCTTGGCGCAAACGTTCGACTACCTGATTTTTGGGGTTAGCTTCCATTTTTGATTTTTATTAGAGCTATTACTTCTAACACATTACCATAAAAACTTTGGGCAAGCAAGATAAACATAATTTGTCAAACAGTGTTTTTTAGGGTATACTTTGCCCCGAAGTAAAATATAATTTACTCTAACAATTTAAGAGGAGTTCTATGCCAATAATCAAGTCCGCTAAAAAGCGGGTAAAAGTAGCCGCCAAAGCTGCTACCAGAAATTCCAAAACTAAGCGAGATTTAAAAGACGCTTTAAAGAGCTTTTACGCTGCCCTAACCGGTGGCAAAGCCGAAAAAGTTTCGGCTGCACATGTAACGGCCGTTAGCGCTATTGATACTGCTGCCAAGAAAAACGTCATTCACAAAAATAAGGCTGCTCGCAAAAAGCAGCAACTAGCCGTTGCCATGAAAAAGGCTAACTTTAAACCCCTGGTCGGCAAAAAAACAACCGCTAAGCCAGCTAAAGTTACCGTTGCCAAAAAAGCCACCGTTAAACCTGCTGCTAAAAAACCAGTCGCTAAAAAGACTGCTAAAAAACCCGCCACCAAATAGTTGGCAAGTTAATAAGTAGCTAGTGGCGAGTAGTTAGCTGCAGAAAATAATTAATCATCTGTTGTTTTTATAATTTTCTAAGTTCTGTTTGATTTGCGGGACCAAATTAAATCTAGTTACTCGCCTACTTGCTAACTGAATATATTGCATAACGGGCATTGTCGAAGACTGGCTGGCCAAAGGCGCCATTGAAGATATCCCGGTTAATTTTATAGGCGTTTAGTTCATCTGGCCCAACTAATATGTAGGCCACCTTCACAGCCTCAGCTTTAGCACACAACTCTTGGGAATCAGTCGATTCATAGATGGCCTTAACTTCATTGCTGCGATAGCTTATTAAACTCCAGGCCTCAGAACTATAGCGCCAACCCCACTCATGGGATTGCCAGCCAATAATCGTTGGCAGGCCACTATAGCTAGCTAGCCAGCTTTGATCGGTATAGCTTTGCCCGACTGCCTGTAAAACAATCGACTGACCTATAATGTTTTTGCTTGCCCAATCAACGGTTTCTAACTTGGCCGGATCTTGAGTTTTAAGATAAGCTAGCCCGTTTAAAGTGTTAGCCCTGTAATCGTTCAAAGTCTTTATGCCAATTACCAAGCCAAAAGATAAAGCAACGCAAGCGGCGATTATAATTACCCTGAGGCCAAAACGCCTGAGTTTTGTTTTTAGATTGGTGTCTAACAAAACTAGTAATGAAGCGGCAGATACGGCAATTAACGGCCAAGCGCTGTACCACACTTTAAATACCGTGTTGGCTCTGGCAAACGGCGGATTCTGGTAATAATAAATATCCTTTAAATATATAAATTCGGGCAGAAGAATCAAAGCTATGCCACCGATAGCCAATATCCAGATTAAATCTGTTTGTTTGTGGCGTTTTAACCACCGCTTTCTCCATAGTATTGCAGCGGCAACTAGACCCAAAATAAGCGGTAGCCCAAATTGCCAAAGAATGTGTTTAATTGGAGTTTTAAACAGAGCCACGCCAACACCACCAATAGCTGGGTTAAAGTGCGTCAAAAATACGATTGCTAGCAGAATAAACGCTAGCACGTAAGCCATTATTAAAGTCAGTAGCTGGTAGTTATCAACCTTGTGGCGCCAACGCATAAACACCATCAACAACCCAAAAACTATTGAACAACTAATTACGTCAAAACTATTGGTGGCGCTGAGCAAACCAACCAAACCACCAGCGATGGCCGCCAATGTAATACGGCTGTTTTTAAAGGGCTTTTCTAGATACAAAAGAGCAACTGTTAGGTAAAACCCGAAGCTTAAAACTAAAGCCATCATGTGAGCATGCAAATCACCCAATATTAATGAATACAGCGGATATTCGTTAATCACCTGTTCAATAAAGCGACCGGAATTAAAAAAGAAATAATGATTTTGAGCCGTTAAAGTCATTAAGAATGGATGCAAGTTAGAAGCAAAGAATGTTAAGAACAAGGCCAAAAATCCAGCCAGTTTGCGCTTAGCAATTTGCCACCCTAATATATAAATTGAAGTACCAGCCGTTGCCAGTACGGTAGCAAAACCAAGATTGAAAGCATAAGCCAAACCCGTACGGCTCATTTTAGCTATTGTTGCTACCAGCCAATGCCCAAAGTAATAATAATTAAGGCTATCCGGCGCATACCAAGTATCTACCGGAACGCCGGCTGTATGACGCAGTAAATTGCTTAAAATGGCACTGTCCATCATTTTTTCAATGCCCTCTATTTTGGGAATGGATGATCTTAGGGCGACTCCAACAATAAATAAAGCAATAAAAATTGCTTCGATAAACAGATAGCTCCGCCAATGGGCCTTAAAACATTGCTTAAGTGTTTTACGCCGAAAGATAAAGGTTAAAACATATAAAACTAAGATAATTAGCCATATCCACAAGGCGGTAAAAGGTACTATCCTTATAAGCGATAAAACCCAGGTTATAGCACCCAGCCCAACCAGCCCGATCACCCTGCCAAGGCCATAGCGCAAAAGCGAAAGGTCCCCTGGCCGTATTAAGGCTAGAACCCCCCAATATGAGGCAACATACAGAGCCCCCAACCAGGCCAGAGCAATTAGCACATCACCAAACGGAATCATTAATATAAAGCATAAACCATTTGCGCACTAGACCAAGCTTAAAACGCCATAATTAACGACTGCAAAGCATCATCGGCATTAACCGAAGTCCGCTTTAACATCTTATCGGTTTCAATCGTCAAATCTAACATCTGCTCGAGCTTTTGGTTGGTGATTCTTTTGGCAGTGTTCTGGTTTTTGCGCACCACAAACGGGCTTAATTTGGCTTTAGTGGCAATCTCGCTAGCCGGCATTGCGTTAGCGGCTTTAACTATGTTTAGGATATGGATTTGCCAAATAATCATAGCCAAAATAGCAGCCGGTTCCATGCCCAAAGCCCGCTGTTCCCCGTAAAGTTGCAAGGCTTTGGCCGTTTTGCCCTCAAAAGCAGCGTCTAACATTGCAAAAATGCTGCTTTGTGGCGAACGGACAGTTAACAGTTGGATTGTTTCTAGGGTGATTTGGGGTTGATACAAAACCAGTTTTGTTAGTTCATTATTTAGCAGTTGGTGATTCACGCCTATTCGTTCTATTAAGGCATTTGCCAAGCTATGAGTAATTTGCCCACCTAACTTTCTTACTTGCTCAACAACCCAACTTGCCAGCTCTTCACCCTGCAAGTGGTTAAACTCCCTAATTTCGGCAAGTGTGCGCAAGTTAGTTTGGTATTTACTGCGGCTATCTAAATGGCTCTCAATAACTACTAAGTCGGTAGTGTCGGCCATGCTTTTATGAATATCTTCAATGTTATCGGCTAGTTCTTTATTAGCACTTAGATTCCTAACCACCACCAAACGCCTGGCCGATAAAAACGGTAAGGTCGATATTGCTTCTTTTAGGTTAGCCAAATTAATGTCTTCGCCAGAAAATTTATCTATAGCTACAGCGCCGTGCAAGCCGGTAAAGCTAGCTACTAGCTCTTTGGCAGCTTGTTCTTTGGAGTGCCCGTTGTCACCTATAAAGGCCATCAACATAATTATTCTTTGCCTTTTTTATATAGAGTCTGGCATTTGGGGCAAACATGTGTGCCCCGGCCAGCCACTCTTATTTTTATTATCTCACCCTTACAGTTTAAGCAGAGTTGTTTTTGACGCCTAAAAACTTTTGTATGGTCCATGTAATTGCCTTTTTGGCCCAAAGCATCAACGTAGTTTCTGTCGGTGGTACCACCGTACTCAATGCTAAGATTCAAAATACGGCGCAATTCTTGGTAAAGTTTTTCTAATTTGGCTTTTGGCACAGCACTTACGATGCTAGCCGGATGAATGCCAGCCGCAAATAATGATTCATCAGCATAAATATTACCCACTCCGGCAATTACGCTTTGGTCTAACAGCACGGCCTTAATATTAGATTTTTTGCGTTTTTGTAAACGTTCAATAAGATCTTTAGCGCTAAAATTTTGTTCGAGCGGTTCAGGGCCAACTTTGCGCATAAAATCCATACTACCTATCTCGCTGGTTGGTAGTAATTTCATCCAGCCGAATTTACGCTGATCGTTAAAAAATAACTGGCTATCATCTATGAAAGTTATGGTTACTCTCGTGGATTTGTCTGGCAATTCGCCAACTAAACTCTTTGTAGGGTGCCCCGCTCCAAAGTTTTGTTTGCCCCTAAAAACTAGTTGGCCGGTCATTTTTAAATGAATTATTAAACTGTACTCGGTTGATAAATCTATCATTAAAACTTTTGCTCGGCGTCGAACGGTAATAACTTTTGCACCGACCAAAAACTTCTTTACGTCAGCTTGAGCGTTCGGAAAGCTTTTGTCCCAATTATGATTCACCGATTTAACAGTTGAGCCGGGCAATAGTTTAACAAGGCCCAATTTTACAGTTTCAACTTCTGGCAACTCCGGCATGTCTATACATTATAATGAAGAGACTATGGATAGTTTAAAAGATATTTTGGCTAAAAAAGATTTAGACGAGCCAACCGAAGTTACGGCCCTAAAAGAATACTGCCAAGAGCTGTTCAAGTTCACGCCCAAAATCTCTATTAGAAACGACCTTATCTGGATGAACGTACCCAACGGCATTTTAGCTACCGAACTTAGAATGCGCTTGCCAGAAATCCAGCGCCGCTGCGATTTAACCAAAAAACTAGTTATTCGAATCGGCTAATAGTTTTTCTAGCTCATTTTTGAATTGTTCAAAATCTTTATATTGAATTGCTTGCATGCCAACGGCTCGGGCACCGTCACAGTGCCTCATTTGATCATCTATCAACACGCACTCTGCCGGTTTTATGTTTAATTTATTTGTTATTAATTCAAAAATCTCTGGATGAGGTTTAATCATCTTATACTTGTAGGAAAGAACTATTTCGTCAAAGATTTTGATATCTTCTGGGTCAAGCTCTTCACTCACCCAATCTTGGGCAGAGTTAGATAAAATACCAACTTTATAATGCGGTTTTAGCTCTGTTCTTATGTAATTAATGAGCGATCTGTTTGGATAGTCATTGTCTAAATATTTTTCGGCAACATCTTTTGTTGTACCGGCAATTTGAGCCAGTTGTTCTAAAAACTCATCGTAGGTAATTGCAGAGTTCTTATCGTAATCATCAATTAATTTTATAGCTCCCTGGCGCTTAGTAGAATTTACAGGGCAGAAATTATCTAAGAAGGATGTCACTCCTTCCGAAACAATCACCCCAAAATAATCGAATATTATTGCCTTGATCATAGATTACTTTCTATTATCTAACGTCCAACGTCTATCGTCTAATGTCTATTTTCCGGTGCTACCAAAACGGCCTTCGCCACGAGCGGTCTCATTTAGCTCTGCCACTTCTTGCCACCGGGCCTTTTCGTATTTAGCAATCACCATTTGGGCAATGCGATCACCATGATTTATCACAAAATCTTCTTGACCATGATTTATTAAAATCACCGCGATTTCGCCACGATAGTCGGCATCCACCGTACCCGGCGTATTTACAACTGTGATTCCATTCTTAATTGCCCAACCGCCGCGAGGCCGTACTTGCGCTTCGTAGCCTTCCGGCACCGCTATGGCAATGCCAGTCCAAACAGCAGCTCTTTCGCCAGGTTTTAAAGTTAGTGATTCTTCCAAGCAGGCATGCAAATCCATCCCCGCACTATGCTCGGTCTGATACTCCGGCAATATCGCATTCGGTCGTAATTTTTTAACTTCAATTTTCATGGTTCTATTCTATCAATTATCGCCTTAAGTTTCTCTTTGTTAATTTCTTGCCAAATACATGTAATAAATTCTTTTTTTGCCATCCACTTATAACCAATATGCTCCTCGTTCAAAACAATATCAGTATTTTTAACTAAGGCCGCGTAGCATGGTTCATGAAAAAGTCGTTTTTTATATTCATAATCAAATGTATCGTTTAAGTCTTGCAACTGCTTAGCCTCCAGTCCAGTCTCCTCTTGCACTTCACGTACAGCAGCTTGTTCAAATGTTTCACCATTTTCTACGTCACCAGTTACTACGTAATAGTCGTATGGATATTCTGGACCAGGCGTTGGCTTTAAGGCCAAATATCTTAATCCGTCTTTCGTTTCTTTATAAATAACTACCCAAACCTTTTTATATATTTTTGCCATTGGTCTACAGTTCGCCCCAGTTTTTACCAGTATGGATTTCTACCGCCAAACGTACACCTAAATCGGGGTAAATGTTTTCCATTATGTCTTTGAGCAGGTCAGAAACTTGGCCAGCTTTTTTGGCTGAACATTCCACCAGAATAGAGTCATGGATTTGCAATAATTGGTGGCAATCTTTTGGCAAAGCTTCTTCAATTTTTATCATCGCCATCTTCATTAAATCGGCTTCGGTGCCTTGGATCGGCATATTCACAGCCTGGCGCAAAGCAGCTTCGCGAACAACATAAACTGGCGATTTTACATCTGGCGTTGGGCGGCGGCGGCCAAACATAGTTTGCACATAACCTTGCTCAAACGCCTGTTTTTTAAGCTCGTTAATATAATCGACTAACGGCTGGCGGGTAGCAAAATAGCGTTCAATGAAACCTCTGGCGTCGTCAAAGCTCATACCCGTAGCAGCCGCCAAGCCGTGCGGGCTCATGCCATAAAGTACACCAAAGTTAATAGTTTTAGCATTGCTGCGTTGCTGAGGCGTTACGTTTTCTAGGGCGATGCCATAGATTTCGCTGGCCGTACGAGTATGAATGTCTGCCCCATTGTTAAACACTTCTATCATATCGCCGTCGCCGGCCATACAGGCCGCCAAGCGCAACTCAAATTGGCTATAGTCGGCCGAAACAAATACATTGCCCTTATCGGCCACAAAAGCCGTGCGGATAGTTTTGCCTAGCTCGCTACGCACTGGAATATTTTGCAAGTTTGGGTCGCTCGAACTTAACCGCCCAGTTTGGGTAACTGTTAAGTTAAAAGTGGTGTGAATTCGCCCGTCTTTAGCTACTAATTTTGGCAGGGCATCTACATAAGTACTCTTTAGCTTGGTATATTCGCGGTATTTAGTGATGCAATCGATTACCGGGTGGATGCCGCGTAGTTTATCTAGTTCGTTAGCGGCCGTAGAATAAACACCGGTTTTGCCTTTTTTAACACTAACGGCCGGCAACCCCATGTCTTCGAACAATACGCCGGCTAACTGCTGCGGGCTAGAAATATTAAACTCTTGGTTGGCATAGCCGTAGATTGTCTGTTCTATATCGCTGATTTCGTCTTCCATTTTTTGGCTCATCTTTTTTAAGTAACCAATATTTAGGGCTATGCCTAATTCTTCCATGCGAGTCAATACGCTAATTACCGGCCACTCTACTTCGGCTGCCAGTTTAGCTAGTTTGGGCAATTCAGCCAGTTGCTTTGCTTGTTTTTTATGTAAGGCCATTAACATGCCCACTAACTCAGTAGCATGCTGGGGTATATCGTCTGGCGGGATGGTTGCGGCATCGACATGCTGGTAATCAATTTCGTGTTCGGCTAAGTCATGCAAAGCCTTTGAGACGTGCAAACTATCCAGCAAAAAGGCCGCTACCTGGCAGTCGTGAGCAACTTTTTTGGCGTTTAGCCCTAATTCGTGCAAACTTTTTAACTGCTTCTTTAAGTCATACCCAACCAACGAAGCTCCTTCTATGGCTGTTTTGAGCTTTTTTAAAGCCTTAACGTCTTTAGGTAGCTCAAAGGTAGCAACTTGACTCTCAGTGCCCAGCACCACAGCGTATGGGTCAGCCCCGCTGGTACCGTGAGCAAAAACATTAATATACAGAGTGTCTTTGTCAGTAATGTGAAATATTTCGGGTTTCACAAGAGGTGGTAGGCTTAAATTCCCACTTGGCGCAATGCCGTCGGCAATTTCTTTAGCTTCTTCACTTATTTCGGGTAATTGCCTTAGTAAGCTCTTAAATTCCAGTCTTTCTAGATTGGCTTTTAATTTGGCAACATCAAAGTTTTTAATATCTAGGGCTTTTAAATCTAGCTTGATTGGGGCATCCGTAAATAGTGTTACTAATTTTTTACTCAAATAAGCCATATCTTTGCCGGCCACTAATTTATCGTGCACAGATTTTGGCAAAAGCTCTATATTTTCATAAACAGCATCGAGCGTTTGGTATTTTTTAAGCAATTCTAGAGCTGTTTTCTCGCCAATGCCTGGTACGCCCGGAATGTTGTCTGACGAATCGCCTTTTAAGGCTTTTAAGTCTAGGAATTGATTAACTTCGATGCCATATTTAGCCTTAAAGCTTTCGGGGTGGAATTCTTCTATATTGCTAAAACCTTTTTTGAGGGCGTAAACCTTAACGTGGCCATTAACACACTGCAAAACATCTAAATCGCTGGTAATTAAGTCGGTTTCTATGCCTTTAGCGCGAGCTTGCTCGGCTAGGGTTGCCATAATATCGTCGGCTTCGTAATCGTCTAGTTCGTAAAGCGGCCAGCCAAAGGCCTCTAAAAGCTCATGTAAAATAGGAATTTGAGCATAAAAGTCTGGCGGCGCCGGTTTGCGCCCAGCCTTATATTCGGGGTAAATTTTTAGGCGGCTACGAATATTAGTTTTAGCTTTGTCCCAAGCTACAGCTACATAATCAGGGTGCAAATGCCTAATAGCCTCTAGGCTTAGTGCCGTAAAACCATAGACTCCGCCTGTTGGCGTACCATCTTTGGTGGCTAGCCCGGGCATCGCATAATAACCGCGGTAAAATATGCTTTTACCGTCAATAATGACAAGTCTTTTATTCGGAGTGCTCGCAGCTATAATAAACCTCCCAATGCGTACACATTTATTATACGCTAAAGGGGTAGATTACTCTAATTAAGGCTCTTTACTAGCTGCTGAGCGCGGTCTAGAAATTCTTGTTTGTCATTGCCGTTGTTTTCAATTGTGATAGTAGCATGAGCTTTTACGTAGCTAGTGTTCATCTGAACTTCTTCTGGGATGCCCGGCTGAGGGTTATACTGCAGATTCTCGTGAGCATTAAACTCTTCCAGGCTAATCGGCTTCTCGCCCGCCCTAAGGTTGGCTAGCTTTCTGTTGTGCCGTACAACATCACTGGCCTCAACCCAAATAAGCTCACCGCCATGCCCTAAAATATAGCTAACTTCTATTGGGGCACGGATGCTGAACATTACCAACCCCTTATGATGGTCTTTTACTTTTTCAAATTTTTCTAAAGCGATCTTTAGGGCAAAGTCCGAGCCATTGGTACTACGTAACCAGTTTGACGTTTCGGTCATATTAGCAACAGAGGCTGGGTCTGAGTCATTTTGGTGTCTTTTGCGAGATTCTTCACGCACGATATCACCTAGTGAGACCCCGAACCAACCATCTTGCATGAACAGTTCAGCCAGCGTATCTTTGCCGCTGCGAGTTAGCCCACCAATCCCAACTAGACGTTGGACGTTAGACGTTGGAAGTTGGGGAATTGTTTGTTTCTTTCTATCGTCTATCATCTAATGTCTATCGTCTATTTTATGTAATCTAGTAATCGTTTTGAGTCTTTGTGCTTACGCAACTTAGCCAAGGCTTTGGCTTCAATCTGGCGAATACGTTCGCGGGTAACACTAAATTCCTGGCCAACTTCTTCTAGGGTGTGACTTTTGCCGTCTTCTAGGCCAAAGCGCAATCGGATAATCTTTTGTTCGCGCTCGCTTAAAGAACTTAGCAAATCTTTAACTTGCTCTTTTAGCAACTGGGTAGCGGCCGATTCTTCGGGGCTAACGGTGTCTTCGTCTTCTACAAAATCACCCAGTACACTGTCTTCGTCGTCATCGCGCACGCTTTGATCGAGCGAGTGAATATCTTGCTTAATCTTCATAATGTGCTCAACTTTTTCGACTTCAATCTCCATTTCTTTGGCGATTTCTTCGTTGGTTGGTTCGCGATTTAACTCTTGAGTTAAGCGGCGCTGAGTGCGAAGTAGTTTATTAATGGTTTCTACCATGTGCACCGGAATGCGAATAGTACGAGCCTGGTCGGCAATGGCGCGGGTTATGGCCTGGCGAATCCACCAAGTAGCATAGGTACTGAACTTAAAACCTTTATCGGGGTCGAATTTTTCTACAGCCCGAAGCAAACCGGTGTTGCCTTCTTGAATAAGGTCTAATAAATCCAAACCGCGCCCCACATAACGTTTGGCGATAGAAACTACCAAACGCATATTGGCTTCAGCCATTTTGTCTTTGGCGCGCTTGTCGCCACTAACAACTCGGTGGGCCAGTTCTAGTTCTTCTTCGGCATTTAAAAGTGGAATTTTGCCAATTTCGCGCAAATACAAGCGCACCGAATCGTCAGATACGTCGTCTAAATAAACGTTTGGCTCGGCAACAATTGCCTCTTCGTCTTCTTCTTTAACCCATTCGTCGCTAAAATCATCGGCTTCTGGTTCTTCGGTAGCCAAAAGTTCAATACCTGCTTCGCTCATTTCGCCGTACAAAACATCTAGCAAGTCTAAGTTGTCTGGGGTATCGGGGATTTCTTTAAAGATTTCCCGTTGCTCTAAATGACCGTCTTTTTTGCCTTTTTCGACTAACTTGTCTTTAGCCGCTGTTAATTCGTCGGCAGTTAAACTATCGTCTACCATTTTTTACCTATTCTTTCTTGAGTAAGTCATTAAATTGATCTAGCAGTTTGGCTATTAGCTTTTCGTTACCGACTTTTTCGGCCTCGCGAATAGCTAAAGTTAATTCTTCTTTTTGTTGTTTTTGGTATTTTAATGTCAATTTGCGGATTAAATCTCTTAGCTCTCGCAGGCGCTCGTTGGCGTCAAAATTTTCGTAGAGCTCTTCCGCTTTGAATAGTAGTATTTTTACATAGTCTTCAACATCTTTCAAATCTTCTGGTATAGATTCGTTCAAAGAAACCTGCGGATTGGCTTCAATATATTCGTAAACCCGCTGTCTTTCGGGGTTACTAAACACCAACCTAGTACTTTCGGTTTCTAACGACCGCCTAGTGAGCGAAAAGGCCGCCAGCAGACACAATAGCTGGTCTTCAAATATATATGGGTCGTTATTTACGTGTTCGATACTTAATAGCTTGGCCCGCTTAATTGGCAAATCTCCGCCACCTTGAATAGTCTTTAATTTGCTACGCATTGCAGCTTCACTAACTTCTGTTAGCTTGGCTAACTCTAATAAATAATGATCTTGCTCTACACTATCTTCTAAACGGGCAATAGTTTCTAGCAAAACATCCGTAAAAGTGCGCTTGCCATGAGCGGTAGTAATGTCGTAAATGCCTTGATAGCGCTCCATTAGCCAGTCCATAGCGTACTTAGGACTATTAATGGCCTTCTCCCACAATAAGGGATTTTTTTGGATCAATTCATCGGGGTCTTTGGCTTTTTCGACAGTAACAATGCCAAGCTGTACATGCACGGCTTGGGCAGTAGCGATAGCGCGCTCAGCAGCCGCAATGCCAGCCCGATCTTGGTCAAAACTAAGCCGAATGTCATTAGTAAAGCGTTGCAAAGCCTTCAAGTGATAAGTCGTTAAGGCCGTTCCAGCCGTGGCCACTACGTTTTTATATCCGGCCTGATGGCTGCTAATAACGTCTAGATTGCCCTCTACAATCACCACAAAACCACTGCGCCTAATGGCATCCTTAGCCAAATGCAGGCCAAAAACGTGCCGGCTTTTGTCGTACAGCATTGTTTGTGGCGTATTTATGTATTTCGGCGCATCGGGGTCATCAGTTAAAATCCTAGCCGTAAAACCTATTGGCAAACCCTGAGGATCCATCAACGGGATCATAATACGACCCCTAAACATATCGCCCAAGCCGTAGTAGCGCTGAGCAGTCAGGCCGGCAAATTTTATAGAATTTTCATCGAAATTACGTTTTTTTAAGAAGTCGATTAAAGCCGTATTAGAATTTGGGGCATAACCGATTTTAAAATCATTTAAAGTTTGGCGGTTAAAATGACGCTTTTTAAGCACATAATCGAGCGCTCCGGGATTTTTTAATAGAGTCTGCTGGTAATACTTGGTAGCTAGTTCTAGGGCAGCCTGGGCTTTGTCTTTATTTTGCTTGGCGTGGCCATCACCTTTTTGGTACAGGCTTAAATCAACACCAGCCTTGCGGGCTAAGATTTCTAGAGCCCCCTTGAAATCGGTGCCCTCCATCTCCATGACAAAGCTGAACATGCTGCCGCCCTTACCCGAACTAAAGTCATGCCAAATCTGTTTATCAGGACTCACCATAAAACTGGGAGTACGCTCTGAATTAAACGGCGACAAGGCCTTAAAGTTACGGCCGGCTTTTTTAAGTTCTATGTAGTCGGCAATAACATCCTCGATTAAAAGGCGTGATTTGATTTCTTCCACTGCGTCCATATCAGCTTTAGTTTACAGTAAACAGTTTACAGTTAACAGTAATCATTGGTTAACAAGCTTTCGCTTAAAACTGCGCTCAAATCGTATATCGTGCTTAAGTTGGCAAGTTACTAGTAGCGAGTGGCAAGCAAATCACAAAATACTTTTTCTCGCTAACTTGTTAACTCACCGACTTGCGGCTAAACATAAGCGTTGAGTGTCAGCCAAAAATACTCTATGCTAATTGGTAGCAATGGCCTTAAACCCAAACAATCCCTACGAGTTCATAATGAGCGAGCCCAACAAGGCTCATCATTTGCCGATTAAAGTTGATAATAACAGCCTAAAAGGCCGCTTATTAGTTGTTGTTGGTGGTGCGATAATTTTTATTATTATCATGGTTGTACTATTCGGCGTAATACTAAAACCAAGCACCAAAGGCGCAGAATCTATGTATCAGGTGGCCGCTGCCCAACAGGACATTATTGGCTTGACAGATTTAGGCAAAACCAACGTTAAAGGACAAGAGCTGCTGTCTTCAACGGTAACTATCAGCGCTGTTATCAACAGCCATCGTTATTCCACCAATAGTTCAATTTCTAAAAGTAGCTTTAGCAAAAATAGTTCTACTAAAATTAAAGCGCTACTTAATAGCCAGTACAAAGCAACTTTAGACGCCGCCAAGATTAGCGGTACTTATGATGACACTTATAAAACGCTGTTATCTAGTCGCCTAGACACATATCGTTCGTACCTGCAAGCAGCCCATGCCAATGTTTCTAGCCAGACCCTCAGAACCCAGCTAGATGTTGAGTACGTCCAAGCTAACGCGTTAACTTTGAGTGCTGACTAAGTTATAACTTAGGCGAATCAAATCTTGCACTTCCGGCCAGCTTAATTGGCCGGTGAGTAAAATGGTATTCCAATGTTTTTTGTTCAGATGATAACCGGGCAAAACCGTTTCGTATTTTTCGCGTAGTAATACAGCTAATTGTGGATCGCATTTTAAACTAAGTTGAATAGGGCTAGGGCCTTCTTGAATAAGTGCGAACATTTTGCTATGCCCTGTTTTATCTTCGGCATTATCTATTTTATATACGGCTACTTCCTTGCCAAACGGGTAACCCAGCTTGGCCTTCGGCATCGATAAAATAAACTCTTCTACAGTTTTATGATCCATCTTCAGAATTCTTAAAATAGTCCAAATAAAATTTTAGTTCAGCTATAGATTCTTCAATATCACCTAGCGCGCGATGAGCTTCTTTTTTGGTATATTCCACGCCGTATTTGCTCTGCATTAAGATTTTAAAAGAAGTAACGTCTAGCATGCGGTAATGCAGTAGGGCTTCTACTTTTGGCCAATAAGGCTTTATAAAATTCCTGTCGTTATATACCGAATTGCCGGCTATTATGGCTGGCGCATCTTTAAAATGCTCACTTATTAGCGCAACTAGTTCTGTTTCCGCTTGTTCGATAGGCTTAGCGCTATCAAAATTATTCAAAAAACTATCACGGTTTTGGGGTACTGTTGCCCAAAACGGGTTAGCATTCATTAATCTTTCGGCTTCGTCTTTGTCTTGCTTGATACTGGCTTCATAACGAGCTAGCTCTTTAAAATCAAAGTCTGTAATAATAACGGCAACTTCTAAAATCTTATCCACTCGCGGGTCTAAATTAGTCATTTCTAAATCAACCCACAGTAGTTTGGTGGTTGGTGAAAGTTTTAAATCAATCATATCTAAAAGTATACCGTAAAAATATGAAGCATCATCATAAACTAGAGATAAAACACAAGGCTGGCAACTTACGCTACCAGCCTTGTGTTTAACTATTTCGATTATCTATTTATTATGCAGCAAGTAATTCCCGTTTTGCTTCTAAAGCCTCTAATTCAGCTCTCTTTTTAGCTATTTCGTCATCAATTCTGGCAGGGTCTTCTTCTAGGGCCCTTTTCTCGGCCTGCCTAGCTTGGCTCTTTTCTAAACTGACAAGCAAATCCTCCGCGGCTGTCTCGGCTTCAACCTTGCTTGAAATAGGATGTTCGTGCCTATATTGAGGCGTTTGCGATTTTTCCTGTACATACTCAGTCATATCGGCCGCCAATGTCTCGTTGGTCCTTTCTGTAGCTTCAGCTCCCAGCTTCCTGCTTGCCGGATCAATAGCTCGGAGTTCCTCTTCTTTTCTAGCCAGCTCCTCTGCGTATCCCACTTCATAATACCTTTCCGCACCAGGTTGCAATCCAAGCATAGTTTCATTTGTCACCCTGTTTACGTCTTGTGAATTTCTATCAACCACAAGGTGTTTTCTGGCCCAATCTCTAGCCGCTTCTTTTGGTGTTTGTTCTAATCTTTCGCCCATTTTTTTGTTTTCTTTCTTTCTGTTTTATTTTGAAAAGATAGCAATATGCTAGCATATGCTTGCTGTTTTGTCAACTAAGGTTTTAGCTATGCTTTACTTATTGAGCCAGGCCAGTACGTCTTTGACGGCTTCTTTTGGAACGCTCAATATAATGCGGCGGTAGCGGTCTTGATTGGTTTCTATAACTAGTACGTTGTGTACAAATGGGCGTCGAAAGCCATGGGGCCGTTTTAAGTACAAAAAATCCCAGCCTTCTTCTGTCCAGAATGAACCAGCAACCAATATGCCCGGTGCACCAGTACCTGGTAAGCGCACTTCCCATTTGCGCCAATCATTAAAGACTTCCTTATATTCAATTTTAGTAACATCTTCTTTAGCAACTACAATCTTAGCTTTTAGGGCCCACACTTGCTCACGGCCGTGCAAAGCTATGGTAAGTTCTTTTTTGGTAGTGGTAAGAATCATGTCTTTTCCAAACTCCTACTTATATTTTAGTCGCAAGCATAGGGATAAACCTAACAAAAAACGGCGTAATTTATACAATCTTTAAGATATAATAACCCTATGAGCAAACATACACTTAACTCTGGCATAGATTTTGAGCTTGGTAAAAGTAAACTGATTTATGATAAAAATGGATTCCCCAGGGCTGAGGATTGGATAAAAACATTCGAAGCTGGTAAGTATGCCTATGCAAACTCGGCAACTGGGCCAGACGTTCTATATGGCGGTACAAGATATATGGAAGCAGCGGCCGATGAACCGACGCTTAAAGATTACGACTACATGTGTGATGTTACTTTTTTGAACGCCGGATTCGTGGGCGATGAGTACATTAAAACTGTTGGACATTATCATGGGGACGTAACTGGCCGAACTGTGGCTTATCCTGAAATTTACGAACCGCTAAGTGATGGCATCGAGTACTTGCTACAAAGTGAGCCCGACGAAGACGGCTATATTGACACCATCTGGGTTCTGAGCGAACCCGGTGATAAAGTTTTTATGCTACCAAACTTTGGACATGTCAGTATAAATGTTAGCGACAAGCCGGTAGTTGAAGTAGATGTACAAAAACGATACAACCCCGACAATTCTATCTATTGCATGTACAAAGAAAAGATTGGCGGTGCAATTTATCGCACAAAAGACGGCCTTGCTAAGAACCCCCATTACAACATCAAATCTCTAAGAATCATGCGACCAAAAGAAAAGCCCGAGCTAGGCTTAACGCGAGGCACCCCGCTTTATACTTCACTTGTAAAAAACCCCGAAAAATTTAGATTCATTGACCGCCCACAAGACTACAGTTTTGCAGTGGATGAATTCTTTAGTGAAGTTACCCCACCGTTCGCTGTCTTTAAAGTTTAGCTACATGTGTTCTGGTGCTGGAATGCGCAAGATAGTAAGACCGTTTTTAAGCACGGTAGCGTAGGCTTGCACAAGAGTTAGCCGACCTTCTTCGCGCTCGTTGCCAATAATACGATTCTTTTCGTAAAAACGATTAAAAACTTGAGCTAAATCATATAAATAAGTGCAGATTAAATGTGGCGCTAACTGGGCTACGGCCTCTTTTACGATTTCTTCGAACTCGCTGATTTTAGCAACCAGTGCGCGTTCGTCAGCTTCTAAATTGCTAAGCTGGTTAGGTTGTTTTACGGCCTTGGCTAAAATACTACGCGCCCTAGCATGGGCATACTGCAAGTATGGGCCACTATTGCCTTCTAGGCTTAACGACTCATTAACGTCATAAATGATATCGCCGCCAATGCGATTCTTGAGAAAGGCATATTTAATAGCCGCCAGTGCAACGTCATGGTTGGGCGCATCGTTTTTATCAGATAATTTTTGGGCGGTTTCTTCGGTTGTGCTAAGCAAATCGAGCGCCTTAACGACTTGGCCGGTGCGACTAGCCATTTTACCGGTAGTTAATTTAACCAGGCCATGAGCAATATGAGTGGTTTTTTGAGCCTGTTCAGGCGCAAATTGTTCTAAGGCTTTAAGCATTACTTTAAAATAGTCTGATTGTTCTTCGGCGGTAATGATAATTGAGCGATCGTAGTGATAATCTTGCCATTTAAGCATAGCGTTACCTAGGTCTTTAGATTCGTAAGTCGGTAATCCTTGGGAATTAACAAACACCCTGGTGTGCAGGCCGTATTTTTCGCCAGCAAAAATGATAGCACCCTGGCTCTTAGTAAATACCCCGTCGGCCAAATGTTCGTTGACCAGTTTTAAGCCCTCTTGCGCTACGGCGCCTTCCATATAATTCTTTTCAAACGGCGAAAAATCAAATTGTTTATAAGCTTCTTCGAAATATGCCATGCTCCAAGTTTTACAAATATCATAAACTTGGTTGATTAGTTCATCGCTGCGTTCATAAACTTGTTTGTTAATCTTAACTATTTCGTCTTGAGCTGTTGGATCATCTTCGTAAGCTTTGGCTCCAATCACATAGGTCTCGCCTAAAAACTGCGGCTTGTTATCAACTCGCTCAAGCTGAGCTGGGTCATGATCAATACGCTGCAAAATGCCATAGATGGCCTTGCCGACATGCAATCCAACATCGCCTTGGTAGGTTACGCGGTGAACATTAGCGCCAGCAGCATGGAATAAACTGGCAATAGCGTCACCAATGGTGCCTGAATAAGCGTGGCCAATATGAAGTTCTTTTAACAGATTAGGGTCTAGGTATTCAACAATAACGTTCTGGCCATCAAAATCTGTTTGCTGGCCATACTTATCTTTTTGCTGATCTATTTTATTGAGTTCATCAAGCAAAACTTGATCGCTTAATTTAAGGTTTATGAAGCCAGGCCCGGCAACCGTTGCTTCGCTCAACCAATCTGGTTTATTTTGATTTAATTTTTCGACTAGCTTATTTGCAACATCACGCGGGTTTTCGCCAACCTGTTGGGCCAATTTTAATGCAACATTAGTAGCCCAATCGCCAAATTCCGGCGCCGGCCGAGAAATTTCTGGTTCAAGACCAACGCCAAAAACCGACCTAACGGTGTCTTTGATCGCTTGGCTAACATTTTCCATATCTGTTTTATTGTATCACTAAAGATTATCAAATTATTGTGCTATAAAATGGCCGTTAATTGCTTACGCTTGCTAATCATCGATGCGCCTTATACTATCTATCAAGATTAATATGAACCAAGCCAAAGACAGATTAAAAAGATCAGGGTGGGCAATTGGGGCTAAGCTAGAACAAGAGTTTCTGGCTATTCCTGAAAGTAGAAGAAGCTCATACAAAGAAGAATTCTTCAGAGAGCTCGGTAAAATTAGCATAGCTACCAGGAAAGAAGGCGAGCCACCGCTAGTAGGCGTCTATGAATTAGCCGACCTAGATTTAAGTAACCTAGACTTACCTAATAGCCCGACTAATTCAGCAAAGGCCACCAAAGAGGCGATACATCCCTACTATACTGCGCCCAATAAGATGAATTTCCTAAGAGGCTTGTATGGCTATTTTGGTATGACTGCCCCCTTTGACGAAAAGCCGCCGGAATAGTCAACCTTTACGTTTTTTGATGATTTCAGCTTTATCTAAATCAAAAATTTCGTCTACGGAAATCATAATGGCATGTTTTGGCTTATAGCCTTCACTTTTCTGAACGCATAAATCAAAATACTTTCCTGAATCAAAAAGTTCCACGTTGCCACTAATACGATAATAGCCACCAACAGCGCAAATATCCTGATTTTCGGCCAAGTTTTTAATGGTATTTACCATCTGGCAATTGGCTACTAATAGCCTGCCGTCAACAAAACCTAAAGATATTACAATGTTGGCATTTGGCTGCCCGCTTTTAGAGGCGGTCGCCAAAACTAGCTCTTTACCTTCTTTAAAACTATCTTGCCATGAATTCGTCATATTATCTCCAAAATTGGCGGAGAGGAAGGGATTCGAACCCTTGATGCCCTTGCGAGCATACCCGCTTTCCAAGCGAGCGCACTAGACCAACTATGCGACCTCTCCTTAATACATCAAATTATATCATCGTATTATCAGATATAGACTTTTTGAATAATTTAGATAACAATATGTCTCAGTATGAGCGATCGGAAGATACAATGGCCGATCGTTACAAGTGGTGGTGACTTTGTAACCGATCAGCAACGAGAAGAACTGATTCTGGAAGAACGAATTGCTGAAATCACCGATGATCTACGGGCAATCGACGATTTTCATCTATTACATGAATGCAATTCAATTTACCATAACTGGAATCACTATCTTAAACAGCTATCAACAGTATTGGCTTTAGCGGAAAAACAGGGGCTTGAATTAAGTTATGCCAGTCTTTACGAATTCGGTGCGCACCAGTTCGAATGCGATATTGATCAGGGCGGCCCATATAACCCATGTATTGCTCATTTTTTTGCCATGCTCGGCGCCGATAATTACCACGCAGTCGATCCAGATTATTCCGATTATGACTTCGTACTCAATGCTGAAACTTTTGAATTACTCAAACAAAGCGCATGGATCGAGGGATACACACCAGCTCACGCCAATATAAATTTGGAAGAATTAGGCGAAAAAGTGGCCGGAGTTAGCTTAAGCTATCCAAAAGCAGAAGAACAGCTAACTGAGCAAGATCGGTCAAAAAATTTAATATTCTCTACATCTGTTTTAAATGATCCATATCTTAAGCATGAGTTGTGCTTTTGGCATTTGCCTGGTTATCACGTGCATCTGGCCGATGCTTTTGAAATGGGAATAAAAGATAGCGGGAGAATCGGCGCCACAGATTTAGCAGTTCACGTAGAGTCATTTAAGCAAAAATTTGGAGTGGCTGAAGATGTTAAAACATTCTTCTTGCCAGATGAAGATTACGATACAATCGCCTACTATTGGGAAGCTTAGAATTGCTTACGTTTTAAGGCTAATATGCCCGCTAGTGGCAATAAACCAAGTAGGTATGTCCACGCAGTTGTACCAGTATTGGGTAGAGTATTGCCTAGATTAACGGTAACGGTGCGATTTAGGGCGACCGAACGGTTGCCGGTGGTATCGACAGCGATAACTTGAATGTCTGAATGGTATAAGGATGTATCCCAGTTGCAGGAATAAATGCCATTACTATCGGCCGTATTGTCAGTACAAATTAGCACGCCATCTACGTAGAACTCTACATAGTCTACTTCTGTATCGTATTCCGGCTTTACATTTATAACGTAGGGGTTAGTACTTACCACTTGTCCGTCAGTGAGGTTGATGGGGATGACGAGGCCAGGGAGATTGGTAAAAGTGGGAAGAGTGGAATCGTCGGTCGATAAATCGTAGGCCCAGAGTTCGTAACCGTGCGTACCGTCATCGGCGCCGAAGAATAGAGTATCGCCAATAACTGTAAGATCATAAGGCCAAGACTCTTCATTCGGATTAATATCATCTACTATCATCGTGCCGTCGGTAGTACCATCAGACTCCCAGAGTTCGTAACCGTAAGTACCGTCTTCGGCGCCAAAGTATAAAACACCGTTAAGCTCGACGAAACTATCGGGAAATGAGCCGCCGTCGGGGTTTATGTCTTTCAGCATTACCGTGCCCCCAGTGGTGCCGTCAGATTCCCAGAGCTCAACACCGTTCATGCCATTGTCAGCACTAAGGAGTAATTTTCCATTAAACAAGCATATCGCACTACCGGAGCCACTGTTAGTATGGATCCCGTCCCCTGCAGGGTTTATATCCTTCACCATCACCGTGCCATCGGCGGTACCGTCAGACTCCCAGAGCTCAACACCGTTCGTGCCATCGTCAGCAATAAAATATAGCGTATCGTTGAAGTCGGTAAAATAATCAAGAGCATCCCAAGAACGACCGGTAGGGTTTATAGTTTTTACCATCACCGTGCCATCGGCGGTACCGTCAGACCTCCATAGAGCAGTGCCGCCGGTGTCGCTATCAACACCACGGAAATACAGAGTGTCGTTAACTACAGTAAAATTCTGATTAGATACCTGAATATTAGAGTTTAGATTTTTCACCATCACCGTGCCGCCGGCGGTGCCGTCGGACTTCCAGAGTTCGTAATCACCGGTTCCACTATCACAACCAACAAAGAACAAGGTGCCGTTAAAATTGGTAGTATTTAAAAACCAGCCGATGCCTGCAGAGTCGTCAATCACTTTTACGGTGCCGTCGGTGGTACCGTCGGACTTCCAAAGTCCATCAACACCGTATCCCTGGGTTGTAAAAAATAGGGTACCGTTGACATTAGTAAAAGTATGATGGTCGAATTGTGTACCACCGTCGGGGGTGATATCTTTCAAGATGAACGTACCGTCGGCGGTACCGTCAGACTTCCAGAGTTCGTTACCGTGAACGTTATCATAAGCTACGAAAAACAAAGTTCCATTGATGTTCATAAATCTAGATGGATCGCCCTCACCCGTTGGATCTGTCACTTTTACCATCACCGTACCGTCGGCGGTACCGTCGGACTTCCAAAGTGCAGATCCATGCGTTTCGTCGTAAGCACTAAAATAGATAGAGCTCTTAAAGTTGGTGATATTGTAGGGGTTCGAATCGTTCGGATAAATTTCACCCTCTTCTTCATACGTACCAGAATAAATGTCTTTTACTAGATATGGCTCGGGGTTCGAGGTGGCTGAGACATTGAATGGCAAAAGAGCAGTACAAACCAGCCCGCAAATCATTGCTATAGCTACAAATAATTTTTTCATTTACCCTCCAAGAGTTAAAATTGCCTCACAACTTGCCCTAATTCTATACGAAGTGATGTGGAGTGTAAATGATTGTGCTTATTCGTGGCGCAGGGCTTCTATGGGGTCTTTGCGGGCGGCTTGCATGGCTGGTGTCATGCCAAAAATAACTCCAACAATTGTAGAAACGCCAGTTGCCAACAAAATAGTAGTTATAGAAATCACCGGTTTTATGTCGGTCGTCAGCCTTAGTGTGTAAGCCAAAATAAACGACAAAATAATACCAATTATTCCGCCAAGAACGCTAATTACCATCGATTCCACCAAAAACTGCCCTAAGATTTGTTGGTTGCTAGCACCAATAGCCTTACGCACCCCAATTTCGTGAGTTCGTTCGCTAACGCTAACCAACATAATATTCATAATGCCAATGCCGCCAACTAACAGTGATATGCCGGCAATGGCAGCCACTAAAGCCGTTAATAAATCGAAAGCCTGGTTGGCCGCTTGTAAATATTCAGACTGTTTTACAATCGTAAAATCCTCTTGCCCGCCATGATTTTTAAACAATGCCTGGCGTACTGCCTCGCCCACAGCATCAACAGTGTAACCGTCTTGAACTTTGACGTTCAATTCACTTATTGGCAGATTGTCGCTGGTTAACTGGTTGCCAGATTCAATCGGGATATAAACAATATCGTTGTAATTGGTACCTAAATTTAGAGGATTTTCGGGTGATGGAGTTAATACGCCTCGTACCATAAAACTTTCACCTTTAATGTCTATTACTCGGCCGATTGGATCGCGTTGGTTATACAAACCGGTAGCCACGTTGCTGCCAATCACGGCCATTTTTTGCGAAGCGTCATTAGATTGATAAAATTCGCCAAATTCAACTTCTTGACCCAAAACCCCAAAGGTCTCGGCTGGCGTGGCAACAATAACCGTGTTGCCATATTCTCTATTTTCGTAACTATTAACCACGCCGGTTATAACCGAGCTGTAAGTAACTGCGTCAACGCCTGCTAGCTGCTTGATGCTTGCTATGTCGGCAGCCGTTAAGGTGCTGGTGCCTACAGCGTTACCAGAATTTACTCTGGCTAGTTGCCCTGAACCATTACTAAAACCGCGGCCCGGCTGAACCGAAATAATATCGCCACCGAACTGATTAATCTGGTCGAGTACTTGCTTTTTTACCCCCTGCCCAATAGCCACAATAATCACCACGCTAGCCACACCAATAATTACGCCCAGCATCGTTAACAAGCTACGCGCTTTGGTGCTTTTTATACTGGCCATAGCCATTTTTACATTGGTATGAATCATTTTTTACGCGCCTTTTTAGATTTGTGGCGGGCTTGCTTTTTAGCTTTGCGCTTAATGGCAATTTCTTTGCCACCCACTTCAGGAGCATTATGTAATTCGGTAATGTTGGCTACTTCGTGTTCAGCTAGTTCTACATCCTGATGTATGCGACCATCGCGCATGTAAAGTACCCGGCTAGCATAAACCGTTAAATCTGGATTATGCGTGACCATAATAATGGTGTTGTCGCCCTTATGAACCTCTTTTAGCAGATCCATAACGACCTTACTACTGGCAGAATCTAAATTACCAGTTGGCTCATCAGCGATAATCAGGCTAGGCCGATTAATTAAAGCTCTGGCAATGGCCACTTTTTGTAACTGGCCGCCACTTAATTGTTTCGGCAAATAATACTCACGATTTTTTAAGCCAATCCTTTCTAATATTTCGCTGGCCCTATATATGCGCCTAAGATTGCCCATTCCCTTGTAAGCCAGCGGCAAAGCCACGTTTTCTAATGCCGTCATGCGTGGCAACAAGTTAAAGTTCTGGAACACAAAACCAATTTTATTGCGTCTAACCTTGGCTCTAGATTTGTTGCGCAAATGCGACACCAAACGACCATCTAACGCATAAACGCCCTGACTAGGCTTGTCTAAAAGACCAATAATATTAAGCAGCGTGCTCTTGCCCGAACCGCTCGGACCCATCACGGCAATAAACTCGCCTTTTTCTACCTCTAAGCAAACATCGTCCAAGGCAACAGTAGTAGCGTCACCCAAACCATAAACCTTACTAACGTTATTCAGCTTAATCAGAGACATATGAGCCTAGTTTAAGATTAGATAGCCAAATTAACAACTATGTTTTATTCAGTTCGGCACTGAGTTTTTCTAAAATTTCGGCAGCCAGTGGGTTCATACCATTCAAAATGCTCAAATAAATTGCTACGAAATCGGCGAAAACAACGCCCCAGAGCAACTGTTCTGCCAGAGTTTTGCCATTAGGCTCAACAATGTACGGCGCCGGTCGCCTACCCGACAATAAGCGCTGAGTATTATCGTAATATTTTTGAACATCAGGCTCTTCAAATTCGGAGCGCATTTGTACCACAACGTACGGCTTGTGCAAAGGCTGGCTAGTCCAGCCCATAAAGTCATCGTACGAAGGCAAAGTTACGAACCAAGCTAAGTTTCTGGCGTAGCGGTTAACATTGGATTTTAAATGCCCCGCCACGGGTAACATTTTATGGCCACTAGTTACAACAACCGACTTACCAACCAGTTCTAATGCTAGTTTTTTAGCTGGATTATTTTTGGCTGCTACATCCGACCGCCAATCACCAACAGCTAGCTTCAGGGCCTCTACCGCTTCTTCGGCCTGCAAGCCAAAACCGCTGCTCAGCTTTAAGGCATCAAATGCCGTAGCTAGCGCCTTTATGAAAAATAGCGAAGCAAAATCTTCGTTTGCGCCATCGGGTAATTCGATTGCTTGGTGCCCATCTTTTGTGGCCTTTTTTAACAACTCGCTGTCAGTAGAAATAACTAGCACCTTGGCGCCAGCAATCTCAGCTTGAGCTAGCATACTCAAAACTAACTTTGTCTCGCCAAGATAATCGGCCACGATTACCAACGTTTTTGGGCCAACAAAACTGGGAATTTTAGAATTCTGGTTAATTATTAAGGGTATGGGGCAATCGCACCACGAAGCTAAAAAGTTGATGGCTGTTATTGAGCTATCAGTGGCACATAATAAAACGCTATCGAAATCTTTTATTTTGCCTAGGTCGGCATTAAAACGACACAGCAATTGTTGCCATTGTTTTTCGGCCATGCCCAATGCATCATTTTTATCGCGTTCGTGGATTAATCTTAAGTCGTCTAACATTTGGCCGTTTCTCCTAAGCTACTTATAAGTTAACACGCCCTTCTGTTCCATGATAGTGATTTCTCACAAGTAGTGAATTAGCAAGTAAGCGAGTGGCGAGTTAATAACTTGCTACTAAGCAATGTTTAAAAAATATTGCGCTTATGCTATCTTTAGAGTAAAGAATTATAAAAACAAGGGGGTGGAATGTTCGGTCAAAATCAAGACGATCAGCAAGCGGTGGTACCGCCACCAGATAATATGGCCAGCGCGCCTGCTAATCCTATGGCCGTAGTGCCAGAACCGCCAATGCCCGGTGATCCAAATATTGTTAGGCCATATACGGCTAGTTTGGCAGAATTAGAGCCCGAGGTTCAGCCTATTTCGCCAGCGCCTCAAGCAGACGATTTAGCTATACCAAATGATATTAAAGACGAAGATGTAGCGCCAATGCCGGTTTCTGAGCCAGCAGTTCAGCCAGTTGCACCACAAACTACCGACGAAGAAGATGATGAACCAGAAGCAGCCTTTTCTAAAGATGGCGGTACTTATAAATCCGATTCGCAAGATGACGATAGGCCAACCACGGATACAGATTTAGATGAATTAAAACGCAAGGCTCTAGAAGCTTTGTCGCCATTAGTTGATGAGCTCGATCAAACCCCGGAAGAAAAATTCCACACCACTATGATGATGGTTCAGGCCGCAGACAATAAAGATTTGCTACCAAAAGCTTACGAAGCAGCTCAAGCTATAGATGACGACAAAGTCAAAGCCCAGGCTTTACTAGACGTTGTTAACGAAATCAACTACTTTTCTCAGAATTAGATGTTAGATATTAGACGTTAGACGTTAGAAATATCGAAAGTTATTAATTAAAATTAGCTCCCCGAATGGGAGCTAATTTGCTTAGTATCTATCGTCCAGCGTCTATTCTGGTTCCGGCCCAGTATTAGGAATAGTATCAGTAACTTGTTCGATTACTATTGCTGGAGTGGGGGTTGGGGTTGGCGTTGACGTGGGCGAAGGGCTCACTTCTACTATTGCGGGCACTGGCTGATCATCGCCGGCGATTTTTCTATATATCCAGCGACCGCCAATAAATATGCTAAATATCAAAGCTGCACCCACAAACGCCGCTACCAAGCTAAACAGAACAGCCATCGGCCGGCTTACAACCTCGGCATCTTTTGAGTTTAATAAAAGATCATCTTCTTCCTTGTTTCTAAATAAACGCCATTTCATAGGTAAACTCCCTTATCTGCCGTCATTATATCGCCGCATCTTTACAAACACAAATTATCATTTTGTACTAAGCGTTAGCGTAATAAAAAGCCCCCAAACGGAGGCCTTTTACTTTTTATTTACTACTTATCACCTATTGTTTGCGATTAGCGTCTAGTAGTCCATTCCCATGCCGCCGCCAGCTGGCATGGCTGGAGCAGCTTTTTCGGGGATATCTACCACCAACGCACCCATAGTCATAGCCGTACCGGCAATGCTAACTGCGTTTTGCAAAGCTTCTTTGGCAACACGCGTTGGGTCAACAATACCGGCAGCTTTTAAGTCAACTAGTTTGGCTGGATTATTAACATCTAAGCCTAGACCAGTCTTACCATTTTTAACCTGCGGCAACCATTCGTCGGCATTTAAGCCAGCGTTAGATAGCAATATCCTAAAGGGCTGTTCCAGGGCGTTCTTTAGCAACTGAGCGCCTGGTTCTTCGCTTTTTACAGTACTGCCTAAGTTGATGTAAGTTACGCCCCCGCCAGGTACAATGCCTTCGTCTAAGGCGGCTTTTACAGCTGCTACGGCATCATCCACGCGGTATTTCTTTTCTTCTATTTCGGTTTCGGTAGCGCCGCCAACTTTAATAACGGCTACTTTTCCACTTAGTGCAGCTCGGCGCTTTTCTAGATTTTCTTTATCGTATTCGCTAGAAGCATTCTTAATTTGAGCGTTGATTTGGTCAATGCGCGCCTTAACTTCACTAACACTGCCGTTACCTTCTACAATCGTGGTGTTATCTTTGTCGGCGATAACTTTGCGAGCCGTACCCACAAAAGTTAAGTCGGCATTTTCAAAACTGTGCCCTTGTTCTTCGCTAATAACAGTGGCACCGGTAAGAATAGCGATATCGTTTAAGATGTCTTTTCGCCTATCGCCAAACGATGGAGCCTTAATGGCTAAGGTATTAAACACACCTTTTAGCTTATTAAGTACCAATGTGGCCAAGGCTTCCCCTTCTATATCCTCAGCAATCAAAACTAAATCTTTTTTACCAGCCTGAGCCATTTTTTCTAGTAGCGGTAAGAATTCTTGAATAGACGAAATCTTTTTATCGGTAATAACAATGGCTGGCTTTTCGTAAACAGCTTCCATGCGAGCAGCATCGGTTACAAAGTATGGGCTAGCAAAGCCACGGTCGATGGTAAAACCCTCTACTACTTCGCTTTCTAGTATTAAGCCCTGGCCTTCTTCTACGGTTACTACGCCGTCTTTGCCAACTTTATCCATAACCTCGGCAATTAGCTTGCCAATAAGCTCGTCGCCAGCAGAAATTGTAGCCACTTCGGCAACTCGCTTATTATCACTTTTAATGTCTTCGCTTAAGGTAGCTAGCTTGGTAATGGCTTCGTGACCAGCAGCCTCTAGGCCTTTGCGCAATTGCATGGGGTCATGGCCGGCGGCAATTAGGCGATTAGCTTCCTTTAAGATGTGGTAAGTCAATATTGTAACGGTGGTAGTACCATCACCGGCTACATCGTTCATTTTGTTGGCGGCTTGCTTAATAAGTTCGGCACCAACTTTGTAGCCCAAAGTTTCGTCGTTGTCTTCGGGTAAATCTACGCCCTTAGCTACAGTTACGCCGTCGTGAGTAACGCTTGGGCTGCCATAACTCTTGCTAATAACCACGTTGCGCCCTTTGGGGCCCATAGTGGTTTTAACGGCGTTATATAAAATTTCGGCTCCACCTAATACACGGCGGCGAGCATCATCATCATAAAAAACTTTCTTAGCCATCAACTTATCCTCCTAATTATTTAACAACCGCATAAATATCTTCTTCTTTGATTAGAAGATATTCTTTTGCTTCGACTTTAACTTCGCTATGGCTGTAACCACCATAAATAATCTTGTCACCGACTTTTACTTCTTTTACATCTTTGCCAACAGCTAAAACTTTAGCGATTTTGGGCTTTTCGGCCATTTTATCTGGCAAATAAATGCCACTGGCAGTTTTAGTTTCGGCTTCTTCTTGAGTAGCCACGACGTATTGGGCAAGGGGTTGGATTTTTGCGCTCATTAAAACTCCTCCAATTTGCTTATATTACTGCTTATTTTAGCACTTTAGACGTGCGAGTGCTAACTTTTACACTCATATTTTAAACGTTCTAAAAATTTAATGTCAAGATTTGGTTTTAATAATTTGTGTAACTTTTTTAACGTAACTATCTAATTTTTCTTTGGTGTCGGCTTCGGCATTTAGGCGCAACAACGGCTCGGTATTGCTGGGCCGCACATTAAACCAGCCATCTTTAAAAGTTAAGGTAACACCATCCAACCAATCAACTTCTGCGCCTCCAAAAGAATCGGCGAGTTTTTTCATGGTAGCTTCTTTATCGGTTACTTCAAAATTAGTTTCTTCGATTGAGTAGTATTTTCTGAATCTGTCGGCCAGCTTACTGAGTTTTGTATTGCTTTTACATAGCAATGCCAGTGCCACTATGGCAGAAATCAAGCCACTGTCGGCCATAAAATTATCTTTGAAGTAGTAATGATGGCTGTGTTCGCCAGCAAACAAAGCATTGTGGGTACGCATATCGTCTTTGATTATGCTATGCCCAACCCTTGTGCGAACAGCCTTACCGCCATGTTTTTCGATAGCTTCGCGGGCCACACGGCCAACGATAGCGTTATACAAAATGGTCGAACCAGGCTTTTTACCTAAAAAGTATTCGGCCAATATAGCGGTCATTACGGTCCCACTTATGGGCTCACCTTTTTCGTCTACCAATACCGCTCGGTCGCCGTCACCGTCGAAGGCTAAACCAGCGTCGCATTTTTGATCTTTTACAACTCTAATTAAATCTTGGAGGTTCTTAGATTCTATAGGGCTGGCCGGATGATTCGGAAAAGTGCCATCTAGCTCAAAATACATTTCGGTTACTTCAAAAGGCACATAGGGCTCAAGTTCGGGGAACACCTTGCCCATCATGCCATTGCCAGCATCAACGGCAATTTTTAATGGCTTTAAATCGTTTACGTCTACAAACGTTAAAACGTGGCTTATCCAATCTTCGGTAATATCTTGCTTGGTAACTGTGCCCTTTTGGGTAGACGTCTTAAATTTACCAGCTATAACGTTGTCTCTGATTTCGGCCAAACCAATATCTAAACTGATTGGCTTAGCTTCTTCTCGGCAAAATTTTATACCGTTATATTCGCCAGGGTTATGACTGGCGGTAATAACTGCTCCACCGGCTAAACCATAATTGCCGGCTGCAAAATAAACCATATCACTCGATATTAAGCCAACATCAATAACATCCCGCCCTTGCATGGTGAGCCCTTTTATCATGGCCTCCGCCAGCTCACTGCTATCTGGCCGCATATCGTGGCCAACTGCCACCGGCCCATCTTTTGGCAACCAATCAGCCATGGCTTTGCCTATTTTTTCTACCGTTTCTACAGTTAGCTCTGTGCCGACCTTGCCACGTACATCATAAGCTTTAAATATATTATTTATGTCATTCATAGCACTCTATTGTAGAGCATTTTGGTCTGTAATAAAAAAGTGGCAGGTATGACAGCATTATTATGTATTGTCAATCTTTTCATTTAGGTGTATAACATAATTTATCTCGCTAAAGGGGTACGCCCTAATAGCAGACGCACCGCCAAGCTGGGGAGCTTGGCAAAACCGATCGAAAGGGGAAACCGACCGTGTGCAAACCAACAGGCGCAAGATGGTCAGACAATGGAGTGGCAGTAAGGACCGACCCCGAGAAGTACGGCCTGAATCGCGAACAGGCTATCGGGCTCGCCACGAACGTCCTGAAACTCCCACTCGTAGACCAGTTGCCTGAGGGCGACGAGGCCTGGTGCTACATCAGGGATGAGCACTTCGGTGGCAAACCCACCGAAAGAGCAGCACAGGAAGTAGAACAGAGTCTGGCAGCTCTGTTCGGCAAGGTGCATGGGAAAACCCATGACCTAGTGGTGTTCGAGAACGACACCAATGCATGCAGGGTGAAGCTGTCTTCGGTCAGTACTATCACTGCTGACAGCCGAGAGGTCATCGCGAGAGCAGTACACCGAGTCAAGGGCGTCGGCCTAATACGCATACGCGAAGGCAACATCTTCGCGTGGACGGAGAACGAAGCTGACGCGGCCAACCCCGACATCATGAGCGCCATCAGGAGCGCCGTCAGGGCCAACATGCCACTGGAAGCCTGCGTAGAGATCGCGAACCAACCCTGACCCTTTCGACACGTCCGAGTGACCATCGTGGCTACCACGTAGCATAGCTGGCCCCTTAGTCACTCAATATCCAAGTCCTGGGCGCCCCCAAAAGGGGTGCCCAGGACGGTCGTATAAACTTTAAGCCACAATTTTGCATTACAGACAAGATGATTACATCTTGTTTTTTTATTTACTTTATTGTATAATACTGCCCAATGATAGGGAGCATCTGCTCTCTTGAATTGTTCCGTGCCGAGCTGGGGAGCTTGGCAAGATCTAGAAAGGGGATACGGTGGCACATCCAAGGATAGATTCCGGAGATGCACGAACAAAGGTACATCATTGTCGAGCCTCAAGGCCGGCAGAGGGTGGAGCCCTAAACGCCAGCAGGATGCAGACCGGCAGAGCCATGAAGCCACTACCGGCATCGTTGCATCCCGAAGAAGTGGTCAGCCGGCTAGATGAAGTCTGTGGGGGCAATCTGTCGGTGATCTTGGACGATGGTAGCCAGGTAGAGCTCAAGTGCAAGGCGGCTACTGCTTCCGTCCGAGACAAGCTGTACGTATGCATAGAGTTTGCGGCCGAAGACTGCAAGCTGGATCATCGTCGGCGCTGTTTCGACAAGGTCCTCAGTATCATCGAGGGCGTCATGGACGAACTTGGGGTAGACGTCGTGCTCAAGCAATACGAGCAAGAGGCCGAAGCTTCATCCCGGCCATCATAGGCCTTACCCTTTTCTAGAGCGTCACTGAGGTTTCTTGTGTGGCTTGAGGTCGGTGCTGGTATACGCGATATCAGCTTTCCCCGCTAACCTCTTAGCCCTAGTCAGAACATCTCACACGCCTTTCCGCTGAGCCCGCGGGCCTTCTCTACCACAGAGAGGGCCTCGGGCTCGAATTATTTTTAGCCTTATTTTGATTATTCTTGATTCTTTCTAAAGATATATGCAATTATTTAGTATCTCTAGGCAGTTCCTAGGGAAAGCACAATCTTTGTGCTGCACATCAACATCGAAGGGAGTGCAAGTGGCACAGACCAAAAGAAGGCCTAAGCGATCGTCCGTCAAGCAGTGTGGCTCAGAGGTAACTCACATAGAGATGCCCCTGGGCGAGAAGGTATCATCTAAGCACGTCGCGGACATACTCCGCCAGTGCTTAGAAGACAACCCAATCGCTGAGCTCAGCCAACACGGTATCAGGCCAAAGGTCAAGCCCTTGAGCAACAAGATCTTGGTGATCCTAAGTCACCCCATCTCGAGTAAGCGCTTGGTCGACACGGTTAGGAACCGATTGCAGATGATAATCGACGACGCCGTGGCCCAGATCAAGCTCGAAGCTACGCAGCAAAGCGCCATCCAGGCAACGGCGTAGCCAGCCTCCCTCCGTGCACCAACCCGGCGCCCCTATCGCAAACAGGGGCGCCGGGCCCCTACCATTTAGCCTAAAATATTTGACATTCGTTAATCAAAATTGTACAAAATATACATCTTGAGTTTTTAGCCAAGCGAACATCGAGCGGAAGGAGAGCTGCCGTGCCCGCCAATAGGTCGTTTACGATCGAACAACAAGGTCCATCGAAGGAGATCTGTCTAACCCTTCACGGTGATCTTCCTGGCAATCAGAGCGCCTGCAGACAGCTGGCCTCGCGGCTGCGAGGAGGAGAGATGAAGGCGCTTCTTACAGGAGTGAATCTAGACGGCGGCATCATTACGCTTAAACCCGTACCTGGGGCCGACACCGGCAGGCTGATCATCCAGACCAACAAGATCGCCAACGAGTGGCGCAAGGAGTTCTTTGGAGATCAGAAGTACAAGGTCTACACGCAAGAAGGATCGAACACGATCATACTTGAGATCGCCGAGGCCACTCGCAAGAACCTGGGGCCTAGCAGCCTCGAAAGGCACTACGGTGAGCTCGTTGTGGCTCTGAAGGGGAGACGGCAATACGCTACCTCTGCCATCAGCGATGTCACTCGCCTTAGGCACACCATCTTCGTAAACGCTTATCCTGGCCACCTTGAGCAGGTTCGCCAGGAAGTCGTCGAAACAGCGAAGGTTTGGCAATCCCAGTATTTCGGCGACAAACAGTACGTCCAGCTCTGACGGACTCAAGCACCAACCCGGCCCCCTACTAGCTACTGGGGGCGCCGGGCCCCCAACTTTAATAATAAGTTTATTTATCTAACATCCAACGTCTAATATCTATCGTCTATTTAGCAGTTCCCTGGCGACTTTTCTTTCGTCCCAGGGCATTTTTTTACCACCCATATTACGATAATCTTGATGCCCCATACCGGTAAGCAAAATCACATCACCCTCTTTGGCGGCTTTAAAAGCGGCTTTAATAGCCTCGTAGCGATCGGCAATTTCTACGTATTTATTCTTGCCACCTGACTTTTCTATGCCCTCTCTTACGGCCGTTCGTATAACCTCGCCATCTTCGGTATAGGTTTCGTCGTCGGTTAAATAAACCATATCGGCTAATTTGGCGGCTATTTCGCCCATAATTGGCCTTTTTGATTTGTCCCTATCGCCAGTGGCTCCAAAGACAATGCTAAGGTGCCCTTTTGTTAGCCCCTTAAGGGCCTTTAGAGTCCTTTCTATGGCATCTGGGGTGTAACCGTAGTCTACGAGCACTGTAAAATCTTGGCCGCAGTCTACGGGCTCTAAACGGCCTGGCACAACTTTGACGTTGGCTACTCCTAAAGCAATTTGCTGGGGCTTTAGCCCGGCCGTCTGGCCAACTACCACTGCCATGGCCACGTTATAAGCGTTAAAATCGCCCACTAATTTAGTTGACACCCTTACAACTCCGTCGGTACTTATCAGCTTAAAAGAGGTGCCCTTGGGTTCAACTTTTAGTTCCTTTATCTGATGAGTGGCTTTGGCCTGGCCAATACTTTTTAGTTTAGTTTCTACCCTTTCGGCAAAATAGCTGTACCAATCGTCGTCGGCATTTAAAATTACTGTTTGCGGCTTAAAATCGGTGATTAACTTGGCTTTGGCGGCAGCATAATTTTCCATGGTTTTGTGATAATCCAGATGATCTTGGCTTAAATTAGTAACAGCGGCAATTTTTACAGGCACACCATATATACGAAATTGATCGAGTGCATGGCTAGTAACTTCCAAAATAATCCAGTCAGCACGGGCCTTTTTGGCTTTTTTAAAAAAACTCTGCACCGACCAAGCGCTAGCTACAGTCATATGGGTGCGATTAAGCTTATTCACTCCGTTAATCTCGGTAAAAGCGGTGGTATAAACAGCTGTTTTGCAGCCCGCTGCCTTAAAAATTTCGTTTATAAAGGCACAAGTTGTAGTTTTACCGTTGGTGCCTGTAACGGCAATAACGTTCATGCCCTTGGCCGGATATAAATTGACAAGATTTGCAGTTTTAGCCTTACTCAAGCGACTAAAGTTCTCTATCTGGCGCATCTTTGATGGCGGAATCAATTTACGAATTATCTTCTTAACTTTACTCATTAGCATTTAGTATACAGCCAAAGCTAAAAGGCTTTAACTACTATTCGATTGCTGTAAACTGTTAACTATGATTGTTCTAGGAATAGAAAGCAGTTGCGACGAAACCGCTGTGGCCATAGTAAAAGATGGACGCCAGATTTTAGCTAATGGCATTGCCTCTTCGCTAGATTTACATGCCCAGTACGGCGGCGTAGTACCCGAAATCGCCGCTCGCAGCCACATTGAAGCCATTATTCCCCTTGTAGAAAGCGCCTTAGCTGATTCGAAGATGGGTTGGGAAAATATTGATGCTATAGCCGTTACCCAAGGCGCTGGCCTAATGGGTAGTTTGCTAATCGGCCTTTTAACTGCTCGAACACTGGCTATAACCAATCAAAAGCCCTTGTATGCTATTAATCATGTTGAGGCCCACGTTTACGCCAATTTTTTAGTTGAGCCAGCACCTAAGTTCCCCCTGCTATCTTTAATTATTAGCGGCGGCCACACCCAGTTGGTTTATTTTAAAGATCATTCTAATTACCAAGTACTAGGCAAGACCGTAGATGACGCCGTTGGTGAAACCTACGATAAAGTAGCTAGGATTATTGGGCTACCCTACCCTGGCGGGCGCAGTATTGATGTCGCCGCCCCTTCGGGCGACGGCTCGAAATATCAGTTGCCAAAAGCCAAACTAGATATGCCCTATAACTTCTCTTTTTCGGGCCTTAAAACCGCTGTTTTAAGGTTGGCTCAGCAGGTTGTGGGGCGAGATTACACCACGCCTAGTTTTGAGCTGCCTGCCCTGTTAAACGACAGTCAAAGAAACGATATTGCCGCCAGCTTCCAACGCGTAGCCATTGAAACCTTGGTTGAAAAAACTAAACAAGCTTACGAAGAATTCAAGCCAAAGAATGTGGTTATAGCCGGTGGAGTAGCTGCCAGCCAAGAATTAAGAAGGGTACTGGCCCAATCTTTACCGATAGAAATCACCTACGCCCCCATGAACCTTTGCACCGATAACGCCGCCATGGTCGCCGCCCTCGGCTTTTACAAAGCCAAACAGGAAACCGACCCATCCGATCCTTATGCCCTAGAAATAGACCCCAACCTCAAAATGTAATCTTCCTACCGCTTTTGACACCAAAAGTACCTAGAGTGTCTCTTGTGAATATGATAGTTTCTTGTGAATTTTGCAAAATAATATCGTAATATGTTTTTTGCTATCTGGGCAAGAACTCCTTGCATAACCCTTTTCGTTTGCGAAAACCCTTTATTGGCAGGGCAAAATTGGCGTTCTTGCGACAAAGCATATCTAAAGATACGCTGCGAAGCAAAACGCCAATTTGGCACGTCAAGAATGGCTTGAAGTAGAAAGAGAGTTTTGAAAGGAGTTCTTAAAGTTGTAAAATGCTAAAAGAGTAAACCAATGAAACTATCCAAAACCTACGAGCCAAAACAGTACGAAGACGACATTTATGCCCTCTGGGAAAAGAGCCAGGCTTTTTTGCCAAACCCCAAGGCGAAACAAAAATACAGTATTGTTATGCCGCCGCCCAATGCCAATGCCGATTTACACGCCGGTTTTGGTTTGGTTAACGCCCTAGAAGATATCGCCACCAGATATCATCGGCTAAAAGGTGAGTCGGCTCTATTTTTACCCGGAGCTGATCACGCCGGTTTTGAAACTTGGGTGGTCTACGAAAAGCAACTAGCTAAACAGGGTAAAAGCCGATTCGATTTTAACAGGGAAGAGTTATATAAACAGGTATGGGATTTTGTACAGCAAAACAAAGCTAATTTTGAAACGCAGATTAGGCGCATGGGTGCCAGTTGCGATTGGACTCGCTTTACATTTACCCTCGATGACAAGGTTGTAAAAACCGTATACAGCACCTTTAAAAAGATGTGGAACGAGGGGCTTGTTTACCGCGGCGAGCGCTTAGTTAACTTCTGTACCACCCACGGCACCTCGTTTGCTGATGTTGAAGTGCAATATCAAGACATCCCAGGCAAACTTTGGACTATTAGTTACCCCTTATCTGACGGCGAAGGTAACGTTAAGATAGCCACAACCCGCCCCGAAACCATGCTAGGCGACACGGCCATTGCCGTTAACCCTAATGATGCCAGATATAAAAAACTGATTGGCAAAACCGCTCATTTACCCCTGACAAATCGTGACATTCCCATAATTGCCGACGAGATGGTGCAGACCGATTTTGGCACCGGTGCCGTTAAAATAACTCCGGCCCACGACTTTGCCGATTTTGACGTAGCCGAAAGGCATGATTTGCCACGCATTAACGTAATCGACCACCAGGGCAATATCACTCGGGAGATGCCGCCAGCTTACGCCGGCCGGCCGTATCTAGAGGCCAGGGAACTGGTTCTAAAAGATCTAAAAGCCCAAAAATTATTAGTTAAAGAAGAGGTTTTTAATCATCAAGTTGGCCACTGTTACAAGTGCGGCAACCCCATCCAACCGCTAATCCGCGACCAATGGTTTGTAGATATGAAAAAGCTGGCCAAAGACGCCATAAAAGCCCTTGAACAAGATAAGATTAAATTCTACCCAGAATCTAAAAAGAGCCAATTGATTGAGTATCTAAAGGGGCTGCGCGACTGGAATATTAGCCGCCAGATTGCCTGGGGCATACCAATCCCCGCTTTTCAGAATATCGACAACCCCGATGATTGGATTTTTGACGAACGCGTAGGCCAAGAGACCATAGAAGTAAATGGCAAAACCTACCATCGCGACCCAGACGTATTTGACACCTGGTTTTCTAGCGGCCAATGGCCTTATGTGACCCTAGATTACCCCGATGGCGACGATTACAAGAACTTTTACCCGCTGTCGCTAATGGAAACTGGCGGGGAAATCTTGTACCCTTGGGTTTCCCGCATGATTATGCTGGGGCTTTACGTTACTGGCAGCATTCCATTTAAAGAAGTTTATATTCATGGTTACGTGATGGCCGAAGATGGTTCTAAGATGAGCAAGAGCGTTGGCAACACTGTTAGCCCTATGGAAATCATCGACCAATTTGGCTCCGATGCCCTGCGCATGGGTATTATTAACGGCCGCGTAGCCGGGGTAAATCAGCCCTTTAATAACACCAAGTTTATTTCGGCCCGCAACTTCTGCAATAAGCTATGGAATGTCGCCCGCTACACCGAAGACTGCTTAGGCAACGACGACAAATCAGCCAATAAACCAAAGCCTCAAAGCTTAGCCGACCATTGGATTTTAGGCAAACTAAAGCAAAACATCGAATTAATAGCCGACGATTTAGATAATTATCGCTTTAGCGAAGCCTATAACCGTCTATATCACTTTGTTTGGAACGATTACGCCGACTGGTACATAGAAGCCAGCAAAGTTAACAAAAACCCCTCTGTTTTGGCCTATTTATTAGATGCCGTACTAAAACTAGCACACCCGTTTGCGCCGTTTGTAACCGAAACTATTTGGCAAACTTTGGGTTGGAATAAAGACACTCTGTTAATTAGCCAAAACTGGCCAGAAGCAGCTAGGTTCGACGAAAAAGCCCTTAAGCAGTTCGATGATGTTCAGGCTATCGTTAGTGAAATCCGCTATATAACCAAAGCCCTAGAGGTAAAATCCCCTAGCCTGTATTTCACAAAAGAACCATTTTTGACCGCCAGCGCCGATATAATCAAACATCTAGCCAAACTAAGTGGCTGCAAAGAAGTAGAATCCGGTCAGGGTATGTATTTGACCCAAACCACTCTAAGCTGCTGGCTAGATATCGACCTCAACACCGCTCAAAAATACACCGCTAAATTACATGTTAATAAACTGCAGCACGAAGGTGTAATAGATAAGCTGCAGCAGCGTTTAGATAATAAAAGCTACACCAAGAACGCTCCCGCCGAAGTTGTTCAGCAAACCAAAGACCAAATGGCCGCCGAACAGGCGCTACTAGAAAAACTAGACCAAGAGCTAAATAGATTCTCTAGTTTCGGTGCCAACGAAAAATAACTTACACCGACCAGGCTCAACCCGGTAAATACGTTTAGCCTAAGTTAAAAGCTACGGCTCAAAATTTTGGACATCAATGGCGTTTCTCATCTCGTAGGAGTGATTGATGTTATCGCTACGATGTACTATTTCCATATGGAGAGGATTAGCACAAGGCCTAAAACCGCATACGTGATTCAATTCTAGATGTCTTGGTGGAAGTGATCTGCCCGTTGCCACCCACGCCACCCTATGAGCCAAGGCATCACCACGGTGGCTAAAGCCCCTCATGGTTATTCTTGGATAAAGCCGTCCGTAACCATCAACCTGCGAGTTAAAACCATCTAGTCGAGTGTAATAAGATCGCACCGGCCAACAGCCAGTATGCTCATCGATTGTTATTTTAGAAACGCTATTTGCCGTTAAGGCCCCTGTTTTTTCGCTCTCATAAGGGTGGCAAGCCCTCTGCAGCTTCCTTAATTCTTCAATTGATTCTTCAATGCTGGGCAGAATACTGCCCCAAGCAGTTTGGATCCTGCCGTCTGGTAATGTTTTAAATAGGCGCTCATCTGGCTCGAGTAGTTCCCATCGATTTCTTAATCTAGGAGTAAAGTCATAATGCCTAGGATTCAAACAATTAACACCATCACACAATTGAATCTGCTGCTTAACTGCTAGCGTAGCTAGGTTCAGAACTCCACGGGCATCGTATTCTGCGATTCCCCATAACGTTTCGGTGTGTTCGCTATCATTCATCCCGACATCTGGCATCCAGCAGCCAGTATCTTCATTTAGTTCGCAAGACTCTAAAGAGTTGAAGCCTGGCCTGTTTACCCCTATTATGGCCTGTTTTGCCAGGTTCTTAAAAATGCCCAACTCTTTGGCGGCGACCTCCATAGGAGGCAACCATAAATCATCTTTGCTCTTTAAAAAATCCTCGATTTTAAAACCGGTTACTGGCAAATAATGTGAATATCCGACTCCAGAACGAGTAAGAGAGGGGTGCAAAGACTCCTTTAAGATCATTAATGAATCTTATCAAAGCAACGCGCCATAAACACAAACGCTATTAGATACTGTACGCTTACTAGAATTCTAACGCCTGGCGAATGCGGGCAGCACTTTCGGTGGGCTGATAATCGTCAAACCACAACGAATGCCACCCCATCTTGCAAGCCGCCATTAAATTAGAGCTGTTATCGTCTACCAATAAAATGCTTTCGGGGTCCACCTTGGCCAATTCGGCGGCCTTTTTAAAAATTGCCTCTTCTGGCTTGATTAGTTTGGCTTCTGATGAATCAATAATGGCGCTAAAACCTAAATTGGGGATGGTTCCCTGTTCTAACATCTTACGCGTTAGCGTAGGCATAGCATTAGTTAAAAGCCCAACCGGGTAATTATCGGCCACCCAGCTTAGTGAATCATGTATATCGGCTATAGGGTCGATGTTTTTAAAATAATAATCTTGCCAAGCTATCTGTTCTACGCCAACTTTTTGAGCCAACATCTGGTTAAATTCTTCTAGTGGCATATCGCCCCGACAAACGGCATCGTTATAGCGCCAAAAGAAACCTTCTACAGTGTCGGCCGTAACACCGGTGTCATCGGCAATATCGGTAAAGGCTCGCTGAAAGAAACGCACCATCACCCCGTTAACATCAAAGTAGACGAACTTTATGCCGTTCTTAGCCGTTTTGTAAGCCCTCTGGGCTGTTTTTAGTCCAAAGTGGTCACCAACACCGGCCAGCTCTTCTAGCGGCACTCCGGTGGCCTTAGCAATGACAGCAACAGTAAAGACGCTGGGGGTTTTAATGGCACCCCGCTCTATTTTAGCCAACGTCGAATAAGACAAATTAGCCTTAATACAAAGCTGCTGCTGGGTTAAACCGGCCTTACGACGTGCGTCGCCTATGGCCTTGCCCAACTTGAACTCTAAAGTAGCGGTGCCCTCCCCATCCATGGCCTCTATTCTAGCACGATATTGCTAGCTTGTATCAGGATTTTCAGGCTACTTTAGGGCAATCAATAAAATCACCTTTGTTAAGACTAATATTTCGTATAAGATTACTTGCAGATGAAAAAACGAATAATGCTAAAAGTGTCTGGCGAACAGCTAGGCAGCGATAATAAAATTTTTGATTACGACAGAGCAGGGCAGTTGTGCCAAATAATTGAGACCTTAATTAAAAACGGCTACTCATTAGCCTGTATTGTGGGCGCTGGCAACTTAGTGAGGGGCAGGGACATGATGAACGCCGGCTTTAGTAACCTGCTTACGGCCGACAAGATGGGGCTATTGGCCACCAACATAAACGGGCTATTCTTGTGTGAAATTTTAAAAGCGCGGGGCAACAAGAATGTTAGCGTAGTCAGCGCCGTACCGGTAAAAGACATTCTAGATAACGCCGATTGGCCAAAAGTAAAACAGGCTCTAGACGGCGGGCAAACAGTATTAATTGCCGGCGGAACGGGCCGGCCAGGCTATTCAACCGATACAGGCCTACTAGAAGCAGCCAAATTACTAAACTGCCAAACAGTAGTAAAAGCCACTAAAGTAGATGGGGTATACAACAAAGATCCGGCCAAATACCCAGAGGCCGTGCGCTACAAACAACTAACCTACAGGCAGGCCTTAGATAATCCAGAAATTAAAGTTATGGATAGAGAGGCTTTAGAGATTGCCGCCAAAAATAACATCCAAATTGCCGTTTGCCAAGCCGAGCCCAAAGCCGTACTAGCCGTATTAGGCGGTGACACTAAACAGGGAACCATTATCTCTTAAGCTTCGCCAAACACCAAGCCGAGGACGTAGTAGAGAATAACAAACAATAAAATCATTGATACGACGGCGGCGATTATGGCAGTTTGCCGATTATTGCCAGTCTTATTCATTAGCCAGTTATAGAACCAAGTACCGGCCGCCAAACAAACAAAAATAGCTATTACGGTGTTAGACATTAATTTTCCTTTATTTTTAGTTCTTGAGCCATTTTATCCAGTTCTTCATCGCTAGCAATTGGTCCAGTACCAACCGGTACAGCATACACCGCCTTAGGGTCATTAAACGGGATAAGATGCACGTGGGCGTGAGGCACTTCGGTGCCAACAATAACTACGCCAACCCGCTGGCAACCTAAAACCTTCCTTTGGTTTTGGGCTACTAACTTGGCAGTACGCCAAACCGCTTGGTAAACATCATCTGGCATATCTTCAAAATGGTCGATTTGCTGCTTGGGTATTACCAAGACATGACCGGGCTGAACGGGTTTGATGTCTAAGAAGGCCAGGGTAAGTTCATCTTCGTAAACTTTTTGGCAGGGAATTTGGCCGTTGATAATTTTGGTAAAAATAGACGGTTGCATAGCTAATAGTTTATAGGTTTTAGGTTGCAGGTACTAGGCGCAAAGCTAGAACCTAGCCACTAACACCTAGAACCTGATAATATTATAACCATGAGGATTTTACGCTGGGTCGCCACAAGATTGCTAGCCTTTGGTTTAAGTATCTTCTTAGCCCTTTTGTCGGTGTGTGCAATTGTTTATGCCACAGTTGGCAACGCTGGTTTTATAAAATCGGTTTTTGATACTAGTGGCTTATACAACAACTTTGTGGATAGCGGACTAAAGCTGGCCTCGGTCAGTTTGGAGGGTGAAGACGCTCAAGTTGGCCAGATTATTAGCGAGTTAACGCCTACGGTTAAAAAGGTAATCACTCCGCAATTCTTACAAACTAGCTCCGAAGAAATTATCGACGGCGCAGGCAATTGGCTAAAAGGCCAAACTGCCGTTCCGGAGTTTTCTATAGATACTGGCAGCATTAAAGCCGATTTAAACACCGAGCTGGTTACTTATTTAAGCCGGCGCATTGCAACCTTGCCAGATTGCCAAACTTACGCCGCTATTAACTCGCTAGATATTTTTACCACTAGCTGCAAGCCGCATATTCCTATCGACCAACCCACTTATTTAGTAGCAGCCAATCAGTTTACGTCCGAAATACCGATTTTTGATAAAAACAGCTTAAGCTCATCGGAGCTTATAAAAAACACCAGCGACAGCATTTGGAAGACCGCACCTAGTGCCTATAAGTTCGTAAGATTGGCACCATATATTGCTGGTGGTTTGGTTTTAATATGCTCGGCCTTAATTATGATTATCAGCGCCAATCGAGCCCGTTCTTTGCGCAGAATTGGCCATATCTTTGTTAGCAATGCCGCTATCTTATTAATCGCCGGCACCGTAATAACCATATTTTTGGGTCGTGGCGAAGTTAACTTTATTAATAGTGATAGCGTTGAACAAGTTACTTTTGCCAAAGAAATCATCGAGCCACTGATACATGGCATTGCTAAGACGTTTGGCAGCTGGCTGCTGTTTTTTGGTGTGGGCTATAGCCTAGTAGCTATAGCTTGTTATTTTGTAGCCCACTGGTTAGCCCACCGAAAAGATACCCCTGCAGATGCTAAACCCAAAAAAGCCAATCAGGAAGCCACCGCAGACCAGGTGACCGAACAGTCGGCCCCAGAAGAGCCTTCTTATGCAGAAGAAGTATTAGTTAGCAACGATCCACCGGTTTACAAAACAAGCTTTGACGATCCATCTAATAAACCAACCGCACCTGGCCCTCCGCCGCCAAAACCACCTTTGGTACAATAGTTAACTAATGAGTACCGCCAAAAAAACATTTGTATTAATAGCGCTGATTGTGGCTATTATCTTGGTAGCCATCCTACTAAATAGCACCGGCTGCAAGGGTGATAAATGCCAATCTGCCACCCCAGCGCCCGCTCCAACACCTACGACCCAACTAACCATAGCCCAACAAGTGACAGATACCGGTGGGACGCTAATCGATGTACGCACGCCAGAAGAGTTTGCCGAATCTCATGCTAAAAATGCCATAAATCTGCCCCTAGTAGACATCCAGCATGGCATTTATCCAAACATTGCTAGAAATCAGCCGATCTATGTATACTGTCGCACTGGTAGCCGGGCAAGACAGGCAGTAAGGATTCTAGAACAAAACGGGTTTATTAACACTACAGATATCGGTAGCTTGGCGGACTGGCAAAAACAGGGCGGCGAAGTGGTTAGTAGCGAGTTGCCAAGTTAGCAAGTTAGCAAGAAATCGAGTATTAAAACTTTTTTACTCGCCAACTTGCTACTTGCAAACTAGTAACTATTCCGTTGTAACGCCGTCAAAATCATGGTTATCGGCTTCGTAGCCATCTCTCATCCAATAAGCTCTGTTGATATTGAACGGTATTGACACTATCTATTATGGGTATATACTCGTAATAGATAGTGGTCGGTCTATCTAAATCCAACAATGAAAATAGGAGAATTATTATGCCAAGATTTGATGGTGCTGGCCCGCAAGGCCAAGGCCCAATGACTGGTCGCGGTATGGGCCCTTGTGGCCGTGGACGCGGTTTTAAGCGTGGCTGCCGCGGTTTTTACGGTTGCCCTTGGTGCGGAGCACAACCGGGCTTTTTATCTGACGAGGACGAGTTAAAAGCTTTAGAGCTAGATAAAAAATATCTGCAAGAGGAACTTAAGTCTCTAGACGAAGAAATCGCCAAGTTAAAAAAAGTCGAGAAAGAGTAAAAGAAGGCGCGGTGCCCGGCCTATCTTTTGATAGGCTGGGTTGCCTTCTTTTACAAACTGTATTTTAAGCAAATTGTGAGAAAATTACTATTATGTCCAGACCGCGTTCATGCAGACACATAGATTTTGACCCATCAGTTACCTATTTTAAGCCTCAGGGCGTACCGATGAGGTTTTTAGATATGGTTGAGTTATCGTTAGAAGAAGTCGAAGCTTTAAGATTAAAAAACATCGAAGACTTAGACCAAACGCAGTGCGCTAAAAAGATGCACACTTCGCAAAGTACATTCCAGCGCATATTAACTTCGGCTTATAATAAGATTAGTTATGCTTTAATAGAAGGCAAGGCTATTAAAATTATTAATAAAGAGGGGACGCATGAAAGTATTAAAGTTCGGAGCCATATGGTGCCTAGGATGCCTGGTAATGAAACCTCGCTGGGCCGAAATAGAACAAGAAAACACTTGGCTGAGCACCGAGTACCACGATTTCGACACCGATAAAGAGGCGGTTGATAAGTATGGCATCACCAATATTTTGCCGGTTTTTGTGTTTCTAGATAAAAATGGGCAAGAGTTTTTACGCCTAAATGGCGAGGTTTCTAAGAAAAAACTTGTTAAAATCTTAAACGAAAATAAGGATAAATAGACCATTAAAGCCTTTCTTAAAATATTACTAATAGCTTTTATATTAAGTTTTGCGTGTTTTTTAAGTGGTTCTCCGGCAAAAGCTTCGGCCACTGTTAATGCCTACTTATTCCATGGCGAAACTTGCCCGCACTGCGCTAAAGAAAGAGCCTTTTTTGAAGATTATTTACCCTCTCACCCAGAAGTAAATTTGTATATGTACGAAGTATATAACAGCCCAGAAAACGCTGATTTGTTCCAGCGCGTCAGCGAAGCTATAAATGTTAAAGTAAGCGGTGTGCCGTTTTTGGTTATAGGGGACCAAGAAATTATTGGCTTCGGTGAATCCACTACGCCTAAAGAAATAGAAGACAGAATAGCTTATTGTTTGCAATATAGCTGCCCCGATTCGATAGCTGCAATCGTAAACCCTGTGGCTACTCCAACACCCACAGAAACTGAAAACCCCGTACTTACTCCAACCCCCGAACCACCTACTAACTCTAAAATAATCCACATACCTCTAATTGGCGATATTGATGCTTACCGGTATTCTTTGCCCTTGCTAACTGTACTTTTGGGCATTTTAGATGGCTTTAACCCCTGTGCCATGTGGACTCTATTGTTTTTAATTAGCTTACTGCTAGGCTTTAAAGACCGTAAAAAAATGTGGTTGCTTGGTGGAGCCTTTATATTCACTTCGGCTTTTGTTTATTTTGTATTTATGGCCGCCTGGCTAAACGTATTTTTAATCGTCGACCAAGAAAGGTTACTGAACTTAATCATAGCGACCATAGCCTTAGTTGGCGGTGCGTACGGAATAATGAGCTATTTTAAAAACAAAAACGGTGGCTGCGAGATAACCGGTAGCGAAAAAAGACAAGCCACGTTCGAGAAACTCAAAAACATCGTAAAACACAATAATTTATGGATAGCTTTGGGTGGCATTATACTGCTGGCTTTTGTGGTCAATTTAGTCGAGCTGCTCTGTTCAACTGGGTTCCCAGCCGTTTACACCAAAGCTCTAACCGTCAGCAGCCTGCCTACTTGGCAATATTACGCTTATTTATTGCTCTATATTTTCTTCTTTATGCTAGATGATTTAATAATTTTTATAATTGCCATGGTAACTCTCAAAATGACAGGCATATCTACTAAATATGGCCGTATATCTAAATTGGTAGGTGGCATAGCTATGATTATTATTGGCATCCTGTTAGCAATTAAACCAGAGTGGCTCAAATTTGGAGGCTAACATTATGTTTAAAAAGCTTATTTTGCCGGTTATAGTTGTTGGCGTAATTGCCGTAGGCATTGTTTTGGCTCTAAACAACGATTGCGAAGGCGAGCAATGCACGGTTGCCAATATCGCTGCTACGCCCACTCCAACGCCAACGGCTCAACAAACTATTGTCCAACAAGTTTCTGGCGGCCTAAGTGCTGGCGGATTATTGATTGATGTACGCACTCCAGAAGAATTTGCCGAAGCTTATGCTAAAGATGCCATTAACCTTGCTTTGACAGATCTAGAAGCTGGCACGTATCCCGATATAGCCAAAGATACAGCTATTTATTTATACTGCCGCAGTGGCAATCGAGCCGAGCAAGCTAAAACAATTCTAGAACAAGCTGGTTTTACCAACGCTATCAACATCGGTAGCTTAGCCGACTGGCAAGCCCAAGGCGGCGAAGTTATCAGCAGCTAATGCTGCAGGAAATGGGAATCAGGTAATAGGGAGCAAAACGGCGATTATCTATTGGCCAATGTCTATCATCTAGCGTCTAGCGTCTACTCCGTGGTGACGCCGTCAAAATCACCTTCACTAGCTTCGGCGTCAGCTTTTGTAGCTCTGTGCTCGCCATCTTTGTGGTGAGCGGGTGAGTAAATTGTATAAAGTTTTAGCTCTTCAGTTGCAGAGGTGTTAACTACATTGTGCTGAGCGCCAGCCGGCACAACTACCGCCGAGCCATCAGCTACGGCATATTCGTTGCCATCAATGAATACCTTGCCCTGGCCTTTTTCGAAGCGAAAGAACTGATCGTTATCGGTATGAACTTCCATACCAATTTCTTCGTTGGGCTTTAACGACATCACGACTACTTGGCTGTGTTTGGCGGTATATAAAACTTTCCAAAAATTGGTATTTTCTAGTGTTGCTTGTTCAATGTTTTGACAAAATCCGCGCATTTTTACCTCCAATAATAAACTTTAATACTACTTACTATACTAGCAGATTAATTAGAGTAAAACTCTCGCAAAAACTACTCTACTTGGATTTTTTGGCTGTCATAAGCTTTTCAACATCAGCTTTGGCTAGTTTTTTGGTACAGAAGAACCAGTCGTAGCATTGCATGTCTGCCTTATTGGCCATGCGTTCCTTAGCTACACCGCAAGAACCAGCCGTAGGCACAATAACATCGTCACCCGGTTGCCAGTCGGCGGGGGTGGCAATGGCATAGGCATCAGCCGTCTGCAAACCAATTAATACCCTATAAATTTCGGCAAAGTTGCGACCCAAACTTAATGGGTAATACAAAATGGTACGGATTACACCCTTAGGGTCAACAAAGAATACCGCCCTAACAGCCTTAGTATTACTTTCACCGGGCTGAATCATACCGTATTTTTTGGCAACATCCATAGTAATGTTTTCTATAAGGGGGAACTTAACCTCGACATTTTTCATGCCTTTGTATTCGATTTTTTCTTTAATGGTTCTTAGCCAGGCAATGTGGCTATATAGGCCATCTACCGATAAGCCAACTAAATTACAGTTGGCATCATTAAATCTTTTCTCTTGGCTGGCAAAGGTCATGAATTCGCTCGTACAAACCGGCGTAAAATCGGCCGGGTGGCTAAACAAAATTACCCACTTGCCTTTGTAGTCGGCCGGGAAGTTAATTTCACCCTGCGTAGTAACAGCTTTAAATTCTGGTGCTTTTTCGCCAATACGTGGCATAGCGTAACATTCTTTTTGTTCTACTGGTTTTGGTTCGTCCATAGTTTTTCTCCTTATAATTTACTTCTTACACTTATTGCAAATGCCTTCTAAAACGACTCTTTTACGCACAATACGGCTAGCCCCAACCACTTCTTGCGGCAGTGGCAGAGCGTCGTATCGTACACATTTAAAGTCCGTTATAGAACCACATTCAACGCAACGAAAATGATGATGGGGCAAAGTGCTAGCATCGTAGCGCTTTGGGTCGCCATGCCCCTCAACAGATCCCAGCAAACCCTTTTGCACAAAAGTATTAAGCGTACGATTTACGGTATCAAATGATATAGCAGGGTACTGTTTCTTTAATTTTTGGTAAACGATTTCAGCGTTGGGATGGCTATAATCGTTGGCTAGCATTTCTAATACAGCCAGCCGCTGCGGAGTAACCCGTAAGCTAGCTGCCTGTAATTTATTAATCAAATCTCCGACCATATTAATCATAGTCATTACTATATTGTAGCTATTCTTATTGTGCAACAAAAAAATAAAGCCCTAAGAGCTTTATTGGCGGAGAGGGTGGGATTCGAACCCACGATGCCATTGCTGACATACCGGTTTTCGAGACCAGCGCACTAGACCAGCTATGCGACCTCTCCGTAACAGAGGTAATTATAACACCTTCGCTTACTTAATCGGAACGGTATAACTATAAATCAGCCACTCTTTGGCGTAATCTATCTTACCTTTTTGGTGAAAACCGGGCCTAAATTTACCGAATATCCCACTTCTTCAACCTTGCTAAGACCAAGTAGCTTGGCCATTTTGACTGTCGAAAGGCTATCGTTACTGGGTTGGCCAAAAATATTGATATCAAATGGCAGCTCTTCGTTCTTAACTATTGAGCCAGCACTTAGGCTGATTAATTCATGAAGTTTGGCTCTTTCGCTTTGAGGCAATAAACCCCCAGCGGCTACTTCCATCCAGGTGCTGGGCGGAGCAGAGCTTTCAAGTATTTCTATTACGTCTTTCATAGCCGAGAAGCCAGGGTGGGCCAACAGGCCACGATGAGAATCTAAAACCTTAGTCCAGGCGGGAATGATGCAAAAATCGGGTAACTCGGGGCCGTATATTGCATGGGCATCCAGCACCGTTACACCATCGGCTTCTTTTTTAAAATACCTCTGTTTGGCAAGCCAAACTTTGGGGGCAACAACAATAGACATTACCCCAACGGGGTTTTCGCCTTCGTAGACAGCAAAGCTCTGGCTTCGAACGTTTTCAGGGTCAAAGGCGATGCCTTCGGCCGTAGAAGCAATGCCAGGCCTTGATTCTAAAACTGCCCTGTAGTCTAGGCCAAGACCAGCGCCTTCTAGCTGAGATATCACCTCACCATCGGTCACGGGCACAGCCATTCGGCCTTCTCCGAACCTAGTCATCAATACGGCATCTTCTATCCTGTTGGCTAGTTCTACGTCTCTAAAAATAGCTTCGCCGTAATTTTCGGCACCAGAACCTGGATGTTTTTCTGGGGTTATCATGTCCGTAGTATAGCAAAAAGAGGTACCCGACAGGATTCGAAAACTGCTGGCGCACTGCGCCAGATCGTAGGCTCTAATCTATTGATATAAACCAAGTAAAAAGCCGGTCCAAAGACCGGCCCTTTACTTGGTACACCCGACAGGATTCGAACCTACGACCTTCGGCTCCGCAAGCCGACGCTCTATCCAGCTGAGCTACGGGTGCTCGTCAGCGCCAATACTATAACAGATTAGCGCCGTTTTTTCTACTTCTAGAACTATTTCTTTAGCTGACCAGAAACCACCCTATAACCAAGCGCGTGGCACCGTTTTTTACGCCAAGCCTGCATTTGCTCCTCGGCTTTGGCCATTTTTTGCGCCTCGGCTCTTGTTCTTGCTCGAGCATCCCAGACTTCCGGGTGATTGTGGCTTGTTAAAATATCCGCCACCGCTTCTACGGGCCTAGTCATAAAGTAAAACGAGCTGTGTTTAGATTCGCGATCAATGAATTCCTGATCATGTACAGTCTCGTCTTTGCCAAGTTGCAACCGCTCTACAGGGAAGGCAGTGTCTGAATGGCTCGAAATAAGGCTACAAAATACACCACGTTCTCTTAAATCGCTTAAAACTCGCCGGGTATCGCTGTCGGCTATATCGCCGATAGTCTTAAAAATAGTTTTTCTGTTTTTCCAAAGATCTGGAGTAAGTCCCTTCATATAGGCCATCGATTGCTTGAGGTCGCCAATAGTATAGTGGGGGTGAAAGGAATCAAGAATAAATCGTCCAGAGACTCTAGCGGTGCTGTCTTCGCCCATCAAACCAGCGCTACCCACAAACACTACCGCGCCAATAGATTCAATAAGCTCTGGCGCTTCTTTTATAAGTTTTAAGATTGCCTTCGAGCCATAATTGCCACCTTCGGATTGCAGTACAAAAGAGACCTTCTGGCCAGGATTTTTGCTTATTGCATCCTTGGTAACCTCTAAAAATTTTTCAATTTTTTGAGGCTCTCTGTCGCCAATGGTAGTTTCGGCAGTAATAACTTTTTCGCCACACAGGTCGGCCAAATAGCTAACGGCAGGGGTCTGAAAGTCTAAATCAGCTCCAAAGCCGGTGGCCATCATAACAATCCCACCATCTTCTAACTTTTGTCCCTGGGCGGGCTCGTAGCTTCTACAAATTACGCTTTTGCCATCCGGCAACGGCAACTCATACTGCTCCGCAACTGCTTTAGAATAAGTACTTGAAATATTTGGGCTATCTTTTTGTTTTTCCATATTTAGCAATTACAATAGCACAGTTTTGACGTTTTGTCTAGTAGCTGCTTATGCTAAAAATGGATCTTGGAGGCTAATTTGTCAGTTAAATCACGTTTTTGGTGCTCAAACGGCAAGTATTTACCAAGTATTTCTATAATTTTATCGGCGTCTTTGGGCTCAAAATACATGGTAATAGCTACCGCAAAACGTTTGTGTGGCAATAACTGAATGCTTGGTAAGGCGCCTTCGGCTATAACCGCAAAGCTGCGAAATTCTTCAAAACTAAAATGTTTTTGGCCAACTTGAATACCGTCTGGCCCAATGGCGTATTCTAAAACTTTGGGTTTTAGAGCCCCGAAGATTGCAAAAACTATGGCGATTAGCACGATTACCACTGCCGAAAATATTTCTTTGGTAATAAAGTATATAGCCGCGGCCAAGGCTAGGGCTGCCAATACTACATAGATGTACCAAATACTAGATTTTTCGTGATGCATGAATTCTGAAGCGTTCCAATTTATAGAATCACCACTCAAAGCTGGGGCTACATCGTTTGGCTGGCTAGCTGGCTGGTCTATCGCATTAGACTGGGTTAAGTTGCCAGATTGGTATTGCCATTGCTGAGGCTCATCTTGAACTGGTTGTTCTGGTTGCTCGTCGAGCACTGGTGGCTGTTGAAGATTTTGCGACATAGGAACACTAGGACCAGGCTGAGGCATCGCCCCAGGACTAGGAACATTCTGTGGCGTTTGGTTGTATTGAGTTTGCTCGTCCATCACCAATAATTGTAGCACTTATGCTTATTTACCGATAAAGCCTTTATAAAGACAAAAGCCCAGGGTTGCCCCGGGGCTTTTTATCCTGATACGATGTCCGCTACGATGCGATGGCCTTGTATACCGGCCACGGCATCTGCTTGATGCGGTCTTCCCGCCCATTCCAAGCTTCGCGAGTTTGAGTGCGCTCCTGAGTAGACTCAGGGGTAAAGCACTCTTCCTCGGGGAACTTGGCAATCTCGTCAAGCGGGTAAAACACTTCTAGATCCGCGCCGAGTTCCTCGACCGCCTTGCGCATGTCGCGCCTGGCCCTCCACAGGTGGGGGAGCAGAGCGACTACGCAAACCTTCTTGAAGCCGTTCTGGACAGCATACTCCACCGCCGCTCGACAAACCCGAAGCGTTGGTGGAGGCTTCTTGCCTTCAACCTCTTTGATTCGCACAACCGGCACGTCTTCGTCGGGCTCTATATCCCGCTGAGTGAAAACGACGCCGTTTAGCAACCTCGCCAGGTTAGACCCCAGCTTGGCAAGCCATCTGTTAGGCTTGATCGACGCCGGGACTCCGAAGGCCAAGACGACAACAAGAAACTCTCTTGGTTGACCATTCAAAGGTACCACCCCTTTCAGGGACTTGTGATTGTCTCAGGACGCAGTTATTATATCATTTATAGTAGTTCTTGGCAATACCATAGCGCCAGCAATAACAGGACACTACCTACAGATATTATCTAAATTAATGGCTACCTATAGCAAGCTAACCGCTGCGCCTATTTTCTTCTCGTTCTGCTCGCCGTTCGGTAAGCGTCCTTAGTTTTAAAAGCATAGTTTCGTCAATATTTTGTCGGTCAAATTTTTTGTCTTCGCCATAATCTTTTTCTTGGTAATAGCAGCTATCTATATCTATACCATTGCGCCCAATGGTTGCAAGTCGGGCTACATAATGGTCAAAGATGCTCTGCTTGGCAAAGCTATAGACGTCAACTTCTGCACCAGAATCGTTTGCAGCTAGCTCAACCTCTGGGAATAGCTCAACCAGCTTGCCTGCGCGCTTTTGGCGCACCAACTCTACGTCCACCTTCCATTGCTCTTTATCTAGTTCTGCATCCTTGGTAAATTTGTTTTCGCGCTCAGCATGTAGCCCCCATGAGCTACCTAAAGACGTGGAAACGGGCACAAGCTCATCGACAACCTGTAATGCTCGCGCAATCTGTGCGCTAAGCTCATCCCTAGTTGTTGATACTCGGTGTTTTCGGGGGAGCACCGCTGTTATGTATTTATTATCAAGCACCCCTTTAATATTCACCTCTTTGGACCTTGGGTTAAAATCCTCAATCCTAGAAAGAGGTATATCCAGCACTACCAGTCCTTTAGCTCCGTAGCCGGCCGCCTCGTACGGATTATAAGAGGCTGATATATACGGCGTTATACCACTGTCGCAACGACCACCACTATGTTTTATTTGTCCAAAAACAAGTTCCTGGCGCGTACTGTAGCCTTGTAATATGCCGTCTTCGATAATAGCTACGTCCTCATCTAGACGACGAACCTCTTCTTGTGATAGTTGTGGCCTAACTTTATCGACGTATGCTAGGAGGGCTGCATATGTTGGCCTCTCGGCAAGAGCGGCCACTTCTTGTCTGACACTTTCCAATATTATTGGCTTTCCCGCTTCGTTCTCGGCCCTCATAGCATAGGGAACCTGTTCGAATATAGAGGCATCAAGATTATTCACGCCTCGGTATATACGAACGGTGTATTCTGCAGGCGTTTCTTTTTTATCCAAAATTATCGCCTCAGAAAATTCACCGCCATCCTCAATTTTTATTATTTTGAAGCCGACCCCTAGCTCTGCAAATGACTCAAGCAATTTCTCGGAAGAGGCACTCGTCGCTGCCGATAGCCGGATGGGTGGATATCCTTCGCCATCTTGGCTCCTGGCAGGTTCTTCGAGCGCTACGTCAGCCATCTTAATAACTACTGGCACTCTGGATGGCTCTTCGCTAACTTCTTCTGTTGTTAGTTGTTCAGGCATTTTTGTTTTTACTGATTACACGCCTACGATAACGCAAATGCGTTGACTTTTCAATATTGGGAACGTGCCAACACCAACCATGTACTCAATCAGCAGGAACTTATATGGCGAATACTGGGTTTTGGCTTTGGGCTAATGGCGGAGAGGGTGGGATTCGAACCCACGGTACCTTTCGGCACACCTGTTTTCAAGACAAGCGCACTAGACCAACTATGCGACCTCTCCTCTAAAAGATTATATCATCAGATGGCCCCGGTATTTCTTAAAAGCAAAAGGCTTTATCTAAAGTGCTCTCGCTGTTATAATTGCCCCTGTTCCGTAGGCCAAGTTTTTTAAACCAAGAAGCTTAAGTCAGTTGTTCTAAACTAACTTTTCAAACCAAGACTTGTCTGTTTGAAAAGTTAAGAGGAAGAATTGCGAAAGGTGATAGTTTGTGAGCCTATCGAACAAACGAAAACCGATAGCAAATTCTGACGCGGAGGAGTACCCAAGTGGCTGAAGGGGACGGTTTGCTAAATCGTTAGGGGGGAGCAATCTCCCGCGAGAGTTCGAATCTCTCCTCCTCCGCCAAAATAAATAACCCCATTTTGGGGTTATTTATTTTGACTAAGATAAGATTTGAACTCTCGCGCAGCGGCGAAGCCGGTGATAGCGAGTGTTCGTACAGGTTTGAGCGTGCAGGAGTTTACTCCGAAAAGCGAAAACCGTGCCCCATCTATCCTCATATGTCTTACAAGGTAAATTGACAATTAACCATTACTATGCTATAAATAACTTCATAAAATCAAGGAAAACAAAAAATGACAGATTACGAAGAGCAGCCTGATTTAATTAAAGCCCTTGTAGACATTGGCTACCCTATTGAAGAGGCCAAGGAGATGCTATCTAAGCCTGATGTAGCTAAACGTATAGCTGCACTTGTTGGCGATGTCGCCACCGACGAAGTTGTTGATTTACCAGCACATTCGGCCGAACAAGAAAGTAGCGCCGAAGCCGAAATAAGGGCCATCTTAGACAGATCGCCGTCATCAATCCTTACCGGCCTAGATTCTACTGGCCACTACGAGTATGGCCAGAACGTAAGGTATGTTAGCAGAACGGCTGAGAGCATCGTGTCTGCAACTCAAAACATGTTTCATCAATACCCTAAGCTAGATGAGTACGGTATAACGTTGGAACAGGCAAAAGCACACAACGAAAGAGTATATGCGCACGACAAGCCTGGTGGGCGCGAGACTCTTGTATTCTTTAGGCCAAAAGGTAATGATTCGGCCGTAACTGTTCTTTACGAGGCCAAAGGCTCCAGAGAGTGGACAGATCCAACTGGTAGGGCTGGGCAGGAATTATGCGTTGGCGTAAAAATGTCTCCAGAAGATGCTCGTAAGTTTGCTGGGCTATTTAGTGTTAACCCATCAATAATCCGCGAAGTTGCTCAGCAAGTTACTATTGAAAGAGTTGGCGTTGAGGAAGAAACTGGATAAAGGGTGGTCCGCGAACTAACGGCCAGCATATTCGCCCGCCATACGAAGTTTGGGATGCCGAAACGGATTCGCCACCGTCTATTCTGGTAATTAGCAATGATAAATCCTTAGGGTTGCCGCCGATTGATTATTTTTCGGTTGGGGGTATCAAAGACATTGCCCCTGCCCAAAGTTAAGTTAGAGCCTATCATCTATTTTTTGGGGTATAGGCAAAAGTAGCACAATCAACCGAGTCAGCACAAGCCTTGAGCAAGGTTTTTGTACAGGCTTCGATAGTGGCGCCGGTGGTTATAACGTCGTCTACCAGCAAAATATGATTGCTTTTAATGAGTCTAGTATTAACTGGCCAAAAAGCGTTTTGTAGTTGAGCCCTACGCGTAATACGTTTAGCGCCAAGCTGACGAAGTTTTGTCTGCCTCTTTAGCAGAGTTGATGTATGCCAGCCGCGCAGTTTGGCGAGTTCTTTGGCGATTAATTGGGCTTGATCAAAGCCACGCTCCCGCCGGCGTGACGGAGCAGTTGGAACGTACGTAACGAGCGGTGGCGCGGCGAAATACGGCAACGTATCATCTATCATCCCGGCCATTATTTTTGCCGCTTGACGTTTTTGCTCGAATTTTAGAGCCTTAACTAGTTCGGCTGGCAAATCTTTGTAGGCTGTGCAGAACCAAGCATGTCCAGGACGCCATCTGTTAATGCATTTAGGGCAAGGCCTATAATTGCGTGATAATTTACCGCAACCATAACAGATACTAGGCAGACGTTCGATTTGCTCGGCACATTCTGGGCAGAGAACTGAACCCTCAGCGCCACAATTTAGGCAATCGTCAGGAGACAGCAAGCTCAAAATTCTTTCTATGGGGTTCATCAGCTAAGACTAGCCAAGCAATTACAATTTTACAAGAATTATCAAACCTTTATTAAAAGCCGGCTCTTTTAGATATCCGCTACTTTTTGGCAGCAGAACACCTTCTGCAACCTTTTGTCCGCCAAAAGGTTGCGCCAAAACCGGCAGCGCTGCCACTAGCCTTGCGAGATTATTATGGTTTTAGCCGGCACTTGCAGAACTCCCCAGCTTCGCTGGGTTCGGCCAGCTCTATATTTAAGAGCGAGCTGGCAAACTGCCAGTGCATTATTCGTCTAAAACCCTAAAATCTCTTAGGTAGCGCCAGATGCTGGAATAAACCAAGGGATTCCAGGTTAAGAACCTGGAAAATGCTATTTATTAAATGTCTTATATCTATCATCTAGCATCTATTGTCTAATGTCTACTAATTATTTATCCACCTTCTTTGTTCAATCGACTTTGTTGTCGGTACAATTTTTGGTGTTGTATAAATTATGTTGTCAATGTTACGTCTAAACTTGCTTTAGGGGTTGAACGTCAGCTATAATCTCATTTAAAGACAAAAACGCAACTTTCATTTAGTTTTAAGCGTGGAGGGTAACAACTTATGGCAAGACGCACAGATAGTGATGATCTTCTTATGGAAGATGAATTGACTGCAGCTTTCTTGGGCGAAGAAGATTTAGCTTCACCACAAGCAATGCCACAGGCAATCGAAGAAGAATGGGACGCCGAGGAAGCAGTTCCCGGGCAATTAGCGGTCGATGTATACGAAACCAAAGACAAGCTATTTGTTAAGGCACGAACAGCCGGCGTTAACAAGAATGATTTAGACGTTAGTATTTCTGACAACACCCTATCAGTAAAGGGTACTTTGTCGGCAGGCTACGAAGAAGATGTAGAAAATTACCACCTGCAAGAATGCTACTGGGGCGAGTTTTCGCGCAGTATTGTTTTGCCAGTGCCGGTAAAAGAAGATGAAATCGAAGCCGTTCTAAAAGATGGCGTTCTAACCATCAGCTTCGCTAAAGTTAAGCAAGACACAGTTAAGAAAATCCAAGTTTTGTAATAATAAGCTTGGTAATAAAAACACCTCCTGTAAAAAGGAGGTTGTTTTATTTTAGGGCCAAAAACAAATTATCCCGTTGTAGTACCGTCGCCAACGTTAGTTATCACAAACCGAACAATTACCTGAGCTAGGGCAACAACGACTAAGCCAATAATGGCATACATAATCGTATTTTTAGCACCAGTAACGCCCTTTTCTTGGCCGCCAGAGGTAACGTATCTAAGACCAGCAATAATAATCATTATTACTGCAATTACGCCTACTACCCAAGATACAATATTGATAATCTTTTTAATAATAGACTGAGCAGATGATGTAGTTTCGTCATCTGGGATTGTACAGAGTCCATTCACCCATTCTCCGCCTCGCGTACCACATGCAAGTGGCGTGTCATCGGCTTGCGCCACAATTATTCCGCCGACACCCACAAAAGGGAACAGAGCCATAGACATAACACCAAGCGTTGCCAATATTGATTTAACTTTTTTCATCTACTTTTGTTCCTTATAGTTATTCTTATGCTTGTTTTATACCACTATTTACCCATCAAGACAATATGATTCTATGCAATTGGGCCAAGGATTTAGTTTTGTTAAACCTGTTTTATAACAAAATTAACAATTACCTGAGATAGGGCAACAACTACGATACCTATTAGGGCGTAAACAATTGTAGATCTGGCCTTTTTGGCCTTTTCGGGGTTGCCGGCCGACGTCGTAAACATCAGCCCCGAAGCTATAATCATAATCACCGAGATTGCGCCCACTACCCAAGAAACAATAGTGATTACCGTTTTGATTACATCATTTACCGTAGAGGTGGGCGCGGCAACTGACGACGAGTCAAGATAGCATCCCGTAACACTGCCAACGGTAGTCCAGTCACCGTTCCTCGTTCCACATTCAGTCGGGGTAGTAATGTCCTTATTATAAGTAGGAGCCGCAAAAGACACCGCCGTAAAGCCCATAACTGAAACTAGCGATAATAACAAAATACCAACGGCCGCTAACATCATCTTAATTTTTTTCATACAATTTTATTCCTTTGATTACTTAATTACCTTTATACCATTAGAATTTTTAAACAGCAACCCGGCCATTAGCATAATTAAGAAGATTGGTGCCGTTTTGGTCTAGTTAACCTTTTTGATAACAAAATTAACAATCACTTGAGCCAATATAACAACTACTAATCCGATCAAGGCATACGTAATGGTAGATCTGGCCTTTTTTGTTTTTTCGGAATCACCGCCCGATGTTGCAAACGATAGCCCAGCAATTACTATCATAATGGCCGCAATAACCCCCACTATCCAAGAAAGCAGATTAATTACTGTTTTAATCACTTTGTTAACCTCACCGCCACTAGTACAAACACCCGTGTCGGGGTTAACGCCCTTACAAACTTCACTGGCTTGTGCGGCAACGGATACTGCCGGTACTGCTACAACCATAGAAGTTAACAGGCCCATGGCAGACACAATCACTATGGCAATTCTTGACAATGTATTCACTAAAGCCCTCCTTTTTATAGCCTGCTAAGCGCAAACATTATTAATGTTCTGGCAACTAATACCACCGCTAGGCCGACAAGGGCATAGATTATACCGTTGCGAGCCTCTGCCACCTTTTGCGAGTTACCTTGGGCGGTAGAAATTTTAATTGCCTGGATGATAATCCAAAAGACACCAATTACACCGGCTGCATAAGAAATCAGGTTAGTGACCTTGTAGACAATGCCATCGCTGCCAACTGGATCTTTATTAGGGTCACTTATAGACGCGCAATAGGCCGGCTTATCGCTGCCAGTCCAGCTCGCACAAATTTGTTCGGGAGTTTCAGCCAATACGGGTTGCCCTACAAACAGAAGTAGCGATACCGCGACTGTCAGCATAGCTACAAGCAGCATCCCCAACTTGGTCGTAAAACTACGCATTAGACTGCCTTCTTAATTACAAAGTTGATAATCGTAGAGGCTAAAATCGCTACCGCCAAGCCGGTGAGGGCAAAGTAAATGGCGCTACGGGCTTTTTTGACTTTGTCGGGATTAGCGCTAGAAACCATAAACTGTATACCAGAAACGATTATAGTTATAACGCTAAGCGCGCCAAGTATCGTTAAAGCATAATTTGATATAGTCACAAAAGATCCAGTCGTGTCTGCAGTTACTAGGCCCCAATCATTTGTACCTGCGCTACTGCTTAATTTATTAGCGATAAAAGACACTGTTCGACCAGCGATTATAGCCATCACCGCGCCCACAATGGCGTTAGCTAGGGTTTTGCGGGCCGAAGCTATGGTATCGGGCGCACCCTGGGCGGTCACGAATTTAAAACCGCCAATCATTACAAAAGCCACAGCCACCATGCCAGCTATCGTAAGAAGTATTTCTATCACCGCAAAGCCAATCAGCCAGATAGCCGTATGGTCGAACTTTCCAACCGGGCCCGAACCGGTATCCATTTTAATTGTGCAGTCATCTTTAAATGTTAGGTACTTATACCACAACGGAAAAATCAAGAAGCTGCCACCCCTGCATTGTTCGGCCGTCTTGTCGGCAAAGGTGGTTACTACTAATTCGCCTGCGTTTTTCTGACTAATTGCTTTTGTTGGAGCCACCAAGAACAACCCAAACATCGCCAGCGCCACACAAAAACCAAATATTGTAAGACTAATCCGCTTTCTCAAAATACACCCCCCGGTATTAACCATTGCAAGAAAGAATACAAGAATATATAAGCAACTATACCTATTAACACGTTAGTGATTTTAGTTTTAGCGGCCTTCACCCCATTAGGGTCGCCACCAGAAGCTGAATATTGTATAGCGCCAATAATAAGTACAATGACTGCCGCCACCAAAACTGCACCAGACAAAATGTTCACTCCCCATTTTAATAAATCCATTATCTGCCCGGGAGGCGTTGCGCCAGCACCAACAAAACTAAGAAAGGCTTCTTTTATTTTCATTTATTTAACCTAGTTCTTATTTTTTCATCATTTACACGCTTTTACAATCGTTTGCCCTTATTAAGTCGGTTTTTACTTTTTAAAAATTAAGAGATATACTACATCTTGTAATAAGCATAAGCATGGGGCTACATGTAGTGGGCAATACAAAATTAAAATCCGTTAAGAAAAAAATATTCTTATTCTTATTTGGTGGCTTGTTTGCTCTGAGCCTTTTTATTCAATACATACCCAACACCGCAAGCGCAAATACCGCTTTTGATGAGCGTGCATATAGAGAGACTTGGGCTCATACAGCCATGCTTAAGCTTCATATTATTGATTTTGCAACAAACTGTTACATACCAGGGCTCTATACTGTCAACGATGCGCGAGGGGGCTATTTTTTGTGGAGTAACGAAGGTCAAAATGTAGATATAGGATTTTATAGTGAGCCCGATGACGGTCGGTATCATTGTTGGGAGCTTTCTGTGGCACTTGGACGCATCGTGAAAGATTACTGGGGATACAACGAAATAGTGGATTTCGTAGAAGCATCTGGTTTTCCTAAAATTATAAGAGATAGGCTGCAGGAGCCGGGCGGCTCTAACGATTTAATATTCCACCCCTATAGAAGCGATGGCAGCATTAACGAGGATATTGTTTATAAATTAAACAGGGATACACAGCTAACCCATTCGGTAGAAGCGGATAGTTTTTGGGAGATTTTTGGGATGGATCACGACATGGATGAAAGGGCCGAGGATCTTGATCCCACATTTTTGTACATGAATCCAGACGCAGCCATAAAAGAAAGTGAGGGCGTTTATAGAATTACAAAAGATGTTCCTGATGCATCAACAAGAAAATCAATTCTTTTTAAATTGTTTGATGCAATTCCCGATCAATATCAAGACGTAGTCCGCAGAGATGATGGTACGAGTGAAATAGCCACAAAAGCTGTCTTATACAGCTTATTTTATTGGAATTTTGCCGATGGCAAATGTGGAGCCAAATTTAGCAGTCTGTATTCCGCGGCCGCTCCTGAGATAAAGGCGCAGGTAGATAAATTGGATACTGATCCAAACACCGACACGACATTAGGGGCAACCGGTGGCTTTCAGTATTTTCCAATATATGGCATAGACCCCGGCGGCGCGTCAGGGTATACCACGCAAAAGTTAGTTTTTTCACTGCCTTCTAATTTTAAGGAAGATGACGGGCGGCGAATGGGGTGGTGGGCTTACCAATATGGCGTGAGGCAGCCCGGTGACGATGATGATGAAGTATATAGCTGCAGACAGGCTGCTTACTGGCTATACCACAATAAAGCTCAGGCTGATGCGTTTGGTCAGTGGCTACAAGCCAATGGTGTTGCGCCTAGACTACCAGGCGATAGCACGACTGATCCGCCACCACCCAGCCCAGACGATCCGCCAGGAGACGAAGACGGCACCGACTATTCGAATACCTGTGAGGCTAAGCTGTCTTTTGGTTGGTTAATCTGTAAAGTCCTTAACGGCGTAGATAACCTGGTTGATTGGATACCAGACGCGATAAAAAGCCAGATGGAGATCACTCCGAAAGACTATGAAGGCGTAGACAATACGCCCACTAAGGGCTCTCTATATAAAACTTGGTCGACAGTAAGAAATATTGCTACTATTGTTGTTGTCCTTATTGCTTTGTTTATGATATTAGCCCAGATATTAAGCTTTGACTTTGTTAGTGCTTATACGATTAAAAAAGTTATGCCGCGCTTGGTAATAGCGGTTATATTCATGCAGCTATCATGGATTATCTTTGCAAACGTAATAGACATTTTTAATATTTTAGGCAACGGCATGATGGAACTTATTTTAGGGCCTTTCGGCGGCGAATCAGACGTTGGTCCGATGATACAGCGCCTATACGAAGTAGATAAGGGCGCCGTGTTATCCGGAGCTGGCCTGGGCGCAATAGGCGTAATAATCTTAGGGGTCGCGGCCATAGGAGCAGCTGGCATTAGTTTTGTATTGATAGGCTTAGCCCTTTTCATATTTTTCGGCATACTTTCTGTGTTCGTCACGCTAGCAATCAGAAAGATAGTGCTGATATTTTTATTGGCCTTAGCACCGCTAGCAATAGTGTTTTGGGTTTTGCCCAATACCCAAAAAGCGTGGAAGATGTGGTGGAGTAATTATTCTAAGTTATTAATGATGTTCCCGATTGCCATGGGATTCTTAGCAATAGGCCAGGCTTTTGCCAGCATGACTTCTTATAACGCCCCTAGCGGTGAATTTGTGGGCTATTTTATTATATTAATAGCCTATTTCGGACCAATGTTTATGGTGCCAAAAACCTTTAAGATGGGCGGTTCAATAATGGCAGCCGTAGCTAAGGGCGTGAGCGACCTTAAAGACAAGTCCAAGAAGGGCATAAAAGAATCTATGCCAATGAAGAATTTAAAAGAATCTCATCAATACAACAAACAAGCCAGGGGGCGTAGTTTGGCTGCCTCTGGAAGCAATCGCTTATCCAGGGCTTATGGAAGATGGCAGGCAGGGACAACTTGGCGCTATGGTCAGCACGGAGATTCAGCCAGTAGTGCAGCCGAAAAACAAAGAAAAGAAGATGCCGAGAACAGCATCATATCAGCTACTCGTAATCTGCAGGGCGCTGCAAAAACCGAAGCGCTGAGACGCATCATGGAACTTAGAGAAGGTCAGCACGCAGAAATTAATGGCCACAGAATTACGCATAGCCAACATGCGGTATCTGTAGCAGCGAGCCAATTGTTGGCTACGGGTGGGGATGATCAATTTAGGTCAACTATGTATGATTTGCAAGCAGCAGGTCAAGCGGCAGCTGCGCGTGGCGATCATGCAGTAGCAAGACAGCTCTATGAACAATACGCAACTATACAGTCCGATAATTTCCCAGAAATGAAGAAATCTGCCGCAGACCTTATCAGGGCATACAACCCCAATGATCCAGCTTTTGGTGGCAATGCTAGCCTTACAACGCCTGGCTCTTTCGAATCATCCAACCTTTCGGTGGACCTACTTACTAGTGCATATAGGAACATCATCAGGCCTGCTAGCGCAACTTCAGCGACACCAGGCAGCGCCGATTATGACCCGACTCGGGGCACATATCAAAGAGATTTTCAGGCGGCGGTTACAGCCGGACCGGCTGCTATTGGTGAGCTCCAAGGATTTGCACAACAGATCAATACGATTGCTGGAGACCCTAAGACCCAAAGAGAGATGGGGCCGCAAAAAATGTCTTACTTTATTGGGCTGCATCCCGTCGTAGCACAGGTATTAAACAGTAACGGGGCAATGAGGATGGATGTTACTGGTGGAGTATTGCGCGCCGTTCCTAATGCTCCGCAAGAAGTACGAGTAATCCCTTAAGGCATTAACTATGGCAGAATACAAAGTAATCCAAGACATCGAAGCCGAAAACAAGCTTATCGGCCCCCTAACGTTAAAACAGTTTATTTTTGCCTGTATATCTTTTGGCTCTGGGTTTTTAGGCTTTATGATTGCCTCTAAAACAAGCCCAGTCGCTTTTATACCGTTTTTGCCATTTGTTATAATCCCTGGCGTTCTAGCCGCTCCGTTTGGCAAAGATCAGCCCACCGATATTTGGCTAGCGGCTAAGATTCGCTTTTTAATCAAGCCCCGCAAGCGCATTTGGGACCAGAGCGGTATAAAAAACTTGGTAAACATTACTGTCCCCAAAAAGGTTGTCCAACAATTAACAAAAAACCTAAACCAACAAGAGGTTAAAAGCCACCTACAAGCTTTAGCCGATATTATGGATACTCGCGGATGGGCCGCCAAAAGCGAAGACCTCAACTTATATACCACACCTGCCTACGAAGTAGCCACAGAAAGCGATCGGCTGATTGACATCGATACCACCCCCGTAGCAGTACCAGATGTTAACGTTACCGCTGCCGACGATATTCTAGATACTCAAAATAATGCCACAGCCAAACAGTTCGACACCATGATTAAAACTTCTTCTGCCAAACAACGCAAAGCCGCCGTAGAGCACATGAAAAAACTTTCTAAAACCCTAGACGCCCAAAGAGCTACGGAAGCTACTGGGAGCAGCTCGGCACAAAATGGCTACACCGACTTAACTATGTTTGGCGAACAAGTGGTAGCACCCCATCAATCCATTGCAACGGCTCAATCTGAGCCATCAAATGAAGAAACCTTGCTAATTAACCAGTTCGATCAAGATAAAGACCGAGCAGCAAAAATCGCTCGGCTAACATCGCCACACCATAAGATTATTAATCCAACTTCTGGACCCGTGACATCCCTTAATAACCCTGATATAGTTAGTTTAGCAAATGCTGACTTAAAGATTTCTACGATCGCCGGCCTAGCTAATCGTAAAAGCTCGGCAGACAGCGGTGAATTAACGGTCAATTTGCAATAATGTGGGGTCCGGCAGCTGCCGGACGGCAATTATGGACCCAGACGCACCATTAAACAACCAAAACCAAGATGTTTCTAGTCCAAATATGGGCGGGCTGCCCGGGTTCCCGGGCATTGCTCCTATGCAAGAGGCCACACAACCCACCGGCCAAACAGGCACCGTTCAGCCTTCTTATACTTCACTATTAAATAAATCGAGACAACAGGGCACCCCTGCTGTTAGCCACCCAAAAGCTAACCCCAATAGCACCCAGAACACTCTGCTAATAAACGAAATCCGTGATGGGGTAGTTATTATGAACGACGGCTCATTCCGTTCGGTTGTAATGGCTAAATCTGTTAACTTTGACCTTATGAGCCCCCAAGAACAAGAGTCTGTTGAGTTTGCCTACCAAGGTTTTCTGAACTCTTTATATTTTCCAATTCAAATTTTTATTCATTCGCAAAAGATCGATATTGGCCCCTACATCGATAAACTAAGTAAAATCCGTAGCGAACACGACAACATGCTACTAGCTATGCTTATGGATGATTACGTAAGTTTTGTTGTTGATGTAGCCACCCAGGCTAATATTATGGATAAGAAATTCTACGTTGTTACACCGTTCTTCCCAGAAGCCGACACTCAAAAAGCCATTAAAGCCAGTAAGAACTTCTTAACCGGTATATTCGGTCAGAAAGACCAAACTGTAACTATTAACGAAGTCGATTTGCAAAAGGCCATCCAAGAGCTTCGCAATCGCACACAAGCCATCATGGGCGGCTTACAGCAATGCGGGATACAGTGCCTGCCGCTAGACACCCAAGAATTGATTGAGCTCTATTATGATGCCTACAACCCCGATACTGCCACTCGCCAACAGCTTAAAAATTTTGATGATTTAACTGCGCCGGTTGTCACTAAGGGCATGGGCGTAGCCAGTCGGCCAAATCTAAGACGAGAGCTAGGGGATTAAAATGTTTGGCCTAGGCAAAAAACAACAACTAACCCCCGAGCAATATGCCCAACAACAGCGCCTAAATGAAGAGCTCGAGGTCCAGGCTGCTTTTGCAAAAGGCGAAACTGCCCTAAGGGATTTTATTGCTCCGAGTTCAATCGAGTTCCAAAGCACTCATTTCCAAATCGGCACTAGACTTGCCCGCACCTACTATGTATACGGCTACCCCAGGCAGCTCTATACTGGTTGGCTCAGCAGCTTAACCAACATAGACGAAGTTATTGATTTATCAATTTACGTTTACCCTGTCGAAAGCCGGGTTGTATTAGAAAATCTGCGAAAAAAAGTTGGCCAATTAGAAGCCGGCGTTGCAATCGATAACGAAAAGGGTCGAGTGCGCGACCCAGGTAAAGAGGCCGCCATTCAAGACGCCGAGGATATGCGCGACAAGCTGCAAGTTGGCGAAGAGCGCTTTTTTAGGCTTGGCCTGTACTTCACTATTTATGGCGGCGACAAAGAAGAATTAGAATTTGTCAGCCATAAAATCGAGTCCTTGCTAGCCCAGCAATTAGTTTATTCTAAGCCGGCCAGCTCACAGCAAGAACATGGCTTAAATAGCGTCATTCCGCAATTCATGGATCAACTACAGATAAGACGTAACATGAGCACCGGTGCTATTAGCACTACATTCCCATTTACCAGTGCCGATTTATCTGACGACCACGGCGTATTGTACGGGATTAACATGCACAACTCTGGATTGGTAATATTTGACCGCTTTAGCCTAGAAAACAGCAACAGCGTGGTCTTTGCTAAGGCCGGTGCCGGCAAGAGCTTTGCCGTTAAGCTTGAGGCTCTGCGCTATCTAATGCTGGGCACCGAAATTTTTATTATCGACCCCGAAAACGAATACGAAAAGATGAGCGATAGTGTAGGTGGGGCCTACATAAAACTATCGCTGAACTCTCCTACTCGCATTAATCCGTTTGAATTGCCCAAGGTCGTTGACGCCGAAGAAGCCGATAACGCATTGCGCGGCAACCTAATTACTTTGCACGGCTTACTGCGCCTAATGATGGGCGGAGCCCAGCTACAAATGGTTGGCGGCCAAACCGTACCAGCCTTGAACCCAGTAGAAGAGGCCGACCTAGATACTGCCCTAATCGAAACTTACGCCAAAGCCGGCATTACTAACGACCCGCTCACTCATCGTTCAACCCCACCAACAATATCCGATTTATACGATACTTTATTGCACATGGGCGGGACTGGTCCGCAATTAGCCCAACGCTTGCGCAAGTATACCAGCGGCACCTTTGCTGGCATTTTTAGCCAACAAAGCAATGTCGATATTAATAACCCAATGGTGGTATTTAACATCCGAGACTTAGAAGACGAACTGCGACCAGTTGCCATGTATATTGTGCTTAATTACATATGGAACAAGACCAAGGCCGATCAACGTCGTCGCCTGTTGATAATAGACGAAGCCTGGCAGCTAATGAAATACGAAGATAGCGCTAACTTTATGTTTAGCTTAGCTAAGCGTTGTAGAAAATATAATTTGGGCTTAACCACCATTTCGCAAGATGTAGAAGATTTTATAAGTTCTAGAATGGGACGAGCAATCGTGGCCAACTCATCCATGCAGTTGCTTTTAAAACAAAGCCCCAGCGCCGTTGATTTATTAGCCGATGTCTTTAAGCTCACCAGTGAAGAAAGTAAAAGACTAAGCCAGTTCCCAGTTGGTCAAGGGCTGTTCTTTGCCGGGCAAAACCATGTACATGTTCAGATATTACCCAGCCCTACCGAAACCAGCATTATTTCTACCACTCCCGGGGAAGTACAACAAGAAGTAGGGCCGGCAGAGATACCATTAGATAGTTCCTTTGAAGCAGCCCCCCCGAATGACAGTGAGGCAGCTGCAGCGCCAGTAGCTCCGGTCGTCCAGCCCAAAGAACAGCCAGCCACACCGCCCATAGCGCCCACAACAACTCCACCTAATCAAGCTAGCAGTCAAACAATATCCATTAACCACGACACCAAAGCCTAATCTAGGAGTCGGTTAATTTGCTCAATCAACATTTTTGCCCACAATCACAGTAAGAGAACTCTGCCACCTGGGTAGGCTCACAGGCTATCCAAAAAACACCTTAACCCCTATAATATAAATTGCTTATGCCTGTATACGATTCGGAGACCAATGAGCCCAAAAAGTCCGCTACTAAAAGCGATGACATAGCTCAGAAAGAAGAAGCTGCAAGCGGAGATCCTGCCTATACCCAAAACGCAGGCGCTGGTGCAGAAAAAGAGCGCGACTTTTTTAAAAACGAAGCAGCCAATAAGCACAATGCTTCGGTTGGTGGCTTTAAGGGTAAGCTAAGTGGGTTTAGCTCAAAAAAAATAATAGCTGGTGGTGTGGGTGCGGGTTTAATAACGGCATTGATAGCCGTAGGCAGTCTATTTGGCTTTTTAAATGTTTTTAAGCTTGAACATATCATGCAAAGCATTGAACAGCGCGCCTTTTCGCGCTACCAGGTATCTATGGACGGACGCTCCGACAGATGGCTTAGATCTTATATGCGGGCACGAGTTGGAGAAATCGACACAGTAGACGGAAAAACCGTAGATGTGAATCAACGCAGGAGTATATTTTTTACAGCCGACAAGGTCGACACCAATCACCCTTTTACAGATTGGTATAGAACACTCCGTACTTCAAAATTTGAAGCCGACCTGCTCAGGGAATACGGAATAAGCTTTAGTGGCGTAGCTACTCAAAATGGTGATCTAGTTCAGTTTAGATCTGCGCGAATAAATTTTAGCCCCAAAGATGGCATTGATATTGACATGGGAGATTTTAACCAACAATTTAAAGACAGGTTTGGTACTGATTTTACGATTGACACTCTAAATGACCCTAATGGCGACAAGATGAGGTTTTTGAGCGAAAGATTTGACGTCGAAATAGAGAAATTCGATAGCAACAAGACGGCTCGCCGGGCAATAAAAAAGGCCGTTAACGAAAAGACCCACTCATGGCAGGTTGTAAAACGGCGACACATTCGTAAATGGATTCAAAATAAGACCGGTGTTCGTAGCTGGCGCTTTTTTGACAAAACGCGCACCAGAATGGAAGAAAAGATTATTTCAATACGTAATCGAATAATTAGACAAATGTTCCCAGATAGTACTGTTTTGGGCAAGTTTATTCAGTGCGTCTTTGGAGTCACCGCTTGCCGACCCGCCGCCGACCCGGGCAATCCAGACACCAATGCCGATACCTCCAGCAACAGCAGCAACCGAAGAATGAGCGACAGACAAGAAGAATACCCAGACCCAAACGATCCAAACAAAACATTAACGTCAGGCGCCGACGACGCCCTGGATAGGGTTGCAAAAGAAGGCACCGAGATTTTAGGTGAAAATCTAGCCGAAGATGGCACTCAACCTGCTGTACAAAAAGTACTATTAATGGGAGCGAAGACAGAGGCGGCAAAGGCCGTCTTGGACGTTGCGAAGAAACTCATACCATTCGCAAATATAATTGACATGGCCGAAACGCTTAATGTAATAAACAAAATGTTTAAGGCCCACACTATTACAAAGTTAGTTGCTACCGCCAGGGGCGTTCAAGCCTTGGCGCTCTATACAACTTATCAGACGGCAGCTGATGAGTTAAAAGCCGACTCCACCGGGACGACGAACGAAGAAGTATCCGCGCTTATGACTACAATCGATTCCGTAAGTAAAAGTGAGGGCTGGGTCGGCGCTATTGATTCCCCAGATTCAAGTGCCGAGGCCGAGGGAACTGTAGCATTCGCTAAGGATCGTAATGAATACTGCAGCGATACACACCAGGCCGCCATAGCAGCCAATCCTATCGCCTACGATGATGAATTCGCTTATGTGTGCGATGATAAAAAGATTGGCGGTTCAAGTTTGGGGGCGTCTATAGAATCCTGGTGGAATAACAGCGTTGGGCTTGCTATCAGTGGTTTATTGACTTTTTGGAACTCGCAGGGCAATGTTGGAAGGTGGCTCTGGAGGGGGCTCAACTGGCTACTTGGTGAAGCTGTCGGGATTATAATCGATGGATTCAAACTACTAGTACCTGGTTCTGTTGAAAAATGGGTTGGGGACACTATAGATTCCATGTTTGGTTGGGTAATAACCAAAATCCTCTTGTATATAGGCGCCGGGCCAATGCTGAACGGCGACGAGCCAAGCGGTGTTTTTGCCAACACTATAATACAAGGGGCAACCTACGCCGCCGAATCTTCATCCCGTAATAGCGGTGCCTCTTTGACTAATGACGAATCAGAAAGCCTAGCTATTGCAATGGCAGATCAATACTACGAAGATTATTACACTGATCAAAGTCTTTTTGGCAGATATTTCGCCCTAGACAACCCAGACTCGGCTATGTCAAAAAGCCTATTCGCTTCTATAGAAAACAACACCGTAAACAACGTTGCCGGCTTATTCAGTCGGCTAGTCAAGACTGTTGGCAAGTTGCCTATGAGTTTCTTTTCTAAACCAGCAACCGCTGGCTCAGAGAGTGCCTACGCGGCAGCCAACTTTGCCGGCATTGACACCTTCGACTTCCCCCAACAGTGCTACGACCTAGACCCCCTAACTATGACCCCTCAACAAGCCACTAATGTTAATAACATCCTTTCTCAGTTTGATGTGGAACAGTTCAGCGCAGACGAACTAACATGGGACATCTTAAATGATAGCGAGGCTTTTTATAATAAAATGTATTCCAAAATAAGAGACAGATACGGCGATGACTTTAATACCGATGCCTTTATGGACGTTATAGAGCTAAAGGGCTTCGACCCAAGAAACTATGGCGTCTTTGATGGATTAAGAACCGGGGAAATCGAGGACTTTGTTGGCCTTGGCGATGTAGAGATCATTGCCAAGCAAGTTTATAACTGTGCCGCCCTAGATACAACCGTCCGCGGTGGGCTTGGCTATGTTTATGGCTACGATAGCGACAATGGCCTGTCGGCGAACGATCAAAGCACCCCCTCAACAGGGAGTTGCGAAGGATTAACATTAGTTGGCCCAGAAAGCGGGCACGGAGGCAGCCAAGTAGAAGGCCACGACCAATATCAATTGCCAGCCGATAATCCCGGTTATTACATTTACCCCAACAACGCCGCCCAACGCGAGTCACAATGGGGTCGCAAAGAACTAATTCAAACAATCTGGCAAGTCGGCTTAAAGTGGGCCGAGTTGCACCCCGGTATTAAGTTTGGTGTTGGAGATTTAGACCAAAGCGATGGCCATGTGTCGCATGTAAAAGGCATTAATGTAGACATATCTGGCTGCCCGATGATGAGCACCTGTTCTGACTACAACCAAGATTATGCTATAGAGCTTGCAAAATTATTCTTCGATACAAGCACGCTGGGCAGTATTCTGTATAATGACGTGGCTGTTCAGAACGCCGTTAATACCTATGTAGATCAAAACGACTTGAATAAAAATGCTTTGAGTAACGGTTATGCCGGCGACATGCATTATTATGATAACCACGACAACCACTTTCATGTCACGGTTGTACCTGGCATTACGCCCAAGGGGTGTGAATAATGCTAATCCATCAACAACCAACGCCAACCTTAAAATTCTTTAGCTTAATAATAAAAACCCGTGTGCTAGCATTATTTGTCTTTGCGTTGCTTTGTTTATTATCATTCATGCTCCTGATGAAAAACGAGGCTTATGGGGCAGAAGATAGTCGGGCAACCGATTTGAAATCAATTTTTGAGGATTCAACTTTTTTTGAGCCAGATGCCTGCGTTCCAAGCACACCCAACGCAGCAACTGGCGCTGACACGGCTGTCAGCCCGAATGCCGCTACCATCTGGAATTACTTGATAGATAAAGGACTGTACCCTATACAAGCAGCTGGGATTTTAGGCAACATTCAAAGGGAGTCCAACTTTAGCCCAGAAGCACTTAATCCCAGCAGCGGATCATATGGCATAGTGCAGTGGCTCGGCGGTAGAAAAACTAAATTGCAAGCCTTAGCTAATTATCAAACGCTCGAGGTACAAATGGATTATATGTGGTCAGAACTGCAGGGTGCCTATAAAAATAGCGTTTTTAACAAAATTACCGCCGCCGATACAATCGAAAAGACCACCTGGATAGTATTAACAGCTTATGAAATACCCTGCATAGGCGACCCAAATATTGTAAATGGCTCCACGGGATGCAAGACAGAGTACGAAAAAAGACTCCAATTTGCCCAACAGCTCCTAGCCCAGCTTGACGATGGCACGGCTGCCGATAGCTGCTCGCAATCCATCGATGATCCCGTCTTTGTTAAGCTATACGAAAACGCCAGCGCAGAAAACATGGAGGCAATAGATGCAATGGATCATGGCCCCATCGAACCAGATATTTTTGTAATTCATTTTACCGTAGGCAACACAGAAGGCATGGGTTTGGCTAAATACTTTCATAGGAGCGGCCGAGGATTAGGTGTCCAATTCTCGGTGGGTAAAGATGGCACAACCTATCAATATTTCCCTATGGACAACATGCGTCGTACCGCTCACGCAAACAGCGTCAACAGCCACGCCCTGGGCGTTGAAATTAATGCTCGTGACGCCAACGAATTGCTAAATAACAAAGACCAGTTTAAAGCTATGGTTTCTTTGGCAAAATACGTGTGTGAATATTACAGCATGCCCTGCTCCGACCCCAAAGGCGACATTACAGGCTCGTCCGCAAGTGACGCTCAGGGATTGCTAGGGCACAGCGAAGCGCCGGGTAACACGCATAGCGATCCAGACACCATAAACGGCAACACCAGCTTATGTACGGGTAGATATATTGATAGGTCCGACGCCAGCACCCATGCCTATATGCTAAAACTAAGAAGAGCCTTGGGCTATACCTCATTCATCGAGGGTAGCGAAAAGTGCGCCAGCGGAGGACAATATGACGATCTGTTAAATAATTGGCTGGAGGAGTTTCGGTGAAATACTTAAATAAAAAACTAGTCATAGCATCCATCGTCGCACTACTCGTCTTATGCCTGGGCCTAATCGTAGGATGGCAATTTTATAAGCACGGAAAAGCCAAGCTTGTTATTAATATAGCCCCGCAAGACGCCCAAATATACTTGAACGATAAAAAGATTAAAAGCGGCACATCTTATATTAAGGCTGGAGATTATAACCTGTCTTTTGAGCGCAACGGATTCGATACATCTAGTGCCAGCGTGGTTGCTCGGGTAAATCAAACTACAACCGTCTCTAGAACGCTAACCCCTAATAGCGAAGAGGGCAGGCTGTATGAATCCTTGCACATGCAAGAATTTTCTAAGGTTGCCGATATTATCGACAGCGAGCTCTTTCAATACAGCCCATATCTAAACGCCAATTGGACAGAACTAAACTATCCATTATTAACAATATTGCCAATAGATATGTCGCCATTATTTAGAATTGAATATGGACAATCCCAAAAATACTCTGCTGACCCATACAAAAAAGCAGTCTACATATACTCGACTACGCCCGCCGATAAGCAGTCGGCGCTATTAAATATATATGTAAATGGTTTTGACCCATCAGATTATGAAATTGTTTTTGAAAATGACATCCCTAAGATAGAGAACCAATTTGAGGCACCAGAAGTTGGGGAATAAGACGAGATAACAGATAAACAAGGATGCAAACATGACAAGAATAATAAACAAACGAGGCCTCACAGTAATCACACTGGTAATTGTTATTATTGTTGCCGCACTGGTAGCATTATCATATTATTTGTCTTTTAAGAACGTTTTGCTATCTCCAACAGACGGCAACACAATAACCGTTCTGCAAAACAACCAAGAAATAGCATCGACGTCTACGTCCAAAACAATGAAATTAAAAGCCGGACAATACTGTTTTAAGTTTTCAAAAAGCTCTGATTATCAAGAAATAACTGTGTGCAAAAACATTAATGAGAGCCAAGAGGTTGTATCTACCCTACTTAGTTACACCGCCAGTTATCTTAATGGGTTGTTGGCAGCCGAAGACCCCGGCATACAGTCCGCCCTATTAACCGTCGACAACATAAATGATTATCAGATTACAAATAAGCAGCTCTGCGTTAGGGGCGACTGGGCCGCTATTAGGCTCATGCCAAATGCCTGGTACGACCCTAGCGTGCCGGCTGATTACTTGCCGCGACCGACTAACCCAAATAACACACTAGATATTGTTAAGGTAATCGCTCAAAAAGTTGATGGCCAATGGCAGATTGTGGCTGGGCCATCAGTTGTGTTCAGCATAGAAGACAACCCTAGCATCCCAGAAGAGGTTATTAGGGCAGTAAACCGCCTTGGCCTTGGCCTAGCCCAGTGATATTCGGTTAATCGACTGCATAAACTCTTTTTGTACGACGTCGGCGTCGGTTGTGGTAATTATTGTCTGATAACTATTTAGGTGCTGAGTTAAGGTTTTACGACGCGAGCCATCAAGTTCACTAAACACATCGTCTAGCAACACCAAGGGCTTTTGGTCACGGGCCGCCTCAATTAGCCTAAGGGCGAGTAATTTTAGGGCTATCACTAACGTACGAGTTTCGCCACGCGAAGCTACTGCGCCGGCTGGTTTTTTGTTTATTAAGACCTCAACGTCTTCGCGGTGCGGCCCATAAGTAGTAAAGCCCCTAATTAAATCGATATCTATATTATTTTCTAGCTGGCGCAGCATGGTCGATTCGTAGGCGCTGGCCGATAAATCTGTGTCGTATTTTAGGCTAACGATTGTTTTGGCTTTAGCTATCTCACTATACGTAGAAGATAAACCGTTGTTTAGTCTATCGATTAAGCTAACCCGTGACGCCACGATCTTGCCAGCCAATTCACTCAAACGCACGTTCCAGGCAAATATCTGGGCGTTGGTGGTTTGCCGACCGGTTTTTAGTAAATGATTGCGCTGGGCCAAAACCCGGCGGTACTTCTGAGTAACAGACCCAAAGTCTGGCTGAGTTATCACCAAGATTTCATCTAAAAAATTACGCCTCGTTTCTGGCGAGCCGGTTAGTAGTCGCATGTGCTCTGGTTCAAACAATATTACTGGCAGTTTTTCGTTAAAATTAAGCCGTTTTTTAGGCTTCTCATGAATCTCATAAACTTTTTCTACGACATCGCTAGTCTTAGTAAGCTTAACGACCCTAGTGCCATCTACCATATCGCCATCAATTCGAGCCCAGGCTTTATTGTTAGCAATAACGTCGCCAAAACCCGCCCTATAAGATGAGTTGCCGCACAATATTAATATTGCCTCTAATAAATTAGTTTTACCGCTAGCATTTGGGCCAACCACAATGTTTACCGCTGGCGCCAGCTCAACAGCAAAGTCTTTATAAGATCTAAAATTCTGCAACCGCAGCGCCGTAAAAGCGGACGATTTCATAAATCGTCCTTAGATGTTAGACGATAGACGCTAGACGATAGAAAGCTACAAATCATTACCGACCCGATGGGCTCTTAAAAGGCCGTTGAGCAACTTATGGGCCGTATCGGCCTGTTTTAATACCAAAAGATAGTTATCTTCATTAATGTAGCTAAGGTCTTTGGCTATTAATAATTGGCTCTTTATTTCATAAAGAGAGCCCGAGGCCATTGTATAAAAATGTTCCTGATCGGCTTTTGAGGATCTGCCAAAACCCTCTGCAATATTAGACACAACAGAAATCGATGCCCGTCTTAATTGAGAGGTCAAAGAATAAACTTCTGCTGCAGGAAAGTTGGCAGAACTTTTATATATTTCGAGTGCCAGCCTATGAGACTCTTGCCAGACCTTCAAATCTTTAAAATCCACAATCATCACAATAATTTTAACATTTAAAATCTATCATCCAGCGTCTAACGTCTATCGTCTAACTCTTGAGCGGCATAACAAGGTAGGTGCTATCGGCAGATTCGCTATCAGTCACAACACAAGGCTCAAGCTTACCATTAAAACTAAAGGTCACGTCCTTACCGCTCAACACACTTAACACATCCAGCAGATAACGTGAATTTAAAGTAACTTCACCAGTACCCTGAATGGTTGCCGGGGCGCTGGAAGTATTTTCGCCAAGCTGTGAGGCGATAGATGTAATACTGATTTGTTTCGTAGACTCATCAACCTTTAGGGTTATACTGCCAGCACTTTCGCGGGCAAACAAACTAGAAACCTTTGTAATGGTAATGAATTCGCTGCGATCTACTGTAGCTGAAATATTAAATTTGGTAGGTATGAGTTTACGATAGTCGGGGTAGGTGGCATCGATTAGTCGGCTAACTAGCTCTAAATCACCAGCCCTGAATAACACCTGCTGGCTATCGGATATCACTTCAATTTCTTCTACGCCCTCTGGCAAAATACGCAGCAATTCTTGTAGGGCCATGGCTGGTACTAATAAAGATATCTCTTGGGTTGTTTTGATTAGTTTCTTTTCGGCTAAACGGTAGCTATCGGTCGCTGCCCCATACAAATAGCCTTTTTGGGATTGCAACAACACTCCCGTTAAAACTGGACGGGTTTCATCCGAAGATGCGGCAAACACTACCTGTGCCAAACTGCGACACTCTTTAACTGGCAATGTCCAACTTTGGCCTTTATCAATTTCGGGCACAACTGGGTATTCGTCGGCAATAATGCCATTGATTGTGGAGCGATACTGTTCGGTACTAATGTGCAGCTTGTGTTCTTCGAGCTCTAAGTCGAGCACTCCGCCAGGCAAACTACTAACATATTCTTGCATCAAACGGGCGGGGACGGTTATGGCGCCATTACTATGAACCTTAGAACCGATCTTTTCGGTGATGGCAATCTCTAGGTTGGTAGCCGATAAGCTTAGTCTATTATCGACAGTTTTTAATAGAATGTTATTTAAGATTGGTAGGGGGTTTCTGCTAGATATAGCTATTCGGGCAACATTGTTTAGTGCCTTGGCCAGATTTTCTTGGGTGACTTGCAGCTTCATAATATTACAATACTCCTTTTTAAGTTATTTAGCGTAGTAGTTATTATTAGTGGTGTGGAAAGTGCGCATAAACTATATTTAACAGATGTAATTTGCCGTTCAAAACTGTGTAGATCCTGTTGGGATAGTGGTGCAAAATCGGAGTATAAAAACCCGGATGTTTGGCTGTAATTTTTTATACCACTGGCTATGAACATCTTGTTCACAGTTTTATGAACAGTCCTAAACATTTAGGCGCTCCCTAATTTCTTTTAGATTATCTTTGAGCAGTGTGTCAAAGTGCAGTTCTCTTTCTATTTTGTCAACAGAGTGGATGGCGGTAGTGTGGTCTTTGCGGCCTAGTTCGTGGGCGATTTTAGGAAAGCTCAGATGCAGTTCGGTCCTAAGCAAGTACATGGCAATTTGCCTAGGTACCACTATGTCTTTATCGCGCTTGGGGCTTAGTATGTTTTCAACACTTAACTGAAAAAATTTAGCCGTGCGTTCAATGATTTGCTTAGCCGAAACTCTTTTCGGTCGAGCGCGCAAAGAGCCGAATAGTCCAACGGCCACGCCTAAATCAGGTTCTAGGTTGCGCATCTCGCAAAAGGCTAATAGGTGGTTTAGGGCGCCCTCTAGTTCGCGGATGTTGGTTTGGACGTGGTTGGCTAAGAATTCCACCAAAGGTTGGTCTAGCGCAATGCCGCGCTGGCTGGCTTTGTTTTGCAAGATGGCACAACGAGTTTCGAAATCTGGTGAACCGATATCGGCAATCATGCCCCATTCAAAGCGCGATCGCAGTCTTTCTTCTAGGGTTGGGATAGCTTTGGGCGGCTTGTCGCTACTGATTATAATTTGCTTATTGGCCTGGTGTAGGGCATTAAAGGTATGAAAGAATTCTTCTTGGGTTTTTTCTTTGCCGGCAATAAACTGCATATCGTCTACAATCAAAACATCGGCGCTGCGGTAATGCCCAGCAAAGTCGGTAATTTTTTTGTAACGGATGGCATCTAAAAATTCTTGCACAAACTGTTCGCTGGTAACGTAAACTACGCGGGCATTTTTATTATTGGCTAATATGCCGTTTCCAACCGCTTGGATTAAGTGGGTTTTGCCCAATCCCACACCGCCATAAACAAATAGTGGATTATATTTAGTGCCCGGATTTTGAACAATTGCCTGGCAGGCGGCATAGGCTAGCTCGCTACCAGAACCAACAATAAATGAGTCAAAGGTATAGCGCTCATTCAGGCCCTGACGGTAAGAGTGGGTAACCGATAGGGCGCCATTGTTGCCTTGTTTTCCGTTTGTTTCTTCAACTGGCTGGGATAAGATGACGACCTCTGAGTCGTCTTCGGCGGTTCGTTTGGGTGAAGGCGAGGTAGCCGAAAAGATTTTGAATTCAACATCTAGGTCATTAGCGCCGTTTTTTTGCATTAAGTCCAGAATCATCTGTTTGTATTTAAGCTCTAGCTGTTGCTTGGCAAAAATGTTCGGTACGCCAACAATTAATTGATTATCGCTACGCCGTAGAACGCGGGTATTTTTAAACCACGTGATGTAGCTACCCCTAGAAACGGTTAGCTCAATCTCACCCAATATTGCCTGCCATAAGGTATCGTCTCGCATGGTTTTTGCTGTTTCACCCCTCCAACCTTTTAAAACCTAGTAGTTAAACTATACAAAAGAAAGTGAAAGTTTTCCACAGGTTTTTATGATAATGCCCGATTGCATAAACCAAAATGCTTAACAGAGGTGTTTTTATACACACCCATTTTTTGCATCTAGTAATAGGTGGAAAAGTTAAACTGATTTGTGGACAAACTAGCAAAATTTGTTTGTAAAATATGTACTTTTTACAATCCTTTAAAACCAAAACAGATTTGCCGGCTTGTTAGCTTGGCCCTCTTGTGGTAAGATAACCAACTGAAATTATGCCTAAAAGAACTTTTCAACCAAAGAAAAAACACCGCACCAGAGTGCATGGCTTTTTAAAGCGCATGTCTACCAGGGGCGGTCAAGCTATGCTTAAAAGACGCCGCCAAAAAGGCCGCAAGCAACTTATTCGCTAGATTGTTTTGATTAGCGTTACAATAAATAATGAGCCAAAATAGGGGTTATTTGTGTTATCTAAAGAACATCGATTCCACGGCAAAAACGCTATTAATCACGTCTATCGCAAGGCTCAAACCGTGCGTAGCCCCTTTTGTGCTATGAAATTCTTGCCCGGCAAGCCAAACGAACCGTATCGCGTAGCGGTGGTGGTGGCCAAAAAAGTAGAAAAATCAGCACCGGGGCGCAACCGCATACGTCGCCGTGTTTATGAAGCCATCAGAACTCAGGCCGAAGGCCTATTAACCAACCAAGACATTGTGGTTAGCATATTCGACGACAAATTTTTAACTATGCCCTACGACGAACTTGCCAAATCTATTAAGCGGCAATTACAAGATATATCTAAAGCCACCCCAATATAAAATTTCATCATTTTATATTGGGGTGGCTTTAAGCTCTCGTGTTAAACTATTAAGCAAGTATGTTTCATTTTATCGGCCAAGTTTGGCACATTATTATTGAGCGCCCAATTTTTAATCTGTTGATTATTATATTGGCGCTTATACCAGGGCATAATTTGGGCCTGGCAATTATCTTGTTTACCATTATCGTGCGCTTGGCCATGTACCCGCTGTTAAAAAAGCAATTGCACCACGCCATGGCTTTGCGCAGGCTTCAGCCAGAATTAAAGCGCATTAAAAAAGAGGCTGCCGGCGATCGCCGCAAAGAGTCCGAAATGATGATGGCGCTGTACAAAGAACGCGAAGTAAGCCCCTTTGGTTCGTTTGGCATCATATTAGTACAAATGCCAATTTTGATTGCCCTGTATATGGGTATCAATAAAATCATTAAAGATCCAGGCAGCCTGCTTAACCTGTCGTATTCATGGCTAGATAATTTGCCATATCTTAAGACCCTGGCTGAGAACATTAATAACCTAGACGCTACATTATTTGGCTTTTTGGATTTAACTAAACTGCCAATGGGCAACGGCGGCATTTATTGGCCGGCCATGATATTGGTTTGTTTGAGCGTGGCCATTCAGTATTTGCAGAGTAAACAATTAATGATGCCCGACAAAAACGCTCGCGGTATGCGCCAAATACTAAAAGACACCGCTGCCGGCAAGCAGGTTGATCAATCCGAAGTCCAAGCCGCTACCGGCCGTATGACTTTGTTCTTTATACCTGGCATGATTTTTCTTATCTCGCTTAGCATTACGCCGGCCCTATCGCTGTATTGGTTCGTTGGCGGCCTGGTAGCCTTTTGGCAACAATCTAGGATACTAAAGCAAGATGTAGCCGAAATGGAAGCATCGGTAGATAAAGTGCCCGTAGAAGCCGAAATAATCTCTGATAACAAACCAAAACCAAAACACAAAAAGACTCCCGCTAAGCGTAAGAACGCTAAACGAAGGAGGTAATTATGGAAGAATCAATTTTATTTGCCAAAAAATATTTGGAGGATCTTTTGTCGTTCTTTGGCTTGAACACCGATGTTCGGGCTACTAGCGAAGAAGATGTTATAGAACTGTCGGTGCCGTCTTCGCACATGAATGGCTTTTTGATTGGCCAGCATGGCGAAACAGTGCGCTCTTTGCAGTATTTAGTTTCTACAGCCTTAGGCAATGGTAATTACGCCTTTACGCGCGTTAACGTAGATATAGCCGACTACAAAAAGAGCCGCCAAGACCGCTTGGCTGTGCAAAGCTTGCAGTGGATAGACAGGGTTAAAAGCTCTGGCGTGCAATACGAATTACAGCCCATGAACCCAGCCGATAGGCGAATAGTCCACAAAGTGGCTGGCGAGCATGGCCTGGCTACAGAATCGGTTGGTTTTGGCCGCGACAGACGCGTGATTATTAAGCCGCAAGCCGCTGACGATCACGATGAACCAGCCGAAGATGTAGCTAAGCCCAAAGATGAGCCCAAAGAAAAACCAGAAACCGTGGCCGAAAAAGCTCCTCGCGTTAGAAAAAAGCCAACCGATAAATCTAAAGACCTTACCGAACTTTTTGCCAAAGAAGAAGCCGCCGCCAAACCCAAAAAGAAATTATTGGGCAAGCTAGTTAAAAAAGCCTCCAAAAAATAGAGAACTTATTTATAAACTTGGTTGTGCGTGCCAACGTCTAAAAAGATTATTGAGTCTTCGGTTTCTTCGTAGATTACCCTAATATCACCAGTTACAGAAAACGCTCGGCAGCCCTTATGTTTTCCCAGTAGGGGATGGTCATTCAGTAGTCTACTAGCACGGCTACTCACAAATACCGATAATTTAAGGTCAAATTTCTCTGCCAGCTTTTTGTTGGGCTTAATGCGAATAATGTAGCTTTTATCAAACTTTTTAGAAAAAACTATTTGTTTTGGCATATCTATTAAAGATTATGCAGATGTTCGGTCATTTCTTCAATGGTTGAATAAGTCTTTAGCTTACCATCTTTAAGGTCTTTTTTAGCTTGTTTGGCAGCTTTATTCAATCTGGCAGCAGCAACGTCGGTCGGTTCTCCCCAGCTGTCGTAGCCAAAGTCTACGTGGCGATTTTCGGTTTCGGCTTTGGCCCAAAAGCGCACATAAGCTTGGGCCGAATCGAATCCAAGATCTTTAGCGCGAACTTCTAATTTGTCGCGAACAAGCTTATCGATAGGCACCTGTAATTTAACGCTATTCATAATACCAGAATAGTATCAAAATAGTATCAAAATGTCAACAGCCCTTGTGTTGAAATCCCCACTTCTGGGGCTTTATCTATCATCTATCATCCATCGTCCAACATCTATTTTGGTTTGCGGGTGATGGCTCCCATGCCCAGGCCCAATATCAATAAGCCAAAGACTATTAAAAAGGTGTCTAGGCCCGTCTTTTCGGAGGTCACAAACGTGTTATCGGCCGGGCTGTTGGTTTGAATATTGTTTGTAGCATCATTTTCTATGCCGGCAACGCTGGTGAGGGGTAGCGGAGCCGGCTGGGTGATTGTTATGTTTTGTGAGGCTGCGGGGGTTTGGTTAATCATTATGGGTGTTGCAGTGGGTGTAGGCGTTGGCGTTGATACGTTCTTGTCGTTTTCGTAAATATTTCCACTTTGGTCCGATTCGTTAACTGGTATATTTTCGATTGTTAAAACGGTGGGTTCGCTCCAGCCAGCCGCATTACCGGCGCTTAGTGTAATTGTAAATGCCGATTCAGGAGCTGGGCTGATTATAAAACTGTTAGCATTGCTAATAAGCCCAAGTATCTCGTCGTTAGCGTTGGCGATTCTAACCATTACATCTTCGGTGTAACTATTGGCCCAAGATACCACCACGCTTGCGCCACTGCGCCCATAGCTGGCTACTGGCGCATCTGGGGCTACGGGTACGGCATCTTCTTTTTCTGCTACATTAACTTCTAGTGTGGCCTTGGCGCTGCCACTGTCGGCCGAAGTAGCCTCTAATACAACAAAGCCTTGATAGGGCTGGCCGTAGACACACTCAAAAGTAGGCAAGGTGTTGCCGGTGGATTCAAAGACCCCGTCATTATTACAATCCCAACTGTAACTAGTTATGTATCCGTCTGGATCATATGAGCTACCACCGCTTAGAGCCAAAGGTTCGCCAATATAACCCGTGTTTGCCCCGCTAATTTCAGCCACCGGCTGTAACTGCATCTTATCTAGGGCGCTAAGGCTGTATTTAACAGAATAATCACGCTGGCCGTTAGTAATTGTGCCATTGGTGGAGCTAATTAAATCAAGCACCGTGCTGTTAAATTCTTCGTTCATTTTTTGAATGTCGCCAGGCTGAGGATAGCGGGGGTAATTAAGGGGTAGCGCTACAGCCGAAACCGATACCGGATCAAGTTCTAGGGCTCGCTGGATTACCTGGCTTTTGGTATAGTGGCCGGGGCCTGGGTCGGGGTCTTTGGCGGCTCCGTCGGTTATAACCAATATTTTTTTCTGAGCGCCAGGTCGCCAGCTTAGCTCGTTCATAGCCGTCATTAGGCCAGAATATAAAGCCTCTGGCTCATCGCCACCATAAGCTCCCTTTAAGCTGTTAATTTGCTCTTTTACGGCTTCTTTGTTGTAGGTAAAATCGCCAATCTTTTTGGAGTAATAAAACGGAATCTTAACATTCTGAAAATCGCTGTAGGCCACAATACCTACTCGAGTGTCCCAGTAAGAATTAAATAGGGCCGAAACAAAGCCAGCCAGATTATTTTTTATAGTGCTAATCATGGCAATCATGCTGCCGCTGGTGTCTATTACCAATGCCAAGTCTAGCTGGTACAGCTTATCGTTCTTATTCAGCCAAGTAACAGCTTGGATTTTGCCAGCCAAAGCGGAGTTACGGTCTTTTAAAAGCATAGCAATTTCGTTGGCGGCCTGGGGGATCCAGCGGTTTTGATAAACCTCTTGGTGAGTTTTGTTAATAAACTGTTCGTATATGGCGCCAACGGGCGTATTCGCCAAAGAATAATTGGCGCAAATGGGGTCGTTAATATCGCACCAGCTGGTTTTTAGGGCGATTTCGTCTGGCAGGTAGTTCTTGCGGGCCAACAGCACGCCAGTCTGGAACGAAGATGCGTTGCCCCGAACCCATGGCGCGGTCGTGGGCGGAATCATATTAGTACGCGGGTTAAATTTAGGATCGCCAAAAAGCGCTACATAAGCAATGCGCGGCCTAAAATTAGGCTTGATTTTAAACATGGCATCGCCCACAACGTGCGCACCCTGTGAATAACCACCCAAAATAACAGTTTGGAATGGGCAAGAGGTAAGTTTGTCTTCTAAATACCAGGCCAGCTCTTCGGCGCCATCGGCCACACTTTCGTAGTAGCGATTATAAACATCTGTGCGATGATTGGGCTTGCTAGTAAACCCATCAACCACGTCCACCGCCTCATACCCATATTGGTTGTACCTACCCTCAAAGTTGTGCAGAGAAACCCTCTCGACAGAAAGCCCGGTTGTCCTCTTGTTGATTTCCTCAAAGAAAGCAAAAGATTGCGGCTCGGCTCTTCCAAAAGTTATTGGATTGCTAGTTTCGTTTAGGTAGTTGTGTTCTAGGTTTTGTCCAGAGCCACGTGCAAAAATAATCGCCACATCTTTACACTCACTACTTTCACCAATAACCACCCGTAGTGGTGTTATTAATAAGGCGAATGCTGTTAGTAGGATTACTAACCTATTTTTCATATTTGCCTATTGAAATACGAGACCAACTACCGATAACGCCTCTTGCGTTAGTGCTGTCCACGCTCAAATAGACTTCAACATCTCCAATATAGCCACCAGCAATACAAGAATAATCATCGTTTCGGATATCCTCAGTACTGCATTTCTGATAAGTGTTATCAATTAATGACAAGCCAGCATCAATTAATGGTTTCTGAAGCTGCGTTGTAATTGAGGAGGGACTTGTGGTTGTTAGCGGGTTACGACTGAACTCCGCGATATAATACGGGCATTCAGGCCCCTCTACTTGCAGGCAGAACAGGCCCCAAGTGCCTTTATTACTGCTTTCGCTAACTAATCGCCAGTCGCTGGGTATAAAAGCGCTGATTCTTTGGTATTCCTTCTGCAAATCGCGGTAATTGGGGCGGTTGCTAAAATAAAGCACCACAAAAACAATGGCAATGGTAGCAACTACAACCCCGCCAATAATTGCAAAACGTCTCCAGGTAGGCTTCTTAGCCCTCGCAGCTTTTTTAACTCCCATATTGCTTAAGATTATGCTTTATTGGCCTTTTCTTGGCAAGATTTTTAAGAGATTATTCTTGACAAAGGCATACATAATATGTATGCTTTATGTATGAGTACGAAAGCATACAATATCACACTGCCCCAAAAACTAGTTACTAGGCTAGATAAAACCGCTAAAGACAACTACATGACTCGCAGCGACTTTATTCGTTACGCCGTCGTTAAAGAACTTAAATTTCAAGAAGAAGATGGCTGGAAAACTGTAGTCGACTTCACCAAAATCAACAAAAATGGAGTCTCCGCTAAAGATATATTGGCGGCTCTTGAATCTTTAAAATAAATGGCCGACAAAATACAAAAGGCTTTAGCAAAACTTAGTCCAAAAGAAAGATTAATTGTGGCAACAATGATCAAAAAGTTGCTTAGCGGTGATTTGATGGGAATGGATATTAGGCAGCTTGTTGGCAACCCTGGGATATTCAGGCTTAAAAAGGGCAGAATAAGAGTTATATTTTCTAAAACCGAAGTTGGCGATTTAACCATAATAGGCATTTCTCGCCGCGACGATAAAACCTACAGAGATTTTAATTAGTAATTATCGGGTCTGGGCACTTTGAGTTGGGGCATGGGGATCAGGCAATGGGAAATGGGGCTAGCGGGTCCGGGCCTCTGCGAATATGTTGTTTTAAGACCGTCAAATAAACAATTACTGTCCGACAGCTTTGCTCAAGCTTATTCCTTGAAGAGACAACAAAAGCTTGAGCCGAACCCTTAAGCGATTAGCTGAATGGGTCGTTCTGGAGGCATTGTTTTATTTGACAGGGTCTTAAGAATTTATGAACAGCGCCCGGTCGGTTTGACCAACTTTGCCGAAACAAAGTTGGGAGTCTCAGGGCTTATCCCCTTGTTTAAGAGGGGTAGTTGAATAGTTTTACAATAAAAAAGATACTTTTCAAGATCCTTAGAGTATGCTTACGCTTAGATGCAAAAACCAGAAAAGAAAATAAAAGAGTACCCAGTGTCATCGTCGGCGGCAGAGAGTATTGCCAGGGGTTTGTCTGTGATTGATGGTTTTCCGGATTCCGAATGCCAATTCACCTTGGCCGAACCGCCTGAAGATTATGATTTTTGGCCACTTGCTATAGGTTGCGTTGTGAACGGTACCGGCGAAGCAAGAACCGCCCTCGTTGCTCTTAGCGAAGGGGTGGCTATTGTTAGAGAGCGTAGTCGTGCTAAAAAGGTGCTGTATCGTGCCATCGGAAAACCTTGCCTAGATACTACTGTCGACACTACTACTGCTACTGTTTATTATCTTTGATTTAAGCTGCCCAAAATAGTAATAACTATTTCTTCTTGGGCCTACGTTTTTTGTTTACAGGTTTCTTTGTGCTTGTCGAGGCTTTTTTAGGTTTTAAAGCTATCTTTTTAGCAATAACTTCTTTAACCTTTGGTAGTTCTTGGGCTACGATTTGCTTCACCGATTTACGGGCATTAAGCGTCAAAATAAGTAGCGCGATTGCGGCTACAAATAATATAACTGCCAATACGGCAGGCCACTTCCAGTTAGAGGATTTCGTAGAGGCAACGGGCGTAGTGGTAGCGGGTGGTGCTATAACTTTTAATTCACCGGTAGCCGGCTGCTGCAAAACGCTCGCTGCGGCTGAACTGGTTGAGCTACTACTGCCTTGAGTTAGCGTGCCGCTAGTAGGGTTTTGGTAAAAAGAACTACTTGGTCTTTGGCCCATTAAGTCGTTTATATCCGCCGCGCCATTAGCACTAGCCGCTAAGACCGGAGCGCCATACAAAACAAGCGTAAGTATCGTCAAAAAAACGCTAATAACTTTTTTCACTCTCTGTATTATGAGCCAAAAGTGCCTTTGTTCCAAACTCTAACATCCAGCATCTATCATCCATCGTCTAGCTTCTATTGCTTAAGCGTTAGCTTTTTGCCACACTATAGGTAACTAAAGGGGGCAGAATGAAAAAAAGATTAGAACAGAGCGGTTTCCACATCTGGATAGTAGCACTCATCGTGGTCGTCGTAGCCGCTGTCGGTTTTGCCGGCTGGTATGTGTGGGATAAGAACAAGGCCGATGATAACACCAACGTCACAAACCCAACACCGACGCCAAGCGTTACGGTTACCGCAACGCCTACTCCAACTGTCGTTGCCGAAACCAAAAACGAGCTAGATACTCTGCGTGAATTCTGCCAAGGTGATGACCCTGACACCGTAGTTGGCGGCATCAAATATATAGAAACCAACGATGGTAAATTTGGCTCTTGTGGCATTGGCAGCAGAACGTCCGAGGGCGGAGCCATGCTAATTAGCGCCTATGTGAATGAATCGTGGGTACGGGTATGGGCTGGCAACGGTATTATGGATAATAGCTTGTGTGCCCAATACAAGCTTCCTTCTACAATCTACGCCGACTGCATTGGCTTCTACGAATAAGTTATTTAAGTCTATATTTTGGCCGACCGTAATCGTCTTGTAGACGGACAATGTCTGTTTCATCAGATAAGTCATTCGGGTCTAAGTGTTGCCAAACTTCGGCCACGATCCCCCAATCATCTAAACCATATAAACGATGCCTTTGGCCAACTTCGAATTGCACTATGTCGCCGATCGGCAAAATAATATGTTCTTCTGGCTGTTCATCGGTATCGCTAACTTTTATTGCCATGGGGCCTTCAATAATTCGCCAAATCTCTTTACGTTTATTGTGGTACTGCCAAGAGAAACAACTACCGGGCATTAATACTAAGAATTTAGGACTGATATTCTCGAGCGTTGAGAAGGTGTGTTTGATATCACTAAAATAATAATCAATAAATTTTTCGGCGTCGGATAAATCAAAGCGGTAAGATAAACCATAGGGTCTATCAAGCTCTGTCTCAATAATCTTTAAGCCTAGTTTTTCGACTAGCCTATCAGTATGCCTTATCAATTCTTTTCTGTCTCTCATAATCCATCATCTAGCCTCTATCGTCCATTGTCTAACCTTTTAGGGCGGCTTCGTAGACCATCAGGGTCTCTTTGGCGGTTTTTTCCCAGCTATATTTGGCGGCTTGTTTGCGGCCAGCTAGGATTAGCTTGTTGCGTAGTTCTTTGTTGTCGAGTACTTCGCCAATGCATCTGGCCATGTCATTAACGTCTAGCGGGTCAAAATACCAGGCAGCATTGCCATAGATTTCTGGCAGGCTGGTAAGGGTGCTGCAAACCACCGGTGCGCGATGTAACATAGCTTCTAAGCCCGGCAAGCCGAAGCCTTCACTTAATGAAGGGAATATATAAGCCCTGCAACGGCGAAATAGCCACTTCTTTTGGGCATCGGTTATATAGCCGGTAATTATTACCGAATCGGCTACGCCAAGCCGCTGAGCCTCCTTAAAATAGCTGTCGTAAACAGAATCTTTGCGACCAGCTAAGACTAAAAGCAAATTGGGATGAGTCTTTTTTACTTCAGCAAAGGCCTCAATTAGGCGCTTTAGGTTTTTATGTGGTTGAGGTCGCCCAACGTAAAAAATAAATTCTTTGTCTCGCAGATTCTTTACTGCTTCTGCTGGCTCTAATATTTCATGGGCGGCCTCGTAGGTAACGATAACTTTTGTTGGTTTAACACCGGCAAAGTCAACCAGATCTTTCTTACTATATTCCGAAACAGCAATCACAAACTCGCTCTTCTTAGCTGCACGCTTAATAACAAATTTATAAACTTGTTGCTTAAACCAAATAATGCCTGCGTTTTTGGCTGGATTCTTAAATCGAATCCCCGTTAGATCGTGAATTGTTGTAACGCATTTGCCCCTGTAAAGAATAGGTTGTTGAGCCATGCAAAAGTGTACTAGGTCTGGCTTTAAATCTTTTAGCTGTTTCTTAAAACCAAGCTGCTCGTCAAAAGTGAATTTGTTATGAGGGCAAGCTACTCTTACAAAGTTGCTATTAGTCGGTTCCCACTTAGCCATGTCGGCTGGCTGCAATAAAACTAAATATTGGTTAACTTTGTCGATTTTTTGCAGACAGCTTAACAAGCATTCAATATAACGGCCCGTGCCGCTATCAATTTCCCGCGCATCAATTGCTATTTTGGCCATAGTTATATTTTACTCGTTAAATTTATTAGGTTTACCGTGCCACAATATTTTATCTAATTCACGAGCTGTTATTTTTTTAGATTGCTGAATAATTTTTCTTTGCCTTAAAGCATAGGGCAATAATTTAAAGAAGCAAAAGAAGCCTTTTACATAAGCCCAAAACCCGCCCCTAATAATGCTGGCGGCCATCATCCGTAAGTATCTGTATATGGCGTTTGGCAAGTACTTAACCATTAATCTTGTTGGCATATTTTTTACAAATACCAGCCAAAAGTTTCTAGAAGCATGGAATCGCGCAAAATAGCCTAACTTTGAGCTAGTACCTGTGCCGTGATGGAATGCTATGGCTTTTGGGGAATATTCAGCTTTCCAGCCCATAAGTCTTGCTCTAAAACTAATATCTACATCTTCTAAGTAGGCGAAAAACTTCTCGTCAAATAAGCCAACGTTATCAAATAGCTCGGCCCTGTATAGGCTAGCTCCGGCACATACCCCAAAAACATCGGTATGTTTATCGTACTGGCCAGACTGTACTTCGTTGCGGCCCCTTGGGCAGGCCATCCCCGATTGGCAATAAATATCCCCAGTGCTATCAATGTGAATTTTATCTATCTGCATCAAGTTGCTGGCTGCCATTCCAAGTTTGTCGTCGCTATTTATTGTTGCTAGCAGTTCTTCTATCCAGTTCTTATCGGCCACCGCATCGTTATTAAACAAGGCTATATATTTAGCCTTGTTTTTTAAGGCGTATCTAATGCCCACATTAACACCACCGGCAAAGCCTAGGTTTTTGGTTTGTTTTAAAACCGTAATTTCATCTTTATAAGCGGCCAATATTTTGTCTGAATCATCGGTAGAGGCGTTGTCTACGATCACAATATTACATTTAACCGACTGTGCCAGCAGCGAATCAATACACTCTTTTATGTAGTGTGCACCATTCCAGTTGGGTATAACAACAAAGGTCTCTAAAGGCTTATTCATTGCGGCTTCCTAATATTTTTTGGCGGGATGCCATGAAACAGTAACGTATCTATATCTTTTACAGAGCTCTTTCTGCTTTTTTGGATTAGCCGTCTTTTGGCAAAGGTTTTAGGAATGTGCATAATGCAAACGCCAAAGCCTTTTACAAAGGGCACAAAGTTACCAGTACGGGTATGTTTAATAAACATTAATAAATACCAAAAACTTGCTAGTGGTAAATATTTGTAGAATAGAAACCCGGGCATATTCTTGGTGTACAAATACCAGAAGTTTTTAGACCTATGGTAGGTGGTAAAGCCTTTTATTTTGCTACTTGTAGACCCAACGCGGTGATGAACAACGGATTTTGGGGCTGTAATAACTTGGTAGTCGGCTAAATGGGCCCTAAAGTTTACATCGTCTTCTTCGTAGTAGGCAAAAAAGTCTTCGTCGAAAAGGCCTATTTTATTAAATAATTCGGCCTTATACATGCTGGCACAGCCAGAGCCACCAAATACTAATTCTTCTTGGTCATATTGCCCGTTGTCTTTTTCGTTTCTACCCCTAGAAAACGGAGCGCCGAAGATTGAGTAACAGGTACCAACCGCGTCAAATAAGTTTTTGTTGAGCTGCAATATTTTAGAGGTGGCAATTGCGCAGTTTTGATTAGTTACAAGGGTATCAATCAAAGATTTTGCCCAATCTTTTTCGGCCACTGCATCGTTATTGAACACGGCTATGTAGTCGGCCTTATCTTCTAGGGCGTGTTTAATGCCCACATTAACACCGCCGGCAAAACCCAGGTTTCTGGTTTGTGGCAAGACTGTGACCTTTTGCCCATAAGCTTCAAGAAGTTGTATTGAGTTATCGGTTGAAGCGTTATCTACCACTATAATTTTACATTTAACAGATTGCGTTAGTAGGCTATCGATGCAATCACCTAAGTATTTAGCGCCGTTTAAATTTGGTATAACAACAGATACATTCATGCTAGAATTAAGTGTACTAGATTTATGAGATTTCTTAATCAAAAAAACCGTTCAATATTACGCGAAATGGTGGTATCGGACTTTAAGGTTCGCTACCAGGGTTCTGTTTTGGGTTATTTATGGTCGCTACTCAGGCCACTTTTTTTGTTCCTGATTCTGTATATTGTATTCACAAAATTCTTAAGAATCGGCGCCGGCATACCACATTACCCAGTTTATTTGTTGCTTGGTATAGTGCTTTGGAATTTCTTTCATGAGGCAACCACTATTGCTGCAACATCAGTTGTTGCAAGGGGTGATTTAATCAGAAAAATTAGCATCCCGCGCTATCTAGTAGTAGTTAGTAGTTCGATCTCATCACTTATTAATCTAGCTATTAACCTGTTAGTGGTATTGGCCTTTACGTTCATAAGTGGTGTTGATCCAATGAAAAGTTGGCTACTTATACCATTGTTGGTTCTTGAGCTATTTGCACTATCCTTGAGCGTAGGTTTCATATTGGCAGCTCTGTTTGTGAAATATCGCGATATTGCTTTCGTATGGGAAGTAATTATGCAGGCCGGCTTTTATGCAACGCCAATTTTATATCCATTGACCATGTTGGCAGTTAAGTATCAGCAAGTATTAATGCTTAACCCCATGGCACAAATTATTCAAGATGCACGTTGGGCTTTAGTGTCTCACCAAACTACTACTGGCTGGGGCATTATAAGGCCAGTCTTTGCAGTTATCCCAATCATTATTTTGGCGGCCTTCGTTATTATTGCGATACCTTATTTTAAAAAACAATCCAAGTTCTTTGCGGAGAATATTTAAAGATGTCTAGCAATCCAGCAGAACCAGCCATAGTTGTGAAGAATCTGACCAAGGAATTTGTAATTCCGCACAAGAGGCACGGGAGCTTAAAGTCCTTATTTGTTGATCTTGGCCGCAAAGGCAAAGCAGACAAGCGAAAAGTTTTAAACGATATCAGTTTTGCGATTGATAAAGGCGAATTCTTTGGGATAGTTGGCCGTAATGGCAGCGGCAAAAGCACGCTTTTAAAACTATTGGCTGGAGTATACACCCCCACAAGGGGCGAGATTGGAGTCAACGGTTCCTTAACCCCGTTTATAGAATTAGGTGTTGGGTTTAATCCAGAACTTACTGGTCGTGAGAATATTTATTTGAACGGTGCTCTTTTGGGGTTCACTCACAAGCAGATGGAAGGGATGTATAATAGCATTGTCGACTTTGCAGAGCTTCATGAATTCATGGACCAGAAACTTAAGAATTATTCCTCTGGCATGCAAGTACGCTTGGCTTTTTCAATTGCTATTCGGGCACAATCAGACATACTTTTACTTGACGAGGTTTTAGCAGTTGGAGACCAAGCATTTCAACAGAAATGCTATAGCTACTTCTCTAATTTAAAGAAAGATAAAAAAACAGTAGTTTTGGTTACCCACGACATGGGTGCGGTAAAACAATTTTGTGACAGAGCTCTTATTCTCGAAGATGGTAGGGTAAGGATGATGGGGGCGCCCCACAAGGTATCTCTTGAATATGAGAAATTAAATTTTGCCTCCTCGAACAAAGTGGATCAGAAAAAACCCGCATCATTCATAACAATAAAAACGCTAGACACAAGTTATAAATCTACAACTCAGTACAAATATGGGCAAGACATTATATTATCAGCGAGATGGCCCAAGGAATTGGCCGTTGGTATCGTTGGGTTTATGTTAATTAAAAATGGTGAGTGCGTATTTGCTTCTAATACTATCGGCAGAAACGTTAATCTTGGTACTGGGGTTGCACGACTAAAACTAAAACCCGCGATAGGAGACGGTAGGTATAAAATAACAGTCGGGCTTTTCGGGAAGAATAGGCACGACATCTTAGAGTTCGTGGAGGGCCCAGAGATAGTAATCTATGACCAACCAGAATGCAGTGGGTTCGGTGATGAATGGAAGGGCATAGTATATATAGAAAATGAATGGGAAACAGATGGGTAGTATATATACAAGCGACTATCTAAATAATCCTGCTTATGAAATTGGAAAACATACTTACGGAAAGCCAAAGGTGTATGACTTTGGAGACGGCGGAAGGTTGATAATTGGCAAATATACCTCTATAGCCGATGAAACAACCATTTTATTAGGAGGAAATCACAGGATGGACTGGGTGTCGACATATCCATTTCCTGCGCTAACAGATAAATGGCCAAGCGCCGTGGGTATAGTGGGCCACCCCCAGAGTAAGGGTGATGTAATTATTGGAAATGATGTCTGGATCGGAAATGGCGCAACAATCCTTTCCGGAGTAACCATAGGCGATGGTGCTGTTATTGGGGCTCGGGCGCTTGTCGTTAAGGATGTGCCACCCTACGCCATTGTTAGGGGTAACCCAGCAAAAATAATCAGGTATCGATTTCCCAAAAGAACAATAAAGAAGCTGCTTAAGTCAGCTTGGTGGTGCTGGTCTGATAAAGAGGTATCTGAAAATGTCAAATTGCTATGCTCCAATGACATTAACTCTATAATTAAACGGGAAAAGCGCTAAGATTATGTCGAACTATACAGAGAACCAGATGACAGAAGATCAAAATCATGCCTGGAGAAAACTACTAAAATTTATTCCAAACGATAAACAAGTTTTAGATATAGGCTGTAGTTCTGGGAGCTTGGGGGAATTGTTGGCGAAACAAAGAGGCTGCGTAGTGGATGGTGTAGAGCCAGATAAAGAAGATGCAGGCTTGGCATCAAAAAAACTGCGCAAAGTCTGGAACTCCGATATAGAAACTGCCGTAAAAGACATACACGATAAATATGATGTGCTAATTTTCGCAGACGTATTAGAGCACTTGTTGTATCCAGGCAAAGTCCTGTGGGCAGCAAGAAGCTTATTAAAGCCGACAGGAAGAGTGGTGTTTTCTGTTCCGAACATGGCTCATATATCCGTAAGGCTAGCTTTACTAGCAGGAGATTGGCGACATACAGAAACTGGGCTACTTGATAAAACGCATTTGCACTACTGGGACATAGACACGATTAAAGACGTGTTTAAGGAAGCTGGTATGAATTTAGTGGAATTAGATGCGGTGACGTATAAATATCCAGAAAAGTTAATACAGGACAGGCTCAATGACATTGGCTTAAGGGCCGACAAGAAGGGCCTTAATTTACTGGCAAGCAAGGAGGCCTCAGCATTTCAGATAATTGGATTTGCGGAATTTTCTAAGTCCAGACACAGTAAAGCCATACTGCCCGAGCCTAGATTACAAAAAGATATCAGTTATCTGGCGCAATATTTAGAAGATCATATAAAGAACTTAGAAGAACACATAAAGAATCTGGAAGAATACATAAGGAATTCAGAAGAGCATACTAAGCAAATAGAGCGTCAATTAAAAGACATAAAGAGCTCTCGCTATTATAAATTAAGGAAAAACGTGTCGTCTTTTAAGTCAAAGTTCACGAAGCGCTAGTGTAGCGCAAGTTCATAGGTGAAAATTGAAGTGACGGCAATCAGCGTCATTAGTACAACTGTTGTTATTCCGATATAACGTTTGTTTGAAATTATTTTGAACGGAGCTAAAGCGCCTAGGCCATAAAAAGCCATTACCATAAAAGGCGTGAAATATTTTCCATGTACACCTAAGATAACTTGTTCGCCGGGTTTATTGTCATGGTCGCCGATATATAGCAGGCCCATTACTATCGCACCCATAATGAGAGAGTACACTAAAAGCAGTAGCCCTTTCTTTTTGCTGGCACTATTAATCGACAATGCAAGAATTGTTAGCCATGTATAGATTGTCATTATTATTACACCGTGCACATAAACACCGTTTCGCCCCATTACACCAACAGCCCTGCTTATGTAATCCGGCGACTCTTCGATGATGGTTCTTCCAAGCAATGCCGCGGTATCTATTGGGTGGGTGATTGACCACGATATCTTTTCAGTAGCAACCGACTTATCGCCTACCGCGCTCGTGAAACCTAAGCTCATAGAAACTAGTGCTAGTAGTATTGTCGCGGTTGCAATACCGCCCATCTTTAGCCACTTATCCTTTGCGCTGTTAAAACGATCTTTCTTGACGAAGAATAGTAAACCAATAAGTAAAATAGAAGGTAGCTTGGCAAACGATAGCAACATTGAGGACGCGGCCAATAATAATACATTTCTTTTAGATATTTTTTGATTGCTGTTAATATTACGCAGGAATAAGGCAAAGAATAAAGCAACACTAGCTATGTTATATGGGTCGCCATTAATTGTGCCTGCGTATGATAAAACGGTGGGCAGCAGTAGAACGGTAAAGGTTAACCATCTAGCCATGCTTTTACGTAAAATGTAAATTGAAAAGGCGCCAAGTATAAAAAATGGCATAGCGTTAAGTAGTCTGGCCATTATTATCGTAATATGTACTGATAGATTTAATGCTTCGCCAATCCAGAAACCAAATGCTGCGCCAAGATATACGAGCGGAGAGTAGGCATCGGTGTTGCTGAATTTGACTGCTGTTGTAATGCTAGAATCCATCGCTTTATCAGCGAGATTAGTTAATGCTGCCAGATCCTTACTGCCAAGATCTTGTCTGCGGTAGAATTGCGTCCCCCATGAAGCACTTTCTGCCTCATCCCAGCCGTATTTAAGTGTGTCGCGTAGGTTAGTCGGAACAGGATTGTCAACTGTGAGTAACTGTCCCTGCGATATGCTGTATGCTCTTAAGGCATGCGACATTTCATCGCCACCAAAACCAGGGGGCGTAATAATTGAAAAAGCAATGACTGTTGGAATAGCGATAGCCAAAAATGCGAGATGAGTCTTTTTAAGTAGAAAGTTTGTTGAATAGAGCAACATGTGTTGAAGTTTATTCTTACCATACATGTGAATGTATCTAGCTTGATATTTGCTGCTTTTCTTAATGAGATCTCTAATCTTTAAGAAATTGTTTTTAGATACTGCTTTTAACTTTATAAAAGGGAATTTCTGATTTAATAGTTCTAAAGGGGCCTGAAAAATTGGGTTTACAATCGTTTTTATCGAAAAAATAGGATTTCTCATGTTCACAATGGCGTCATATTTGAATCCGGCATCACTGAGCATTCTCGTCATACCGACTTCGTAGTCTCGAATAACTTTCTTAACGTCCGTATGAACTTTTGTGCTACTCCAGAACTCTACAAAAGCTCTGCTTTTTATAACATCATTTTTAAAAGTCATGAAGTAGCTCTGTATGTGCTCGGGCACAGGTTTATTGGTGCCTGGCATACCATAAGATGTGGTCTTGTGTAGTGACGCCCCCCAAAAATCAATATTTAATTTTTTGTCAAACTTCTCAAAATATCTATCTATTGGCCAAATAGGGCAGTGACAGGTGTCATTCATCAGTGTTAACGAGTCGTATTTTTTTATCGTTGGCCAACCAACGCTATCTATTCCTTCTTTCCAGGCCGAAAAATCAAACCCCATATTATTTCTTAGAATAACTTTATCCGACACTGTGTTTAGTAGACTTATGTCGTCGTCGGATAGGCTGCTGTTAGATACTACGATGACCTTATCAAATAGGTGTCGAATATTTTTGAGCGTATATAAGATCCTGTCATCAAGTTTATTTTTCTTGTCGTAGTGTACGAATAATAAAATACGCTTCATGCCGAATCTCGCCTCAGGTCATCTATTATTCTGTAGCGGCTAGCATAATTGTTCCTTGCGATTTTAATTGATTCTTGCGACATTTGAGATAATTTCTTATTTGGCGTCTTATCCTTATTTAAGACTTCTTCAAGGGCATCTACCAGCTCTCCCCAGTTAGACGTGTGAGTCAGCCATCCGTTCTTCCCCGCGATTAATTGTTCTTCCTGTCCAGATGACTCGCTGCGAATAATAGGGTGGCCAAACGCCATACCCTCAAACGTAACCATCGACAAGGAATCCGCTAGGCTATACGTGATAGTAAAATTGGCATTCTTTAATATATCATGTATCTCCTCATGAGGCGTGTTGCTAAGAAGCTTCACTCTTTCTTTAAAATAGAGTGCTTCATTTTGTATAAATCTATTGTGAAAATCGTATCCATGATCGTCGCCAGCAACTGTTAGCGTAAAGTCGCGATATTTATCTGGCGATCTTTGCACATGATATTTATCAACGACCTGTAGCGCATGCAAAACGTTAAGAATTCCTTTCCGAATCTCTCGCGAGCCTATAATGACAAATTTGACATCGTCAAAATCGTTCTCAGATTTCTGTTTGAACATTTCGTCATGGGGGGCAGTATGTCCGGGCATGGGAAATATATTATTGTTTGTGGCAAAATATTTTTTCCAGTTATCGGCGGATTTAATGCTTGGAGTGTAGAAAGTTATTTTTCCATTGTCTAGCAAATGGCACAGACTTTCTTTGTATATGTTAGTGGCGCCTGTTGTACGCTCGTCATCCTCGTGTATATAAAAATAAAGGTGTTTAATTGTATCGTTCTGTAGCTGAGTTATGATCTTTTCATATAACCAATGTGGTTGAGCCGAAGAATTAATGATTACAACATCACCGTTGTTAAAATGGGCCTCGGACATACAAACTTCGTTAAAGTGGATTCCATCGGCATCAAGCTCGTTAAGTAGGGTACGGTCTACACGCGAACCAAATGGAAAGTTAAAGTATATCTCTTTTGGGTAATCATCGTCTTTGCGCCATTGTCGTATGATATCAAGTAGTACCAGGGGAGCGCCAGACTTTGTAATTTCATGCGACCATACCTGTATCTTTGGTTCGGTTGCGGATGACTTTTTCGCAAAAAAGCGATTATAAAGAATTGAGACGACTTTTCTGCAAGCATCTTTGTATCCGTTTGCATGGCCATATTCAATAGTACTCACTAATGCCCTAAAGGCTCTATAAATGACGCCGTTGGATCTGACTATTTTTGGCTCATGATGTTCGCTGACATATTGGGCTACTAGATTGTTGTATTCGGGGTAGCGCTTTAATAGGGTCTTGCCGTTTTTTCTTGCTAGGTCAGACTGCCTTTTATCGCCAAAACTTTTTGAGCCGTGATGAAAAACAAAAACGTGATTTGCTATCGCGCACTTCCATCCGGCCTTTCGGGCTCGCATGGTGAAATCATTTTCTTCACCGTATCCGCAACCATACACTTCGTCGAACAGACCAATTTTGTCTATAACATCTCTACGAATAAGCATACAAAAACCATGAACGGTCGGAGAAATATATTTGTCAGGAATTTGCCGCTTTAGTTTTAGCCATAACTTGTAAGATTTACGAGGCTTGTTTATCATTGAGCCGTCCATAGGCACAGACCAGACGGTAGCATTATTACTACGAGGACTTACTGCACATAGGTCATCTTGTGAGTATAGTATTTGAGACATCCCTTCCATAAAATCTTTAGTAATCGCTGTATCGCTATTCAGCAGTAAAATATTCGCCTTTTTATTCTTTACAATTTTAAAAACTGCATTATTGCAGCTTTTAATAAACCCTAGGTTTTTTTCATTACGCTTGTAGTGAAAATTTTTTAACCTGCCAATAGCATTAATTATATTTTTTTCTAACATATCCGCTTGTGGGCCGCAGTCGTTCACATAATAAATTTCTACATCGTCGTTATCTGCGTAGTATTTTTTAAGAGAAATGATGTTTTGTTTTAGCGAATTCCAATCACCATAAACAGGAATTACTATATTTACTTTTTTGTGGATAGATTTCATTCAGGATTATTTTATCACGGAGTCGACGGTGTAACATATTCCTAGGCCCTAGAACTAAACGCAAGCTGCGTTAAATCTAGCTGGAGGTCGTTAAATAACCCATAAGTTTTTTGCTTCTGCCCCGAATAGGCACAATTAAAAAGCGTGATAGCGAGTGTTCGGGGGCTACTGCAATGGGCGAAGAAGTTATCAAAGCAGCCGAAAGAGTTTATGCAAGCCCAGCAGTTCATTAATTTTAAGTTTATTTTCAACGATTAATACATTATGCTTAAGTTTATGAATAAAACAAATCAACGAGGTTTTCATCTTGTGATGATACCGCTTATTTTTGCAATTTTAGGTATTATTGGTTTCGCCGGTTGGTATGTGTGGGACAAAAATCAAAATCAAACAACTGTTAGTAACCCGGATAATACAAACAATAATATAAGTAACTTAAATACACTTAAGTCCGAAAAAAGCCAAATAGTCTCTGTAATAACAGTTGATGCTATTCCAACCCCAACCCCGACTCCAACAGAATCGAATACCGAAGCGGAAGCGGTAACTAATACCGCTACGCCACAGGCTACAATTGATGAATATGGGCCTTCTACTAAGCTGGATAGGCCAAATGTCCACCCAGTGGTTCTGACGTTATACACAGTTTATTCAAATTACTTGTTTTTGCTTTGGGATGCAGATCAAGGCAGTCGGCAAAGTGTGTCAAACCAATACTTAGCTGATAATAGGCAGTATTTCAGTGATGCTTATTATAGCGGGAACATTAATAACACTAATAACTTGTCATTATTGCTTCAAACCGCATATGTGGAATTGCCACGTAGCCTCAACATTGGATCGGCTATCGTGGATCCCGAAAACCCAAACATAGTCACGGCACAGATTCTAATGGAACCAGACGTACCTTGGAGCATTCTTGTAGATGTTAAGATCGCTGACAGCTTAGGTAACTTCGGTACGATAGAAAAAGTCTATATTAGGCAAAATAGAAACCCTCTTTAGGCCAAGTTTGGTCGAAGACGAATGAGCGGGACAGTAATGTCATTTATAAGCGTCCAGGTAAACAAAGATGCGACGCTAACAATTCTATTAATAGGAATCTTTTAAACCGGCACAAATCGCTGGAAGCATGCTATTGACCTGCAAGCCATCTTGACCGCCGGTTAGGCTTAAGGCGGATTACGTTTGACATTGGAACTGTTTGTTACGCGAGACGGAAAGAAGATACGTCAACGGCCGGAAAGCGCATACTTTGAGTTGTAAATCTAAACTGCAATTCTATTTTCTGCCAAGCCGTAGTTAACATAGTGCAAATAGTACAGCCATAGGTCTTGTCCAAAAGCAGCCTGTAGATCAATGTAATTTGCCCTATATGAGCTTACATTAAAATCTGCATTACCTTGGCGACCCTCGCTCATGCCATAGTTTATAAAATGGCTGAGAGCACCGGTATCATCTAGTCCAAAAGCAGTCTTTATGTCTGGGTTGTTCTTCTCGTAATAGTCAAAACTGTAGACAGCGGAATAGTCGACTCCGTTGTACATACTTGTTCCGCCTAGGTAGTCACCAGTAGCGATACGTCCTTCGGACTTACCATACAGAATATAGTGCACGGCATATGCTCGGGCATTATCACCATACACTCGACGTAAATCATAGTATCTATTTTTATATGAGCTTACATTAAAATCTGCATTACCTTGGCGACCCTCGCTCATGCCATAGTTTATAAAATGGCTGAGAGCACCGGTATCATCTAGTCCAAAAGCAGTCTTTATGTCTGGGTTGTTCTTCTCGTAATAGTCAAAACTGTAGACAGCGGAATAGTCGACTCCGTTGTACATACTTGTTCCGCCTAGGTAGTCACCAGTAGCGATACGTCCTTCGGACTTACCATACAGAATATAGTGCACGGCATATGCTCGGGCATTATCACCATACACTCGACGTAAATCATAGTATCTATTTTTATATGAGCTTACATTAAAATCTGCATTACCTTGGCGACCCTCGCTCATGCCATAGTTTATAAAATGGCTGAAGGCTAGTATTTGATCTTCACCAAAAGCAGCTTCTATGTCGGGATTGTTATCTAAATAATATTGTGGATCAAAGACAATAGAGTAGTCTATCCCACTACATGTAAATGCAAGAGTGTTACCGAACCAGTCATTAAAATAGCGCCAAAAATTACGGTTGCCATAAGCGCTGCAGCCATCACCCGTACCATACAAATTAGCCAATGCCGCATCGTTTGGTGTATATGGAGTATATTTATAAAGCACCGCAGTAGCTTTATTTTCTATATATACCGACTTCGTGGCGCAGACTGCGTTTGGACTATAATATATATTTACTAAACCAACTCCAAAAGGGCCCCAGGCGCCTGGTACGGTTATGCCGTTCATGTCATTGCGAAATTGCCATGCAGCATCGTTAACTTGTTGGTAAAAACTAGAAGAACACGTTGCGATTCCGCCACTATCGTCACAGGCGTAGCCGGTCGCTTTTTCATACTGTGGCAATATCGGCCAGTCGTCAGTAACAAGCCCTTGCTCTTTTTGCAATAAGACAATTAATGCCTGGGGGTTTATGTTGTACTCTTGGCCTGCGTCCCATATTATTTGAGCCGCGCTTATGCCTCCCACTATAGAAGCTGGCGTTCCGTCTGGATTATATTGTCCGTAGTTGTTCGTTTTAGCTGTTGGGTTCTCTTGATAGTCTTTTAAACAAGTGTATGGCGGATAATAAGTGTTGCCGCTACTTGGGCTAGTATATATAGGATGATCGATCCAGCAGGTGGGCATTTTTGAATTAAGAAATGCTTGAATTTGCTGCACGGTCATAGAATTTTTATTGGTAAATATTGCATCATCAATTATTCGACCAGCTTGGAAATCACCGCCCGATAAGGCGGAAGCCTTGCTGTCTAAATAAGAGCCAATTAGTAAAGTAAAGCCGAGGCTTAAGGCCACAAGAATTATTGATAATTTGTGGATTTTTTTTGTCATTATTTAATTACGCCGTTTATTACTTGTGTGGCACCAACAGATTCAGATCCACTAGTTAATGTCACATCAGCTGTTAGATCTCCAGGCGCAGGTATATTAGCAATATCAATAACGAAACCGTCACAGGCGTATAGGTTGTTTTGTCTTATAAGTGCAACTTGGGTTGTGTAAACCTCTAAGCCATTCTGAATAAGCTGCAAATTGCACGTGCCGCTAGTGGCACCTTGAGCCATAGTGCCAACATAGATAGATCTATCTGTCGGATTTTGCCCGGCACCAGTAATGATTAGGTATATTGAGCTACTGGCAGTTGGAGTGGGGGTGACTTCACCAGACGTTTTAATGCTATCTATAGTAGGATCGTCTGTTTCATTTGAAGTAGGTGGTGAATAATTTACAGTGTTCGGTGGTGCGGGCTGAGAATCGACTTGGCTAGGTGATCTATGTATAAGATCGATAACGTGAGTTTTTTCAAGAACTAATAGAGCAACGGCCGCAACGAAGATAACTGCAATTGCCAGAATTAGCCACTGTTTTTTAGATAACTTGCGCTTCTTCTGCACTTTAAATTTCATATTTATATTTTAGCTTAATCAGGTTAATGTTAACACTTTTTAATCTGTTTTGTCAACGTGTCGCGCTTGCTATAATTGTATCAACTGTGTAATGTCAATTCCTGTAGTATATTAATGCTGTTACATGGAAAAACAATGAAGAAAAAAATAGCTATTTTCAATGGATACTTCTTTCCGCATATGGGAGGCATTGAACGTTATACGGATAAACTAGCGGTCGCTTTAAAAAAGATAGGCTACGAGGTCATCATAGTAACTTCAAATCACAATGCTTTAAAAAACTACGAGAAAACTAATTGGTACACTATTTACAGATTGCCGATACTAAGCATTGCTAAGGAAAGATATCCAATCCCTAAAATCAATTCAGAATATAGGCATTTATTAAAAAAGATTGAAAAAGAAAAGATAGATTATTTTATTGTAAACACTAGGTTCCATTTAACGAGTTTAATTGGTGCTAAATTGGGTAGGCGTAGTAATAAACCTGTCGTACTGATTGAACACGGAACGGACCACTTCACGGTAAATAGCAAGTTCCTTGATTTTTTCGGGCATATATATGAACATTTACTCACCTCTATTATTAAGAAGTATGTTGATGGTTATTATGGCGTTTCAAAGAGGTGCAATGATTGGAGTAAGCATTTTTCCATAGATGCGAGTGGAGTTTTTTATAACTCCATAAATAAAAGCGACGAATTAAATGTTGGTAATAAATACCAAAAAAAATATCCAAAGAACGAAATAATTATTACCTATGCCGGGAGACTCATCAAAGAGAAAGGTATTCTAAACTTGCTAGAGGCTTTCAAGCAGCTACTAGAAGATAATCCTAAAAAGAAGCTTAAGTTGGTAATCGCTGGTGACGGGCCACTACTTGCTGATATTAGAACAAAATATGCGCATAAAAACATTGATATTCTGGGCAGGATTGACTTCAATGATGTGATGGCGCTCTATAAGCGAACGGATATATTTGTCTACCCTTCATTATTCCCCGAGGGCCTGCCAACTTCAATACTAGAGGCTGGGCTGATGAAATGTGCAGTTATTGCTACGCCGCGGGGCGGCACTGAGGAGGTAATTATTAATAATCAACACGGCATGATTGTTAATGGTAGCGTGGCTAGCCTGAAAAGATCGATGACACTTTTGATAAATGATGATAATCTTAAGCAACAATTGGCAGATAATATATATGGTCGAGTAATAAAACATTTTGACTGGGACGATGTAGCTGCTCAACTTGATAAAGAGATTGGACCAAAGGAGAGTTAATGGGCGAACTGTATGATGTTTTTTTGAATAACGGTCATACTGCGAGACAGTCAATGCTATTGTCGAATTTTAACTATCATATCATCGAAAACGTCATCAAGAATTTGAGTCTCACTAAAAAAGATGTCAGAATGCTCGAGCTGGGTGTTGGCAAAGGGTATTTTGCCAAAGCATGCCATAAATATAGCGAGGAACATGATACAAAGATTAGCTACAGCGCCTTTGATCGCAACGACAATATGCTGGCCAATCTCAAGAAAATTAACAAAGGCATCAAGACATATCATGGAGAATTGCCAAACCTAACAATCACACCTAGCAAAAAATTCGATGTTGTTTATTGTGCGTTTGTTGTTGAACATTTAAAAAGCGGGCTTGAGGTCAATGAGCTGATTGTCAACATCAAGAAGATACTAAATGATGGCGGATTGATGATATTCTTTACGCCCAACGCCCTAAGCCAAAAGCTCGAATTTTATAACATAGACTATACACATCAATACCCAACCACAGCCCGTAATGTGGCGATGGCGTTTTATGATTGTGGCATCAATGACGTGAGGTGTTTGAAAATTAATGGGTTATGTACTTATAGACATTTCGATAATCAGTTGCTGCGCGTCTTACACAAATTAATCTTTTTGATGTACAGCTATAGACTACTCGCGGTTTTAGCATACCCACTCTACAAAGTACCACTTTACAGGCTAAACAATTTTTTCTACCAGGTTTACTGTTTCTTTAAAGAAGAAAACTTGATGTTTATTGCTAGAAAATAGTAGTTAAGTCGTTTATAAAATATAATAGGAATAATATATGGAAAAGATAAAAGTTGCTATCATTGGTGCCGGCAATATATCGAACACTCGGCATATTCCTGCGTTAAAGAAATTAAGAGATGTCCAAATTAGCGGTGTCGTCGGGGTAAACAAAAAGAAAATTGATAGAACAATTGCAAAATACGGTGTTGTCAACCGGCTAAAATTAAATACGGGTGATTATGTAGGGCAACTATCAAAATGCGATTGGTTCGCATCGGTTGATGCAGTTGTGATTGGTGCCCCGCCGCGTGATCATTTCTCGCTTGTTGAAGCGGCATTATTGAATGGTAAGCATGTTCTGGTCGAAAAACCGATGACGATGAATATTGAAGAGGCTGACAAGTTAATTGCCCTATCCAAAAAAATGAAAAAAGTATTCTGTGTTATGCATAATTTCCAATTTGCATCTGGTATACAAAAACTTGAGCGAGTTATTGCGTCCGGTAAGCTGGGTGCGGTAACGTCCTTTATGGAATTTCAGCTAACTAACAAGAATCGACGATTACCTGAATGGTACAATGATTTACCGCTTGGATTGTTCTATGACGAAGCGCCACATTTTATGTACTTGCTGGAAAGGCTTGGCGGTAAATTGAAAATACAGAATGCTTTTGCGCAGCTTTCGGACGAAAAGAATAATAATACTCCAGTCATGCTAAGTGTTGCGCTAAAGGCAGGCCAATATCCGGCCACAATATTTCTAAATTTTGATGCACCGGTATGTGAATGGTATTTTGTTGTTAGTGGCTCAAAGAAGATTGCCTATTATGATTTGTTTAAGGATATTTTGGTAATTATTCCGACAGATAACGAACACTACGCGTCTGACATACTCAAGAGCTCTTGGAGAATGACTTATCAATACTGGGCTGGATTCATGAAAAACGGTCTTCGCATGTTGACTGGCAACCTACTCTACGGACACGAAATCGTTATGCGTAAATTCATTGATTCAATTATTGTCGGCAAATGTGTTGATTCGAATATTGACTGTGTTAGTGGTAAAGCGACCGTGCAATACATGGGCAGTATAGTGGATGCGGTCAGCAAAAGTGCTTCAAGAAAGGGTGAATAGTGCAAAATATTTTAATATTCATATTCTACTTCTTGTTTACATGTGCCGGGATGGTGTTGATTAAACTCGGCAGTTCTCAGAAAGCCCTGTTTACATTTCCTGTTGTAGATTTCAAAATTGCGTCGCTTTCACTGGTCGGATTTGTGTTATATGCAATTAGCTTTTTTCTTTTCGCAGCGCTGATTACTAAATATGAACTATCTTTTCTCAACCCAATCGCTATCGGTATCGTGTCAATCATGATTTTTATATCTGCAGCAGTTTTCTTCGGAGAATCAATTGGTCCCGCAAAAATTCTAGGTTTATTTTTCATCCTGGCCGGGGTCTTCATCATAAACCTTTTTAAATAAGCAGAATAACTTATTAAAGGTGGCCTTGGTTAATAAAGTATGGTATGTGTTTACGGTTGTGAGTAAATTGCCAGTGGCAAGGTCAACAATCAGACATAAGGGCACAGTTAGTGTATCTATTGGTAATAGTGATGATTGTTGGTGACACTAAAGAAAAGCACTCTTGTCTAATGAGTTATTTATAACCATTTGGGTTCTTTGACTGCCAATTCCATGTATCTTTGCAACAGTCCAGAATTGACTTTTCGGCTTGCCACTTTAATTTATCTTTGGCCAGCGATGGGTCGGCATAGTAACTGGCAATATCGCCGGGGCGCCTAGGCATAATCTCATAGTTGATTTCTTTACCACTGGCTTGTTTAAAGGCCTTTATCATTTCTAACACACTTGTGCCACGTCCAGTGCCAATGTTGTAGTAAGTATACACATCTGGCTTGGCGGGATATTCTAGGGCTGCTAAATGAGCTTTTGCCAAGTCTACTACGTGTATGTAATCTCTTACGCCAGTTCCGTCTATGGTATCGTAGTCATCACCAAACACAGGCTGCTGTTTTAATTTGCCAATAGCTACTTGGCTAATATATGGAACTAGGTTGTTAGGGATCCCATTCGGATCCTCGCCAATTTGGCCGGAAGAGTGGGCTCCAATGGGATTAAAATATCTAAGTGACGTAAATTGCCAACCGTTTTTTGTATTGGCGATATCTTTTAGCATTTGCTCAATCATCAATTTGGTTTGGCCGTAGGGGTTAGTAGCTCTTAGCGGTGCCGACTCTTTTATGGGTACTTTATCTGGGTCGCCGTAAACAGTTGCCGATGAGCTAAAAACAAGCTGTTTAACACCAAATTCTTCCATGAGTTCTAATAATTCTAGAGTGCCAGCAAGATTATTGCGGTAGTAAAGTAGGGCCTTGCTAACTGACTCGCCGACGGCTTTTAGTCCCGCAAAGTGTATTACGGCGCTAAATATATTTTCTTCAAATACTTTGTGAAATTTCTTGTAATCTCGAATATCTAATTTATAAAACTTCACTTTCTTGCCAGTGACTTTTTCGACACGACTTATTGCTTCTTGGCTACTGTTAGATAGATTGTCTACAATAACAACATCATAGCCTTCGTTTAATAATTCAACTGTTGTATGGCTACCGATATAACCAGCGCCACCAGTAACTAGAATATTCATAGCTGTTACCTCTTTGATAAGCGGATTGATATTTCTCTGTGCATTTCATGTACCTTACGTTCCAGGTAGCTTATCCTAGCATAGGCTTGGTTTGCAACATATAAGGCAAAGATGATTCCTGTAATCTGTATTACGTCAAATAAGCTTAAGGGTTCAGTCTGTGTAAGCTGATGTGAGAACAAGAAACTATAGATGGGCTCAGCGAAGATTAACCCAGCGATGATTGCGACCCAGAACGTTAATCGAAAAACTAATTTGCGTCGTTTTATCCTCTTTAATTTATAAGAGACTACAGAACTCATTATCCCGGCGGCGACTATCGGTATATTTAAGATAATCAAAAGTAAATATCTACTCACCAAAAAACTCCTTTGCTCGTCTTTGAGCCAGCGATTTAACTATATGTAAACCGTTCCAGTTATTTTGACCCTTAGCTATCGAATACGTTGTATATATGGCTTCTATAGGATATTCATCAATGGCCAATCCTTGTTGTCTAGCCCGCCAAAGCATTTCTGAGCAGAATTCAAAGCCATTGCTTTGCCAACTGAGTGATTGTAGGGCTTTATCGGAAAATATTCTTAAGCCAGACTGAGAGTCTGTGACTCTAACCCCATATAGCATGGAAGTGTAAATACTCAAGGCGTTATTACCAAACCTCTTTATCTTTGACATCCCAGCGCTGTTAGTCATCCTGCTCCCGATTAATAGATCTACGGGTTTTTTATTCATTTGTTCTAGCCCTTTGAGCAGGTCTTTGGGGCTATGTTGGCCATCTGCGTCTATAGTTGCGGCAATTGAAAAATCATTTTGTTTTGCATAAGTTAATCCTGTAGCCGTTGCGCTGCCCACACCATAATTAACTATATGCCTAATCACTTTTACGCCGGACTTTTTGGCGACCGAATAAGTGTCATCGCGAGAGCCGTCATCAACCACAATTATTTCGTAATTAAAATTTTGGTTACCCAAAACAGTCCTCAGCTCTTTTATTAATGGCCCAATAGCCTTGGACTCGTTATAAGCTGGTAGTATGATAGCGATTCTATTGGTCATTGCTAGTTAACTAAGTTACGTAAATAATCCCCATAGCCGCTTTTTGCAAACGTCTCGGCCTGTTTTAGGAGTTGATTGTCGTCTATAAAACCTTCGCGCCAAGCGATTTCTTCTATGCAGCCGATTTTGATGCCTTGACGCTCCTCGATAACCTGAACAAATTGTGAGGCTTGCTGCATGCTAGCAAAGGTGCCAGTGTCTAGCCAGGCTGTACCGCGATCTAGCAAGCAAACTTTTAGTTTGCCTCGTTCTAAATAGGCGTTTTGAACTTCGGTGATTTCTATTTCGCCACGAGCGCTTGGCTTTACATTTTTTGCGATTTCTACAGCTTCATTATCAAAAAAGTATAGGCCTGGTATGGCGTAGCTACTCTTTGGCTTCACTGGTTTTTCTTCTATGCTAACAACATTCATTTTGTTGTCGAATTCCACAACGCCATAACGTTCTGGATCGGAAACTTGATGGCCAAAGATTACGCCGCCATCGGGATTGGTATATTGTTTTAATTTGTCGCCCATCTCGGAACCGTAAAAGATATTGTCACCCAGTATCATGGCCACTTTATCTTGGCCAATAAAATCGGCTCCTACTATGTAAGCATCGGCCAATCCGCGGGGTGCATCTTGTACTTTATATGTGAATTTGCAACCAATTTGCTCGCCGGAGCCAAGCAACTGTTCGAATCGAGGAAGGTCAAGCGGTGTGGAAATTATTAAAATGTCGCGTATGCCGGCACTCATTAAAGTGCTTAGCGGGTAATAAATCATTGGTTTGTCGTAAACAGGCAATAGCTGCTTGCTGGTTGCCATTGTTATTGGGTAGAGCCTTGTGCCTGATCCACCAGCTAGTATGATTCCCTTCATTTTTTGAGCTCCTTATTTAGGTAAGTTTTTAAATCGTCTTGCCAGTTATGTGATTTAAATCCGACTCCATGAATTTTAGATAAATTAAGAGTACTTTGCAAAGGCCTAGGGGCAATATTTTCTTTACCCGCAAAGTATTCTTTGGTTGATATGCCCGTTACTTTGGCGCTAAGACTGGCTTGTTCATAAATCTTTTTAGCAAAATCAGCCCACGAAACTGATTCGCCGTCGTTACTGACGTTATATGTGCCATATGGCACGCTAGTAGAAAGCAGATGGTCGATAGCTCTAACTAATTCAGCCGTAAAGGTAGGGCGACCAATTTGGTCTGATACAACTGACGGGTTTATGCCCTTATTAGCTAAATCTAACATTGTTCTAACAAAGTTTTTACCGTCGCCAATAACCCAACTGGTTCTAACCAAATAATGTCTAGGGGCTAAACTAACAGCTATGTCTCCGGCTGCCTTAGTGGCGCCATAAACACTTAACGGGCTGAGTGCTTCATCTTCATCGTGGCTATCTTTTTGGCCATCGAATACGTAGTCTGTAGAAATATGAACCAACACAATATCGTGTTTAGCCGTGACTCTTACTAAATTAGCTAAAGCTTTGGCATTAATTTGCCATGCCAAACTACGGCCTTCGGGCGTTTCGGCGCCATCAACATTGGTGTAAGCGGCGGCGTTGATTAACACATCCACGCTAGACCAATCAAAGCTATCTACTTGTTTTGGGTCGCAGATATCAAGTTCTTTGGAATCAGTTGCTATTGCGCCGGGGTACTTTTTTTGTAAAGCTAGGCCCAATTGACCATTGCCGCCAGTTATAAGTATATTTTTTGGATTCATATTAATCCTCAAAAGGAGTTATGTCTTTTAGGAGTGGTTGTTGGCGATCTTTGTCTGAAATTATGGCTTGGCCTAACGGTATGGGCCATTTAATTGCCAGGCCTGGGTCGGCTAAATTGGCATGGGTATAGTGAGCATCTGCAGACCAATGGGCGTCTACTAGGTAAACATAGTCGACATTGTTCGACAAGGCTTGGTAGGAATTGCCGCAACCCTTTGGTACGTATAGGGCTTTTTGTGGGGTAAGCTCAAAAGTTTCGACTACTCCAAAAGTTTCGCCTTTGCGCAAGTCTACAATGGCACAGAATGCTTTGCCCCGGGTTAGGGTTATGTATTTATTCCACGGCTCGGCATGAATACCGCGAGTGGCACCTAACTGTTCGTTAGACGAAGCATTACACTGAACAATCTTAAAATCTTTGGGGAAGCCTAGCGTAACCAACTTTTCTAGCTGAAAAGATTCTTTAAACCAGCCTCGTTCATCGCCAATGACTGCTAAGTCTATTAGTAACAAGCCAGGTATCTTTGTTTTGTGAACGGCTAAGTTGCGGTTTGCGTAAAGCGAAGAATCGTAATTATTAAACTGCATATTATTGGCCCTGCGCTTTGTACTTGGCTTCGACTTCGGCTTTGAGTGGCTCCCACCAACTGCGATTAGCCTTGTACCAGTCGACCGTTGCTGATAGCCCATCTTTAAAGTCTGTATATTTAGGTTCCCAGTCTAGCTCGTTCTTTAGCTTGGTGGCATCAATGGCGTAGCGCATATCATGACCTGGGCGGTCATTGACGTGTTCATAGGCGTCTTTTGGCTGGCCCATAAGTTCCAAGATAAGTTCTAGCACTTCTTTGTTGTTCTTTTCGCCATTGGCGCCAATCATGTAGGTTTCGCCAAGTTTACCTTTTTCTAGAATGACGTGAACGGCGGCATTATGGTCGTCTACATGTATCCAGTCACGTACGTTTTGGCCGGCACCGTAAAGTTTGGGTTTTTCACCAACGATGATATTAGTAATTTGGCGGGGAATAAATTTTTCGATGTGTTGGTATGGGCCATAGTTATTAGAGCAGTTAGATATGGTGGCTTGTACGCCGAACGAACGAGCCCAAGCACGAACTAGCATGTCTGAACTTGCTTTGGCACTAGAGTAAGGGCTAGACGGGTTATAGGCAGTTGACTCGCTAAATTTATTTGGATCATCTAGCTCTAAATCGCCATAAACTTCATCGGTAGAAATATGATGTAATCTTTTACCATGTTTTCGCAGGGCTTCCAAAATAGTGTAGGTGCCTACAATATTAGTATGAATAAATGGCCAGGGGTTGCGCAGGGAATTGTCGTTGTGCGATTCGGCCGCAAAATGTACAACAATATCATTCTTGCTAACTAAGTCATCCACTAGATCGGCGTTGGTTATATCGCCCTGTACAAAATTGATTTTATCGAGCACCGAAGCCAGGTTTGCTTTATTGCCGGCATAAGTTAAGGCATCTAATACCGTAACTGAGTACTCGGGTTTATTTTTTAAAGTGTAATGTACAAAATTCGAACCTATAAAACCGGCCGCACCGGTAACTAACATTTTCTTCATAGCCTATATTTTAACTTAAAAATTGTGAATTTACTCCCTAAAAAGTGTAATATTACTACATGATTGTAGTAATTATCGCTGGCGGTTCGGGTACGCGCCTGTGGCCGCTGTCTACTAAGGGCTATCCGAAGCATCTATTAAAACTAACCAACGATAAAAGTATGTTGCAGAATACCTTTAGTCGGGTAAGCAGAGTGACATCGCTAGATAAGATTTTTGTTATAACAGAAATATCGCATGTTGAGCATGTATATGAGCAACTAGCAGGGTTGAAAAAAGAGAATATATTAATTGAACCAGGTCGACGTGGTACGGCGTCGTGTTTAATTTATGCCTTGAGCGAAATTAAAAAACGCGGGTTGCCAGATGAGCCAATATTATTTCACTGGGCAGATCATTTAATTAGAGACGAAGAGTCTTTCGCGTCTACAATTTTACGGGCTGGCGAAGTGGCCGAGTCAGAGCAGAAGCTGGTATTTGTTGGGATAGATCCAACTTATCCGGCAACTTGCTTTGGCTATGTTGAGCGTGGCGAGCCTGTTAAAAATTGGCAAGAAGTTTATGAAGTAGTTAGGTTTAAAGAAAAGCCTGACCAAGAAACGGCCCAAGAGTTTTTGGCTAGTGGCCGATATGCTTGGAACACCGGTTATTTGGTTGGCACGACTGTTACTTTTGAGAGAGAACTTAAAATGCACTCCGAAGAACTTTGGCAGAACTATCAGAAGCTACTTGCAAACGATAATTTAGAAAAAACCTACCTGGATTTTGAAAATAATCCGTTAGAATATATATTTTCCGAAAAAGTTAAAGACGGCCTTGTTATTCTTTGTAGTTTTGATTGGATGGACGTTGGTTCGTTTAACGACCTGCACGATGTTAGCGCTAAGGACGAAAAGGGTAATCACGTTAAGGGTGAAAAGATAATTATAGACGAAGTAACTAATAGTTTTATTCGCAACGAAACCGAAGTGCCACTAGCAGTTATTGGTTTAGATAATGTAGTTGTGGTGAACTCGCCAAACGGTGTTTTGGTGGTAAACAAAAACTTTGCCCAAAAAGTTAGCGACGTAGCCAAGAAAATCCAGAGTAATTAACTTTAGTAGAAATTAATAAATTCTTATTCTACAGTAACCGATTTGGCTAGGTTGCGGGGCCTGTCTATGTCTAGCTTTTTTGCCAAAGCAACATAGTAGGCAAAAAGCTGTACAATAACGGCCTCTAATATTGGGGAGCATTGATCAAGTGTATTTGGAATTGTAATTATGTCGTCAGCCAGGCTTTGGAGTTTGCGTGCATTCTTGCTAGTACTGACAGCAATTATTTTGCCGCCCCTAGCTTTAATTTCTTGCATGTTAGATATGACTTTATCGCTTAATTCTTTACCATCTGCTAAGGCGAATGTAGGAAAGTCTTTATCTATCATGGCTAGTGGACCATGTTTCATCTCGCCAGCAGCATAGCCTTCGGCATGGATATAAGAAACTTCCTTTAGTTTTAGTGCTCCTTCCAAGGCAACCGGATATTCGTAGCCACGGCCGATGAATAAGAAATCACGATACTTTTTATATTTGTTAGCAATTTTTCTGATATCTTCGGCCTGCAGCAGTAGATGTTCGAGCTTATTAGGAACGGCTACAATTTCTTTTAGGAGTTTGTGGAATAAGGGACTCTTTCCTTTGCCAAGCTTGAGCGCTATTAAAGTTAACACAGTAACTTGGGCAATAAAGGCTTTGGTGGAAGCGACGGATATTTCTGGGCCGGCGTGGCAGTATACTCCAGCATCAGTAATGCGCGAGATAGTTGAGCCTGGCGCATTAACTATACCTAAGCGTAGGATCCCGCTGCTTTCTACCTTTTTTAAAGCTGCTATAGTATCGGCCGTTTCGCCTGATTGTGAAATAGCCAGCATGGCAGTTTTGTTAGACAGCGGCTCGTTGCGATATTTGAATTCGGATGCTAGCTGAACTTCTACGGGGATTTGAGCAATTTCTTCTAACAAATATTCCCCAACTAAGCCGGCGTAATAAGATGTACCGCAAGCTACAATTAATATCCGGTCAATTTCTTGTAGCCGGTTTTCTACCCGTTCTAGACCACCCAGCTTAACGCTGTTAGATTCTAAATTAGCTCGACCCAATATGGCCGATTGCACCGTTTTTGGGGCGTCAAAAATTTCTTTTAGCATGTAATGAGCAAAACCACCCAGGCTTGTCTTGATACTCTCGAGCTCTATTTGCTCTGGTTGGTGGTTAACGATTTTATTCTGTTTAAAGTTTTTAATTTTATATTTGTCTTTTGTAACAATTGCCAGTTCGTAATCTTCGAGGTAGACAATCTTTTTTGCAGTATCGGCAACTGCTGAGGCATCTGAGCCAACCATCATGGCCGACTTGCTGATGCCAATTGCTAGTGGGCTGGAGAGTTTGGCAATGTAGATATTATTGGGGTTGATCTTGGTAATCATGGCAATGGCATAGGCGCCTTCGAGTTTTTGGATGGCTGATTCAAAGGCTTTTTCGATATTGCCCGTTTTTTTGTAGAAGTAATCTATAAGCTGTGGAATCACTTCGGTATCAGTATTGGATAGAAAAGTATATCCATCTTTGGTTAATAATTCTTTAATAGCTTGGTAATTTTCGATTATGCCGTTATGCACTACAAAGATAGTGCCATCATTATTGCTGTGTGGGTGGGCGTTTATTTTTGTAGGTGCACCATGGGTTGCCCAACGAGTGTGCCCAATAGCTAGGGGGATTGATGGTAGCCCGAGTGAGCTTATCTCTTTTTCTAGATTTTCGACTCGGCCGGCTTGTTTAACATTGTAAAAGCGATTCTGTTTATCGCAAACTGCTATTCCGGCCGAATCATAGCCGCGGTATTCTAAATTATTTAAACCATTTATAACTGCCTTTACGCCATCGTTCTTGCCAATATAACCTACAATTCCGCACATTTGTCCTCCAAGAATTTAATAATATTATTTGCAAAATTCTGTTGGCTGAATTCCTGAGCTTTGGCTGTTAAATCGGTTTGTTTAAATTTAGAGGCATCAAATTTTTTAATAGCGTCTACGAGCGAATCAAGTGTTTGACGTTCAAAAAACATACCAGTCTTACCAGGCACAACATAATCTAAAGCACCACCGTCTTTGTAGGCAATTACTGGCGTACCGGCCGCCATAGCCTCTACTGGCGTGATGCCAAAATCTTCTACACCAGGAAATATGAAGGCTTCTGAGCTAGCAAAATAATCTACCATTTCGGTATCTGACACATTGGTAAAAAACTGAATAGTAGGGCCAGTCATTTTTACTAAATTTTTATGCTCCGGGCCAAACCCTATTATTTTTAGTGGTACTTCAAGTTTATTGCAGGCTTTGATTGCCAGATCGATTCTCCTATATGGAACCTGTCGCCCAGTAATAACGAAGCCATTTTTAGGGGTTTGGATTTTACAATCTGAAACTTGGAAACGGGCTATATCTACAGGCGGATGGATAACTATTGAATCACGATTATAGTATTTTTTAATATCTTCTTTTATATGATTGGAGTTAGCAATAAAATAATCTGGCCTTTGAGCTACTTTATAATCCCATTTACGCATTGGGCCGGCAAATATTTTAAGGCCCAACCTAGCTAATGGGTTTAACCAACCAAACCCGGGGCTTTTTAAATACTCGTTATAGCGGCTCCAGTAATAATGGGTAGGGGCGTGACAGTAAGTTATATGTATAGCGCCCGGTTTTAATTTTTTTATCGCCTTAGCTTCGGCTCCACTAGAACTAATAACTAGGTCGTATTCTTGTAAATCTAAATTCTCAAACGTGAAACGCCTTAATACTGGCAAAAGCTTGCGAAAGGTATTGTTTTTGGGTAGCTTCTGCAGCCAGGTTGTGCGAATGTCGGCGCCTTTAAAGCAGTCAAATTTTGTTGGGCTATATTGCGAAGTATAAATTGGAGCACTCGGAAACAGCTTGTGAAGCTCTAAGACAACTCGCTCGGCCCCGCCAATAGAAGTTAGCCAGTCGCAGACGATGGCAACTTTTAAATCTTTTAGCTTACTTTGCGCCATTGCCTGTAAGTACGTTTATTACGGTGCGGAATAATATCTTAATATCTAGCCAGAAGCTCCAGTTTTCTACGTAGTACAAATCGATAGAACGGCGTTCTTCGAAGCTGATGTCGCGGCGGCCAGAGATTTGAGCCAAGCCAGTTAGGCCGGATTTAACACTCAGGATGATATCTTTAAAAACATAGTTATCTAATTCACTCGGTACCAATGCCCTTGGGCCAACCCAACTAATATTGCCCTTTAAGATGTTGAATATCTGGGGAAGTTCGTCCAGGCTGGTCTTGCGTAAGAACCGACCAACTCTTGTAACGCGGGGATCATTTTTAATGTAATCGCCATTGGCTCGATATTTTTCGGCTAAATTTGGTTTGCCCATTTTAGCAAAGGCTTCTTCTGGGCTTAGGCCTGAATAGGTTTTTTTATGAGTTCTGAATTTATAAATCTTAATTGGCGTGTTAAAGCGGCTAAGACGTTGTTGTTTAAAAACGATTGGCCCAAAATCCGACAGTTTAATGGTGATGGCAATAAGTACGTAAATTGGCGATAAAATAATGATGGCAAAAAGTGACACGAAAATGTCAAATAAGCGCTTGGCTATACGCGCCCAGCCAGTTAAGGCGGTTCTGCTAACCGAAACTACTGGTAAGCCCTGAAAGAGCTCAACATCGATTTTATTGCTTAGCATGCCTTCATGGGTGGGTATGTATTTAAAGGCAGCGTGGCTAGACTGAGCGGCCGCTAAGGCAGCGTCAGCCTTTTGGCTGTCGTGCGATAGCCCGGCAAATAGCACGGTATGAATGTTTAGCTTTGCGATTTTACTCAAAGCCTCATCAAAGTCTTGATACTGATGCCCTTTGAACTTTTCTAACTGTTGGCTGGAGCACAAAGCCACAACCTTATAGCCCGTACGAGCTGGATGGTTAATGTAGCTGATTAAGTTATTTACCACCTTGCCGTCACCAATAATAAAGACATTGTTGATGCCTATGCCCCAGCGCCACATTGTCATTCGGCTAGATCTTAATAGGGTACGCACTAAAATTGAAAACAAAAGGCCAATAGCAGCGCCATAAACTGGCACTAACCGAGCCGGGAAAATAGCAGTATCGGCGGCGAAGTCATAGGTTATCATCAGCATAATGCCAATTAAGCAGCCAACAAACAGGCCGCCGATTTCCCGCCATCTATAATCGTAAATAGCTTTACGGTATAAGCCCAGAAGGGCAAAAATAATTATCCAGACCGGTAACAAGGTTAGCCATATTCTTAAGTAGTCAAAGGCAGCTATTTGGTTAATTAAAGGTCTAGGGTCAAAGGTAACGCGCAGTACATAAGCAATTACAAAAGCTGCCAGTAATGCCAAAAAATCACCCACAATTAGCGTAAAAGCATATACAACCGAGGCATTATTTTTCATGGACTACATTGATTATAACAAAGGAGGCGCCAAGTTAGTGGCGTACCAAGCTGCAAGGTAAAAATATATTTACTTGGCTTTTAGTGCTAAAATACAGTTTAAGATGCCAATAACAGAGAAGAAATCTTTTACCAGGGCCAAAAGAAAAAGCTTAAAATCTGCCAGATACGATAAAGATATTGCTAGTGAGCTTAACGGTAGTGATTACGATGTTATAACTAAGCCGTCTAGCCAGCTAACTTACCAATTTATGGCAGATTATATTTCTAACGTTGCGCCAAATCTGCTAAAAAAAGACCTAAACGATATTCGTATACTCGACTGGGGTTGTGGAAAAGGCCATGTAAGTTATCTACTAAGCAAAAAGGGTGCCAAAGAGATTACTTATTGTGAAGTTGATAATTATCCGCACCGCCAATTATGGCCTCAAAATAAGACTCTAAAATACGTACCCTTAAAACATGATTGGCAATTGCCATTTAAGGACTCAGATTTTGACATTGTTCTGTCGGTGGGGGTTTTAGAACACGTACCATTTGATTACAAATCGCTAGAAGAAATATCAAGAGTACTCCAGCCAAAAGGTGTCTTTATGTGTTTTAACTTACCAAGTTCTATGGGTTGGATACACCGAGTTAGCCATTTGCGGAAAAATTATTATCACGACAGGCTTTATAGCAAGAAGGAAGTAAAGAATCTTTTAAAAAGAGCTGGCCTAAAACCACTACACATCTGGCGCAGACAGCTGTTCCCTAAATTGACAGTAAATTATTCTCACCCAGTATTCTTTGAAAAATTAGATAACTTTTTAACTACCTATACGCCACTAAGGCTGTTTGCTACAAGCATTGAATTTATTGCCGTTAAGCAAACTTGCCACACTTCTGAGCAAGTAAATTCTTTATAGCTATTAATCTGTTTTTGCTGCTAAGCCTAAAACAATGCCGGCTAGGAGCCAAACGTAGATGGTATTTATATAAGTGCCAAAAAAACCGTATTGGACCAAAAGGGCAATCATTAGTGAGGTTGCCGTAACGCAAAGCAAGGGGCTCTTTTTTAGGCCGTTTTTAAGCAGTTGCCAGATGCCGCTGACATAAATTAGCAAAAAGGCCACTAGCCCAAATATGCCTAGCTCGGCCAAGATAAGAATGTAGTAAATATAAACAGTTAAGTTGGATGGCGCAGTTGAATCAACGTTTTCTACTACATACGGGCCAAGATTGCCGGCGCCCACACCTGAGATGATAGTTGCATAATTACTGCGCCAAGCTTGCAAAGCTAAATCGGCTGCCCCAAGGCGGTCGCTAGTGGATGCTTCGATTAAGCCTGGCGATACAAATTCTTCGACGCTAATACACGTTGGTGGAGTTGATTCGGTCGTCTCTGTTGGCACTTCTGGGGCTATCTTATCTGGCAGGCTCAATAAACCCAAAGAAACATGTTCCAAGATGGTATTGGTGGTGTCGTAGGCAATGTTTGGAGTATTGCGGTAGCGCCAACTGGCCGAAGCAATCATCAAGCCAAAGCTAGCTAGGGCACAGGCGATAACTAGACCTAGGCTTAAAATGGCCCTTTTGACATCTAACTTTTTTGAAATAGCTAACAAAACGGCAAAAACTATTAGGCCGGCAACTACCGCCCCGTAAGCTCCCCTTGAAAAGGTTAAAGTAATGGTTAACGAAACAAGTAGTAGCGATGCCAGGCTCAGGCGGCTTTTGTTTTTGTAAAAAACAGCCAGGCTAACAAAGAAGAAAGGTAGCAGTGCATTGGCCAAAAATAATGGCTCGGCTGCTAATAAATTAACCCGCGGAAAGCCAAAGATATCGCCCATACATCCCCTACAGGCAATTCCCAGCGTATTGTCGCTAAAAGTACCAAAAACAAATTGGCCCAAGCCTAAGGCGCCATAAATTATTCCCGCATAAAGCAATAGCTTAATTATTAGCGGGTACGTTTTTTGAGCCAGTTCGTAACGTATATACCACCAGCCAGCCAGCACCAAAGCTAGTAAAAATAAGATTGATACCGTTAGTAGTAAGCTGCGCGCTTGGTTTATAACGCTCAATTGCCCGGTAATGGCTACCAAAGCCAGAATGACAATACTTAAAAAGGCTAGTTTATTTTGTTCGTATAGCCCCCGAATTTTTAAAAGTATACCCTTGGCGCACAAAAGTACAAAAAGTACCGCCAAAACTTGGTAAAGGCCTATCCTAAAAGACGTGAAATCGTATGCCGGCAAAGCAATAGAGGGATATTTAGATAGCGGCATGCCAATAATTAAGGCAATGAATAGCCAAAAGCGAAGGCGGGCGAAGGTAATTTTTGTCATTGATACCATTTTACCTTAATCGAGTAACAATTTTTTCTCTTGCTACTTTTGCTGTCAAAAGTAGCCAAAACCACTGGGCTGCGTTTTCTCTTGATCAACCTACTGGTCAAGCCAAACAACAGCCTCGATAACTCGGCAAAATTTTATCAACTTAAGACCATTTTGCCTCAAGCATCTCTTCGGCCTAGATGTTGTTTGTTTGACGTAAAGCCATCAGGATAAAGCCGATGCCCAGACCCGACGAGCTGCATTGATAACAGACAGTCTATACCATAAGAGTAAGTTTTTGTTTCTTTAATGCTCTTTAGCCAACAATGGCTCCGGCCCAGACCTATTTTCTAACATCCAACATCTAGCGTCTAACATCCATTTATGCTAATGTTAAAAACAAGAACATTTTCAAAACAAAATATGAGCAGAAAGACTAAAAAACTTCTTATACAGTTTGCCGAATACATGATTGCCGGCGGTGCTTATTTTTGGAGCGGCTATTTTATTATTGTTTTTCTAACCCCAGTGATTGGACTGTGGTGGGCAAATATCTTGGGCAACGGCGTAGGCATAACTGTTAATTTTATATTAGAGCGCTACTGGGTGTTTAAAAGCAGCAAACAGCGCCACGTTACCGAAGTATCTGCTCGCTACATTATTTTTACGGCCTGTAACTTTATAATTAATTATCTTATTTTAAGATGGTTGCAGTCTGTTGGCATTGATGTGGCGGTTGGGCAGTTTATTGCTTCGGGCTTCTTTACTATTTGGAACTACTTTTGGTACCGTTTTTGGGTATTTAAAGGCAAGCCGCACTTGCACAGGATAAGACACCATGCCTGATGACAATAAAATAAGACCAACCAAAAAACAGAGGGCCTTGCTAGAATTTATTGCTCAATTTATTGCCGAACATGGCTATAGCCCTTGCTACCGCGAGATTATGACTGGGCTAGGCTATACGTCTGTAGCTACGGTTTCGTTGCACGTCACTAGTTTGATAAAAAGGGGTCATTTGCAAAAGCGCGATCGTTCGGCCCGCTCGCTAGAGGTTGTTTCGGAAGAGATTATTAAGATGACTCCAATGCAGCCAATTAAGGCGGCCGACGAAAAATGGCTAGTAGACATTGTAGAATCCAGATTTACCCATCACGAGAATTGCCAAGATCTGACCCAAAGAGAAATTGATAATTTATTTGTATTAGTGGGGGCACTGCGGGTGTTGGGTCTAGAAGAAGCGGCCCGCAGTTTTATACCACGGCTGGGCAGTATTAAGAATAAGAAATAACTTTTGCAACCTTTTGTCCGCCAAAAGGTTGCGCCAAAACCACTGGGCTGCTTTTTGGCCTTGGAATAACCTGTAGCCAAGCGCCACAACAGCCTGCGGGACTCCCTAACGGTCGGCCAAAACTTCTATCAATCTTTCAAAGAAAAAGTTTTGGCAAGTCCTCGGCTTTAATGTTGTGGCTTTGGCCAGTTTATCCAGGCCCAAAAAGATGCCCAGACCCGATAATCGCATCGCCGGCAAGGTAACGCCCTGTTAGTATCGTCAGTACCGACGGATAATGGTGTCGCATGGTTGTTATTCAAAGATATTATGTTATAATAAACAAAGAGAATCCAAAATAGCCTTGCCTAATGTGAGGCTTTGTACCTTAGGAGGCGGAAAAAGCATGGACGAGTGGCAACGAGTTGCGCTGCAAGACTTCCTGCGGGCGAAGGAGCTTCTGGTCGGAGGCCAGATGACTAGGTGGTTTCATTTTCACCCGTCTTTGCCGCCAATAGTGGCGATGATCGTAGACATCGAAGATGTTCGTCATGATGGCACTGACTACAGGGATATAATCGTTAGAACCGAGCACTTCGTTTCGACGGTTCCCGATGGCCCGGTCTTTGCCCTGAAAGACTTCGAGTTCGAGGTCAATCCGCCAGGCGCTTGCTGCATCTGCCATGCTTGCGCGAGTCTCTGGGTGGTAGCGGTTCCCCTAAAGGGTCTCGTACATCTTCAGTACCGAGCCTAGCAGGCAGTATCGTACAGGTCGCAAAGGACCCCACAAGAGGGTCCGATGCGACCCTCTTAATATTATGCGAATATATTTAGGCAGCGACCGTTTAGCGGAGAGTTTTGTTGGCGGCTAAGTCGATTAGGGTGGATGGTTCAATAGGCATTGAACCATTGTCTACGTAAATGTCTACTTGGTCACCAAAGTAAGCTTTGGCTTGGGCGATAGTAGTGGCCGGGGGCAGACCTTCGGGGTTGGCACTAGGGGCAATTAACGGGCCAGTTTGGCGGATGAGCTCACGAAGCTCGTCATTGTTGGGCAGTCGCAGAGCTATTTCTTTTAGGCCCTTAGCCGGGTAGCTGGGCCTAGGTTTGTTTAGAGGGAAGACTAAGCTGTTGGGGCCGGGCCAGTATTTTTTAGCTGAGTCTATACATTCTTTATCTATGTCAAAATCTTTAAGTTGTTCAAGGTCGGAAATTAAGATTATGCAAGGCTTACTAATATCGCGACTTCTAATTTTATAAACTTTTTTGACTGCGTCTTGGTTGGAAGCCTTGGCCACAATGCCATAAATAGTGTCGGTTGGAATAACCGCCACTTTGCCAGAGTTCAAAACATCCGCAACGTCTAAATAATTAATCATCGGTCACAATAATATCAGAAGTGAGTCAATCGCTAAAGGATATAGCTACAGGCACTGGTTGGTCGGGCCGTTAACAAGCTCTACGGTAGTAATGTTAGAGGTGAACGAATTAGGCGCCGAAATTATTAAATGAGCCTCACCACTAGTTCTGTCTACTTGCCAGTTGCCTAGAGTAAGTTCTAGGGCATAAGGGGTTACTGGCAAGGTGCCGGCGCTACTAAAGGTTAATGAACTCCAAGAAGGAACTAACATTGGTGGGTCTTGAATCCACTTATAATTTACGGTTCCAGGGGCATTGGTTGTTATCGTGCCAACGTACGTAAACGAATGTGTATACGGGAAGGTCATGCCGTCAAATTCATAACAGCTGGCGTTTGGCGTTACCTGGGCGGCCGTTACGGCAAATAACGGGAAGGGTGTTGGTGTTGGGGTTGGAGTCGAAGCTGGGGTTGGAGTTGGGCTACTGTTGCCACCAGAACTTGGAGTTGGGGTAGCGGTTGGTGTAGATGAATTGGCAGTTGGAGTTGGCGTTGACGTTGACGTGGGAGTGGCCGTAGGATGGCTTGAATTATTTGCAGTAGTTCCATTAGTAGCACTTGGCTCAGTCTGATCATCACCTTTAATAACAAACAAATACAACACTAGGCCTATTGCTGCCAATATCAGCAATGCTGGCAAAATAAACTTGAGGCTTAAAAGCTTCTTATAGCCCTTTTCGTTGGTTGTAGATTTGTTAATATTTGGTTCTAATTTTGTTTCACTCATGTTTTTATTTCACTTTGCTTAATACTAATAACATAAGCATAAACACTATAACTGTCAATAGGAAGTGCCATGTCTTTGGCGTTGACTAAAGGCCATTTTACCCCTATAATTTGCCAAAGGTTAGCCTTGCGCGGGGCCAGTACGTTATTTTAGATATTCCGGAGTAGCTCAATGGTGGAGCAAGAAGCTGTTAACTTCGAGGTTGCCGGTTCGAGCCCGGCCTCCGGAGCCAAAGCAAGCAGCCAAATGACGTGACCGTGTTCCTAGACCGTTCACTCATTTGGCCTCTTGTACGGAAACGATTTGCTGAATAAGATTTTAAGTACCTTTAACATCGGAACCGCCAGAAATGGCGGTTTTTGATTCATTAACTCCTGCGCTTGGTTCTAGAACCGACCGTAAGCTATATGAGAATCAAGCAGTACAAAGGCTGACTGTGTTCCTAGACCAATATCGTTTTTTGAAAGTATAGCGGTGTCTCTTCTTCTATTGCCGGCAGCGCTTGTCGAGCCAGTAATCGTTCGCTTGCTTTTTCTATTATGGCTCGCTGTTTAAGACCTTGTTGGTTGGCTATAATTATGCGCTCGGCAGAATAGTCTGCGGATACCATCAACTTTCTACCATTAAGGATTATGCGGCAACTTGTATTTTGAAGTACTGCTTCAATCGTCTTCGTGGCTTCATTGGCGGAGAACACATCACGCTGTAATTGGGTGTTAATTACAACCGTATTGATGCTGGGGTTGTTCTTAAGGTATTCGACTATTTTTGCTCGCTGATGATCGTTTACGGCATAGATGTGTGGTATAACTGGCACGCCCAACTTGCTAAGTTCATGAACATAGGAGAGCGACTTATTCAAGTTGATTAACTGGCCCATGGGGCACTCATGTAAGAATAGCGAAAAATTCATACCAGTGACGGCATAGAAGCCGCCTTTAGCTATCTCTTGAAAAAGTGATATTTCATGTTTATCAAACCATAGTTTTTCGATGACGACATCTATATAGCTACTAAAGAGTACAATCTTTTTGCCTCGAAACGCTGGTCTATCTAATGCAGATAGAGATATGTGGACACCATCACGCATATAGTAGTGCCCCCAACGCAATTTGGGCTTGGTACTTAGTATATCCTTAAGGTTTATGCCAACTATTTTAGGGAATAGTTCTGGGTCCCAATCAAAGCATCCTGAAGGTACCACAACTAATTCATCTGGCATCACTGGTGAGCCGGTCATTATGGGCTTATTGGCAAAGTCCAATCCGCCAGCGTCTGCTATATACTCCTGCAAGTTAGTGCTATGACAATCTACGATGCCCCGATTATCGCCAGGGCATCGCTCACGCACCAGTGCCTTTTCGTCCTTTGCTATGAGATTGGGTGCACATGAACTCGCGTCACAATAAGCACTGGCAAACAGAGAGACCTGGTTGCTATCGCTTGATCTCCGCATAGCGTACGCCTTTTTTATCAACCACTTCAGCATAGTTGTATGCATAGCCCATACCGGCACATTGCTTCACTATTTTGTGTTGTAGCGTAGTCAATTGACCAACTATTGTGCCGGCAACAGTCTTTAGCAGCTGTTTGTCTAAGATCAACTTGGTACCAATCGACACCGTTTGGTTGCTTAGTTTAGTATCGAAGGCTAGCGGGCAGACATTATTGATGTCTACCGGTTGCGCGTCGGATCCTATACCGCCGCCCGTGCCTACAACACTACTATTTGATTTTGGCCTATTAATGACAGGCCGGTCATTTGATTTTCGTGCTACTGATGAGCCCATGTGGAAAACCTTCATCCTATTCTGCGGTTGGTATTGACCGCTTATATTAGAGCTTGATAGGATAGAAGGTATACGAGGGTAAGATTCTTGTATACCTAAGATGCCAGTTACCGCTGGCATCTTTCCTTTTCCAGCTTGGTTTAAATACTGGATAGACATCCAGCTCACAGAGTCTCAAATTTTATTTTGATTCTCTGACGTTATTTTAGCAGATATGCATAAAATAAGCAAGCCAGAGGTATCGTTATGTGCGTATAAATACTCTACAAAGGCACTGATAGAGATTTATATCTTCAAGAAAAGTATTGATTTATAATACATAATATGGTATATATGTATATATTATGGATATAAATGAACAAAATAGTGGCTATAGGAAAGATATGTATACCCCCGAAGCACGTAAGGCGCGTTTTAAGAGGATTGCGGAAAAACGAACAAACAGAATCCTCAATGATATTCGTTTGATTGGTAACACCGGCAACAAGACTTTATATAGCTATGATCAGGCAGATGTAGATAAAATTTTTACAATTATTGATACAAAATTAACAGAAACCCGGTCCAGGTTTAAGACATCAAAAAAAGAAAAGCCGTTTACGCTTGACTAATGCGCCCTAAGGCTTCATGAACAGTAGGGATCCATTCTTGATGCTTAACCGCGTAATAAGACCACAAGCGAAAGCTGTTTTTTCACATTCGGTTCCTTTTGATAAGACATATCTTGAGTATTCAATTAGGGGAGTATCTAGTTCTACCTCGATTTTGTAGTGGTTAAGAAGTGTTCTCGTAACACCAAGATGTTTCTCTATTTTCGCGCGCAATTTGTCAGTGATTTCAATTTTGTCATAATTCTTTTCGATGAATTCTTGTATTAGTGTACATAGGTTATTCTCGTTTATATATTTCTCTTGGCAATTCGGGTCTACTCGTTTTGTACAGTTGTAATAGACATGACGATTAATTTCACCGTTCTTTAACTTCTTGAATTTCTCCTGTGCGGTTATATCTGCCCCGCAGCGTCCGCATTTCAGTAAACCACGGAATGCAAACTGTTTTGATCCCCAAATGCCTTTGTAGGTGCCTCTAGTTTGCTGAACAAGCTCAAATAGCTCTTTAGATATTAGTGGTTTATGCGAACCCTTGAACCACTTACCTGAACCTTCCGGATATTCAAACTCTCCGTAGTAAAAGGTTGTAGTCAGAATAATAAATATTTGGCTAAGAGTAATTGGTCTCCCTGAACGATTTGTGAAGCTTTGATTGTCAAACCAATCTTTTAATCTTCTGCCGCTCCAGCCATCTTGCCCAGCTTTTCTAAACATTTCGGCTATTATTTCTGCTCGCTCCGGGTCGGGGATTATGTCTTTTATGCCTCCAAAATGGCGGTTCATATAACCCAGTGGAGCCGCTCCGGGTCGCCAACCCATTTCGCACTTTGCCTTAATCCCTCTTTTGACATTCACGCTTTTGTTATCGTTTTCTAGTTTTGCTTGCGAGCAAAGGATCATCAGTAAGAATTTTTCATTTGGGTTGTTGGTAAACGTTTGTGAATATGTACGAATGTGTAGTAGCTTACCTTGATCCATTAAGTCGACTATCGATCCTAAGTCGCCAGCATTCCTGCTAAGACGATCGGGTGCCCATGTGAGCACAGCATTGTATTCTTTATTACGTAATCCTTCGAGTAACTGGTTGTAAGTGGGTCGTTGCCCAGATTCTTTGGCAGAATGGCTTTCCTGGAGTTCGCAAACAATACTCAACTGTTCGTTCTCTGCTAAAGCTCGCATTTCTTTTAACTGTGAGTCGATGCTCATAGTTTGTCGCTCATCCGATTCGCTTGACTTACGGGCATATAGACAATATTTAAGTTCTGGCGCTTTTGTTTCCATAGTAGGACAAAGAATACCGCGATAGTTACTGAAGTCTAGCCCAAATTGACTACTTAATAGGGCAAAAGAGTCCTTTGTACTTCTGTTGGTCTATGTCGTGATCCATTAGTATCTCTAATAAATTATCTAGGGAATTTTTAACAGAGTCGAGGTAATACGCATCACTTCTAGCATCAAAACCATTTTCAGTCCACGCAAGAACGGCCATGCCGAGTATACTGCAAGTTTTTATTTCTACACCCAGCACTTCTTTTATGTCTTTAACGACATTCCAATAATCAGTTCTGTTATTGGGAAAATCCCAACAAATAACAAGAGGTATTAGATTATCGCGTTTTATTCCACGTCTACTTACTAATACCGCTATGTCATCTAAGAGATTTCGTGGTGCGTCTAAGACTGCGGTTGACGGTATCTCAACCTCACAGACTATTTTATGGTCGTTACTTGGGTCATCAATAAGTACATCGTATCTTTCATTTACATCACCCTTGCGAGGGAAATGCGCCTCTAGACCTAATTTGTCACAAAGAGCTTTAATTAAGTATCTAAAACCATTTGGGTCTAGTTTTAGCCGTTGATAACTTGACACCAACAGATCCATCTTTTGGCTTAAATCAAAGTCATTGTTTACAAGCTCCGAAATATAGTCTTTCTCTTCGGGCTTCGACTGTTGTTTAGTTTTATAGATTTGCAAAGCTAATTACTCCTCTCACGTCCGAAAAATCAGAAATTAGATAGTTCTTGTCGTTCAATAGACAGTAATACGCTGCCGAGAGAAGAATATCCATATCTGCTATAGCTATATTGACGCCATACAAAGTATGAATATCCTCTATCAGTTTATAAACATCAGAGCGTTCGTTTGGTATGTTATATCCGACTGCAAAGGTGCTAATTTCAGGAATAGTAGGGTAGTATTTACCATATCTTGAAAGCAAAACAACCTTGTTTTCTAAAGCTTGCCGTACGGCTTTCACTGAGAGCATTACCTCTTCTGTTGGCGATTTAACTTCTACTGGGATTGAGAATTTTTTATCCGGGATAATGACATCAAATCGCTCGTTATTTACGCCTGCCTGTGGCGCTCTAGCGTCCAAGCCAAAAATAATTTGAAATAACTCAGCCACAAATGGGTAAAACTCCATCTGCTTCATAGTGATGGCCTTGCCGCTCATAACCCTAATTGCGTCGTGTGTATCGTTCTTGCAGTCATTCAATGTTTCTAGTAATTCATGCTTGGCACTGTTACGTTTCGCGGTAGTGGTATGAACTACCCCGATTGACTTGTCCGATTTAAAAGTATAGCCAATGGCGGTAGACCGACTCACCGCGAAGTCTACAGTCTTATCTCCGATATCAGTTTCGTAATCGGGCAGTACATCTTTTATGCTTTGTTTATCAAAGTATTGGTAGGGAGAAAATAGCACCTTTTTTGCTCCAAAGGTTTCTGCAATTTCATTGATCTCAACCTCCATAGCGTCGAGCTCCTCATCAACAAGAAAGTCTGCTCTCCTTAACATTTGGAGAAAGCCTACTTTAGAAACCGAATTGATTATTGTTTGATCTTTTTCTAGTAGTACGCTTCCATTAATGGAGGCAACCTCGTCTAGCCATGCAATCAATGCAGTACCTTTGGGGGTAATTTTTAGGAAATCTTTTTTCGAGCCATAGACGTTGCTGATATCCTTTTTTAGCCATCCGCAAAAAACCAAGGCAGAAATAACAAACCGAGTGTAGTTTCTCATTGTATTTATTTCGATTCCGAGATCGTGTGATAATTTTTTCAGCTCTGCTTTGAGGTTGGAGTATTTCTTTGTGATTCGAAGATTTTTAATCGTATCGGACGTATTCTCAATTTCATCATTGTTATATCCATTCGATAAATTCATTGGTCCGATTAAAATTTCATCTCGACAAATTTCACCGTCCAGTAGCGACACAGTCCTCATGATACTAACAAACGGCTTGTTAATATCGCGGAACTTAACGTCCAATATCTTGTTAGGATAATTTATGCCAAGTAAACATTGTTCGAACAATTTACCAGACGACTCCCCAGCAGTGGCAACGTGGACACCTAGGAATGTGAAATTAAATCTTAATGCAGCATCCTCGCTGGAAACAATCCAGCCCAAGAAACGATAAACCTCAGCGTACATTTTGGCTTGGTTATATAAAGGGTTCCTAGACGTATCTTTTCGCTCATATGATTTTTCAAGTGCTTGTGCTCCAATATAGCCGGATGAGCTTGCAACATTCTCAGCTACCATAATGTCTGCCATATTGTTCAGATCGAAAGATTGAGCATTAGCTAAGTTGGCATAGAGTAGCTTGAAGATGTTAATCAGCTGGCTAATATCTGACCCTGGGTTGGGAAATCTGATCATATCCCTGTCATTATAGTTCAGGCAAGAGTCGGCTACAAACTCACAAAAATTATTTTGCAATAGGATTAAGAAGATTGGTCTAAATCAAGAGCTGTAGGCTCGTAGGTGGATTTTGAGATTCTGTCCTTAGCCATTTGAACATATTCGGGGTTTAGCTCTATGCCGACATAGTTCCTATGATTCTTTTTGGCACTCACGCACTCACTTCCGGATCCAGCGAATGGTACTAGCACCAAGTCACCTTCATTTGAAAAATGCTTAACAATCTTATCGCATATAGTTAGGGGTTTTTGGGTTGGGTGTGGGTACTTTTCGCCAGCAAACCTTTTACCCGCAAGCGTTGGTATATCCCATATGTCTCCTGCGTGTTTCCCTAGAGGGTTAGGAGTCCAAACCTTACCATTCTTTATTATTTTATTTTTCAGTCTTTCGGTGCTCAAGTATGGCTCTCTGATTTGGTGGTATGTGTAACCATTTCCTTTATGGAACCATAATAGTGGTTCGTACGTAGCTGCCGGACGATTTTTATAGGGAGAAAAGCCGTTCTTATAGTGCCAAATAAACATTCTTCCATAATCGAACCCAAGGTCATAAAGCATTTTCTGTATGTAGCCTATGTTGTGGTGTATCCCGTAGACAAATATCGAACCACCATCTTTTAATACTCTATGTGACTCACTTAGCCACTTTTCAGACCATTTCAGCCACACATCTCGATCATTTAGAGTCCACTTTATGCCCACTTGGAATTCTTTATCCTTTTCCATGCCATAAGGAGGATCGGCAATAATCAGGTCAATGCTACTATCGTCTATTTTCTTCAATAGTTTCACCACATCGCCCTGATGTACTTGGTTACTTTTTAGCATCACTATCCTTGGTACTTTGTAGAATTATTATGTACTGATGGTGCATGTTTGGCACATACGAATAGGGGTAACCATAGGGAAATATTTTTTTATGTCTTTGGTATAGCACGGTCATCCCCTTAAGCTTAAATTCGCCAGAATCTTCAATCTTTTTTGCGAGGTCGGCATGAAATAGATAAAACTGATCTTTATGTCTGAAATCGCTCACAACGATACACATATATTTTTTTGGTTTCAGTATTCTTCCGCAATCAATGAAAAATTTAGAGAGTATGTCAATAAAATCTTCGTAATTTTCTATATTGGCAAGATCCTCTTTTAGCTCACTATAGTTCAGGTCAAGATTATTGGCCTGTCTCTCCTTAGTTTTGTGGTCAGGCTTTTTGTTTAAGATAGTCCAGTAAGGTGGGCTTGTTACAAGAAGATCGACGCTGTTATCTTTCAGCTTTTTAATCTCTTTTATTGAATCACCGTGAATCACTCTTTGCTCGGATGAATCATCTACTTCTTTGTCTAATCTTTCAAGGCTCAAATCGTAGAACTTTTCAACAAGCTCAATTCCTACTCCTTTTCGCCCCTCAATTGCAGCAGCCTTGAGCGTAGAAGCGACCCCCAGAAATGGATCGAATACCGTATCGCCTTTTTTTGTGAAGAACCTTATAAGCCGAGCAACATCTTGAAATGAGTATGGTGCTGGGTGCATTTTCTCTATTTTTGCATCGTCATGTCCAGCACCGAGACCTTTTTGTACAAATACAGAAATTGTCTCAGGTAGCCACTCTTTTGCAGTCAAATCATTGAGCTTATTGACGAGTTTTCGTTTAGGTTTTTCGTTATTTTCTTCTAGCATACTTAATAGTCTAACAATTAATTACAGTTTTGTCTTCCCCTGACTAGAACTTATGTTCTGGAATATACAACCACCACATAGAACGTACTGCAATGGTATCAAAAGTCCAGGCTAATATCAGCTACTCTTACAACTAGTCCCAAAAAATATCCGTGGAGCCGTAGTCGCCATTTTCCCTGTAACATGTTGCATATAAGTACTTAGGCTTTATTTGAAAGACATTAAAGCGGGTACCGTCCTTTTCGGTAAAATCAGCGAAATTTAAGGCTGCATGCTGACCAGAGATAACGCTATAAGCCGCACCAGACATATATTTGTAATCTTGATTTAGGGTAAATTTACAGCCCGAGAAATCCTTTGCCTCGTTATTTATAAACGTTATTCCGTCTGCATTGTATGAAGCACTAACATTTAAAGTATCTGGGTCGCTAGATACTTTTGTTGGTGTGGGCGTGGAATTTGCTGTTGTTTTGGTCGTTGTCGTATTGTTTTGGCCAGCCTCTTTAGATTTAGAGTCAATATCGTTAAACGTGCTTACTACCATAGATAGCAGTATTAACATGCCCAAAATAGCCCACCATTTGAAATACCATTTTTTACCCGTTGCTTTATTCTTTTGCATTTACTTCCTCCGTCTAATTGATGACGCGATCTTGCGAGGAAGTCCATACAAAAAGGACAGCCACGCTAGATTGTCTAGACCAGAGCAAGCAGTGATGCCTGCTTTTTCGCGTAGCTGCCCATTTATTGGCACCACTACGCAAGAACAATCTTGCATTGCTGTTTGCTCTGATCTAGACATTTTTATTATATATCAGTTCTGTTCCTTTCGTCCTCTATCTGTTTTTCTACTTGCTCACGAATCTGGGTAATCATTTTAAGCACCGCTAAGTCGCTTTTAGCTGCAGCGGCGTTTAGAAGGTCAAATGCAATTGATTCGAAGAATCTCAATCTTTTAAGCTCGGCTACACTCACTCCGGCATATCGCTTGGAATTGTGATCAAGCCAATATCGTATGCCTTGCATATTGCCAGAGTTAATAGCTTCCAATAATTTCGACTCTGCAAAATCATTCATTTTGTCACGACCTCGTGCGATCACAGCCTCGGCCTGCTCTTTGAACCCAGGATTAGACCCGCACCACCTATAAAAGGTGGAGCGAGCAATGCCGACTTTTTTGCAGGCCCTTTCAATGAGTGGATTATCCTCCAGCTCATTTAGTATCCGTCTCTGATTTTTATTCCTTGGCTTCATGGATTAGCACTCTTTTTATACCAGTCACTTTTTCCCAACGAGCTAGTGCGACTTCGGCATAAATTGGCTGTTTCTCCATGGTGTAGCACCGACGCTTCAGTTTTGTTGCTGCTATAAGGGTGCTCCCCGATCCACAGAACGGCTCAACTACCAGGTCATCACGTTTTGTAAGCACCTTTATGTAAGGTATCAGTATCTCCAGCGGTTTAATGCCAAATATGACACCTTGCCCAGAGCTTTTCTCGTCTGCTGCATTGCGTTCAATGAAGTCAGTTGGTTGATATTTTTTACCTTTTTCATAACCCTCCCATTGTGGCTTACCAGCCGTGGCAAAGAGTGCGGTTTCGTAGGTTTCCTGCAAGGGTTCTTCTTCATCTTCGTGGTTATATGCCACATTGCCACTACCACCGACCATCGCAATGTCATATTTGCTAAAAAACTTGTACTTAGCAGCGAATCCTTGGTTACGATTTGGCAAATGCCAAACAAGCATGTTTTTTACTTTCCAACCTTGAGCTTCGAAACCTGACCAAATAGTCCGGATGTTCTTCCAATTTTCATAGCAGATGATACTGAAATCTGGTTTGGCATGATTAGCCACATTTTTCATCCACTTTTCGGTAAAATCCGATGGCAACTCATCAGTGCCTATGTAGCGGCGATTTCTTTTGGAACCGAAGCCATCAGTTGGCTTACCGTGCCGCTTAGCGCGAAGATAGTCTAAAATGTACGGCGGGTCAGTAAGGCACATATCCGCCCTGTTACCGTTCATGAGTAGGGCGAAGTGTTCAGGGTTCATGCTGTCACCTACCATAAGACGAGATTCGCCAAGTTGGTAGATGTCTCCCGTTTTAGCATTGACATCCCTGACTCCGGCTTTGCTGAGAGCCACACGTAAATCGAAGTTATCTGGTTCTTCGTCTACATCAAAGATGTTATCTAGTTCCTCGCTGACCCAACCAATATCTACAAGTTCTTTTTCGGTAAAGAGTTCTGCTAAAAGCGCGTTATCAAATTCCCCCAAGTTTTTGTTTAACCGAAGATTTAGCTCTTTTTCTCTTCCCAGCTCCGGAATGTTTACGTAGACAACAGGCACCTCTGTGTATCCTAGGTCTTTGGCGACCTTAAGCCGAAAATGTCCGCCAATTACAATGTTCTTTCTATTCGGCGCTCCATTTACTAGTAATGGATCGACAAATCCAAACCTTTTTATACTATCCACTAATTGCTGGATTGCAGCCTCTGACCATTTTCGAGGATTATAGTCTGATGCCTTTAGTTCGTTTATTTTTACTGTTTGTATTTGTAGCTCGTTAGTTTTTGCCATAACAAAAACTCCCTTCGAATTGGATCCATGATATTTGTAGCAAAAATAAAAAACGTTTCGCTTTGTTAACCATGGCTAACCAAAATTAGTTATTAATCTTGGCTATAAGCCTTTGGTCAACTTGCGAAACGCTTGTATCCCGTGAAATTTACACGCAGTTGATAACACCAGTTAAGCATGGGCAGTTGTTAGCTGTCAAAGGTGAAAAACAGAGTAAAAAGCCCACAAATATCACTTCTGGTGCAAGGTAGTCTATTCTGGGTCCGTGGAATTTACAACAGTTAAAAATTCTTTACTTATTTTGGTAACCAAGCTAGGGTGTGGGCACTATGAAAAAGCTAAAGTCACAGGATTATTCGGTTTATCTAACTAGCATTGGCTGTGGCCGTTACCAAGTATTTATAAAAAACATATCGTCATCTGCGGATTTTGTGCGAATTATCATTGGCTATACTGGCATAAAAAATGGGGAACGAGTCGGTAGAATGGTTCGGGAATGGATTATTTCGCCCCTCAAGGCCGAAAATCCCGCAGTGTTCGTTGAAGAGATATATCAAAACGAACTGCACGCTAAACGATTCTGGGTAGCTTTTCAGGCCGTGAAGCGCACTAAACCTAAAAATATACCGCTTGGCATTTTCGCCGCTCTGTCACCAACTCCTAGCAAGTGGTTTAAGACTATCGGCTCAACTACACCTTTTAATATCGAAAGCGTTGGTTCGGCCAAAGACCTAGCTAAGTTTCCTTTAGCCCCCATGCTTATCTCAGATCCACATAAGAGCAAGATGCTTTAAATATAAGGTTCGTTATTAGATAATGAGTCTATGACTAGAGAAAAGTTCAAGTCGATACTACTTTGCAAAGGTTTTAAATTTCAGAAAACAACATTGTCATACCCAGGCTGGCGTGGCGATGAGGATATATACACGCATAAACCTGAGTATAAATATACATTCCGAGTTTTTCGGATGAATAGGGATAAGCCCGATTATGGTCTATATGTTGGCATCGGGAACCAATTCAGATTACTCGATTCAATGGTCGAGCACGATATAGATTTACAAGGTAATACGGGTAGTGATAAAACTATACCGATGTGGACATATGATGCGACCATTGAGCTTATGAAAAGGCTTAAATCATGAGTAGTTGGGTCATCTCCTCAAATCCAGAAACATACAACGCCAAGGGTTCACTTGCGGCGAATGACAAGCTGATGGACTGGGTGACTACAAACAACTTTGAGGCTGGAGATACGGTATACATATACGAAGTCATTCCACCACGAGGGCGAGGTGGTATTGTCTACAAAACCACCGTTACAAAAACTAATTTATCTTTTGAAGAAAAGTTAAAAGACCATGAATTTTGGCCTGGTCATGCATACCCGAATGACGTAACACGGGCACGGTTCAGTAGGCTAAAATTAGCGAGTGAGCTAAATAGCTATGGCCTGTCGCTCAAGGTACTAAAGGAGCACGGTTTTACTGCTCCGCAAGGCCATGCCTATCTGCTCGACAATAGTCCCAAACTACTTGCATATATTGAAAGCCAATTTAGTCTATAGTTTCTTGGCTTTCTCAGCATGAATCTTCTGCTCACGCTCTAACACAGCTGCGATATTCTGGTTATCTTTGCGAAGAATCATATATGGGCCATTAGGGATTGGTCGTGCCTTTATTTCGCCACTACGTATGAGTTTTCGTATTGTCTGAGCATGTAGACCAGATTTCCACGATAGGGTGGAGTCTGTGATGCATTTCTTATGATCCCAGTCACCACATAGTGATCCTGGAATTTTGCGTTTATTTACTGCATCTTGGCAATTCATACATTTGAAGCCCCATTTGTCGTACCAGCCATCGCCCTCATAGACACTTCGGCCACAGAGTGAACAATTACGACCTTTACCTTCGAGCGCAAAACCCTTTGGCTCGGTTTCGAGCTGCTTTTTTAAAGCACGTTTTGCCATATCCATTTCAACTAAGACATCTACAAAACCTACGAGATTTCTAGCAGCTTCTTCATATTCAGCATCTGTTTCATATTTAATGCCTTTTTCGTCACATAGTGCCCTAAACTCCTTCAGGTATTTTTCTGATATCTTGTAATATTTCATCTGATTGTTCCTTTCGCTTCTTTTCTTGATAAATGTCGTAGAGCAGTGCCGCAAATGCCAGAGCATCACGTTCCATAAGCTCTTTGCGTGTTAGTGTGTGCGACTTTTGTTTGAGCTTTTTAGATTTGTATGCCATAAATAACCTCCGTTATCCAATAAAAATGAGACACTTTTCACTATAGGCGTGCAGTGTCCCATTTGTCTCGTTTTTTGCCCCATAACACTGTAGAATGGTTCATGACCGGTATGCGGAGCCAAGAATTAAGAAGGTCAGATTTATCTGGCCTTTTTAATTCTTAGATTCTCGAAGAGAATCGGCTAGAACCGGATTGCCCGTAGGGCCGGTTCGTGAAGCGATTAGCGGAGATAACGAGCGAAGCAAAGTGCTCTCGGCCTCCGGAGCCAACTACTAAAGTTGCTTGAGCAGATTTAGCAATTGTGTCGCGACGTACACATTATTAAACTTTAATGCTTGTTCGCGATTGTGTTTGAGCGAATCTATATACGACCTATCGTTGATTACTTTGCAAATCTGGGCTGCAGCTTCGGCAAAGTCAACTGACTCAATATCGCCAGTCGCTTTGTTGTAGGGAGCTTTAATAACTTCGAGTCCTTCTATCTTTTCTGACCCGTTCATCTCGATAATTACTGGGTAGCTTGCGCCTAAATGTAGCGACCCCGAACTTTCACCTGTGCGCACTTTATTGCCATAAAAGTACATTTGGGTATTAAAAGTGATTGCCATGTCCTTGGGCTGTTGGTTCTGGGCGTCAACTAGGATGATGTTTTGGCCGTCAACAACTGCGTCAGTATCGGCAGTATGAGCGTCGCGAAATTCAACATCAACATCTGGGAACAACTGTGCGAATTCTGCTTGAAGCTTATCAATGCCTAGTTCGCTAGCAGGCTTGCCGCCTAAATACCCTACAACTGTTGCATTGCCAGAACCCTGTTTAAATACCTCACCAATTACTTCTAGAGTATGAGTAGTTGCCCGCATGTCGCCCCATGTAGTGTGCGTACCAACAACAATTACTTCAGGCTCAGGGTTGAATGGTTCCTTGTCGATATCAAAGAAACCGTGAGGCACAACTTTCTTTACGGCTCTTGGCACATCGTAGAAGTCATCATCTATGTGCATATCGCCAAGAAAAACTAATCCAAGCTGTCTTGGGCTGTCGGCTAGTAAGTTGTGCAACTCGGGTAGGCGATCTTGGATTTCATCTGGTCGGTGTAAGAGCACTACAACCGGACTATCCGGGTTTTCGGTGAGTTCTTTACTTAAAGATTCCATAATGGTTTCGTCATCAGCCCTTGCATCGGCATTGCCATGAATCTGGAATATTGTACCCCTAGGGGCTTCATTACCGGCTTCTGCAAGCTTTCTAAAACCAGCGGCAAGCATGCCTTCGGTATATCGCTCTAAAGTTGCTGCCCCATAAATTTTTATTTCTTTGCTCGAAGAGAGCAGGCGCTCCTTTGAAGTAGGATATGCATCCATCATGCTTGCATGATAGCAAGATTATTATTTAGCATCAACCAGTTCTCGTTTATAGATTTGCTATTATTAATTTGTGATATTACTGCGTGTTTGGCAAAAGTTTACTGCAATAATTAAACTTATATGGCGGTACAAAAAATATTGGCTGTCGGCCATCTTGCTGATTGTGCTAGCCGGTTTGATTTGGCTGTTGTGGTTCTGGCAATCGGGTGGCTTACTATGGCGAGGCACAACTTATTCTAAAGCTTCTGTATTGGGTGTAAATGTTGGTGGATTGGATGTTCTTCAGCTTAATGATCAACTTACACAACTAAAGACTGATTTTGAATCTAAAGAAGTTACGCTAGTAAATGGCGAGAATCGTTGGGCTTTTAAGACCACCGATCTTGGCCTAGCCATTGACGAACAGGCTACCGGGCAAGCCATTTTACGGTTTAATGATTTTAGCCTGACGGATAAATACCGATTGTTAATGGGCCGTATTAGCCCAATAGTTAAACCAGTGGTAATCCTTGATAGCACAAAATGCCAAGAGGCTTTAAATGTGATATCGATCCCCCCAGTTGTACCAGTAAACGCAACGGTTTATTTTGAAGGGGAGATAAAGTTAACGGCCGATATCTCGGGCAGCCAATTTAGCCCAGCTTCGAGTTGCCAAAAGCTGCCCGAGCTATTAGCAGACAATTCTTTTACTACAGATGCTTTCTTAGATACAACTCCGGCCCCGATTACCAAAGCCGATTTAGAGGCCAAATTATCACAGATCCAGACCCTTGTTGGGCAACCATTAACTCTGACAAAAGATGCTTACAGCCAGACATTAACGACAGAACAGCTTTTTGCACTCCTAGAAATAACCAAAAATGACTCTGACGTGCAAGTTGGCTGGTCTTCTGCCAAGCTAGATGAGCTTATCAACGGAATCGCTGCCCAAGTAGATACTTATAATGCCAGCCCAGCACTGGGGAGCTGCCAGTATTTAGCTAGTAGTGGCGGTAATTGGCTAGACAAAGTTGCCACCAAGCAGATTTTTGAAGGCTTAGCGACTAATGATTCTCGTTCTTATGCCCTACCAATTGCCTATCACGAATCGGTTATTGGTAATCGTACGCCGGTGGCCGCGGGTAATAACGGCACAGTTTATTTAACTTTCGACGACGGTATGGGTTATGCCAATCAAATTATGAACACTGTCGCCTGCTATGGTGTTAAAGTAACCTTTTTTGAACTTGGTTCTAGAGTTGGCGCCGATGCTGCCGCCTTGCAACGGGCAATTGCCGAGGGCCATGCCGTACAAACGCATGGCTATGAGCATGCCGTAGGTGATTACGGTAAGCGTAGTTACGATTGGCAGTATAACGACATAAGACAATCAATCGATGCGATTACAAGCGTTACTGGCGTGAGGCCAACGTATTTTAGGCCACCAGGTGGAAACAAAAGCGCCGATACTTATGCGGCTGCTGCTGCTAATGGAGTCACGGTTATTTTATGGGGAGTTTCATCTATTGACACTTCGTGGTTTGGTTCGGATGGCATATGCTCTAACGTATTGAATGGCGCCTATGCTGGAGCTAGTGTTTTAATGCATTCCACTAAACAAAAGACTGCCGATGCCGTACCTTGTATTATCGAAGGGCTAGCGGCTAGGGGTTTTAATATGCAAGCCCTGCGCTAATTCTAGTTATCAAACGGGCAAATGTTGGTATCTGGTATAATCTGCTAGACATTACTAGGGGAATTTAAGTTGCTAAAGATAAACGGTAAAAAAGTTAATGGTAAGATTTTTAACACTAAGAACAGCTTATTCTGTTTGCTTGCTGTTTTTAGTTCTATAAAGAATACAAAAGCTGTATTTTATTCGTTACGCAGAGCCGTAATTGACTGGGGAGTACCGCACTGGAAATATAAAAATGGGCCGATAGACGTAATCCTAAAAGTAGATGACGAGATGCCGCTAAAAGAATGCACTGGTGTTTATATGTCCTACCTTGTTTATCCGGCAGGAGTAGTCGGTTTTATTAACCGAGAGTTTGGCCGCCGCAAAGCAAGAGAAGATACTACAAAATTCTTTAACGACTTCGCAAATTTATACATTACCTCGGGAACAGTTTATAGGCACACACAAACGACGATGATAAAGCCTGAGGGCGGTGGCTTGGCGATTAGGATTATTAAAAAATTAGTTCCACCCAACTGTATGTTCCCGAGCTTGCACGTACAAATAACTTGTCATGCGTTATTTAATGCTGATAGGGTCATCAAAAAATATACCAATGGTAAAGACTACCGACAGTATCAACATTGGCTACACAGTCAAGCGGTTGATATTATTGAATCTTGCTTAATATCTAAACAGCATGCTTTGGCGGATATTTCGGCCGGTTTTTTTGCTTATGGTGCAGTAACTGAGGGCTTCAAAGAAAGCGGTATGGTAGAAAGTATTATTAAAGACATGTTCAAAAAGTTAGAAAAAACCGGTGAGATGTCTAAAGAATCTGCGAATAAAGCGAGAAAAGGCATAGAGCAAATTTACAAAGAATTATTTACGGCCTACAAAAATAGCAACAAAGAACATACTCAAATATTGCTAGATTATATTAATAAGCTGTAACTAGTTATTAAGTTGAAAAATTATCTGCCGCTAAAAGAGGCAGAATCGATTAATCCATTGCCAGAGTTATAAACATAGATTTCGGCTCGGTTAGAATAAATGTAGCCTAGCATATAACCCAAAGAAGGCTGGCCGGTGCCAACAAAATAATATACTCCGTTAATTTGGGCTTTTTGGAAAGAGTGCCAATGTCCTTGTATTACAAAGTCGACTCCGTAGCTAGTGAACAAATTAGCTAAATCGCCAACGCCATTAACGGGGTAGTGAAAAATTACGCCCGTAATTCGCTGTTGCGAGGCAGCACTTTGTAAATCGGCTGCCAGCCAGTTGTATTGTTCTGAGCCAGCGGCGACAGACGAAGCATAATTATCTAAAACTACCATATGTAAGTTGCCGGTATTAATCGAAAACCAATGTTCGTTGCCTGGGTAGCTAAAATTATCAAAATAAACGCTAGAATCTCTTTCGTTATTACCTTGGGCAGAATAAAAATTACGGGTAGCCCTTAAAGTGGAGGTGACGTTGTTAAAGCGGTTTAAACTATCTGCCGTGCCATCTTCTAGTAGATCACCGGCATGAAAAACGGTATAGGCCGCAGTGCCAAGAATGTAGTTAACGACCGTTTGATGGTAGGTGTCTTCGGCGTCGGTGTCGGATTGTGAATCGCCATAAAAAGCTACCACGGTTGGAGTTTCGGGTGCTGGTGTAGGAGTAGCTACTGGAGTAGTTAAAGGTGTTGGCGTGGGTGTCGTTTGGGTGCCCAAAGAGCCGCCACCAGAAGATTGATTGTTGCCAGTGGATTGGCTGCTTTGAGCATCCGTTTGGCTGCCCACAGAACTATTTGTTATTAAATCTTCAACGGTAGTGCCGGGCTCTAGGTACAATTCCGTAACGTAGGATTTGGGCAAAACCTTAAAACAATAAAGCCAGGCAAAAGTCGTAATTCCTATAAGCAAAACCGCGAAAACCGCATAAAAGAGCTGGTTCTTTTTTAGATGTTCTAGCAAGCGTTTAAAAACCGTTTTGGTTTTAAATTTGTTCACCTCAATATTATAACTGTTTATTGCTTATGTTTGTTAGTCGACCCCAACGCTGTTATGATTGGGTGATGACAGAGAAGTTATTTAGTGAAGAGCTAGAGCTCTGGATAAAGAGCAAAAAGCCCAAAACTTTAGCTAGCATAAACGAAGTATTTGGCGAAAAGAGCTTCGCAATAATCTTCTTTATTCTAATGTGCTTTCCGGCTCTACCTTTACCAACTGGCGGCGTAACCCACATTTTTGAAATTATTGTGATGCTTCTATCTTTAGAACTAATTATTGGCCACAGGTCTATTTGGCTGCCTCAAAAATGGCAACATGCTAGTATTGGTCGCACCGCCGAACAGAAAGTAGTCCCTTTTATTTATAGGCGACTCAAATGGTTCGAAAAACATTCAAAATCTAGCAGGCATGACCTTATGCAAAATAGAGGCGTACTAAGATTGTGCGGCCTGATGATTTTTATATTTACGCTGACTGCTTTTATTGCTCCGCCATTTTCTGGGCTAGACACGATACCTTCTTTGGGCGTAGTTGCTATTGCCCTGTCGCTAATTTTAAATGACATTAGACTTTTTATAATCGGTAATGTTGCTGGCTGCTTGGGTATATTAGTAGTAGTTGGCTTGGGCAAAATTATCGTTGAGCTAGTACAAAAAGCTTTTTAATAAAAAAGTGAAGAAGTTTCACCTCCCAAAAAATAGTAAAAGAATCAAGCCATTTTTGATAATTGTCGCTTTAACATTAAGTCTGCCTGCCGGCTATTTTGCCTGGCGGTATTTAGACAACGCTAGTCTGCTAAATATTTCAGTCGGTAATCTATCAAGCTCCAAGCCCAAGCTCGAAACCGATAGAACCGCTAGGCTAATGGCGGTGGGTGACATGTTAATACACGATGATGTTTATGACGATTTTCGTATTAATAACGGCGACACTTTTGACTTTAGGCCAGCTTTTACTGACGTCAAACCAATAATCCAACAGGGCGACTTTAATATTGTTAACGAAGAAACGATACTGGGCGGAGTGGATCTGGGACTAAGCGGTTTGTATGTTGCGAATAGTCCGCAAGAACTAGGCGACGCTTTTATTGATACCGGTTTTAACATTATTCAATTAGCGAATAACCATGCTTATGACAGAGGCTTGGCTGGTATGACTAATACTCTGAGTTTTTGGCAGCAGCATCAGCAAGAAGCGATAACGTCTGGAGTTTACGATAGCCAAGAAACCCGAGATGCAACGCCAGTTATTGAAAAGAACGGCATTAAGCTGGCATTTTTAAGCTATACCTTTGGTAGCAATCGTGGCAGCGGCCCCAATTCATTTAATCTTAATATTATCAATAAGGAGCTAATTCGCTCTGACGTTGAAAGGGCAAAGAGCGTAGCCGATGTAATCGTTGTAGGCTTGCATTGGGGTGTCGAAAAAGATAGAGAGCCCTCTAGCGAACAACGTGAACTAGCTCAATTCTTGGCTAGCATTGGTGTTGATATTATCTTTGGAACTCATCCGCATGTTCTGCAACCGCCAGAATGGATTGTAGGGAGTGATAACCACAAGACTTTCGTGATGTACTCGCTTGGCAATTTTTTATCTATACACACCGAAGACCCGCTCTATACGCTAACTGGCGCCATTATGGGTTTGGACATAGTAAAGAGTGCGAACGGCGAAATTAATTTAAGAGACCCTTTTGCAGTGCTGACTTGGAATTACTTCACAGCTGCCGAAACTAATTTTAAGGTTATGCCCTTTGATACGGTAACCCAGGCAGACTTTTGGTGGGGTGATTGGGCTGGCCATAAAGTAAATATGGAAACTTTTATTACCCAAAAAATACCAGATTTACAAATCCTTGGTTTAAAAGATTTTAAGACTTTATAAACTTACAGTAATAACTCGTAGCTGCCGGTTATAAAGATACCGTTGATATCGCCATCTTCGTTGATACAGAACGATACAACATAGCCGTCGGACGACTGGCCAACTAAGTGTGGGTGAGTATCTTCATCTACATAAACGTCAGATACTGTGAAGTAGTCGCCATACCAACCGGCTGCATAGCTAGCTAGTGTAGCGGCATCTAAGTTGAAGTCCCATGTTCCTATTGCTCCAGATAGGTAGTCTAAATCGGCTATGGCTTCTGCGGGGGTTCTGTCGCCGGCATATTCGGTAGCCGCATAAATTACATAAACCGAGTCGGCCATATAGCCTTCTAGTGCAGCGGTGTTCATGGTATCGATAGCAGCCGCAACGTTTTCGGCCATTGTTTCTGAAACTAGCGGTGTGGCGGTTGGCGTTGGTGTTGGAGTAGGGTCGCTGTCGTCTAGACCGAGCAGCCTATTTAGACGCGATACATTCTTTTTAGAAGTAGCTAACTCATCTTGTAGGCTGGTAACTCGAGCGGACTGCTCTTTGTTTGAGTTATTTTTTTCAAAATACTGCCAACCCAAAAACCCAGTGCTAGCCGCCAAAACTACAACTGCGGTCGACAGCCCTACCACTAAGCCGCTAGCTTTTGCTTTTGGTTTAGGAGCAACAGTTTTTTCGGCCTCAACCACTTCCTTCTTTTCTTCTTTTACACTTTCTTTCTTAACTTCTTCCATAAAATCCTCCCTTTGCTTAAGATTATAACCTTAAACGCTTTAAAAATCGAAATTAGTAAACTTAAAGGCAGCCGATACGCCTGGCATGATCAAGGTATGCATGACATAGGCCAGCGTTCGCAATGAAAGGGGGCTACAGCTTTTTGATTGATGTAGTAAATACTTTTGAAACTCACTAAAAAAGCTTTATGATGAGACTATTAACAATTTAAGTAGCTTGTTTAAGTAGTGGAATCACGTGTGAATCGTGAGCTGTGCCGCAACTGTAAGGGAGTTTTAACTCTCAAGCCAGATACGCCTAAGCAAGAAAATTTTCCGAGCAGAAAAATGGTGTTTTTGAAAACTACCGCTTGGAGGTAGTTTTTTATTTGCCAAATTTCTTTTTACGGAAAGGAGGCTAATATGCAGAAAAAAATATTAATTGCAATCATTACGACGGTTGTTTTGGGGGCTTGTGGCTGGGGTTTATATGGCATCACTAATAATGCCAATGTTGTCCAGTCGCCGGCTCAGGCTGAAGATGCAACCCTCACAAGCGGTATTCAAATATCGCCCGATGGCAAGTTGGTTGCTTATGATGGCGTTGCCGGCGAAACAGCCTTGGCAACCCTTAAAAAGCTAACATCTGCCGAAGCTACTCCCGAAGGATTCGTAACATCAATTAATGGGCTTGTTGCGGACGACTCTAAGAGCGAATTCTGGGCCTTTTACGTAAATGGCCAGCAGGCAGCAGTTGGTGCTGGCGACTATAATTCGATTGCCGGTGATAAAATCGAATGGAAGCTGGAGAGCTTTTAAATGCAAAAATTAAAAAAGATGATTCAACAAGATGGTGCCATTAAATTGCTAATCGCTTTAAGTTTGGTGGTTTTTGCGATTTTATTTAGGCTGTTGCCACACCCAGCCAACTTTGCGCCTATTGGGGCTATAGCTATTTTTGGCGGAGCAATATTACCCAGACGATGGGCTTTAAGCTTGCCGCTGGCCGCCATGATAGTTAGTGACTTAATTATAGGTTTGCATCCACTGGTGTGGGTAACTTGGGGTAGCTTTTTAGTTATTGCTCTAGCTAGCAATCATTTTTTGCACAAAATTAACCCATCTAGAGTCATTGGTGCCAGTTTAAGCGCATCGGTTTTCTTTTTTGTTGTTACTAACTTTGCAGTTTGGGCTCAAGGTTGGCTCTACCCAATTACCGCTCAAGGTCTGGCTAACTGTTATATAAACGCTTTGCCATTTTTTAGGAACACACTGCTTGGAGATCTAATTTTTAGCGCTGTGCTGTTTGGTGCCTACGCCTTAGTTTATAGATATGCTCTCAAAGGCAAGGGTAGTCTTAAGATTGCCACTGCCAAAAGCCTATAGCCTTTAAGAATAATGAGACTGTAAATACTCTAAGTGTTTTTCACGGAAACGCTTAAACTCGGTTTTATTAAAGCCATTGTGTTTAATAAAGGCACCAATCTTTTCGCTGCCAATATAGTGGGGCATCATAACATAAGCTGCGCCGGCTTCGTAAAGTTCAGAGGCCTGGTTTGCCGAATCGGCAGCGCAAACAAATACGGCATTGGGATTAGTACGCTCTAACCAGCCAACCAAAAATAGGTTGGTGTCGTGGTCGCTAACTGTAGAAACTATCAGCTTGGCGTGGGCCATGTTTAGTTCGCTCAACAGCTCTAAGTCGGTAACGTCGCCGTAGATAAAGTTAATATCTTGGCTAGATAGAATATCAACAACTTCTGGGTCGTAGTCGACAACCACAAACTTTTTGCCCATTTGTTCCATAACCCTAATAAACTCGCTGCCACCTTTTTTATAGCCGAACAAAATCATATCGAAGTTTTGAATATTGGAGTTTTCTTGCTTGGTCTTGCGTCTTTCGAACAGCGTTAGATTACGTTGCAGCAGATTATATAAATTGGTGCTGTAGGTCATAAGGTAGGCCGAGAAAGCAATGGTAACCAGCGAAACGATAGTGATGATGTTTACGATATCACCACGGATTAAGCCTTGTTGTACGCCCAAAACTACCAGTACAATCGAAAATTCACTAGTTTGGGTTATGGCTGTGCTTACCCTAAAGCCGGTATTTTTGGTGTAACCTAAAATACCCATTAGGCCCATAGTAATAAGTGGCTTAAAGAGCATAACAATGGCACAAAAGATAACCACTGGCAGCCATACGGCGCCGAAGTTATCAAAGCTAAGCCGGGTGCCCAAAACAATAAAGAATACCACTACAAAGAAATCCCTTAAGGGTCTTAAGCGGGCGGCAATCTCTTGGGCGTAGGGTAGGCCCGCCAAAGCAACGCCAGCAAACAAAGCGCCGACTTCTATAGAAAAGCCTAATTGTTCAAATAATGCGGCCGCCCCAAAACCCCAACCAATAGCGAATAAAAACAGAAACTCTTGGCTGTTGGCAATAAGCTTGCTCATTTTTGGCAATATCAAGTAGCTAATCAAGAACATGGGGATGATAATTAGCGCTCCCTTGCCAGCTAAAGCTAGTAAAGTAGTTGCCGAAAAGCTACCGCCGCTTCTAGCAGCCACAAAGATCAGAACAATAGATGCCAAAACATCTTGAATTAGCAGAATACCGATAGTAATTTTGCCGTACAAACGGGTGTGCTCTTTTTTGTCAGATAATATTTTTAAAACGATAATTGTACTGCTAAAAGCTAAAGCTAGGCCAACAAATACGCTTTCGGTTTTGTTGTATCCAAACATTCGCCCAGCTGCGAAGCCAGCGATTGTTGTTAGGGTCATCTGCACTAACCCGGCAATGGCCGCGACCCTACCGACTTCTCGGATTACTCGAGGGTTTAGGCCGAGGCCGATAATGAATAGCAGAAGGGCGATGCCAATACTAGCGAAGATATCAATTGTTTGGCTGCTAGTTGAGGAGTTGAATAATGATGGCCCAACAATTAGGCCAGTTAAAATGTACCCAATAATTAGAGGCTGCCTAATAAGGCGCATTATCAATGCAATCACAGCTCCGATGGCTATGACTACGCTAAGCTCAGTAAAAAAATCCGCATTCATTTTTTGTTTACCTTAACCTTAATAAGCATACAGTAAAACATTCCTACTGGGCAATCTTATGGCCGTCTCAATACAAAATGACCTTGACTTTAGGTTAAGCGTTTTGCTAGAATCAACCTCATTGTCCTAGTCGGGAGACAAAAATTAAAAAAAGAAAAAGGTAAGAGCTTTATTAAGTGACGCCTTAAAAAATACACACTGTTAAGTGAGGCTTTTTATGCTCATAAAAATCAAAAATCACCGTTCGAAGTCTTATTATATTGACGTCAAAGTCAAGCCGGCTTCTTGGCAGATTTACATTGAATATTAAACTTTACTAATTGGCGCTAGTTTGCAGGACGGCTTCGATTTTAGCCGAAAAACCCTCTAGGGTGTTGATGTCGTTATTGTCAAGCTTCTCGCCATTCAAAAAATAAGTTGGCGTACCTTCAACGCCAACTTTGCTGCTGGCTGTTTTATCGGCATTAATAGTGCCATTAACGGTTTCGCTGGCATAGTCTGAACTAAACCGGCCGAGATCTAGGCCTAAGCTACTGGCATACTGTTCAAATGTAGTTTGAGGGTTACTGGCTGCCGACCAGCTGTCTTGATTTTCGTAAAGCATATCGTGCATCTCAAAGAATTTACCCTGTAAGCCAGCAGCTTCGGCCGCTCTAGCAGCCGCTCTGGCATTGGGGTGGATGCTATCGATAGGAAAATGCTTAAAAGTAAGGGTAATTTGGTTAGGATATTTTTCTAAGATTTGTTTTTCTAGGTAGTAGAACGGACGGCAAACGGGGCACTGGAAGTCGCCGTACACTGTTATCTCTACCGGGCCGCTGCCTCGAACATGGTTGCTAACGCTACCGCTAGTATCTGTGGAATTTCTACCCTTTGTAAATATAAATAGACCACCCAAGCCTAAGATTAGTATGGCTAGTACCACTAAAAAGCGTTTATCCACAATCCCTCCAACAAATTAATTTACAGCGGCTATTGTAACAGTTTTGGCCAAAAATAAGGCCACCTTTTTAGATTTTGTCATAGCCATCCCAACATAAAAAGCATTATTTTATTTTGGGATGGCTATAGTTATGCTACCTTAGTAATGAAGCTTATGATTCAAATTATTTTGTTAGTCGCCAGTATCTTATTAACATTCTTTATTGTGCTGTTAATTAGAAGTTTTGAGTACATGACTGTTAGGGAATTAAAGCGGCAGTCACTTGCTGGTAATCCGTATGCCAAGGTTGTCTATCCGGTGAGAGCCTATGGCATTCAGCTATGGATTATATTGTGGTCTTGGCAGGGCATATTAACTTCGGGAATAATCTTGCTGTTACACATTATGGTTGGATCAGTCTGGACGCTAGTTATCAGCATACCGTTAATTATTTTGGTTCATGCGGTTTTACCATGGAGCCGTTGGCCCAAACCGAGCCTTCATTTAGCAGCCATTGCTAGCCCAATCATTGAAAGGATACTTAAAATTACTTATCCGGTCTTACAGTTCGGGGAAAAAGCCGTTGGTAAATGGATACAACCGGAGCCGATTTTACTAATTCAAAGTAAAGATGAACTGCTAGAAATATTACGGCACAATGCCGAAGAGTTTGATCATGTTAACCCCGACGAACTAAAAATTGCCGAAAAAGCGCTTGTTTTTGGTGATAAGTTAATTGGCGACCATATGACGCCCTTAAAAGATGTTTGTTTTGTAAAGGCTGAAGAGCAATTAACGCCGGTGGTGCTTGGTGAACTGCACGATAGTGGCCATTCACGGTTCCCGGTAATTCGTGGCACCAATCAAAACATTGTTGGTACCTTATTCATAAAAGACGCCCTGCAGATAAAAGATCTAAAAAGAGCTTTTGAAGTAATGCGTCCAGACGTTTATTTTATTAATGAACATCAAACTCTAGACCATGCCCTAAAGGCTTTTGTTAAGGTTCGACACCACATGTTTGTAGTTGTTAATGAATTTGAAGACGTAGTTGGCGTGCTATCGGTAGAAGATGTTTTAGAACAGATAATTGGCCGGCAAATGGGTGATGAGTTTGAGCAATTTGACGATAAAAAAGTTGTAGCCAAACATCATCTACCAGAAAAGCCAGCAGAACCAGAAACGGTTGCTCATAACGTCTAGCAGCCTATCTGTTATAATTAGCTTTAATGAGAACATTAGCCAAAGATATAGCTAGTCAAGCCGATAAAAAAGTTACTTTATCTGGCTGGCTGCACAAAAAAAGATTGCTGGGCGGATTAACTTTTATTAACTTACGTGACCGATCGGGCGTTGCCCAGGTTTTGGTTGAAGATAAAGACGAAGTCGAAAAACTAAGAGGCCTACAAATTGGCACGGTCATGTCGGTTACGGGCAAGGTTTTTAAAGACGAACGAGCTCCGGGTGGCGCCGAGTTGCACGAGGCCACAATTGACGTTTTAGTGCCAGTTACCGATACGCCTCCACTAGAAATTGATAAACCCCTAGATCACCAGTCGGAAAACCTAGACACTTTATTTGAGTATCGGGTAGTAGGCTTGCGCAACCTGCAAGAAACCGCCATTTTTAAAATCCGTTCCGAAGTAAACCGTTTTATTAGGGAGTATCTTTGGGCCAATGACTTTGTAGAGATGCAGACTCCTAAGCTAGTAGCTGGAGCAACCGAAGGTGGCGCCGAAGTTTTTAAATTAGATTATTTTGGCCAAGAAGCCACTTTAGCCCAAAGCCCGCAGTTTTATAAGCAGATTATGGTTGGCGTCTTTGAAAGAGTGTTTGAAATTGGGCCAGCTTACCGAGCGGAGTTATCGGCTACAACCCGGCACGTCACCGAGGTGACGATGTTAGATATAGAAATGGGCTTTATAGAAAAGCACGGTGACGTGTTAGATATGGTTCAGGGCCTAGTTTACGAAGCATCCCAAAGAGTTTTTAAAGATTGTGCCGAGCAGGTAAAGCGGCTGAATCTACAGCCCATAAAACTAAAGCCCGAATTCCCACGCTTTAGTGTTGCCGAAATCCACGAGCTTTACACTAAAGCTACCAAGAATGACACAACTAACGAAAAAGATTTAATCCCTGACGAAGAAAAATGGATATGTGAGTACGCTAAAGAAAAGTTTGGCTGCGAAGCTGTTTTTGCAACCGATTTCCCCATAGAAGCTATGAAGTTTTACCACGGCATTAACCCCGACAATCCTAAAACTGCACTTTGGGCGGACCTATTGTTTAGAGGCGTAGAAATTGCTACTTGCCCAGTTCGTGAGCACCACTACGAAAAGCTGATTCAGCAAATGAAGCAAGCTGGCCTAGATATTAACCATCCTGGCTATAAGTACTACTTGCAAGCTTTTCAATACGGCTTGCCAATGCATGGCGGCTGTGGTTTTGGAATCGATCGTTTTGTGCAAAAACTTTTGGGCCTAGCCAACGTTAAAGAAGCTATTTTGTTCCCGCGAGATATCAATCGTTTAGCGCCTTAAATTATCTTTTAGAATGCTACAATTAAAACATGATAAAAAGATTGCTAGCTATTGGTTTGATTTGCCTGGGATTTGTTGCTCTGCCAGTGCTAGCCCAAGCCCCAACAACTACAACTGAACGCCTGCAACAAGCAGTAATAGACAATAGTATTGCCTTAAACAGCGAGCAGCAAGCAGCCATTACGGCTAAGTGCTTAAACGCTCAAACGATTTTGTACAAAATTCAAAGAGGTACCGATTCGCTTATTGAAGAACGCTATACGTTATATACAACTATCCAACAAGAGCTTCAGGCCATCAAGTTAAGGATGGTTAGGCAGGGGGCTGATGCGTCAGAAACCGATTTACTAACCGGGAAAATACAGCAAGCCTTAGAAGATTTTGGCGTAAAAGCCGAAGATTATGAGCTGGCATTGTCGGACGTAATTAGCGTTAACTGCCAGCAACAGCCGGTATTATTCCAAGCCGGCATGGTAGTCATGAGATTAAAAAGAGCATTGTTGCTAGATTCGTCTTTGCAACTCAAAGCAGTTATGCAAAATGCCGATGACGATGTTTTTGGGCAGCTAAAAAGAAGGCTGGTAATTTAGCCATGGCCGATAAATCACCAACTGAAGCTATAAAAGGCCTTAATCCAACCGTGGCTATAGCTCTGGCTATTTTAATAGCCTCTGCCATGGTTTTGGGCACTACGCTTGGCTTTTTACGTTCTGATGCCTACACAACGGTAAAGCAGATACAACTTGGTATTGAGACTACTGAATCAATGGACCGAACTGGCCTAGACATTACTAGCCCTATAAACGCCATTGATATTGATGATTATGCCAATAGTATTGACCAGCGCATAAAACTGATTGACGATTATGCTGATTTTGGGCCACAGGCCGTATCGGACGCTCAGTTAGGGCTGTGATTTAGCCAAACTCTGTTTTAGCCATTCATCTAAGCTGTTGCCGCCGCCTCCGGCCAGGCAAATAACTAAGTCACCGCTTGAAGCATGTTGTTTAATGGCTTCTAGTAGAGCGTCGTTTTTATTGGCAGCCACAGCATTAGTTTGGGAGCTTAATTTAGAGATTAAATACTCTGGCGTTAATACTTCTTGGGCAGGGTTTTCGCGGGCCAAGTAGCTGGGCACCCAGTAAACCTTTTTGACCGGCTCAAAGACGTGGTAGTAGGCGTCTTGCATATAATGCTGACGCCGATTAGTCAGTGGTTCGTATACGGCCACAACTCGGTCGGATAGTTCGCTGGCCATTTGTAAGGTTGCAGCAATTTCTTCGGGAGTATGGGCATAGTCACTGTAGATATTGGTAGCTATTTGTTCAAAGCGCCTAGATATGCCAGGGAAGGCGTTAACGGCATCCGTTACCTTGTCGTTTTCGAGTTGCAGGCAACTACCGATAGCCTTAGCCGCCAACCAACCGTTTTGCCGATTGTGTAGCCCGGGCAACTTAATTGAACTTAGCTTTTCGTCTGCAATATCGATTATTTTTAATTTGTCGCTGGGTTCTAGGCTAAGACACTTCGCGTCTCTATCAAAAATAAAAGCTGTTTGGCTTTGACTAATGAACTGTCTAAAAGCTTGGCTGTAATCGTCAGCCGTTGGATAAACATCGTGGTGATCCCAATCAACAGAAGTGATGATACTTAGGTAGGGTTTGAAGGCTAAAAAGTTACGGTCAAACTCATCGCATTCATAAACAAAGTATTGAGCATTTGGGTCGTAGTGCCCCATATCTTTTTTATTGGCACCAAGGCCTATTTTAGCGCCAACTGAGTAGCTCACGGGGATATTTAACTGATTCAGAATCCAAACCGTCATAGCCGTAGTGGTAGACTTGCCGTGCGTGCCAGCTATGGCAATCAATTTTAGATTATGTTCATTGATTAGAGTGTTCAAAAACTCGTCGCGCTTGCTAAATTTAATGCCATTTTGTTTAGCGAACTGTAGTTCGGCGTTGTTGGGATCAAAGAATATGGCCGATGAAAAAACTATCCAATCAATTGGGCGCTGCTGGTGTTCTAAGGCTATTTGCTGGGCAGATTGCCCAATGTGTAACTCTACACCCTTAGCCTTTAGTATTTCTGTATACTGGCTAGCTTGCATATCTGAACCAGAGACATCATAGCCAGCTTGATGGGCAATTAAGGCCAAAGGCCCGATGCCGGCGCCACCAATACCCGAAAAGTAGACATGCATACCATTAATCTTAACCCATTAGCTTTCGGGCGACAAACCCCTTGGCTAATGCCATGGGCGTTTGATTTCTGCTACTATAAAAGCATAAGCTTCTGAAACAACTACAAAATGAGCATTCATACTTTTTACGGCAAATGGCACCACTATCGAGTTATCTCTTTGGTGAGTATAGTTGCAGGCCTAATAATCAGTTCTGGCATTTGCGTTTACGGTCTAAGACAAAATAATTTAACGATGACTCGCTTGCGTCAGGCCGTTTATGCAACCGATCAGGCCGACGGTGACCTTGAGACAGCCTTGAACAACCTAAGGCAATTCGTTTACGGTCACATGAACACCGATTTAAGAGTAGGCGATAGCACTGAACCGCCAATTCAACTAGTTAATGAATTCAATCGAGCCGTCGAAGCCGAAAGGGCTAGGGTTGCTGCCTTAACGGGTACGGCTAATCAGGTTTATGTTGATGCCCAAAGGCAGTGCGAGGTCTCTAGTGTGCCGTTAACGGTTAGGGCCCAGTGTATTCAAAGCTATGTGTCTTCCCATGCTTCAAATTTACCAGAACTAAATTTACCACCCAAAGAAGCTTACACCTTTGATTTTGCCAGCCCCACTTGGTCGCCAGACTTAGCCGGCTGGTCATTACTAATCGCAATTGCTTTTGCGGTATTGCTCATTATTAGATTAATAACCGGTTTGTTTATTGGCAGGTATCTAAAACAATAACCCCCCGTTATTAACGGAGGGTTATATTGCTCGTAACGCTGAGTATTATCTAGTAGTCGACGGTGTTGGGGTAGAAGTAGGAGTTGGAGTAGTTGCGGTACCATTCTTTTGGTATTCGCGGATAGCGGTTACTACTTGGCCATCTTCCTTTAAGTTTTCCCAGAACATTACAGTATCTTTAGAAATATACATAGCATCTTCTGGGCCATGGATCTCGCTGCCAAGCTTGGCAAGGGAAATCTGTTGTTGAGCAGTGGTTTCTGCGTCGGATGGCTGAACGGTAGTTACTCTTACATAATAAATATCAGTAAGTTTGTAGTAGTCTTTGTTTAGCTGACTAAGCTTACCAAAATAGACTTGCCCGTCGGCACTATTTAAGAATACTGCCTGGTACTGGTTATCTTTGGCTTCTGATAAATCAGCAGAGCTATTGCCGTATACAAAAACATATACAACTAGAGCTACTAGTAGCACGGCTACGCAAGCTAACAGTAAGGCCGAGAAAGCCCTAAAGCCCTTGCCCTTAAAACCTAATTTTTTTGCTCTCCCTGTTAGGGGTTGTGGAACGGGACCGCCCACATTAGTTCGATTTACGGCCGGTGCAGGATGCCCAACTCGATTCAAATAGTCACTCATAGTCTCCCTTTACCTCTTTTATGTTGCTAATGCTTGTAAAAGCAGTGTAACCCAAAGCATTAGCTATTAATCAAGTAGTTTTACAAAAAAATAAAAAAAGTGTTGACAAGAGCAAAACTAACAGAGTATGTTAGGAGTACAACTAACAGTGTAAGAAGGAGATTAAAGTGGCCTATCAGCACACGAACTCAAAAGGGGTAACCTACTTCTTGAATTCCAAGGAAGTTACCTTGCGCGGTGGCAAAAAGCAAACCATTTATTACTTCAGCAAGGACAAGAGAGCCGAGACAATCGATGCTCTACCAGCAGGTTTTATGGTCAACGAAAACCCACGCAATGGTTTCTTGACCATCAAGCGCAAAAAAAACAAGTAAAGTCTATAAAATAAAAAGGACCGCTCTTAAAAAGCGGTCCTTTTTATGATGATAAGCTATTAACCAATGAAAGATATTGTTAAAGTCCAAAACCTAACAAACAGTACAACGGACAAACAGTTGTAGACCATATCTCTTTTTCGGTTAAGCAAGGAGAGGTCTTTGGTATCTTAGGGCCTAACGGCGCCGGTAAGACCACTACCCTAGAAATGATCGAAACTATTCGCCCGATAGATGAAGGCAGTGCTCATATTAATGGCATCGACGTCTCTAAAGATCCCCAAAAAGTAAAATATATTATTGGCGTTCAGCCACAGATCCCGGCTTTTCAAGATAAGAGTAAACTTAAAGAAGTTATAGAAATGTTTGCGGCCGCTTACGGCGAAAAAGCCGACTACAAGACTTTGTTAGACGATGTTGATTTATTAGATAGGGCTGACTCTTATGTCGAACAACTGTCTGGTGGTCAAAAACAGCGCTTAAGTATTGCCGTTTCGCTGGTACACAATCCCAAAGTCTTTTTTATGGATGAGCCCACTACCGGGTTAGATCCACAAGCTCGTCGCCATTTGTGGGAGCTAGTAAAAAGCATCAATGCCAAAGGGGTCACCGTAATCATCACTACTCACTATATGGAAGAGGCCGAAATGCTCTGTGACAGAGTGGCCATTATGGACAACGGCAAGATTGTTGCCCTAGATTCACCCAAAGTCTTGATTAAGCAATTGCTGGCTAGGGGCTTCAAAAAGAAGCATATCGTAGAGCAGGCTAATCTAGAAGATGTCTTTATTGATTTAACCGGTCACCATTTAAGGGATTAACATGAAAAAATCACTGCGTACAGTTCTTAACTTTTTCTCGTCTTAATGCCAAGCGGTTCTTTAGGGACAAGCTGGCTATTTTCTTCACCATTATCTTCCCGCTGATATTTTTACTGATTTTCGGTCTGATGTATAAGAGCAATGCCAGCATATCTTTTAAAGTTGCTCTTATAAATGAATCTAGCAGTTCTTACTGCTCAATCGTTTGTTGAGCAGTCTGCTCAGAATAAGTTATTAAAAATTGATAAAAATATTACCTCACTCGATGGTGCCGATGAAAAAATGATGCGTGGCGAGCTTGATGCTACTTTAGTATTGCCGCAAGATTTCGGCCAGACAAAAAACAGCGCTTCTCCTTCTGGCCAGTTGCAAGTTTATTACAACGAAAACGCTGCCCAGGCCGCCCAGACATTGGCTTCGGTGCTGCAGGAGCAGTTTAAGGCCATTAATTCCCAATTTACAGACATAGAAATGCCATTTAGCGTAGCCACCGTTTCTACAAATAAAAGTGGCTCCAAGCCTTTTGATTTTGCCTTTGCCGGCTTGTTGGGTTTTTCGATCATTGGCTTGGGTATCTTTGGGCCGGTCAATGTGTTCCCGGAGCTTAAAAAACAGGGTATTTTGCGCCGCTTGCATACAACTCCAATTAAAGTTTGGCAGTATTTCTTGTCTAATGTGCTGTCTCAGATCTTAATCGGCATTATTGCCATAGCTATTTTATTTGCCTTTGCCGTAACTGTTTTTGATTTAAAAATGGCTGGGAACTTCTTTGGCTTTACGGCTTTTGTGTTGCTGGGTATTTTTACTATTTATGGCATTGGCTTGGCGGTCGGTGGCTGGGCTAAGAACGAACGGCAGGCTGCGCCGTTGGCCAACCTAGTAGTGTTCCCAATGATGTTTTTATCTGGTACATTCTTTCCGCGTTTTTTGATGCCAGATTGGATACAGCATATTTCTGGCTACTTACCGTTAACACCGGTAATTGATGGTATCCGGCTAATCGTAACCGAAGGTAAGGGGTTGTTAGAAATCGGTCCGCAGATTGGCTTGGTGGCAATCTGGGCAGTTGTTATTTATATTATTGCTTTTCGCGTGTTCCGCTGGGAATAGACAACCACCACATATGATGCTATAACAATAGTATGACTGGCGATATACATTTTGATCGCGATCCTGCCGGCAAAGGTGATATTGGTGGTCCGGAGCCATCGAGTGTCTACAGTTGGGATGAATATGGTCCCGAGCCCGAGTTTATTTATTTTCCAGAAAGTGTTCCGGAGCCAGATCAAGAAAGAACAATGCCGTTGTTTAGCGACAAAGGTGCCGAAAAGGCTTTAGTGGGCAAAGAGGCTAGGCGAGAGGATGAGTTAGACTTGATAGGTTGGGTTAAATTCCGCTACCCGTTCTTTTTTAGAGATCTGCAGGCAGTCCAAAACCATGTCACCGGCCACAATGTTGTTACAGAAGGTGCTCCTGATACAGGAGAGGGCCAAGTTGTTCCCACAGAAGACGCTTCCGACGAAGTAGTTGAGAGCAAGCTAGAGATGAATCAAGAACAAAAAGAAGAATTTGGTAGGTTGATGGATATGGGTCAATTCGGCGCAGTAGAAGCCGAACAAAAGGCAAGGGCAAAATATCCCGCAAAAAAAGATATTCTACCTGTGCAAGAAATTGTGCCCGATAACATCTCGAGTTTTGTTGAGGAAATTAGAGGGCATTGTTTGTCGGAAGAATATGGCAATCTAAATGGTATGTGTGCCCGTATAGTCTCGGCAAGCTCAAGAAAAGAGATATCTACAGTTGAGGCCGAAGTATTGTTGCGCCTTATTGGTCGCTGTCTTCCCCCTAGCCCAGAATCAAGTTAAGATGGTAGCTAGTGCAAAATCTTATAAATAATTTATCGAAACCATTCTTTGTATTGGCGCCAATGGACGATGTTACCGACACCGTCTTCCGCCAGATTATTGCTAGTTGTGCTAAACCGGATTTATTTGTTACCGAATTCGTAAATGTGGATGGCTTGCAAAGCCCCGGCCGAAACAAATTATTGCCAAAACTGCAATTTAGTTCTAAAGAGCGTCCCATCTTTGCCCAAATCTGGGGCAAACAGCCACAAAATTACCTTAAGACAGCTTCTGAGCTAGTTAAGATGGGTTTTAGCGCCGTCGATGTGAATATGGGCTGTCCTGATAAATCCGTGGTTAAAAACGGTTGTGGCTCGGCTTTAATAAATAATCGCGAGCTAGCGGCCGAAATAATTGCGGCTACTAAAAAAGGCGTGGCTGGTAAAGTGCCGGTTAGCGTTAAAATCCGCACTGGCTTTAATAAAGTAGATTTTAGCTGGCCAGAGTTTATCTTAAGCCAAGGCGTAGATATGCTAACCGTACACGGGCGTACTACCAAAGAAATGAGCAAAGTGCCAGCCCGCTGGGAAGATATTGGTAAAATCCGTGAAATGCGCGATAAAATTGCGCCTAATACTCTAATTGTTGGCAACGGCGACGTTGTGAACCGTCAGCAAGGCGAAGAACTAGCTAAAAAGTATAAATTAGATGGCATTATGATTGGCCGTGGCGCTTTGGCTAACCCGTTTGTATTTGCCAAAACCGATGAATGGGCAGAACTCATATCCAAGCAGAAAATTGAGCTTTATAAAAAACACGTTGAGCTATTTGCCAAAACTTGGCCCAACGGCGAACGTTCTATTCAAACCCTTAAAAAATTCGCCAAAGCCTACATTAACGGGTTCGATGGTGCATCTGATTTGCGAGCTAAAATTATGCAACAAGATTCGCTAAACGATATGCTAAAAGCACTCGAGCCTCTGCTATGATAAAAAGATGAAAAAAATCGAAGATATAAAAACAGTTGCCATAATCGGCGGCGGTCATATGGGTAGCGGTATTGCTATGGTTTTTGCCAGCGCTGGCTACCAGGTTAATCTTTTTAGTCGCACGGCCGAAACTTTGCAAGAGGCTATGCAGGTTATGAAGAGTGATCTTGCCTTTTTAGCCGAACGTGGTTTAGGCAAATTAGAAGAAGTTGATGCAACTCTAGCCAGAGTCAATTGTACCCAAGACATGGAAGCGGCTGCCAAAGATGCCGATTATGTGTTGGAGTGTGTGGCCGAAAATATGGAACTCAAGCAGAATATTTTTAAGCAGTTAGACGAGATCTGTAAGCCAGATGCCATTATTGCTACTAACACTTCTGTTATGAGCCCTACCGAAATTGCCAGCAAATCTGAGCACCGCGAGAGAATGCTAGCTACTCACTGGTGGCATCCGCCATTCTTAATTCCACTAGTAGAAGTGGTACAAACCGCCGAAACGGCCGATTGGGTAATTGATGTAACCATGCAGCTGCATAAAGCTATTGGCAAGCGCCCTATTCATGTCAAAAAAGACGTGCCAGGTTTTGTAGCTAATCGCTTACAGCATGCCCTAAAAAGGGAAGCGATATCAATCGTGGAGCGTGGCATTGCCGATGCCGAAACGGTAGACGAAAGTATAAAATACAGCTTTGGGATGCGTTTGCCGGTGGTTTCTACGCTAGAAAATTCCGACATGGTTGGGCTAGATTTAACCCTATCGATTCACGAGTATTTGTTGAAACACTTAGAAGATTCGCACGAGCCGTCGCCGTTATTAAAAGAAAAAGTCGCCAAGGGCGAACTGGGCTTTAAAACGGGTGGCGTAGGCTTTAAAAAATGGACACCCGAAGAGCAAGAAACCTTGCGTAACGCCATGCTCGAAGATCTCACCAAAAGAGTTTTAGAAATACGTAAGAATCAGCAAGTCTAGCTTTTGGCAATCTTGACTATCTGCTAGCAACAGAGTAGAATTGGCTTTGCCTCAATGCGGGGTAGAGCAGTGGCAGCTCGTGTGGCTCATAATCGAGCGTTTAGCGAGATTATATGACGAGCCCAAGGCAACGGCTTAAATAAAGTTGCCCTGGCGCGAAGCTATATAACCACAAGGTCGCATTAGCACTTTTTACAAACTATATTGCGGGGTAGAGCAGTGGCAGCTCGTGTGGCTCATAACCACAAGGTCGTAGGTTCGAATCCTACCCCCGCGACCAAGAATAAAGACTCATCTTTTGATGGGTCTTTATTCTATTAGTCTCTGTTTAAAAAGAAATTGAACCAGGCTTGCCAATTTTGGATGATTCTTGGGGTTGAGCTAACCTTGGCAGCCGCCACTTCTTCTGGTGTGGCAATATCGGGGTGGGTGTATCTGTTGGCTACTTCGGTTGGCACAGATATGAATTGTTCGCCGGGCAAGGCCTTGCCAAAGTACTTACGAGCTGCTAATTCTATAAAGGCATCGGTTTTGTAATATTGGTTTTTTAAGGCCATATTTACGGTTTCTTGTTCTAAAACTCCAACTTCTTGGCCCAAAGCGCTAATTTGTCTTTCTATTTCATAATTCTTTTGAATAGCTTTTATACTGCTCCAGGTAACCGATAAAGTAACGATTAATAAGATGTAAAGCCCAACATTACGGACGTCTAGCAGGGTTTTAAGTGTTTGGTTATTTTTGATTTTTTTAAGCATCTTTTTACATTATAACAATTTTGTAAAACTCACCTCTGTTTTGTTATACTTACTAACTGAAAGAGTTTAAAAAACTGATGACGGGGGCGTAGCTCAGTGGTTAGAGCAGTTGGCTCATAACTAATTGGTCGCAGGTTCAAGTCCTGCCGCCCCCACCATCAGTTTTTTAAATCAAAAAGCTCCTCTTGCGAGGAGCTTTTTTGTTATCAATAGTTTAAAAAACTACTAATTATCTGCGGAAAGATCCGCCACGGTTGCCACCACCAAAGTCTTGGCGGGGTCGGTCTTCGCGTGGGCGAGCTTCGTTTACAACGATATCGCGACCATCGAGGTCCTTACCATTCATAGCGGCTTCAGCAGCTTTGCCTTCAGCGTCATCTTCAAACTCCACAAAGCCAAAACCTTTAGAACGGCCACTGTCGCGATCTTTCACAACAGTTGCGCTAACGATTTTGCCGTAAGGAGCAAAAGCAGCTTCTAAGGCTAGCGTCATCGGTAGCCCATGCTAGACTGCCAATAAATAACTTGTATGCCATATTGTTTCAATTTACCTTCTTGTTCTTAACTAACCGCAAGACGACCTCGTCTGTTCTCGCACCTTAAGATCCTTGCGGCCTAAGAAGAGACAAAACCTTGCTACGCGTAAGTAAAGCATATTTTAGGTAAATAAACAATAGAGGTTACGGAGTGATGAATAATGGCTCGTTGCTAAGATTGCGGGTTGGCTTTTAGGTACTTTTCCATCATTACGTCGTAGCCGTCGGTTTCTTCATCTGTTTTATCAATGCCAAGTTCGTTTAAAAGTGCCCAGAGTTCGGCAATAACAGTTGCATTATCGGCATCGCGGCCCATGATTTTTTCTACTTCAATAAAAGTTCCAAGTCGCTCAACCTTATCAAAACAGATCTCTAAATCGCCAAACTTAGCTTTTTGCCTAATTTTTGTAAGGTCAGAGTAGGGCGCAAAGCCCATCTCATCAATAATGGCTCGCATTTCGGTTGCATCTTTTACTTCGGTCTCGTGCTCGATATTGTCCAGCTGGCCAACCACCGAACGCTTAAGTGTAAAAAGATGTCGGTTGTCGTTCTCGGTGCGGATACGCAGCCAATTATGCTGATTGTCGTCGCCGTCAAATCCTGGAGGCCCAAAAACTTGGTCGCGTTGCTTTATGGGTGGGCTTAGTTTTATGCCCTTTGCCTCTAAAGCTTTTAGCAAGCTGGCTTCGTCGCGAACTCTGGCTTTTATTTCAATTTCTCTCATGATTATCCCTGATTAGACTTAATAATTTCAATCGCTCTAGTAATTATTCTGTCGCCGATTTTACCCCAGTCAAAATACTTTTTATAGTCCGCTGGGTTAATTAATTTAATTTCTTTAATACCTTTGGCTGGGTCGCCAGTAAATTCACCAAGCGACTCGACAATGCAAGCGTATCGAAGTTGGTAGATGTTTTCGCTGGCTGAGTATTGGTAGCCAATCGGCCAGCATTTAACAACTTGCATATTAGATTCCTCTTGGACTTCTCTTTTAAGAGTTTCTTCAAACTTTTCACCGGGCTCAACCGTGCCGCCAATTAAACCCCAATTATTTTTTTGGCCACCGAAACCAATAACTAATTTGCCATCACAAAAACAGGCGCCATAGACTTGCCGACATTTTTCATAAGGTAACTTGTCAAAAGAATCAGCATCCTCGTAAACGATATTTATCTTTTGACCTGAATGAACAAAACTACCCGTTATTCTCATCATCCTATCTTATCACTAACTTCTATCATCCAACATCTATCGTCTATCGTCTAAATCAAGCGCAGCTAATTTTGTCGGCGGCTACACGAATAGCTTCCGACCAAGTGGGGAATGGGTGAACGGTTTTAGATATTTCGCAGGCGTGCATTTTGTGCCTGATTGCTAAGGTTAATTCCTGTAATATTTCGCTGGCACATGGCGATACGATGCTGGCTCCTAACAAAATACCGGTGTGGGTAGCCACTAATTTTACAAAACCGTTGCTGTAATTGTTAGTTATGGCTTTGCCTATGATGCCAATTGGTGCTACAGCCGTTTGATACGGCTGCCCAGACATGATTAATTCATGTTCGTTTTTACCTACGCTGGCGATTTCTGGTGTTCCGAATAAACAGGTGGGGATGGCCGAATAATCCATAGCTATCTTTTTACGGTGGTACAAGTTATGTACAGCCACTCTGGCTTCTTGAATAGCGGCGTGACTATGCAGGGTTTTATATTGCCCAGCCACATCGCCAACGGCGTAAATGTGCTGGCGGCTAGTTTGCATAAAATGATTTACCTGAATGCCGCTTTTAGAACAATTCAGCCCGGTGTTCTCTATGCCAATATCGATATTTGGCATTTTACCGGTTGCAACCATGATTTCATCTGTGAATACTCGGTATTCCTTGCCGGCTTGCTTGTAAAATACGGCTTTACGGTTTTGGTCACCAACAACGCTAATTATTTGGGCCGCGGTACTAACTTTTACGTCTCTGGCTATTAAGGCTGCTTCGGCGCCATCGCTGACCTCAGTATCGTCGTAAGGCAGAATGTGGTCGCACTGTTCAATAATATGAATTTTTACACCGAATGAACTATAAATATTGGCATATTCGTAGGCTACCGCTCCGCCACCGATTATCAACAAGCTTCTTGGCAAAACTGGTGGCCGAATAGCTTGGCGGTAGGTTATAAATCCGGTTTCGGATAATCCAGGGATCGACGGAATAATTGGGCTACTGCCAGTTGCAATAATATAGTTTTTGGCACAATAGCGTCGTTGAGCTACGTTAATTATCCAAGGGCTAATGAAATGAGCATGACCCTTAATGACCGAAATTCCCTCAGACTTGAACATAGTTGCTTCGTCGTTAAGGCCGGCGCTGGCCATGGCTTTTTCTTGCCAAGCCAAAACGCGTTGGTAATTGTAGCTAACGCCAACAACTTGTATACCGTAAACAGCTGCGTTGCGAAAAGCGTCTAGAATTTGGGCAGTTTGTAGCAATGCTTTGGTAGGCACAGAATTACTGACTAGATTTTCGCCACCGAGTTTATGAGATTCAATTAAGGCGACTCTTTTGCCTTCTTGAGCGGCCAAATGGGCGCACAAGCCACCGCCAGCACCGCTGCCAATAACTATTAGGTCAAAATCGAATCGCTTGGGTTTTCTGGGTTTGTCTGAATACATTGCTTATCCTTACCACATTATACGGTGATGTAAATAAAAGTAGCCAGCATGAGGTTCTAAATTAGATAAATATTTGCCTACCTCTTTGCGGATATCATGAGTAGTAACCTCGGTCTTTTTAGCCATCCAGTCATTAACATTTTTGGTAACTTGTCTGGCGATTGACTCGGCGGTGCTTTTTGGGGCGTGTACGGCTAGGCAAGAGGCATAAATACTAGCAAAAACCTTTTGTTCTTCGTAATGCTCGCTTTTGCCCGAGCGCTTAATTACATGCGTCATGGCATAACTCCTATACTGCCATTGAGTATGAGCAAAATCAGCCAGCCTAAAACTATCTGTACCAAAGACAAACTTAGGCGCATCATGGCGCCGTTATCGTTCTTCCACTTTAACAACGCGCTAATGCGAAAGCCTTTAAGTATTTGTTGGTAGATAAATATCAAAGGCAAAACCAGGCACGAAGCTGGCAATAGCATCCATTGTGGTACTTGTGGAGTTAGCAAGGCAACAATCGTGGCCAGAGCTAGAAGCTGTAAGCCAATACTGCCAAGCGATATCAAATAGGCCGACAAACTCAACACTAAGGCGCTACTGGTACTATGTTTTTTTACCGTGTGCTTGTGTAAAAAGTCGTGCCAAACAGAGGGCACTTTAAAGTGCAGCCTTGGCCAAAAATAGTTTTTTAACGAAATTGTCCCCCACAAAATAACTAAACCGCTAACTACAAGTGCGGATATTTGTAGAGCCTTGTCGGGCAGGTGCCCGAGTACAAGAACCAACACTACGCCTAGTAAGGCAGTTGCTAGCCAGTAGACTGTTAAGTAAGTAGAAGCTACATTATGAACTTTGGCTTTGGCGTGGCCCTTGCCTAAAGTGCCAGCCAACAGAGCCGAAAATACCGATAAATTAAACGGATTTAAAGATAACAACAAGCCAACGGCAAAGAGCAGTACCAGCATATTTATACTACTCATTAGCTTATCACTCCGTTAGTGGCGGTTAAAATAGTTTCTTGCATATTTACTAAAGCCGTAGCAAACAAAACCCCGCTTACCAACAAAATAATTATTACTATTAAAACAAAGCAATATTGCTTAACATCGGCGTTACGTTTGAATAGGCCAGCTAGCAAAAATAAGAATAAAAGAGCAATCGCTCCACCACCAACAGCTCTGGTGCTAAGCTCTAGAATTGACGCGCCGGCTGTATCGATAATTAAATCCCACATCGCTAGTTTTGCTCTCTCTTATAAAAAACTATATCATTGTTATAAGCTTAAGAGCAATCAGCGTTTAAAAACTTCTATATATGGCCGACCCAAAACCAGTAACCAAACTGTGGTATCAAGTTTCTGTAGCCGAAACAGCGGCCTTTTTTGATACAAGTTTGAAAAAAGGATTAAGCGGCGAGTCGGTTGCTAGGCGCTTAAAGCGCTTTGGCGAAAACACTAATCCATTTGTACCTGATCAAATTGAGCGTTTATGCAAGGTTAGCGTTATTAGAAACGACAAATTGCAAACCGTGAGCCTTAACCATGTTGCACTAGGTGACATCGTGTCCCTAAAAGTTGGCGATAGAGTACCGGCCGATTTACGTCTTTTTAAGGTCAGTCACCTAGAAATTGACGAAACAGCATTAGGAACAAACGGTTTGCCAACTGCTAAAAACACCTACGCCATCGCTAAAAAGGAACCGCTAGTCCGCCAAAAATGCATGGCCTTTTGCGGCACTTTTGTAGCAAAAGGCCAGGGGCTGGGAATCGTTGTAGCTTATGGGGCCAAAGTTGCTTATTTGCCACCGCTAAAGCAACTAAAATCTTTAAAGAATAATCTAAGCGCTCGACGCTTAAAACGTTTTGGTGTAGTTGCTAGCGGTTTACAAGATTTAGGCGTATTGCCAAAGGTAGAGTTAATAATTTTTGATACTGACTTGCCAGACCAAGCTATTGGCGACCTGGTGCGCAAAATACAACTAATAAAAAATATTCCTTGCAAGTTTATTACCAGTAGCGCCCAGGCCAAAAGATTGGCCCAAGAACTTACTGGCGCAGAAATGGTGGAAGCCGATAAATTGACCAAGCAAACCGCTCAGCAAATAGCTGAATCTGTTAATAGGGCTCAGTTTATTACTAACATCGACGAAATAAATAGCTTAAAAATTTTACGGATTTTACGTGACGATGGTGAAAAGATTGCCTGGGTTACTGATGGTAAAAAGGCAACATCGGCCACTCAAGTTGCCGATATATCAATTGTTATTGTGAGCGATGCAAGTAGGGATGATGTCGTCTTTAAGGCTGGTCTAATTTTGCCAAGATTCGAAGCTTCGGTATTGTCAAGTATTTTCTACAACAGAAAGTAAGCATAATCTTCTTGACTATTTGGAAAGATTATGTATATAATAACATCATTGCTATAAAAAGCAAAAAATCAAACAAAAAGAAGGGGTAAACTATGCGCGAAGTTCAACTTGGCTATGAGCTTACTCCTACAAGCAATCAGGCGGTTTCGAGGTTCGATAACCTCTTAATGGCCTAAGCGGGCGTAGGACGTAAGCGCCTAAAAAGGACCAGGCGAAGGCCGGGTCTTTTTTTAGTCAGACTTGAACAGACGCACGGTGTTAGACTAACTTCGTTATTCCAACACCTGCTATTTATTGTCAAATTCAAAATTTGACAATAATCTGCTCCCTTCGGTCGCAGGTTCAAGTAGCGCCCACACCAAGTAAAAAGCCCAGTTAAAAACTAGGCTTTTTACTTGGTACCGGGGGTGAGACTTGAACTCGCGACCTCAGGCTTATGAGTCCTGCGCTCTAACCAGCTGAGCTACCCCGGCGCGGCGTCACAATTCGTTCTTGTTATTCGCTATTAAATTATCTCTTAATAACCAATTTAATAGCAAATTTTTACGAACGATTGTTCCTTTCAAATTTGCAAACAGCTTAGCTTGGTTTACAAATTTGCATGAAGCGCAGACTACTATAGCAGATTCCCCTCTGTTAATCCAGAATATATACCTAAAGATGGTTCAAAGATTCTCGCTCGTTATGGTAGTTTGTTCTAAACTGGTTATTATGAAACTGAAGTTGATTGATAAAAAAGCTGAAGAGTCTGATGTAACAGCTTTTATTTTTGAGTCAGCCAAGCCCATATCTTGGCAGGCGGGGCAATATATTCACTATACGTTGTGGCACAACAATGCCGACGATCGTGGCTTTGAGCGCTGGTTTACCATTTCTTCGCCGCCTTTTAGCAAAAATCCGGCCATTACTACCAGATTCTTTGGCGATAAAAGCAGCTCATTCAAAAAAGCGCTTTTTGCATTGCCAATTGGCGGACAGATAGAGGCCGATAAACCAGATGGCAAGTTTGTTTTAAACCCCAAAGCCAGCCAACATGTATTTGTCGCTGGCGGTATTGGCATAACGCCGTTTTATGCCATGCTTAAACAGCTTGATCACGACAGACAAGTTCCCAAAATCACTCTATTTTATGCCAACAGCAATAAAGATGTTGTTTTTAAAAAAGAGCTGGATGGCATTGCCAAACGCTACAAGCAACTAACGGTTCAATATTTTATTGGCGAACGTATTTCTAACGCTGATTTTGAGCCGTTTACAGGTGATAGCGAATGTGTTTTTTATATCTCTGGCCCAGAAGCTATGGTAGAAGCCTACAGAATTAGCTTAAGAAAAATGGGCGTAAAAAGACGCAAGATTAAAACAGACTACTTCCCCGGGTATTAACTTGTTAGGACTTTGACAATAACGATATAGTATTGTATATTAAGTCGCATATTTAAGGAGTTATTTCGTGAGCGAACAAATACCAGAAACCGACGCCGAAAGCGAAGAAAGATACATAAAAACCTTTGGCATAGGCGAAAGGCCCGCCAGTGAGATTTGTCTAAACTTTGGCAATGCCCAACTGCAGATTCGCCAAGAAGGTGCAATGATCTGTGCCTTTAGTTTTGATGGCGTCCCAATTTTAACGAGTCCCATCGAAAGCTTGCAAAGTTATTTAGATGCAGAAAATAACCCAGCACCTGATTTTGTTCAACCGGCAAAGCCAGACGCAGCCCACACCATGTTGCCCGTAAGTAAAAGTGACTTTGCTCCTCAGCATGGCACTAGTCGTTATGGCGATTACAAAATTGAGTCTTCACAACCTAACAAAGTTTGCTTGAGTTACACGGATAGATTATATAATCTTGGCCACCTAAAGACCTTTGAAATTATTCCGCGCAGCCTAGATGAGCACGGTGGCTTAGTAGTCGTTGATGAAGTAATGAATTTAAGCGATAAAGAACAAGGCGTTAGTGTTGGCGAGCATTATTATTTTGCTTGCCCAGAAGATGAGATTGCCGATATTGAGCTTATTGATGTTGGCGGCCAGCATCGTCCAATTAGAGCAATGTACAGGGATGGCCACGAAGTAGAGGGGACGATGGCCGATTTTTGGCCAGCACTGCAACAAGAACAAGGTGAAGCCTTCTATACAAATCTGCCAGGAGGTAATCAAGAGATTCGTTTTGCCGATGGTCGCGTGGTTGGACTAAAGGCGGCAGCTAAAATGTTACCCGGGCGGCATGTTGACTTAATGATTTGGCACCGCAAAGATGCCGATACTATCTGTTTTGAGCCAGTTTGTGGTACTCAAAGAACTGCTGCCGGCGTATTTCATAACCAAGAAATTATCTTAAAGCCCGGCGAAAGCCTAAAGTTTACTACTGGCATCGATGTGCTCAGAGTTTAGTGACAAAGACAAAACAAATATCTTTTAGTTGCTATTATTAGAGGCATGGATGATATGCGTCTTACCTTGCCGGTTGGCAAATATATCGTGGCTGTGTCGGGCGGTGTAGACTCGGTTGTGTTATTGGATTTGTTATCTAATGTCCAACATCCAACATCCAACGTCCAACTCATCGTGGCCCACTTTGACCATGGCATAAGAGATGATTCTAAAAAAGACGCCGATTTTGTAAAAGATCTAGCTAAAAAATACAAACTGCCTTTTGAGCTTGGCGAAGGCCAGCTGGGCAAAGATGCTAGCGAAGCCATGGCGCGTGATAAACGCTACAATTTTTTAAAAGCTGTTCAGCAAAAACATCAAGCCACTGCCATTATTACGGCCCACCACCAAGATGATTTAATCGAAACAAGTGTTATTAACTTGTTGCGCGGTACTGGCCGAAGGGGATTAAGCTCACTCAAAAGCCGCAGCGAAATTCTGCGCCCGTTGCTGGACTATTCTAAAAAACAACTACTCGACCACGCCAAGAAACATGAGCTAGAATGGCGCGAAGATTCTACTAACGAAGATACCAAATATCTGCGCAACAAAGTCCGCAAAGATATAGTGCCTAAAATGAAGCCAGCAGACAGAGACAAATGGCTAAACATTTTGCGCCAAGCCGATATTCATAACGAAAAACTAGATAAAGAAATCGACATTTTGCTACGCCATGGCCTACATAAGGGGCAACTAGTTTTAAATCGGCAGTGGTTTACGATGTTGCCACACGATCTGGCCAAAGAAGTGTTGCTGGCAATCTTTTATAAGGCTGGGGCAACCGATATAGATAGAAGCACCCTAGAACGACTAAGCGTGCAAATTAAAACTCTGCCTGGTGGTAAAACTTTGCAAGCTCCTGGCTTTGACATTATGCTAACCAAACGCAATGCTCGATTTAAGGGTAGAAACTAGCTACAATAGAGTATAATAAACCGCTATGGATAAGAAACTTCCCCAATTACAAAAACCCAGCGCTCGCAAGAAGACCATTAAAAACATAGGCTTTTTGCTAATTTTGGCAATTATTGGTTTTGCCATTTATTTTGGCTACAACCAGCCCGAAAACCTAACCGAAAAATCCTATAGCGATGTTATCAGCCGGGCCAACAAGGGCGAAATATCCAAGCTAGAAATTAAAGGCGAAGAAGTAAAAATTACCCTAAAAGGCCAAGATAAGCCAACCGAAAAAACCCGCATTCAAGCTGGTGCCGATTTGTATAACGAAGTTGGCGGCCTAACTAACCTTGATGTGCAGGTAGACTTTAAGCCAACTTCAAGTAGCAGCGCCACCTGGACGGCTATTTTAATAAACCTCTTGCCGGTAATAATTATTGTTTTAGTTTTGGTATTTATGATGCGCAGTGCTCAGGGCCAGGGCAATCAAGCTTTGGGCTTTGGCAAGAGCAGCGCCAGATTATACGGCAATGAAAAATCGAGTGTTAAATTTGCCGACGTAGCCGGCAGCGCCGAAGCCAAGCAAGATTTGGCCGAAGTTGTAGAGTTCTTAAAGTTCCCCAAAAAGTTCCAAAATGTAGGGGCTAAAATCCCCAAGGGTGTTTTGCTAGTTGGTTCACCTGGTACCGGTAAAACTTTGCTAGCTAGGGCTGTAGCCGGTGAAGCCAATGTGCCTTTCTTTAGTATTTCTGGTTCGGAATTTGTAGAAATGTTTGTTGGTGTTGGCGCCAGCCGTGTGCGCGACCTGTTCGCTAAAGCCAAAAAGAATGCTCCCTGCATTATCTTTATAGACGAAATCGACGCTGTTGGGCGACGCCGTGGTTCTGGAATGGGCGGTGGTCATGACGAGCGTGAGCAAACTCTAAACCAGATTTTAGTAGAAATGGACGGTTTTGAACAAGAACAAAACGTGATCGTGCTAGCTGCCACTAACCGAATGGACGTCTTAGACCCAGCCTTGCTTAGACCAGGCCGTTTTGATAGGCGGGTAACCATTCCGTTGCCAGACCGCAAAGACCGCTTAGAAATCTTAAAAGTTCATTTTGCCAAAAAGCCACTGGGTAAAGATGTTAATTTAGATAACTTAGCCGCTAAAACAGCCGGAACAAGTGGTGCCGACTTAGCTAACATCGCTAACGAAGCCGCTATTGTGGCAGCCCGGGCTAATCGCCTAGAAATTAAAGATAGCGATGTTACCGAAGCGTTCGAAAAAGTAGCCATTGGCCCAGAAAGAAAAAACAAGATTTTAAGCGAAAAAGAAAAAGAAATGACCGCTTACCACGAAGCTGGGCATGCTGTTGTAGGCCATGTTTTGCCAGATAGCGATATGGTTCATAAAGTTACCATTATTCCGCGCGGCATGGCTGGCGGCGTTACTTGGTTCTTGCCTCCCGAAGATAAAAGCTATCATTCAATAGTTGAATTTAAGGATATCTTAGCTAGAATGCTGGGTGGCCGCATGGCCGAAGAGGTTATTTATGGTCCAGACAGGGTAACAACTGGTTCGGGCGATGATTTACGCAAGGCTGCCGAACTGGCCCGCGAAATGGTTGTAGAGCAGGGTATGGGCAAGAAATTGCGCCACCAAGTATTCCATAGCGAAGACGGTATGATGATGGAAAAACTGGTTCACGAACGCCAATATTCCGAAGATACCGCCAAGCTAATAGATAACGAAGTGGAACAGCTAATAAGCGAAGCTGCCAATCGTGCCAAGTTGGTAATAAAAGCTAATCCCAAGCCGTTAGAAGTTCTAAAAAAGGCCTTGCTAGAAAAAGAAACCGTTGAAGCCGACGAAGTTTTGCAACTTCTAAAAGACAGCAAGTTGCCGAAAGAGGCCACCCAGTACTAGTTTTTGTCGCAAAAGTTCACTAAACACCTATATAATAAAAACTAAGTAAAAATGAATCGTTTTTTCGGACGCGCCAACAAAAAATTATCGCTAAGCTCAGCTGCCATGCTGTTGGCTAGTACTGCTTTTGTGGGTACGGTTTTGGGCATTCTACGCACCAAATTGATTAATGCCAACTTTAATAACTTTGAATCAGACGCCTACTTTGCGGCTTTTAAGATTCCAGATTTTGTATTTTTTACTCTGGCCTCGGGGGCACTGAGCGTAGCCTTTTTACCGATTTTAAGTGAGCGCTTGCACGCCAATAAGCAGTCGGCCTGGAACGTTGCCAGCTATATATTAAACGCCTTGGCGGGCGTGGCGTTTATCTTGGCAATCTTAATTATTGTTTTTGCCCAACCATTGTTGCAGCATATCGTAGCCCCTGGCTTCACGCCCGAGCAACTAGAGCTGTCGGTAGCCATTATGCGCATCATTGCGGTTAATATCTTTTTATTTGCCATATCTACAGTATTAACCACCGTTCAGCAATCCATGGGGCGGTTCTTTTTTATGGCAATGGCGCCTTTGTTCTACAACGGTAGCATCATTGCCAGTATCTTTATTTTTGGCCACAAGATTGGCATAGTTGGCTTGGGTTTAGGAGTTGCTCTGGGAGCGGTTTTGCAACTGCTAGTTGTGGCTCTGGGCATGATTGGCATGAACTTTAAATATAAATTTAAGATAGATTTTAAAAATAAAAGCTTTCGTGAGGTGCTTAGGATTCTACCGGCTCGCTCTATAGACCAAGGCGTTGATTACATTAACAGCATTGCCGAAACTCGCTTTGCCTCACATTTAAGTATTGGTGCGGTCACCAACTACGAAAATGCTTTAATACTGCACAATGCCCCAACTATGCTAATCGGCACGGCCATCTCTACGGCAGCTTTTCCGCGCTTAACAGATAGGCTAGCTCAAAACCGAGTAGATTTATTTCGCAAAGAATTTTTAGCTGTAATGCGCACCATGATTTGGATTGCGGCACCGGTGGTAGTTGTTAGCTATTTTGCTAGGGCCTATTTGGCGCGTATTATTTTTGCCCGGAGCAACCGCGAAATTGCCATGATTTTTGGCTTTTTGTGTATAGCTATATTCTTTAGAATTATGTACACCATTATTTCGCGCTACTTTTATGCCCATAAAGACACCAAAACTCCACTTTACGTTTCGCTGTTTATTATTGCTTTAAATATTGGGCTGGCCTATAGCTTATCTAGGCCCAGCGTTTATGGCATTGTTGGTCTGGCGTTGGCTCAAAGTATTGTGGCCTTTGTAGAAGTAACAATTCTTATAGCTATTATGATAATTCGCGACAGACACTTATTTGATAAGGTTTTTATGGATTCGCTATTCAGAATTATATCGGTAACTGGTTTTACTTTTATTAGCGCCTACTTTACAATGCGCCTGTTGCCGCTATATGCTGCCGACCAAGGGCTTAGCATAGTTGCCAAGTTAATGGGCATAACGGGTATAATCTTTGCGGTGCACGTTGGATTCTCTTACTTATTTAATTTGCCAGAGGCCAAGTTGGTAGTTAGCAAAATACGCAAGATTATCTTTAGGCCACTTCGCATTCAGTAATTTATGGAAAAAATTCGAAATTTTTGCATCATCGCGCACATCGACCACGGCAAATCCACGCTGGCCGATAGATTGCTGGAACTGACCGGCACTGTTGCTATGCGCGAAATGCGCGACCAGCTGTTAGATAGAATGGATTTAGAGCGCGAACGGGGCATTACCATCAAATTACAGCCGGTACGTATGCAGTATAAGGGTTACGAGCTAAACCTAATTGATACACCCGGCCATGTTGATTTTAGCTACGAAGTTTCGCGCAGTTTAGAAGCTTGCGAAGGTGCCATATTGGTAGTTGATGCCGCTCAAGGCATACAAGCTCAGACTTTGGCGAATGTTTATTTGGCAATCGCTGCTGACCTAAAAATTATCCCTGTTTTAAATAAAATTGATTTGCCGGCTGCCAACGTTGAAAAAGTTCAAACCGAGATTATATCGCTACTGGGCTGTAAGGCTGAAGACATTATTCTGGCATCCGCTAAAACCGGGCAGGGCATGGAGGCAATATTAGATACAATCATTAGCCAAGTTCCTTCACCGCGCGGTAACACCGAAGCTAAATTACGAGCCTTAATATTCGATAGCTACTACGACGATTATCGTGGTGTGGTATTGCTGGTAAGGATAGTGGATGGTGCATTAGCTAAAAACGATTCAATCAAAATGATGGCTGCTAATAGCCATGGTATCGCCCTAGAAGTTGGCTCTTTAAAGCCCGATTTAACACCTACCGCTCAGCTCAAAAGTGGCGAAATCGGCTACTTAGTAACAAACCTAAAAAGTACCGCCCAAGCCAGAGTTGGCGATACCGTTACTTGCCAAGTAGACGGGGCAGAAAAGGCCTTGCCTGGCTACAAAGAAGTTAAGCCATTTGTTTATGCTGGCATATTCCCCAGCAGCCACGAGCAGTACCAAACGCTAAAAGACGCTATTGCTAAGCTGCAGCTTAGCGATTCATCTTTAATTTATGAGCCCGAGAACTCACCCGTTTTAGGCTTTGGTTTTAGGGTTGGGTTTTTGGGGTTGCTGCACATGGATATTGTTAAAGAGCGGCTAGAGCGCGAATATGGCTTGGAACTAATTGTGTCTAACCCTAGTACCGATTACCGGGTGGCAATGATTAACGGTGAAGAACTAGACATTAAATCGGCCGATCAGCTGCCCGATATGGTAAAGGTCCAGCAGATTCGCGAACCCTGGATTAAGGGCGAAATTGTTTGCCCTAAAGATTACGTTGGAGCGGTTGTGCAGCTAATTGCCCAAAGTCGTGGTATGCAAAAGAACATCGGTTATATAGATACCGGGCTGGCGGTTATCGATTTTGAAGCGCCGCTGGCTAATTTATTAACCGACTTTTACGATAAACTTAAAAGTATCACCTCTGGTTACGGCACTTTTAATTACGATTTAAGTGATTACCGGCCAGAAGATTTGGTGCGCTTAGACTATTACATTGCCGGCGATATGGTTGATGCTTTAAGCACTATGGCGCACCGTAGCGAGGCCGAAAGAATTGGCCGCGAAACCGTTATTAAACTAAAAGCCATCATTCCTAAGCATTTATTTAAGGTAAGCTTGCAGGCAGCTATTGGTGGCCGATTTATTGCCCGCGAAGATATTCCAATGCTTAAAAAAGATGTAACTGGCTATTTGTACGGTGGTGATGTGTCGCGCAAAAAGAAACTGTGGGCTAAGCAAAAACGGGGCAAGACCCGTATGAAAAAATTCGGTAAAGTAGATTTACCAGCCGAAACCTTCCAAGTAATGCTCAAGCGCGACTAGATCAGTCTTAAATAATATCGAGGTTGTGAATAAAATACGCGATAGCGTAGATTATTAACTTTTCGTAAAAACGTAGAGTTTTTCTAAAATTTCTTCGGTAACTTCGTCTGGAGTTTGGTCGCCGTTTACTTCTACAAGTAAGCCCTTTTGGCGATAGAATTCGATAACTGGCATGGTTTTATTTTTAAATTCTTCTAAGCGCGTTACAAGGGCTTCCTTAGAGTCATCGTGTCTTTTGCCGCGGTCATTTTTTTGTTTGGCAACTTCATAACGATTCCACGTAATTTGTTCATCTAATTTTAAGTAAATAACAGCTTTTATTGGATGGCTAGATTGCTCCAGTGCTTCAACTGCGTCTTCCTCTTCGCCCTTGTAACGGCCAACAGAACTTAAAATTAAAGGCTTGCCAGATAGGGCGGGCTGATTTAGATAGGGAAAGACGATTTGCTTAAAACTTTCGGTTGGGAACATAAAACCGCTGCCCATATGGTTTTTGACTTCTTCGGGACTGGTGTTATCGCGTAATATTTGGCCACTTCCTATTAGTTCGCCATCAAAAAAATTTACCAAAGCCCTGCATTGTGTTTCTTTGCCTGAAAACTGCGGCCCAAAAATGTTTATAGAGCCGGCGCCCAACCAGGTTTTTATAGATTCAATTTTATCTTTGTCCATAGTTGTCATTATAGCTGGTATATCTTATAGAAAAAAGAAATTAGCACTCTTGACCTGTGTCAAAGTGCTAAGTAATTGATACTATCTGGCACTCTCTGGCACATCTAGCTTGCTATTTTTTATGCGGTTCAGCCTGTAGTAGCTACGGCTACAACAGGCGTGCTTCCTCGTAAATAAATAGCAAGCTAGCCGCACCATAGCGCACCAGCTAACATCTATTATTAGCACTCTTGACACTAGACTGCCAACTTAGTATCATACTTACAGCCGTTAGCACTTAACTAACGCGAGTGACAACATGACAGATAGACAAGCTAAAATTTTAAGCGCAATTATTGAACAATACGCCGAAGTCGCCGCTCCGGTGGGTTCGGTGCTGTTGGCCAACCTTTTTAAGGTGTCTTCGGCCACCATTAGGGCCGAAATGGCTCGGCTAGAAGAAATGGGCTACATCGAAGCGCCCCATACCAGTGCTGGCCGTATTCCTACCGAAAAAGGTTATCGTTTTTATGTTAACAATGTAACCGAACAGCTACAAGGCGCGATTATGCCAACTATCGATCGCAGTGCGAGAGCGATTGATACCAGAGTAAGGGGTGCTGGCGAAACCACCAGAGCCATCAAATCGGCCGTAGATAGCCTAGTAGAGATTACCCAAAACTTGGGGCTGGCTACCATTGGCGACCAGCTGTATATAAGTGGCATCTCTAACCTGTTTAGCCAACCAGAATTCTTAGACGGCAGCGCCGTTTACGAAGTTGCCAAACTGCTTGATAACCTAGAGCCGTGGCTATTAGAAGCCAAGCCCAACGAACCTATAAACGTTTATATCGGCCACGAAAACCCCATTGGTAAAGCCAGTGGTTGCTCGCTAATTATCAGCCGTTTTCGTAGCTCATATAGCGATCGCAGTTATATTGGCGTTGTTGGACCAACCCGCCAAAGCTACCGCCAAGTTATGGGCTTAGTAAGCCACGCCGGCAGAGCCTTAGAAGCTATTATTTAAAGGGGAAAATATGAATACCGTTAGATCTCAAAACTACAAGCAAAATAATACAAGCGCTATAGCGCGTACTAACTGTTTAAAAACTAATGATAATAATCGTGAGGTCTAACGGTATGAAAAAACAATCAACTAAAAAAACTATTAGTAGCGAAGATAAAATTGCCGAATTAACTGCCGATTTACAGCGCTTGCAAGCCGAATTTATTAACTACAAAAATCGGGCCGAATTAGAACGCGGCCAAGCCGTTCAGATTGGCAAAGAACAAGCCGTTGTAGCGCTATTGCCAATAATTGATAGCATCGAACGGGCCATCGAGCACGAGCCAAAAGATATTAAAGACCATACCTGGGTTAAAGGTATCACTGTTTTGGCAAAGCAACTGGATGGCCAGTTAGAAGCTATTGGGCTTAAAAAAATCGGCCAACTGGGCGAAGTTTTTGACCCCAACAAGCACGAAGCCGTTGTTTTAGATGAAGGTGAAGGTGAAACAGAAGTAATTTCTGGTGTTGTGCAAACTGGTTACCAGTTTGGCCAAGACGTTCTTCGCCCCGCCATAGTTAAAGTAACAAGAAAGTAGGATAAAGCAGTGATTAGTCCTGAAGGAAATACAGGTGATCAAAGTAGCGCTGTTGTGAATCCAGCTCCAGTCGCCGAATTAGACACTAGCGGTTCAGAACGGCAAGATATTGTCGATGAATTGAATCAATGTGTTGCTACAGAGGCTACGACACCAGAACAGGTGGACGGGGCTATCAGAAGGGCTTTATCAAGGTTGGTGGCAGAATACCCAGATGACGGCTCGGATGAAACAACATCCTTACTAATAGATGAAATGCTCACAGAAATTGAAGACACTGCCGTAACCTGCGGTCTTGACCAGGATATAGTTATGGAAATGTTAGAAGAAGAATTAGATAAATCAAGAAAGGAACAATAACAATGGGTAAAATTATAGGAATCGATTTAGGTACAACTAACAGCGCTATGGCTGTGATGGAAGGTGGCAAGCCCGAAATTATCGCCAATTCAGAGGGCAGCCGTACTACGCCAAGCGTTGTAGCCATTAATAAAAACGGCGAACGTTTGGTAGGGCAACTTGCTCGTCGCCAAGCTGTTACTAACCCTGGCAATACTGTTTACGAAATGAAGCGCCTGATAGGGCGACGCTGGGAAGATAAAGAAGTCCAGCGCGATATTAAGCTAATGGGCTACGAAATGGTTAAAAGCGGTACCAGCGTAAAAATCAAGATGGGCGATGCCGAATACAGTCCCGAAGAACTTAGCGCTATGGTGCTAAGTAAGCTTAAAGCTGATGCCGAAGCCTTTTTAGGCCAACCAGTCACCGAAGCCGTTATTACCGTTCCGGCCTATTTTGACGATTCTCAGCGCCAAGCTACTAAAGATGCTGGTAAAATTGCTGGCTTAGAAGTAAAAAGAATTATTAACGAACCAACCGCTGCTGCTTTGGCTTATGGCCTAGATAAAGATAAGAAAGACGAAAAAATTGCCGTTTACGATCTTGGTGGCGGTACTTTTGACGTTTCTATTTTAGAACTTGGCGATGGTGTTTTTGAAGTAAAAAGCACTAACGGCGACACCCACTTGGGTGGTGCCGACTTTGACCGCGTTTTGGTAAATTACTTCTTAGAAGAATTCAAAAAGCAAAGTGGCGTAGATATCACCGACGATCGCAGTGCCATGCAACGTTTGCGCGACGAAGCCGAAAAAGCCAAAATTGAGCTTTCTACCACCAATGAAGTTACCGTTAATGTACCGTTCTTAACAGCTACCGCCGACGGCCCTGTGCACTTCGAGAGCAAGCTAACTCGTGCCAAATTAGAAAGCCTAATAGGCGACTTAATCGATAAAACTGCCGAACCTTGCGAAAAGGCTCTAAAAGATGCTGGCCTAAAAATTACCGACATTAATGCCGTTGTATTAGTCGGTGGTATGACTCGAATGCCAGCCGTTCAAGAAAAAGTTAAGAAAATTTTTGGCAAGGATCCTATGAAGGGCGTTAACCCCGACGAAGTTGTAGCCATTGGCGCTGCTATTCAAGGTGGTGTGTTGGCTGGCGATGTAAAAGATGTTCTGTTACTAGATGTAACACCCTTAAGCCTAGGTATCGAAACCTTAGGTGGTGTTAGCACCAAATTAATCGAGCGCAACACCACTATTCCAACCAGCAAAAGCGAAACCTTTAGCACGGCAGCCGATAACCAAAACCAGGTAGAAATCCATGTTTTGCAAGGTGAGCGCGAAATGTCTGCCGATAACAAAAGCTTGGGCCGCTTCGTTCTAGATGGCATTGCCCCAGCTCCCCGCGGCGTTCCACAGGTGGAAGTTACCTTTAACCTAGACGCTAACGGTATTCTAAACGTTACGGCTAAAGATAAAGGTACTGGCAAAGAACAGAGTATTACTATTCAAAACAGTGGTAACTTAAGCAAAGACGATGTAGAAAAGGCTCGCAAAGAAGCCGAAGCTCACGCCGACGAAGATAAGAAAAAGCGCGAAGCCATAGATACCAAGAATCAGCTAGAAAACGCTATTTACCAGGCTCAGAAGCTTAAAGACGATAATGGCGATAAGTTAAGCGACGAAAACAAAAAGACGCTAGACGAGGCCATAGAAGCCGCTAAGAAAGAATTAGAAAGCACCGACAAAGACAAGCTAGAAGCAGCTGCCAAAGAGCTAACTAATAAGATTATGCCAATTGGTGCCAAGCTTTACGAACAAGCTAGCAAACCAGAAGAAGACAAGAAAGCTGACGAAGACAAAGCGAGCGAAGCGAAGTCCGGCGAAGACGGAAACGGCCCAGTAGAAGGCGAAGTCGTCGACGAAGATAAAAAGGAGGAATAAAAATATGAAATTCACGGGATTAACTTTTTGGGTACAAGACCAAAAAGTTTCTGAAGGCTTTTACCAAAAAATCGGTTTTGAAGTGGTTGGTTCCAGCGACATGATGGCCACCTTAAAACTAGATGATTTTGAATTAATGCTGGTATCTGCAAAAGGTTCAAGCGGGGAATTTGCAACCGATGCTTTGGCCGACAAAAAAGGCAAAGGCTTGTATGTAAATCTTAGCGTTGAAGATGTTGATAAAAAGTATCAAGAACTAAAAGCTGCAGGCATTGAGCCTAAAACCGAGCCACGCGATTGGCCGTGGGGTAATCGCGAGTTTGTACTTAAAGACCCAGACGGCTACAAGATCGTCTTCTGGCAAAAGATAAAATAATGGTTAAAAGCAAATTCTGCCAGCTATGGTTAACTTGCGAAAGCCAAGATGAGGCGGACAAAATCGCCGCCTCTCTGCTAGAAAAACAGTTAATTGCTTGCGCCAAATCTTGGCCAATTAGCTGTATGTATCGCTGGCACGGCAAAATCGCAGACGGCAAAGAAACGTTGTTATTAATGGAATCTCGCGAAGATTTGTTTGATGCTGTTGAGGCCGAAGTTAAAAAATTGCACAGTTACGAAACATTCGTATTGCAGGCAATCCCAATGGCTAAGCTCTCTAAAGAAGCAACAAAATGGATACAGAAAGAACTAAAATAATGGCTACATTGGCAAGAACTACTGAATCTGTTAAATTTAAGAAGCTTCACCCCGTGTTGGCGCAAGCCTCAGCGGGGTTTTTGCTAGGGGTGGAGTTATTGACAAAAGCTGAGAATTTTGCTAAATTAAAAGTACGTCACCCCGCTTGGTCTTGCACCTCGCGGGGCTTTTGGTTTAAGGGGGGATGTTAGATGATTGTGTATATCGATGGCGAAAATGTTGTGCATCAGCTGACGCAGCTACTGGGCAATCCAAAAGTTTCTTCTAGCCGTGATATTTTGCTACGGCTCAACATTAGAAAACTTCTACAAAAAATATTGAAGGACAAGAATATTAAAATACGCTATTACACAACCGCGCTGCGATTAGTAAAAACAGACCCTATCCTAGAAAAGAAAAGCCGCGAAATGATGAAATGGAGCGGAGACTGGGCCAATGCTCTAGTTAAGCAAGATATTGCAATTATTAAGGCGGGCAAACTGAAGGTTAGAGAATCAGAGCCTTGTCCAAGATGTGGGTTTGTAAAATCAGTGTTTCGCGAAAAAGGTGTAGATGTGCGATTAGCGGTAGATATGGTCACAGACTCAATGACCGAAAAAAATTTGATAGTTTGGAGTTCTGATGCCGATTTACTGCCGGCCGTGCAAGTGGCCAAGCGAAACGGTGCAAGGGTAAAGAATATTACTAGCAAAGAGTCGTTGAATTGGGCTTTGGCAAAACAATGCGGTGAGTGGCAGCTGTACGGCAAGTCGGATATTAAAAAGGCAAGTCAATAATGATTAAGCGAGATTATTACGAAGTACTAGGTGTGAGCAAAGATGCGAGCGCTGACGAGATTAAAAAGGCGTTTCGCCGCCAGGCCGTGCTTCATCACCCCGATAAAGAGGGTGGTGACGAGACCAAATTTAAAGAGTTAAACGAAGCTTACGAAGTACTAAAAGACAGCGAAAAACGCCAACGCTACGACCAATTCGGCCACGCCGGTGTTGGTGGCGCTTCTGGTGGCCCAGGCGCCGGTGGTTTTAATGGTTATAACTTTAACGGCCAAAACATCAACTTTGACTTTGGCGATATGGGACTGGGCGATATATTTAGTAGTTTCTTTGGTGGTGGCGGTGGTGGCCAACAACGTTCTAAAAGCCGTCGAGGCCGCGATGTAGAAGTAGCTATAGAGCTCACCTTTGAAGAAGCCGTTTTTGGTGTAACTAAAAAAATGAAGCTTAACCTAGAAAGCCAATGCGAACACTGCAAAGGCAGTGGCGCTGAACCTGGTTATGAACTTAAAACTTGCCCAACTTGCAAGGGTTCCGGCCAAGTAGTTACCGCTATGCGCACTATTTTTGGCAACATCCAACAGGCGCAAGTTTGCCAAGATTGTAAAGGCCAGGGCAAAGTACCCGAAAAAGCTTGCAGCGTGTGTGGTGGCGCCGGCATAAAGCGTAAAGATCAAGATTTAGAGCTTAAGATTCCAGCCGGTATTGATGATGGCGCCACTATTCGTTTGCGCGAACACGGCGAAGCCGTACAAGGCGGCTCAAGGGGCGATTTGTACGTTCACGTAAGGGTAAAGCCGCACAAAAAGTTCACTCGCGAAGGCGACTTAATCTTATCGCACGAAGCCGTAGATATGGTCACGGCTGTTTTGGGCGGCCAAATTAAGGTAGATACGGTAGATGGGCCAATTACCATAAAAGTACCTGCTGGCACCCAAACTGGCAGCGACTTTAAGCTATCTGGTCACGGTGTACCCCGCCTTAAAAGCGAAAGCCGTGGTGCCCATATTGTGACCTTAGATGTAGAAATTCCTACCAAGTTAAGCAAGCGCCAAAAAGAACTACTAGAAGAGTTCAAAACCAGCGAAAAACACGGTATTTTCGGCTAGATTGATGTAAGTCTGGACAAATTTAGGCTTAAGCGTAATAATTTCTTTTAGTATGCGCAAAACAAATCAACTGGGCTTTATTCCGATGGTTCTATTAATGCTGGCCATATTGGTGGCGGTGGTTATTTTTGTATACCTGCGCGTATCTAATGCTAATCAGTAAAAAGTATTGCCAAAATCGGTAAATTGTGATAGAATAACCTCATTATGACTAAGCCTAATATTGCACCAGGTGAAACCTCTGGCCAAGAACCAAAGCCAGAGTTATTTGAGGTTTTAACGACTACCAAATTAACATCTGAGCGAATTGCCGAAGTTACCCACGAAGTTTTTGAAGGTTATGATTTGCCAAACGGTAAGGTTTTGCATATCGAACAGCGTCATGACCAAAAAGATGGCTTTGTAAACGACGACAAACGTAATAAGGCCAAAGAGCAAGAGACTGGCGAGATACAAGAAGCTCAATTCTATATTGCTACACCTGCCGATTTTGATAAAGCCAAAGGTGAAGCCGTGAAGGAAAGAGTAATCTACAAACATACTCCCGACTGGGATAAAGACCCTACCGCAAAAGCTCCTAGAGATGTATTACACCCCTTCTTGGGATCGGCAATCACTCAAATACGTAAGGCTCGGAGAGATAGAAAAGATACCTATTTAGAGGAACAAGAAGCAAGCGAACGGGCAGATAAGCGACCGATTGTAGAATGCCTGATAGCTTATTCTATTGACAGAGTTATAGCTAAAACAAGCGAAGATCAGCCCGTGTCAAAGGACGCATCAGAAGCTGTAAATAAGGCAGAATCTTATAATTTAAGAAGCTCATTAAAGCGTCGCTTAGGCAATATGGCTTTAAGTGCAACCCAGAAAATAAACAAACTTTTACGCAGACCCGAACCTTACGAGGTAATGTTAAGTGAGTTCGCTCGGTATTTTGGAGAAGATAATCCTGCCAGCCTAAGAGAAGATTTAGACCAGCTTACTAATAAGTCAGTGGAATTAATTCAGGCCTTAGCGAAAGAGGCGACAGTAGAACCGTCAACAGCTGAAGCTTAATTCAGATAGCAGGAGACTTAATCAATGAAAGACATTCTGATTTTTTATAGTTTTAAAAAGCACAAGACGGATTACTACCGTCTGCTTCTTGACCCCTTTGTAAAAGATCAGGCCAAATACGGCCTTAAGTTTTACCAAGGTTCGCTAAAAGATTTACAGATTGAAATTATAAATAACCAGCTCAAAGTTACCGATTCACTAACTGGCCGAGATATTAAAACTTTTGACGCCGTCTATTTTGAATTATGGCTAAAAGCTTCGCAGCAAGCTTTGGCCGCTGCTAGCTATTTAAAGCAGCACAACGTGCCATTTATTAGCAAAGAAACGCTGAATACTTTGTGTTACACCAAAATTGGCGAATTGGCCAGAATGGCTGGTGGTGATGTGCCATTGCCACGTACCTTTATGAGCAGTCACGCCGAAATATTACGCCGTTTTAAAGATAACCTACCTTTCAATTACCCGTTTATCGCCAAAGCGGCTGATACTTTTGGTGGCAAGATGAACTATTTGGTTAGGAATTACCAAGAGTTAGAAGCTGCTTTAAACGAAAACAAAGACCAGTTCTTTGTTCTGCAAGAATTTATTCCTAACGATTGTGATTACCGCATTTTAGTAATGGGCGGCAAGATTCGCTTAGTAATGCGTCGTTCTAGGTTGGCAAATTCCGACAGCCACGTTAACAACACTTCGGCTGGCGGTGAAGGCGAATTCGTGCCAATTGATACTCTTAGCCTAAAGATGCAGCAAGATGCCCTGTTGGCAGCTAAAAAGACCCTGCGCGATGACTTTTCGGGCGTTGATTTAATTGTAGATAAAAATACCGGCAAGCATTACATTTTAGAGATTAACGAAGCTCCGGCTATTCAGATGGGCGCTAGCCCGGAAGTTAAAATCCCCGTAATGTTAGACTTTTTGAAAGAGCTAGCCCAAGGAAAGGCGGGTAAATAAGATGGTTTCTGACAAATCTCGCATACTATTTGTATTTTCTACGCGCCGTAGCGATACCAGTACAGCCTTTGGTGGTTTTGCCAAAAGGCTTGTTAAGCGTGGCGGTTTAGAAAATATCGAAATTGACTACGTGGCTTTAGAAGACTTAATGTTCGAAATTAAAACCGGTCGGGTTAAGATAAACGATTTGCATAGTGGCAAAAGAATCGACAACTATGACTGGGTTTATTTTAAGAGCTGGGAGGGCATGCCCGACCGAGCTGCCGCACTAGCCGAATATTTATTTAACAAAGGCATTCCTTTTAGCGACCGAGCTGTAATAGAAAAGGGCAATGGCAACAAGTTAGTTTCGCACATGAAGTTTTGGGCTCACGATATTCCCATAGCTAGCACTGTCTATTGTGCCCCCAAACACTGGCTAGAAGTTTTGCCTACCATTACTCTTAAATACCCGCTGGTGATTAAAGATGTTGATGGCCAAAAGGGCCGAATGAATTTTTTGGCAAAAAATTACGACGAAGCCAAAAAGGTATTTGCCGAGAATCCAGAGGTTGAATTTATTGTTCAGCAACACATACCCAACACTCACGATTTAAGAATCCAAGTTTATGGCGGCCACGCCGCTTTGGTTATGCAGCGCATGGCTCAAGCCGGTAGCCACCTTAATAACACTTCGGCTGGCGGTGGCGCCAAACTAATCCCGCTAAGCAAAATGGATAAGAGCGTTTTAAGACTGGCCGAAAGAGCTGCTACTGCTGTTGGGCTACAAGTTTCTGGTGTTGATGTTATGCCAAACAGCAAGACGGGCAAACATTACATTCTTGAAGCCAACCAAGGCTCGCAGATTGTAACCGGTAAATTTACTCACGAAAATATGGCGGCTTTTAACAAGTTTGTTAAGAATCAAGCCAAGCTACGGTTTATTAATAAAGCTGGCAACCGTAAGTTATCTATTATTGGTCGTCACGAGGCTGTTAGCTTGCTAGATTTTGGCATAGATAACATTAATGCCAAAGTAGATACTGGGGCCTACCGGTCGTCTATCCATGCCGAAAATATTAAGGTTGTTAAAAAGGGCGGCAAACAGATTTTGACTTTTCAGATTCCGGCCAATTTGTTTGACGATAATAAACCGAAGACTTTTGAGGTAGAAGATTTTGGAGTTGTTCCAGTAAAAAGAGCTTCTGCTAATAAGCAAGAAAGGTATACTATAAATACGCGCCTGTACCTTGGCGGCAGAAGGTTTATTACCACTTTTACTTTAAGCGACAGAGGCTCCATGAGATACCCAGTGTTAATAGGCCGTCGAGTCATTCGTGGTAGATTTTTAGTTAATACCGAGTTAAGTAAACCAGTACCAGAAAAGGGGAAAAGATAATGAAGATTGCAATACTATCAAAAGGTGGCGGCAACTATTCTACACAACGGCTAAAGGCAGTTGCTAAAGAGCGAGGCCACAAAGTCCGCATTATTAACTATGCCAAGTGTTATGTAACCGTCGAGAAGAACAATCCGGTAGTACATTACAAAGGTGAGCCGCTAATTGGCTTTGATGCCATTATTCCGCGCATTGCCCAAAGCTATACCAAATACGGTACAGCCGTGGTGCGACAATTCGAAATGCAGGGTGTTTATACTACTGCCAGCTCTATTGCTATTGTACGCTCGCGTGACAAGTTGAGAGCCTATCAGCTATTAGCCAAAGCCGGTGTAGGTATTCCTAAAACCGTTTTTGCCCGCGAAACAGCCGACTTCGAAAGCGTTATAGAACAAGCCGGTGGTACACCGCTAATAATTAAAGTAGCTCGTGGTACGCATGGCAACGGTGTTGTTTTGGCCGAAACTAAAAAAGCGGCTCAAGCTGTAATGCAGGCCTTTAATGTAGAAAACGTGAGCTTTTTAGTGCAAGAATTTGTTGAAGAATCAGCCGGTACCGACATTAGGGCGTTTGTAGTTGGCAACCGAGTGGTGGCCAGTTATATGCGTCAGAGTTTAGACGGCGATTTTCGTTCTAATCTGCACCAAGGTGGTGAAGGTGTAACCGTTAAGCTAACCGAAGAAGAAGTTAAGACTGCTCTTAAAGCGGCTCGAACAATGGGCTTATCGATTTGTGGTGTAGATTTGATGCGTACCGAAAACGGTCCGCAAGTTTTAGAAGTTAATTCTAGCCCAGGTTTTGGTATAGAAAAAGTAACCGGCCGAGACGTTGCTACTAAAATAATCGAATATATCGAAAAAAATGCCAAACAAAGACACCGTAAAGACCGTGTTGGCGCCTAGCCGTTTAAAGCGGTTTACTCAGTATCTGGCCTTGCTAATGGTGACTATTGCACTTGGGGTTGGTGTCTACTTTTTAGCTGCTGCTAGTAGCCTTGGACGCCGGAACGTGGCGATAGGTGGTGAGGCTTTTACGCTAGAAGTTGCCAGCGATGACGAATCCAGAGAACAAGGCCTATCGGGCAGGGATAATCTTAGCCAAGGCGCTGGTATGCTATTTGATTTTGGCAAACTAGGCGATTGGCAGATCTGGATGAAAGACATGCGCTTTAACATTGACATATTATGGCTAGACGACAATGGCAAAGTCGTTGGTGTTGAAACTGATGTGTCGCCATCAACATATCCGCAAAATTTTGGGGCTGATAGTCCAAGTCGTTACGTTATTGAATTGCCCGCTGGGACTGCTGAACACCTTGGTTTACGGGTTGGCAATGCTATAAATCTGCAATAATTTTCTATCGTCTAACATCTATTGTCCATCATCCAATCATGTTATTCTTATGTTTATGAACGCGCCAATTCTACTGGGCATAATTGCTGTTGCGTTTGGAGCCGCGCCAATTCTACTTGGCAGTAACGCAATTTATATCTTTTTAACCTTGTGCGCTGGAGAAATTCTAGCGGGCTTGGTGGCCAGTGATCTAACTCAAGTGGCTAGTGGCTTGGTAACTTACAATGTTCCAAAATATAGCATCGTACAGTTGGTTCTGCTTTTAATTGTGCCCTTAGTACTGCTAATGATCTTTAAGGGTAGTATTAAAAGTACCACAAAGCGACTTTTGCAGATTGTTCCAGCGGCTGCCTCGGTGATTCTTGGGTTTATGTTTGTAGTAGAAAAACTGCCTTACGATTTGCAGCAGAAGATAATAGCTAGCGATTTGTATAAAATGGTTGACCCGTTCTTTGGCTTAGCAATGGCCGCTGGCTTGCTGGGTTCTTTGCTCTATCTATGGACTAAGCGCCCCAAACCCAAAGACGAAAAGAAAAAAGGCAAGAAGTAGTTTAAGAAGTCCACTGTTGCACTATTGGTAAAATGGCGTTGTAGATTATTTCGTGGCCAGTGGAATTTGGATGTACGCCGTCGGCCAACAGTTTTTTATAATCTTGTTTCTTAAATAGGGAATTAATATCTATTAACGGTAGGCTATTCTGTTCACAAAACTTTTGTAGGACATTGTTAAACTCATCAACTCGGCTATTGGTAAAGCCTTTGTTTCTTGATGAGCCAATAACAGGGTCTGTCATAGATTCATCAACTGGGCTTAAATTAACGAAAACAACTTTTGACCCATATCTACGAGCTTGCCTAAGCAGTTCTTTAAGTCCCACTTCATACTCTTCTGCGGAATAAACGTATTCATCTTCTAGCATCATAGAATCATTAATACCGACGGCAATAATAAAGGCATTTTCAATATTTGGCCAAACCCTTGCCTTCGTTTCATTTTTGAAACGTCTTAGAAGTTTGTTAATTGTATCGCCATCTACTCCAAGATTAATTGCATGGCCGTAGTCTTTATAATCTTTTCTAATAGCATCTTTAATAAGGTAGTTTTTAATGCGATTAGCCCAGCCACCACTACTATCCCAGTTACCCTTAACGATACTGTCGCCGTAAACAAAAATGTTCATATCTTAAAAAGTATATCAGTTTTTATTACCCTAAAGGGCGGGTTCGGGCGGCAATGGTTCGTGGGATTCGCGCAGAGGAACTTCTTTTAAGAAAAGCGAAACCACAAAAGCTGCTGCGGCAAAGATAATAGCTATCAAAAACATATCGCGAAAAGATTTAACAAAGGCTAGCTGAACATTATTAGCTACGCTAGGCGGCAAGCTACTCAAGTTAGAAGCTTGTTGCATAGAGCCACCAACTTTTATACCACTTGCACCCGGCATGAGTTGTTGCAAATGAACCGCGAAACGATTAACCATAATAGTCCCAAAGATTGCACCGCCAAAAGATGCGCCGATACTTCTAAAGAATGTGGCAGTAGAAGTAGCAACGCCAATTTCGTCTTTGCTTACAGCATTTTGAATAGCCAAAACAGTTACCTGCATAAAGGATCCTAGCCCCAAACCGATAATTAACATCCAAATACCCAAGGTAAATTCGCTGGTGTGAACTTGCAAATGGCTAAATAGCCATAAACCAAGCGCTAAAATAGGCGTGCCAATAACAGGGAAGATTTTATACTTGCCATATTTGGTTATTAATTTGCCGGAACCAACAGAAGAAATGAAGATGCCAACAACTAACGGCAGCATCATAAGCCCGGATTTAGTTGGCGAATAACCGCGAACGATTTGTTGGTAAACCGGAATATACAAAATTGAAGCGAACATGGCGATGCCAGACAAAAGTGATAGTAGAGTTGAAACTGTAAAAACTTTATTTTTAAAAAGTCTAAGTGGTAGAATCGGCTCTTTGGCGCGTTTTTCCCAAATGGTAAAGGTAACCGCCAGAATAAATCCGCCGACCAATAAGCCAATTATTTGGTTAGAGCCCCAAGTGTAAGTATTGCCTCCCCAGACCGTAGCTAGCAACATGCATAATGAAGCCCCTGCAAGTAAGGCAGCGCCCAAATAGTCGATTTTATGTTCTTTTTTATGAATGGGTAAATGCAACCTAGCGGCTACGGTAATTAAAGCAAAAATGCCCAGCGGGATATTTACAAAGAATATCCAGCGCCAGTTGAAGTAATCTGTTAAGAAGCCACCCAGCAGTGGCCCAGCTACACTAGCTACGCCCCAAACGGCACCAAAATAACCCATGTAGCGTCCGCGTTGACGGGGCGGAATTATGTCGCCAACTATCGAAAATACCAAAGCCATCAAGCCACCGCCGCCAATGCCTTGTAGGCCGCGGGCAATGATTAGTTGAAACATATTTTGGGATAGACCGCAGAGTACCGAGCCTACTAAAAAGATAATGATTGCCGTTTGGAATATTCTTTTACGGCCAAACAAATCGCTAATCTTACCGTAAATTGGCGTAACGATGGCGCTGGTTAGAAGGTAAGCGGTAGCTACCCAAGAAAGTTTGTCTAAGCTTTGCAGATCGGCGGCAATTTTAGGCAGGGCGGTAGAAACAATGGTTTGGTCTAGGGCGCCCAATAACAGCACTGTCATTAAAGCGCTAATTATCACCAGAATTTCTTGGTGCGAATAATGAGTCTTTGCTTGGGGTGCAGAGCTAGTTTTTACTGTCATTTAAAATGTTTGTTAGCTTTTCGGCTAATGCTTCTAAAGCCTCAGCCTTGATTAATAAAAGAGCGGGTTTTTTGCTATTGGAAGACATTATTACTATTCGGTCGCCGGCGTTTAGGCCTAAGCTTTTTCTAGCTTCAACCGGTATAACCAACTGACCTTTTTCGTTTAAGGTAGTTGCTCCTAAAATCTTTGGAAAATGTCCCGTATGCATAAGTAATAATACTATTACATTTATTACTTATTAACAATAGTCTATTTGGAAGAATCGGTTTTATAGAACAATTCAGGTTTGGTGCGCAGAACTTCGAGTAGCAGTTTGTAGTATTTGTTAACCTCGGGATTTATATCGACTTTGCCAGCTTTTACGCCCATAAGCCGTTCTAGCGTGACTTCGTTGAGCTTCCAGCTTCGGCCGTTGTCTAGATAGTTGTTTATGATTGGTAATAATTTATCTAGGGCGTATACAAACTTGGCTTCGTTGGATTCTCGGCATTCATACTCGTCGATTGAATCAAATATAACTTTTTGTTTTGGCCATTTTTGTTTTAGCTTACTTATGGCATCGGCTTCGCGTATTTTTTGGCTTTTAGTGTCGCCGCCGTATACACAGGTATCACCAGAGTAGACTTCTACTATGTCGTGTACTAGGGCCATGGCCATTGCTTTGTGGGCGTTAAGCCTTAAATTATTTTGGTCAATTACATACAACGCAACGATGGCTAATTGAAAGCTATGCTCGCTATCGTTTTCGAATTGCTTTGTGCCTATGCTCCACATAGAGCGCTTAACATTACGTACTTCGTGCGTGAATGACACAAAATCTATTAACTCTCCCAATCGTCTTTCCATAAACCTAATAATAACAAAATCCCCTAAAACGAGAGGGGATTTTGTTATGGAGGGTCCAGTGAGACTTGACCACATTCTGCGGCCCCGTCGCAACATCTTTGCAAACCAGTTTGCAAGAGTTGGCTCCCTTGCGAACTGCCACAGGCAGTTCTCACTCACTCCACCCCTTGGCGTGTCGTGAGTCCAGATTCATTAAACCTTCCAATAAAAATACCCCAGACAAGCTGGGGAATTTATATTGGAGGGACCAGTGAGACTTGAACTCACGACACCCTGCTTAAAAGGCAGGTGCTCTAACCAGCTGAGCTATGGGCCCGGAAAAGCAAGAATATTCTCTCTTATTTCATCTGTTTTGTCAATTGAGCTTAACCCTAAAAATAAAATACCCCACTGCTGGGGTATTTTATTTCGTAGATTCGGCCTTCTATAAACCGTATAAATCGCTCATGTCTTGGACTGGCGATGGGGTAGGAATGGTAACGGCTTGATAGACAATAGTCATTACCAAGGAACCAGTATCGTCAGACTGTGAAAACTTGCGCAACAAGTAATCTTCGGTATCGAACCAGGCGAATAAAGTAGCACCGGCTTGCTCTGTGTCTACAACACTGTATTTAAAGCAGGTTAAGTTGCCACAGGCTTCTTCGCCAACCTTCGTATAAGAAGTGGTGTCCATGCTGTCGATAAAATCGTTTAATCCACTTTCTTCGGTTGTGGCTGGGTCGGTGGTGGTATCGGTTGAATCGGTGCCGTAGGATACCCATGGTCCGTCGGTTTCGGTTTGATAGTAAGATATGTCATTTAAAGTTACCGAGCTATAAGTTGTGCCATCTCCGGTCATTGTGGTTTTAGAATTTCCACTACCATCTGATTGCATAACTATAGTACTGGTGGCACCATCACTGCCAGTGCTAGCCATGGTAATTACCGTAGAAGCTTTATCGAACGGACTGGCTGTTTGCACGGCGATAAAGTTACACAAATCCTGGTCGTCATATTTTGTCATACAGGCGGTTTCGGTAGCTGTTACTTCTGCGCTAGCATTTTTAAGTACATCGGGTTTATCGTTTTTATTCAGAACAAATTTCCATACCGCGAAACCAGCGGCCGCAGCAACAACTAGAACTATTACTGCTATTAAAATATGGGCGAACCCACCTTGATGCTTACGAAGAGATTTCATATTACTCCTATATCGCTTATGTTTAATAGTTTAATAGTAGTCAGTAATTGGCAAAAAGTAAACTATTCGTTTTGTGCTATCATCACTACTATTGTGGATTCTAGTAATTTAGATACAAAACATGCGGAAATAAAACGAGCAAAACGCTTATTTTATTCTACAACTGTTTTATGGTCGGCATTTTTTGCAACCGGTAACTGGCTATTCTTTTGGCGACTTTATCTAACAAACGGCGGAATTGGGCTGGTGGATGCTATCTGCTTTACGGTAGGGATGATAGCTCAGGTCCCAACTGGCGCAATTGCCGATAAGATCGGTCGTAGGCGCACCATGATTTTAGGTGCTACGCTAATGGGCGTCGGTTACGGTGCGACTGGCTTTGCAATTAATGGCGCTGGAATATTGGCAGGCTATCTGATTTATTCTATTGGCGCGTCTTTTTATTCGGGGGCAGATGATGCGTTAATGTATGACTATCTCAAAGCGCGTGGCTGTGAGAAAGATTGGGAGGCGATCATCCGTCGCAAACAAATCATCCGTCGCGTTGGAAACTTAACGGCGGTATTTATTGGTGGATATTTGTATGCATGGAACGTAAGAATGCCGAGTATTGTCAGGGGCTTGTTCTTTCTTATGATGATTACGCCGTTGCTCAAGATGAAGTTTATGGACAAAACGCAACCATTCGTAGACCAAGATTTGTCGTCGAGCTATGGTCGGCATATATGGCTGGGCATGCGCGAGCTGCTTAATAAAAAGATGTTGCCCGTAGTGCTTCTAATTGTATTTGTGGAGGGTACGGCGGTTATATTTATCAGTGGTATTCTGCGCCCATTAATGTTAGAAAAAACCGGCATTTCAATAGTTAATCAATCAAACTTCATTGCGTTAATACAATTAGTAGTAGTGTTCCTGCTATATAGGAAAATTAAAAATCATTTGACACCTTTCAGGCGAGTAATAATGTGGTCTAGCTTTATGGTTACTGGTTTTATATTTAATATTCCAGCTAAGCTCGTGGCAGTGGAGTTGGTTGGTATAGCTTTAATACACGTGGGTTATTATTTAATAATTCCGGCGATGAGCCAGCTGCTTAACGAAACGGTTTCGTCAAAGCATCGTGCAACGGCGTTATCAACAGCAAATTTGCTGGAACAGGTCCCATATATTTTTGCTGCACCATTAATAGGCCTGGCTGCCGACAAAAATCAGGTGACGCTAGTGGTAGAAATATTAGCTGCATGCTTGTTGGTCATAGTGTTATTGGCGGCATTTTTTAGATGGGTTAGCAGAGAAAAGACGCAAATAATAAACAATGAGGCTTTATAAAAATAAAAAACTAAAACGGACAACGGCAATTTGTGTTTTTCTAGGTTCTTTGCTGATTGGTTTATTTATTGCCAAATACACCACGCCACTGTCTATTTATTGGTTGGTGCTGGTAGTAGTTCTATGCCCGATAGCTTTTGGCAAGCGATACATATTGTTGCTTTATTTATGTTTGGCCGGCCTGGTATTCGGTTGGTGGCGAGGTGGAATTTGGCAAAACGGCAACTTACAGCTAGAAAAGTATTACGACCAAAAAGTTGTGCTGGTCGGACGTTCAACCGAAGACAGTTATTACGGCGACAAAAGCCAGATCCAATTTACGGTCGAAAACATTGCTATAAATGGCCAGCGATTACAGGGTAAAGTCCAAATTAAAGGCTTTGGCGAGCCAATGGTTTATAGGCATGATTTGGTAGAAGTTACCGGCAAGCTTTATAAAACTCGTGGTGGCAAACAGGCTGGTATCTCGTTTTCTGATATTGATGTTTTGGCTCGCTCTACCAGTACCATAGAAAATTTAAGACGTGAATTTATTGCTGGTATGCAAAATGCTTTGCCCGAACCGGCGGCCAGTTTTGCCACCGGCTTATTAATTGGCCAACGCAGCCTATTGCCCGATAGAGTTAGCGAAGTGTTGCTTGTTGCCGGCTTAACTCACATTGTGGCGGTCTCTGGCTATAATTTAACAATTATCGTAAGGGCCGTACGCCAGGTTTTAAAAAGATTTTCGCGGTTTCAAATTTTGGCCTTATCTTCGGCGCTTATCTACATATTTTTGCTAATTACCGGTTATTCGCCATCAATCGTTCGAGCGAGCTTAGTGAGCATGTTAAGTTTAGTGGCCTGGTATTTTGGTCGCCAATTTAAACCGTTGCTATTAATTCTGTTAGCCGCGGCCGTTACTGGTTTCTTGAACCCCTATTATGTTTGGGCGGACATTGGTTGGTATTTATCTTTCTTGGCATTTTTTGGAGTTTTAGTTTTGGCGCCGCTTTTACAGACCAGATTTTTTGGCCAGCGCAAAGTGCCACTTTTAGGGGCCGTAGCAATTGAGAGCTTTGCTGCCCAGTTGATGACCCTGCCACTAATTATGATGATTTTTGGCCGAATTTCACTAGTTGGTCTAATAGCCAACATTATAATTGTGCCGTTAGTGCCATACGCTATGTTATTTGGTGTATTTTCCGGCTTCGGTGGTATGTTTGTGCCTACCATTGCCGGTTGGTTTGCTCTGCCTGCGAGATTGCTGCTTAATTTAATGCTATGGCTGGCAGCCTGGTTTGCCAAGTGGCCGCATGCTCAAATTGATAAAACAATTTCACCTGGTAGCTTGGCAGCCTTATATGGCATTATTGTAGTCGCTCTAATTGGGCTAAAGAAAAGAGCGCAATCTGTTAAAATAAAATCAGTTAAATCAACAATGGAGTAGAAGATGTCTGGACATTCTAAGTGGTCTACTATCAAACGACAGAAGGGCTTAAACGACGCTAAGCGTGGCGCTTTGTTCACGCGCATTGGTAACCAAATTGCTATTGCCGCTCGGGGCGGTGCCGACCCCAAAATGAACCCAAGTCTAGCTATGGCCATAGAAAAAGCTCGTTCGGCTAATATGCCAATGAGCAATATCGATAGAGCCATCCAGCGAGCGGCCGATAAAAGTGCCGCCCAATTGCAAGAAGTATTGTACGAAGGCTATGGCCCTGGCGGGGTAGGCATTTTGGTAGAATGTGCCACCGATAACTTAAACCGTACTTTCCCAGAAGTTAAACATGCTTTTAGTAAAAATGGCGGTAACGTAGCATCGGCTGGCGCGGTAGCTTATTTATTTGCCAGAAAAGGCGTGATTAGGGTAAAAGCCAATGGCGACGAAGCCATGTTGGCCATGGTGGATGCCGGTGCCGAAGATGTTATAGAAGAAAATGATGATTTGGTAGTTTATACCGACCCCAAACAGTTGGCTCAAGTTAGGGATGCTGTTGTCCAAGCCGGATATGAAGTTAGGGAAGCTGAATTGACTTATTCGGCTAACCAAGCTATTGAAATTAGCGACCAAGAAACTGCCCGCAAAGTTATGAACCTAATGGATGCCCTAGATGAGCTTGACGACGTGGTGGCCACTCACACCAACTTTGACATCGCTGATGGCATAGACGTCTAATATGAAACTGTTCTTGTTTTCGCAGAACTTTGGCAAAGAGCCCAAACGAATCCTAGATTTAATTAACAAAAATACTTGCAAAGCTTTGGTGGTGGCAAATGCCGCCGACAATCATAGTCCAGAGCAGAGAAAGAAAAGGCTTTTTACAGAGTTCAACACACTTAAAGATTTAGGGATAGACTCTGAAGAGCTTGACCTGCGAGAGTACGATTGCTCCCAAAAAGATGAGTTATTGGAGTTATTATCGGGGGTTGACTTGATCTGGGTCCGGGGCGGAAACGTTTTCTACTTATTGTGGCTTATGAAAGAATCTGGATTTGATAAAGTAATCAGCCCGCTAATTAAAGATAATAAAATTGTTTATGGAGGCTACAGTGCCGGTGCGCTTGTTCTTACTCCGACCATTAAGGGGCTGGAATGCATGGATGATCTTTCTGTTGTGCCGAAAGTCGTCTGGAAGGGTTTAGACCTCATAGATTATTCGATTATACCTCACTGGGATAGGGCGGATTGCAAGGACAAAACAATGGCAATACAAGCACGGCTTGAAAATAGTGGCCTACCATTCAGGGTTCTAAGAGACGGCGAGGTAATAATTGTAGATGGGGATAAGGAATATAAAATATGAGAATCATAGGGATTGACCCAGGGACGGGAATCGTTGGCTTTGGAGTAATCGATAGCGACGGGCGCAAGCATCAACTGGTTGATGCTGGGGTAATTAGGACGCCAGCTCACCAAGATTTAGAACTTAGGCTTAAAACTATTTACGACGGCGTGCAAGAGATAATTAAAACCAATAAACCAAAAATTATGGTTATCGAAAAGTTATATTTTGCTCGCAATGTAACCACTGCAATGTCGGTTAGTCACGCCAGGGGCGTAATTATGTTAGCTGGTGTCCAAGCTGGTTTAAAAATATATGAATATACGCCACTGCAAATCAAACAAGCTCTTACCGGCTATGGCCGGGCCGAAAAATCGCAAATCCAAGCTATGGTGAAAGCGGCGCTTAATTTGGCAACTTGCCCTAAACCAGATGACTGTGCTGATGCCTTAGCGACTGCTTTAACCTATGCAACAGCGCCAAGCCTTATCGCAAGATAGGTGCGGAGAATGAAAGGTGATGTTTTTTGTTTAGAATCGACAAAATCCGACAAAGAGTAATCATAGTTACGCTGCGAAGGAGTTTGATCGGTTATAAGCAAAAAGGGCAACTTTCAAATCTGTAGCTATCTTGCGATAAGGCTTTGTTATACTTAACAAGTAATGATTGCATTCCTAATTGGCAAGGTAACCGAGCAACTCGACGACATGATTGGGTTAGATGTTGGCGGTGTTGGCTACGGATTATGGGTTTCGCAAGAGGACTGGGCTCATTTAGCAGTTGGCGCGCAAGTAAAGCTATATGTTTACGAGCATATTCGCGAACAAAGCCATGATTTATTCGGCTTTACGTCAATTAGTACCAAAAAATTATTTGAACAACTTTTGAGTGTGAATGGCGTTGGGCCCAAGATGGCTTTAGCAGTTCTAAACGTGGGCACGATTGATGAAGTTCGCTTAAGTATTGCCGAAGGCAATGTTAAGTTTTTGCAGGCTGCCAGTGGGGTAGGCAAAAAAGTAGCCGAACGCGTAGTGGTAGATTTAAAAGATAAAGTTGGCCTAGAGGCTAACCCCCAAGCTACAACTTTTTTGGGCAAACCAGCAATCGGCCGATTCGATGAAGCCCTAGAGGCTTTGGTAAGCTTAGGCTTTTCTAGCCAGCAAGCGGCCGATGCTCTAAGTGAAATCGATACCAAGCTATCTACCGAAGATCGGGTACGGCTAGCCTTGAAGGGTAAGAAGCAATGATTGAACGTTTAGTTGACATGGCAACCGACAGTCCAATCGAGGAACAGAATGAAGCCAGTCTAAGGCCAAAAGACTTTGCCAATTACATTGGCCAAGAAAAAATTAAGCAGAATTTAAAACTGTCTATTGCCGCGGCTAAAAAACGCGATGAGCCAATTGATCACGTTTTGCTTTTTGGCCCACCAGGCTTAGGTAAGACAACGCTGGCTAATGTTATAGCCAACGAAATGGGTGCTCAAATTAGAATTACTAGTGGGCCAGCAGTAGAAAGAGCGGGTGATTTAGCTAGCCTGCTAACCAACCTGCAAGATGGTGACATTTTATTTATAGACGAAATCCATCGCTTAAATCGAGTAGTAGAAGAAGTTTTATATAGTGCCATGGAAGATTTTAAGCTAGACATAATGCTGGGCAAAGGCCCTTCGGCTAGAAGTCTGCGCCTAGATTTGCCTAAGTTTACAATTATTGGTGCCACTACCAGAACTGGTGCTTTGGCGGCACCACTAAGGGATAGGTTCGGCATGGTACATCGGCTAGATTTTTATACTCCAGAAGAAATTGCTAGAATTGTTCATCGTTCAGCTAAAATCTTGAACGTGCCAATCGATAAACCAGCAGCTGATTTAATTTCCCACAGGGCTCGCTTAACTCCTAGAATTGCCAATCGTTTACTAAAGCGTATTCGTGACTATGCGGACGTTAATGGTGATGGCATTATAGATAATTCGATTGCTTCAAAAGCTTTGGATTTGCTTGAAATTGATGAGCTGGGCTTAGACGCTTCAGATAGAATGCTATTGAAGGCTATTATAGAAAACTATAACGGCGGTCCAGTTGGCGTAGAGACTTTATCGGCACTAATAGCCGACGAACGTTCCACGATTGAAGATTTTTACGAACCGTACTTGATGCAGATTGGCCTCTTAGAAAGAACACCGCGTGGTCGCAAAGTTACCCACAAAGCTTATAAGCATTTAGGCGCCAGCAAATCGCCGGAAGATTCTAGCCAAAATAAATTGTTATAATTTTAAGAGCCATGAAGCAGTTTAACCCCTATAACGAAAAAGCAGCCAGCAAGCTAAAGCGGGCTTATTCGCTGGGCGAAAAAGAAAAAGTCATAGATGTTATATATAAACATCCTATGCAGTTATTTCTAATCTTTGGTGTCACGATTCTAGCCTATGTTTTGATATTGCTGGCCACCTATTATTTAACTACGGCTATATCTAATGGCGACAGCGCTTCAACTTATCGTTTTACCTCTTTTATGGCCTTCTTTATGGCGATATTCACAGGCTTAATATTAATAGTTAGTATTTATTTGTATCTGCAAACAAAAATGATAATCACTAGCGAAAATATGATTATGATTATTCAAAAGGATTTGCTGCACGGCAAAACATCGCGATTAGCCTTAACTGACATAGAAGATGTAACATCCGAACAAAAAGGTTTATTGCCCACCTTGTTTGGCTACTGCGATTTGGTAATAGAAACTGCCGGTGCCCAGGTGTTTTTTACATTCAGTTATTGCCCAAAGCCTGGTGAAGTATCTAAGGAATTGATAGACGCCAAAGAAGCCTTGATTAGCGGCACCGAAACATTTAGCAACTAAGACCTATTCAAAAGGATTGTCGCGGCCGTTATCAAACAACGATTCCAGGCTAATATTGCGGTCTTGTAGCTCCTGAATCTTCTGGATGGCCTCATTGTTTAACCTCAGGGCCTGAGCAGTGCTTAGCCGCTCTTCTATTTGATCATCACTTGGCTCTTCATTAGAATAGCTAGCTATTCTCAACGTCAAAAAGCCAAATACTAGGCCAACGCAAACAACGAAAATAATTACTGCGTGGTGGGCTACCCAATCTTTGATTATAACTAGTCTGGCAATGATATCGCTTGTTTTCATGGCTTTACGAATATTGTTATTATCGCACTAAAGGTTACGCCGCCGTTTACAATATCGGCGTTAACAGTAATTTGCTTGATCTGCATATTGCGACGGTTGAGTTCTACCTTTTGCAAAAAACTTATCATGTTATCGTAGCTTATTGATAATCCACTGGCCGGCTCTAAGCTGAGCGAGACATCAATGCCCAATACTCCAGGCATGCCGTCTACGGCTTTTGCTTGTGTGACGGTCGAGCTGTTAGTGCTTTTTTGGCCTAGGCTAGAGCTAGGGAACTGAACGCTGGCGATTTTAATCCCAGTTTCATCGCCGATTTTGTATAGTTCGCTAACCGCTTGAGCTTGGTCTTTGCTTTTTGGCAAGACCTTTTGCATGACTTCGTTTAATTCGGCGTATTCTTCAAGATACTGCCTAGCCTGCAAATATGACTGTTCGGCATTGTCGAACCCAATATTATCTAGCTTGGCTTGCACTAATTTATTGGCGCTGTTGCGCATTAGATAGTTGCTAACGAACAAGACTCCACCCGTCAACACAATCACTAGTATTAGAACAATCAGGAGTAGTCGGTTTACCGTCTTGGCGGTCATTGATTGCCTCCAGAAGATGACAATGAGTTTAAGAAATAAAACGAAGAGTCGGTTTTAATAACTACCTTTATCGTGGCAGAACACGGATACTTAGCACTTAATCCTTCGGTTTGGGCCGTTACGGTTGTGCAGCTTGTTGATAATAAATCGGCTTTATCGAACAAGCCATTGGTAGGGTCGCTAATATTCACGAAAGCCAGGGTGGCAACATCACGGTTTATGGTTATAACATTTAGATCTATGGCTGCTGATGTAGTAGTAGACAGAGTGATGCCACTTAAAACTGCTCCCTGCGGAATTATGCTGCCAATCTTTACAAACATTTTAGAAAATAATAACTGGCGTTTAAGCAGCTGGGTTATGGTAATGAAGTTATTGGATAGGCCCTGGATGCTAGCTTGTGTCTCTTGCAAATCTTGGGAATCAATTCGAGCTTGAGTGATCTCGGCGGTTGCCTGCAGGCTTTTTGTATTGTGATTAATGTAGTATTGACCGAATACTGTCATTAAACCAATGGCTGTAATTACAACCCCGACTGTCATTAGCCATTTTAGCAAGACGTAATTACGCCTGGCGTAGCCAACTTCTTGGCGCATGTAATCGGGCATTAAATTTATCATTTCCAGATCTCCCTTGGATTGATCATTGATAAACCTGCTGCGGTAATATACATAGATTTTTCGACTTCGTTTGGCGGTTGCAAATGGCCAAAGTCTAAATCTGTCCATGGGTCGCACATTCGACAAGCTAGCCTTAACTCGTTGGTCAGATATTCCGAAAGGCCTGGCATATTTGCTCCGCCACCCATGGTGATAATCTGTTTGATTCTGTCTTCACTGCCAGTACGCTCATTGTAATAGCGAATCATTTTGCGCAATTCTTTACTTAAAGAAGTTAGGATTGGTTCTAGAGATTCTTCAACTTCGTGTTGTTTCTTGCTTACTCCCAGGCCGTACTTAGTTTTGATGGTGTGGGCTACCTGTTTGCTGACATCTAACTTTTTGCTGATTAGTTCGGTAAAAGTTTCGCCACCTCCGGTAACAGTTCCTGTTACAATCAGCTGTTTTTCGTAAATGGTCATATCTACCGAAGAAGATCCAAAATCGATTAATATTGTTGGTACATCGTTTAGCTCGGTCTGGCCCACGAGCCGGCTAGATGCGCTAATGGTGGTTTCCAAAACCCCAATATCGATGTTGACTAGTTTTGCAAAAGATACATAAGAATCAATAATTTTTTTTGGTACGGCCGTAACTAATAGCTCAAGATTGTCTTTAAGCGCCGAAGTAATGTTGTAATCAATGTAGAGGTCGTCGATTGGCACGGGGATGTATTGAGCAGCCTCGGATTTAACAGCTTCTGAAAGGTCCTTGACATTCATTTTAGGCAGAGTCATGACTCGGTTATAAGTTTTAGCTACAGGTACACTTAAGGCTGCCCGCCTGGTAGTTATTCCGCCAATCAAGTTCTTTTCGAATAGATGCTTAACTGCCTTAGCTAGGGGTTCTGGATTTTCAATTACGCTATCACTCATCACCGAAGGGTCATAGTTAATCGCACCATAGCCAACAACTCTTTGTTTTCGGCCGGCCTTAACAATCTGCATGACCTTAACGCTGCTTGAGCCGATATCCAGACCAAACAGGGGTTCGTCTTTATAAAATAACTTGGAGTTCATGTTTATCTAAAGCCCACCTTATATTCTTCTAAAATATACCATATCCTTATGCTTGAGCGCTATCCAAAGCTTAAGTCGGATCCCTTTGATATTGTGAAATAACCCAATAGGCGTCACCGGTTCCAGGGCTAACGGTTGTACCGAAGGTAATCGTACCGCTATTTTGCAGTTCAACAGTTTGGCCCACCAGAGCGCCAATGGCGCCAGTGTTACATACTTGGACTAATGACCAGCGAGCATAAAAAACTGTATTACTTGCTCCACCTGAATTATCTAGATCCAAAGTCTTTACGCTACGGGAGTTAAATAAATCCATGCCAGTAACACTGCTACAATCCGGCGAACAGCTAGCTGCGCTCCAATAACTTATCACTTGTGCGCCAGTGGCGCTTGAATTGCTAACTATGGACGAGCCGTTACTAAAGGTTGTGTTTTGACCGTCAATCATAATATTAGGCCGAGTTGTTCCCAGTGTGTTGCTGATAATTATCTGTCCAGAATTAGCCATAGATAAGGTGCCGGTTATCCAGACATCTCCAAGAATAGTAACCTTGCAGGTTTTGTTGATTGTTACGTTGCCAGTAATCTTAACGTTAGCTGGCCAAGTTTTAGTTCCATTGTTGGTGGTACAAGACGCCGCCGCTCCAGTTAAGTTGTTTACGGCTGCTGCTTTTTGGGCTACTCGGTCATGGTCTGGCATAGTGCCTGGTAATACACCACTTGAGGCGACAAGCCCGGGTGTTGACATGCCAGCACCACTCGTTTGGTTATTAGCCTTTACGGTGCCGAATATCTTAGCACTGTTGCTAATAGAAATTGGCTGCCCATTTTCGGCAGGGTTGCAAACACGAGGATAGTTTGCATCGGCTGGTACCGGGCAATTTTGATGGGCAACATCAATGTTGACTGGGTTATTGCTTAAACCTATTTGGGAAGTATTAGACATCTCGACTTCGCCGTTTACCAGCACGTCGCCACCTAATATTTTAGAGCTGTTGCGCATATATAAACCGCCCACTCCGGTGACAATGCTATATGTACCGCCACTACGTACGGCTCTTAGGGTGGCTTGTATAATAATGGTGCTTTTTGGCTCGGTTTGAGAGCTAGGGCTATAGCTACGACCAGTCGAAGTCACTAGTTTATGATCGCTATCAACATCGGTGACCGAAACTTCGTAAGTTGTTCTTAAATCGGTGGCATCTTGTAGGGTTATAGGTGCAGTTGTGCCTACCCAGCTGTCGTCTTCGCTGATTTGGAATAAGGCATAATCTACGCCAGCATCGGCACTAAATTGGGCATATGTTCTGTTCTGATCTTTTTTAGCTATCGTAAAACTAGACATAGTTAAGGTTAAGAAGCTAACAGTTAGAAATATTAAAAAGGGCAGGATTATGATTATTGAAACTAAAACCATGCCTCGCTGGTTTGGCCTAAGTATTTTCATACTAGATGGTATTCCTTAAGGTTATGCGCATGTTATTGTCGGTCCTAATAGGTTCGCCAAAAGTGTCTCTTGCAAGTGATACAAATATATTTATTGACCTAGCTAATAATGGGTCTGTTGTGGGGGCGTTGTCTTGATCAAACAACTGAAAAATGACTGAATCAATACCGTCTACTAGCTTAATATCTGATGAACAGGTTGGGCTTACTTGATCGGGCGGGCAGGTGGTACTAGCAGCGTTGCCGCTGGCGTTAGTGTCGGCTAGTACTCGTTTATATAAGTCGCCACCGCTTTTATAATATACATACTCGTTTTTGTAAGCCGAGCCGGTTTCGGTGTCGATAATATAATTGTTGTTGGTATCTTTAACCGGAACAGCAATTACTATTACAAATTCGTCATTATTGGTGTTCCAGCCGGATGGCATATTGGGGTCGGCTATTGTGTTTGCTTGCCTAATACCTGCGCCATAGCGTAATTCTTCTACCATACTACGCAGTAAATTCTGGCTGTCGGCTGTCATTTCAACATACAAGTTATTCCTAGTTATCAAGACAAAATAATTAGTAAAGATTGCACTAACCGTTAATAATACCAAGGTGCCGACCACTAGTGTTACGTTCAGCTCGGCGAGCGTAAAACCCTTAAAATTCAACTTAATATTGGCCAACGCCTAATTCTCCTACGTAAGTTTGATAGCTATAAGTTCTGGGTGCACCATTTTCGTTATAAGTGATAGAGACGACTGCGCTTTTTAAACCGGATTCAGCCGAGCTAATCTGTAAGCTTGCACTCTTGGGCGCATACAAATCAGAAGGCAACTCGTTGCTGATATCTGTCGTTCCGTCCACAATGCTTAAAAAGCCAGCGCTTCTTAAGGCTTCTATTTTGTTTTCAACAAAAGAGTTCGCCAGCATTAAGCTGCGAGCTTTGTGGCTTTGAGCCAAGTGGGTCAGGTAAATGGAGTTAATGCTAACAACCAAAATAGTCACAACTAACATCGAAACGAGCAATTCGACAATAGTGAAGCCTTTTTCTTTGTTAGCGATACTGGTATTAGACATGCTTACGCTTAATCATAACAAAAACGGACCAGCTTTGGTCCGTTTTTGTTATTTAGCTAGAATTGCTAGTTCAAACTATTCTTAACGTAGGTGGTTTCGCCACTGATTTCACCCTCTAGGGTTGCTGTCAGAATATATTTGTCGCAAACAGTGCCAGCGTTTCCGGTGCAGTCTGAGGTAGCGCCTTCTCCATCAACGTTCAATGCTTCATAGGCATAAGAATTTGCTGCTACATCGGCTACTAGGGCGCATCCGCTTTGGCTATCCTCTGTGGTGTTAGGATCACAAAGGGCGGCTTCATCTAAGCCCTTCATATTGGTCGTTCGCCAGGCAGCAGTATTTAAATCAGCTAGAACTGGGTAGCCAGCACCGTTTTGGGCATAATATGCCTCTAGCTGGCTGTGCAAAGCTTTAATATCTGTCTGACGTTCGGTATCGCGAGCTTTCTGTTGGATGCCACTAAACGTGACAATAACCAATGCTGCCAATATACCAATGACAACGATTACAATTAATAGTTCCACGATGGTGAAACCAGATTCTCTTGCTTTCTTTATACTCATTTTACCCATCCCTTTATTATTTAATTTGATAACTTAGTTTATACATTAAAACTCTTATGCTTTCAATGACAATTTTGTAATATTTGATGCTAGTCGGGTGTTTTTATCTAGCCCCCTTTGATTTATTTTAATGTTTAGCGTCAATCAGAGTCATTAGCACTCTTTAATGGATTATTAAGCATAAGCGTAAAATAGTCAAGATTGCCTGGGGATAAGTTGGTCTTACCCACCGATGTTTTTGCTGAGCGACGAAATTGGCCCCATAACACTGGCAGCTATTAGGCCAACGGCGGCCCCCAGAATAACAATCATTATAGGTTCGATGAGCGAACTCATTCCATCAATGGCGGTATCGACCTCTTCTTCGTAAAAGTCAGCCACTTTTAGCAAAATCGTATCAATCTGGCCAGTTTCTTCGCCGACTGCTAACATTTGGGGAACAATCTTTGGAAAATACTTACTTTTACTTAGTGTTTCCGAAAGCTGTTTGCCGTTTTTAACTTCTTTGGCAGCTTCTTTTAGCTCGGCTTCAATAACTTTATTGCCAATCGCTGCACCGGTTACTTCTAGAGCTTCTAGTACGGCAACGCCAGCCGACATCAAAGAAGCAAAAGTCCGCGAAAATCGAGCGATAGCCATTTTGGTAATTATAGTTTTAATAACCGGCATTTTTAGCAGTAACAAATTAAAATTATATTTGCCTTTCGGCGTTTTAATGTATCGCTTTATGCCGTAGATTATCACTAGCATTACAACAACCATGATTAAGGCGTTCTTCTGTACAAAAGCGGATGCGTCTAGCATTATTTCGGAATAAATTGGCAACTTAGCATCTGGCCCGCCCAAGTCTTTTATAATTTTGCCGATTTTGGGCATGATAAATATCATGATTCCAAAAAAGCCAGCCATCGTTATGAAGCCGACTACCTTGGGGTACATCGTAGCGCTCTTCATTTTTTTACGCATGCTGGCATCTTTTTCTACCTGGGTAGCTAAGCGCTTTAAGATGTCGTCTAAGATACCCCCAGCTTCACCGGCTCTAACCATGTTGACGTAAACTTCCGAAAACACTTGTGGGTATTTGGCCATAGCGTCGCCAATAGCCATGCCACCTTCTACATCCTTGCCTATGCCCGCGATAACCGTTTTAAAATATTTGTCGTTGGACTGATCTTGCAGGGTAGCCAAGGACCTGTTTAATGGTACGCCAGCCGATATCATGGTAGACAACTGGCGGGTAAAAATAACTATCTCCTTAAGCTTGACCTTTTTATTCTTACTAAAGAGCTCAATGCTAAATTCTTTTTGAGGTTTAATTACCAATGGTCTTAATTCTTGGCGACGTAGACTTTCTAATAGAGCTTGGCGGCTGGCTGCCTCGGCCGTGCCGGTAACGGTTTTGTTTTCTTTAGTTATGGCGGTGTAGCTGAATTTGGCCATATAATTATTCTTCTACCGTTACGCGCAATATTTCTTCTACGGTGGTTTGACCGCGCAGAGCTTTTATAAAACCATCGAGTTGCATAGTAACCATTCCGTCTTTTATGGCTTGGTTTTGAATGATTTCGCTAGTAGCGTTACCAACAATCAACTTTTGGATTTCTGAAGAATTATCTAAGGCTTCGTAGATGCCAATTCGCCCGCGATAACCGTTATGATTGCATTCATTGCAGCCTTCGGGGTTGGCGCTCCATAACTTTACTATTTTCGACGCAGTAGTAGATAGCTCAGCCGTTGCCTTAGAATTCCCAACAGCTTTACCAATGCCACCCGCTAGAGCCTTTTCTTCTAGCTGGTGTATGCGTTGTATAGCGGTTGCGTCTTTGATGTTAAAGCTCTCGTAAACTTGTTTGAGTGTGGCAGCATCAGGCTCGTAAGATTTGCGGCATGATGGGCAAAGGCGTCTAACTAAACGTTGGCCAACCACAGCCCTTACAGTTGAAGCAATCAAAAAGGGCTCAATATTCATATCTAACAAGCGGGGCAAACAGGTGGCGGCGTTGTTGGTGTGCAGGGTAGCAAAAACTAAGTGGCCGGTTAAGGCGGCTTGCACAGCTAGGTTGGCGGTTTCGGTATCGCGAATCTCACCTACCATAATAATGTTGGGGTCTTGGCGTAGTAGTGCCCTTAAGCCAGTAGCAAAAGTCATGCCAGCTTGCGGATTAACCTGGGTTTGGTTAGCGCCAATAATTTTATATTCAATTGGATCTTCGATAGTAGAAATATTAACTTCGGGTTTGTTTAAAATGCTTAGAATACTGAACAAGCTCGTAGACTTACCAGAACCGGTTGGACCGGTTAACAAAACCATACCATGTGGCTGAACGATGGCCTGGTTTATGGTGTCTAATGAGGCGCCCCAATAACCAAGATCTTCTAAAGTTAAGGCCTTTGAGCCTTCACTTAAGATACGCATAACCACTTTTTCGCCTTCGGCGATTGGTAGGGTTGAAACCCTCAAGGCGTACAGGGAACTATTGAGTTCAATCTTAAAGCGGCCGTCTTGAGGTACGCGGCGTTCATCGATTTTTAAATTAGACAGAATCTTAATGCGTGATATCAAAGCGCCATGGACTTTTTTAGGTAATTTATTAACCTCTTTTAAAATACCATCCACACGGTAGCGCACCGAAACGTAGTCTTCGCGCGGTTCTATGTGTACGTCTGAAGCGCCAACCTTAATAGCGCCCTCTATAAGCAGATTAACTGTTTGCGAGATAGGCGAATCTTCGGCTAAATCTTCTTCGTCGTAATCTTCGTCTTTTTCTTGGGCTTGTTCTTCGTCTTGGGCCGAAATTACTTGAGTGATCTCACTGCTAATATTTTCGCGGTATTGATCGATCGACTGCAAAATATTGCTTCGGGTAGCAATAAATACTTTTAATTCGGTGCCCAGCTGTTTTTGCAAAAAGCTAATAGCCTGAACGTCGTCGGGGTCTTCCATGGCCAGCATTTTTGTGCCATTTTCTTCTACATTAAAGACTATAACGTTATACTGGCGGGCAATGCGTTCGGGTATTAAGTGCAGAGTTTCTTTTTTAATATCCTTGGGGTTAATTTCTACAAACGGCACTTCTATTTCTAGGGCGTAAAGTTGGGTTAAATCTTTTTCGCTTACAGCATTACTAGCAATAACCACTTCTTGCAGGGGCTTTTTTTCGTTGCGGGCTTGGTCTTTTAAACTACTAAGCTGATCGGCGCTAAGTTTGCCGGTTTTCTTGAGTAGTTTTTCAATTAAATTATCAGACACTCGCATGCTTACCTAATTATACACAACTAGCTTAAGCACTTTGTCATTAGTTTGCGAGTTAGCTAGTATTCAAGTTAGCAAGAGCCGATGCGCAAATCCGGTAGCGCGATCACTATTTCTTTCAGTCTTTCATTCCCGTTGCTTTAGTTATACCCTTTTGTTTTTGTGGCTAAAAAGAGCATAAACTGAGGGAAGTTGCTAAATTTCTCAAAATAATATGGATCTTCAGACTTAACTTCTTCGATGGCTTGAGTCTCAACAAAATCGCTTACAATAAAACCGGCTTTTTTAAGTAGACGAAAATGCAGGCTTGGTGGCCCAATCCAAAAACGTAAAGTATCGCCCCGCTGAAAAGTAAATTCGCCTTGCTCAAATCTCATATAGCTACCATATAGATGAGGGTTGGATTTATCCTCGGAGAATCCTAGTACTCTTGACTTAACACCGTTTATTTCGATCTCCTCACCGGCCCATCTAGCTGGATGCGGAACCGAAAACTGAAACTGACCTCCATGTTTCAAAACTCTAAATACTTCTTTGTAGACTTTTAGAGGGTCTGGAGCATAATCCAGGGCCAAGCTACTATAAATGAAATCAAACGTTTCATCGCCAAATTGCAAATTGTTCATGTCGCCAAATTGAAAATCATGCTCGGGATATGTTTTTTTAGCTATGTCCAAGGAAACGCGGGAGACATCAATGCCCATAAGCTCTTTCGCGCCGTATTCTTTAAGGAGCTCTGACTCATCGCCCGTCCCGCATCCAATCATTAATACACGTTTGTTAGACAGCTCCGGCAGTAGACTTTTCATGGCGGGTTTTTCAATAAAAAAATGCGATTTCATCTTCCCGCTTTTAATATCTGCCTGACGCTGAGTGGCGAAAGAATCATAATCATTTACTCTTCTCATGTCACAAGTATAACAAAACGAAAAACACTGCAGATCTCTGGGGTAGCTCATTATTTGAGCTTTCTCTAACATCTATCGTCTATCATCTAACGACCAACATCTAATTTGCTATACTTAACTTTAGTGGGCTTTACAAAGATTTTAACTGGAGGGTATATCTGTTATGGCGGCCAAGAAAGAACCTAAAAAAATGGAATCAGTTGAACCTAGTGGCAAAAGCCAGGCCCTAAATTTGGCAGTAGACCAGATTAAGAAGCAGTTTGGCCAAGGCGCCATTATGCAACTGGGCGGTGAGTACAAAATTAATGTAGAAACTTTTTCGTCTGGTAGTTTGGGCTTGGATATTGCCTTGGGTGGCGGTTTGCCAAAGGGGCGCATTATAGAAATTTATGGCCCAGAAAGCAGCGGTAAAACCACGCTAGCCTTGCATGCTGTAGCTCAAGTTCAAAAAGCTGGCGGAACGGCCGCTTTTATTGATGCCGAAAACGCCTTAGACCCAGCTTATGCTGGCCGTATTGGTGTAGATGTTAGTAAATTTTTAGTTTCACAACCCGATAACGGTGAACAAGCTTTAGAAATTGTCGAAACTTTGGTGCGTTCTAATGCCGTAGATATTATTGTGGTAGATTCAGTAGCCGCGCTGGTACCGCAAGCCGAAATAGAAGGCGATATGGGTGATGCCCACATGGGTTTGCAAGCTCGCTTGATGAGCCAAGCACTTCGCAAACTAACCTCCATTATTAACAAAAGCAAATGTACGGTTATATTTATTAACCAATTGCGTATGAAGATTGGCATTATGTTTGGCAACCCCGAAACTACCACCGGTGGAAACGCCTTAAAGTTTTATGCTTCGGTACGCTTAGATATTCGCCGTATTAGCCAAATTAAAAGCGGTGAAGAAGCTATTGGTAGCCGAGTGCGCGTTAAGGTTGTTAAAAACAAGATTGCCCCGCCTTTTAGAGAAGCCGAATTTGACGTGATGTTTAACCTAGGCATTAACACCACCGGCGAAGTTTTAGACTTAGCGGTTAATCACGAAATCGTCCAAAAAGGTGGCGCTTGGTTTGAATACGAAGGTACTAAGTTAGGCCAAGGTCGCGAAGCTGCCAAGCAATATTTGTTAGATAACCCGGCAGTTCTAAAGAAAATCGAAGACCAAGTTCGTAAAAAAGTCACTGCTTAAACTGACGCATAAATGGCTTGAGGCTTGGCTATGACTATAACCAAAATAACCGAGCAGGTTAAAAATCCCAATCGGGCGAGTATTTATGTTGATGGCAAGTACAGTTTTTCGCTTAATCTAGACCAGCTGCTAGAAACCAAACTAAAAGTTGGCACCGAAATTTTCGAAGCTAGGCTTAAAGAACTCGTTAAGTTGTCGCAGGCTGGCAAAGTTAAAATGCGCACCATTGAGTGGCTAATGATTCGTCCGCGTTCGGCCAGAGAACTTAACGATTATTTAAGGCGCAAAAAAGTAGATGCCGAAGAAGCCAGCGTACTAATAAGCTATTGCCAGGCAAAAAATTACCAAAACGACGAAAGCTTTGCCAAATGGTGGCTAGAGCAACGACAGAACAAACTAAAAAGTGCATCATTTATTCGTTTTGAGCTTAAAACCAAAGGCGTTAGCGACGAAATAATTCAACAAGTGCTAGAAGTTGCAACTGTTTCTGAGGGGCAAGTTCTAAAAGATTTAGTGGCCAAAAAGCGTCGTCAAACCAAATATCAAGATCGCCAAAAACTGCTCGAATATTTATTAAGGCAGGGCTTTAATTACTCGTTAATTAAGGATGAGCTAGCTGAATAGTCAGCGGCCATTAGCGGAACTTTGGCGGCCTTGGCGGTGGTAACTTTTTCTTCGGGTCCGCTGACTTTTATAGTTGTATTGGTAACTTCTAGAACGCTCTGGCGATCAATGGTTAAGCGGCTCTGGTTTAAGCTTTGCCACAGCGGTGGTTGCACATAAAGCTTTTGAATTAGCAGGCTGTCTTTATCAACAGAGTACTCGGCAACTTTGCCGATTTTCTGCTTGCCACTAATCACAACTTTGCCGACAAGATCGTAGTTTAGCTCAATGATTGGCTTTAGTCTAACCAAGTCTTCGGGTTCGCTTAAATCGGCATGTTCGTTAGTTATTAGTCCGGCTGGCGAGATTTCCCTAACAAACATGTCTAGCAAAACCAATGGCTTCTGGCTACGCGGCACTTGGCAGTAAAAACCATCGATGTGCAAGTTATGCGGATTAATAATTGGTCTTAAAACCATACCTATTCGGCCAGCGGTACGAATGCTTAATAGTGGTATATTGCTTAATTTGGTAGATAAAAATAGCATCACTATTATTATTGCACGAAAAAATGTTTATGCTTAAATAGTAAACAAGCAAACTTCAAAACAAATATTAAATGAAGAAGATAATTTGCCAATCGCTTATTTTAGCCATTTTGTTGTTTGGTTTTGCAAAGCCAGCCTTAGCAACCGATGAAGCCGCTTTAATGCCCGGTGTGGTTATTAACGAAGTCCAAACCAATGGCCCTGGCAGTGGCACAACCGCTCAGGAATTTATTGAACTGGCGAACTTAAGCTCAGAAATAGTTGATGTTACTGGTTGGACAATTGAATATGTTAACACCAGTGGCAATGCTACGACAGTTTACACTTTTGGTACTTCAAGCTCATCGCTAAATTTGTACCCTAGTGGTTATTTGCTGGGCATTTGCAAAGACGCGCCCGCTGATTTTTTAAAGGATTTTGAGCCGAAGTTTACTTATAACACTTGCATAGCTGCTAGTGGTGCCGGCTTGGTACTAAAAGATGGTCAAGGATTGATTGTTGATACGCTGTATTGGGTTAGTGGCCCCGATAGCTTTAGCGAGGACATTGTGCCACTACTAGCTGGCGGTAGTTCAATCCAGCGGCGAACAGTTAATGGCCAAGTTGTTAGCACTGGTAACAACTTGCTAGATTTTGAAGTTTTAAGTTCGCCAACTCCGTTTAACGATAATTTAGCGACTGAAGATGAAGAAGAACCCGAACCAACACCAACACCAACGCCTGAGCCAACACCAACCCCAGAGCCAATCGAAGAGCCAATTGAAGACGAAGAAGTTATTCCCGAAACATTTTTGCCAATTGAACTAAGCGAACTTTACATTGACCCAGCCGAACCTTTTGCCGACAGCCAAGATGAATGGGTAGAAATCTATAATCCTAATAATGAAGCCGTAGATTTAAATGGTTACATAATTTATACTGGCGCAACCTATAGCTATAAGCATACATTTAGTGATGGTAACGTAATTGGCGCTAAAAGTTTTTTGACCATCTCGTCTGGTGAATCTAGCCTAGCGTTAAGCAATAGTGGCGGGGCAGCCAAAGTCATTGGGCCCGATGGCCAAATCTATGATCAAACGGTATACGAATCTGCCAAAGAAGGTCTGGCTTGGGCCAAAGCCAGTGATGGCGGTTGGCGGTGGACGTCAACTCCAACCGAAGATGCTGCAAACATTATTACTCTGCCACAAGTTCCGGTAGTTATTAAAAAGGCAACCACAGCAGCTGCTAGTACAAAAAAGGCAACTACCAAAACCACCACGGCTGCTAAGTCCACTAAAACCACCGAAGTAAAAGCCACAACCGACGACAATGTTAATGCTTTAATTAACGCACCCAGCCCATTGCCCAGCTGGCTACTTGCCTTGGCTGGTGGTTTAGCGGTAATCTATTGCCTATATGAGTACCGATTTGAAGTGTCAAATAAAATCTACCAGCTCCGACATTACCGAGAAAATCGCAAGCCAAATTGGCGCTAAATTGCGCGGCGGCGAAGTTATTGAATTAATTAGCGACCTAGGTGGCGGTAAAACCGTTTTTGCCAAAGGTTTAGCTAGCGGTTGTGGCAGCCCCGACGAAGTTACTAGCCCAACTTTTACGATTTCTAAGGTATATCATGCGCCAAAGTTTGATATTCATCACTTTGATTTTTACCGCCTTAGCGACCCAGGCATTGTTAGTTTAGAAATTAAAGAAGTAGCCGGCGATCCTAAAATTGTAACCATTATTGAGTGGGCCAACGTTATTAAAACCGTTTTGCCAAGGGGCAGGGTAAAGGTGACAATAAAAAACCAAGATGGCGATAATAGATTGATTAATATTGAGTGCCCCAAAAAGCTGGCCTACTTAGTAGAAGGTTTAAAATGATAATCTTGACTATTAAAACCGACCAAGCACTATCCGAACTGAGTTTGTTTGATAACAAAGAACTAATCGACCAGCTAGAGTGGGAAGCCTACCGCACCCTAGCAGATACGATTCATATAAAAATTAAAGAATTGCTTGATAAAAATAAATTAGATTGGGACAAAATTGAAGGCATTGTTTGCTTTAAGGGTCCGGGCAGTTTTACTGGTTTGCGCATTGGTTTAACCGTAGCTAACGCTCTGGCGTATAGCTTAAAATGCCCAATTATTTCAACTACTGGCAAGAAATGGCAAAAAGACGGTATTAAAGAACTCTTGAACGGCAAAGACGAAAAAATAGCCTTGCCATTCTATGGCGCCGAAGCCAACATTTCAAAGCCCAAAAAGTAGTAATAATTACAACCATAAGCATTATTATACTTGACAGGTAAACACTGGTGGAATACGCTAACGGTATAGTAATTTTTAAAACAGAAAAAAGTAAAAACAAAAGGAGATAATATGAGAACCAAAAGCTTGCTTCACGGCCTATTGGCTGTGATTTTGAGTTTTGCATCGCTATCGGCATTAATTGCGCCAAATGCCCTTGCTGTAACTGAGCACATTTGGGATGGCGGTGGTAATGATGATAACTTTACTACGGCTGCTAACTGGGAAACCGATGCCGCTCCATCATCTGGAGATTCTATAAAATTTCCTGAATTGGGTAGCGATTTTGATGTGATTATAGACACAGACTTTACTATTGGTGGGCTCAGTTTCGATTGTAATCCTACTCCAGCCAAAGGCTACACCATTAGTGGTACCCACACGTTAACGGTATCGGGTTCTATCACTAACGATTGTGACGGCACAACAATTTCAGCGCCGCTGGATACCTCTTACAATATAGGTATTTCTAATAGCTTCAATACGTCTGCTCTGACTATTGCCAATTTCTCCACTAGTGCCACTTATCACGAATTTGATGGGCATGTGCACGTTACGGCACTAACGGTTGCGTCTGGTGGCACTAGAACATTAACTAATGACTATGCAAGCGCTTTGCCAATCACAACCCTTACGATCAACGGAGCCACTACGTTAGAGGGGCCTTTCAACGTTACAAACTTAGAAGCGAATGCTAATGTCACATTTGGCAGCGGAACTTACGGGACTATTGCAGCTTTAACTACCGCTGGCGGGACTAGGACCATAACTAACAACGATGATGCTAATTTGCAAGTCGCGGCACTTACGGCTAACAACAATGTTACATTTGCTGGTACTGGCGACATCTCTGTTACAGCCTTAACGGCTGCATCAGGCGCCACGAGAACGCTTACAAATAATGTCGTTGGTCACAGTATTTCTGTTGGAACCCTGACGGCTAACGGCGCTATCTCATTGGCAGGCACGAGTAGTTATGATATTGCAACAATGGCTGGCAGTGGCAATGCCACAATTGCAAACGACACGACTCTTACGAATGTGCGACCAACTTATACTGGACAAATCATCGTAGCAAATGGTGGTCACCTAAGGGCTGCGCATGATGCGTTTGATGAAAGGGGGACTGGAAGCACCGGCAGTACTGCTGTTGCTGATGGCGGCACTTTGACCCTAAGTTGTGACAACGATCGCAATGTATCAATCGCCGAGCCTATTGGTTTAGCTGGCGATGGTATAGAAGGCTCTACGGTGGGGGCACTAGTAATCAATGGTGGCGACTTCAGTTATCTCAACAGTCACTGCCATATGACAGTAGCATCGTTAACAATGATAGCCGATGCCACAATGGTCTTGAATAGTTATTCTGAAACAACAGTTACTACTTTCACGAATACAGGCAACCATACCCTTTCTTTGGCCCAAGGTAAAACAGGTACATTAATATTGCCAGGTCTACCAGCTCAGAAACCCGCACCTCTGGTAGATACCTATGCGGGCGATTCACCTGCCGTGGACTTAACAGTTACCGATAATAACGTAGCCGTTGTCACGGGTACTCGAGGAGATATTACGGTTAACTACGGCGGTACCCTAAAAGGCACCGGCACTGTTGCAGATGTAACAGTTAATGATGGCGCTATTGCTCCGGGCCTAAGTCCTGGCACCCTTAATACTGGCGACATCATTTACACTGGCGGCACGCTACAGGAAGAAATCGGTGGTACAGCTAGCGGGTCATTTGATCAGTTAAATGTTACCGGTACAGTCAACCTAGGACAAGGCGTAACGAGCCTAGTAATTACTCACTACAATAACTTTGCTCCGAAATTAAATGATAGTTTTGTGATTATTGCTAACGACGGCCAAGACGCCGTAACAGGTACTTTTGCAGGCTTGGCTCAAGGTGGCACGGTTGTGGTAGCTGGCTACACCTACACGATTAGCTACACTGGCGGTACTGGCAACGATGTCGTTCTAACGGTCACTGGCTTACCACCGGCCGCTCCAGATACCGGCTTCTCACTAACTAAAGCTACTCCTGTAATTTCTATTCTTGCCGGCTTATTAGCGGCTACTGGCTTAGGATTGCTAGCTAAAAGGCAGAGTATAAAAATAAAATCTAATAGATAAAACTTAAAAATAGTTATGGCAAATGGTAATAAATTTGGTTTAGATAATGATGCCTTACGCGGCCGAGTAAAAGGCTATGTTAGTCGGCCCGCGCCCAAGGTTGCCCATAGGCCAGTTGCTATACGAAAAAAACCAGCACCGATTCGTGACTTTGGCGAAGTGGCGCCTAAAAAGTTTACACATGAACCCGAAGCCGAGCCGTGTGATACAAGCCAGGCTATTGCCGTTGAACAAGCCCCTATCGTCGATCAGCTTGTTATTGCCAACCAGTTTGTCGCAGGCGGAGATGATGAGTGTATTCTGCACCAGGATCACCCGCTAGTTACCAAGCTGAAGGTTGCATCTAATAAAATAAATGCAAACTGTGCGGCATTAAAACCGCTTGCCGGCAAGATAAATAAAAGCCACGCAATAGGTATAGCTGCGGCTGCATTTATTACTGTTGGTGTCCTGCTGGGCTTAAATGGTTTCAAAGCCAACCAGGCAATAGAAACCCAGGTGAAGGCTATGAGTTCCGAGGCGGAAGGTGCTGCTGGTAGCGATAGTAACAGCGAAACTCCGGCTTATGATGAAACCCCTGTTACAGCCCAGACAATAAGTAGCTATGTTGTTACTCCAGATATGCCTAAACTGCTGCGCATCCCGGCTTTGGGCGTAGAAGCTAGGGTTAAGCGAGTGTCGGTTAATGCCAGCAACGCCATACAGGCACCAGGCAGTATCTTTGATGTTGGCTGGTATGATGGCAGCGCAAAGCCAGGCGAAAACGGGACTACGTTCATTGACGGTCACGTATCTGGTTGGACAGAGCATGGTGTATTTTACGATATCAAGAGCTTAAAAGAAGGTGACGAAATCTCTATTGAGCGTGGCGATGGGCAAACGTTCAAATATAAAGTTGTGGCAACTGAATATTTTGATGCAAATAATGTGGATATGAGCAAAGCGCTTAGCTCTTACGTTTCTGGCAAGCAAGGTCTTAATTTAATGACCTGTACCGGTCGCTTTAACAACGATCAGCAGCAATACGAACAGCGCATTGTGGTTTACAGCATTTTGCAATAGTTTAAAAATTAAGTTAGTTTATTAGCATGGTTGGTTATGTTGAGTTAATTATTTTCGCGCTGCTGGGCAGTGTTGTTTCGATGTCGGCCGGCTTCTTGCTGTTAAAAAACAAATCTTCGGCTAATAGATTAGCTAAATATGCTACACCGTTTGCGGCTGGGGCTTTATTGGCGGCGGTATTTTTAGACTTGCTGCCAGAAGGCCTAGAAGTTAGTAGTGCGAATACAGTATTGATTAGTGTTTTAGTGGGTTTGCTTATCTTCTTTTACTTAGAAAGATTTTTAAGCTGGTTCCACCGACACGAACAAGATGATGCAAAAAAGTCGTCTACAAAAAGTCTGGTGGTAATTGGCGACACAATGCATAACGTCTTAGATGGCGTAGTAATTGCCTCGGCTTTTTTAATTGAGCCTTCGGTTGGATTAGTCGCTACCGTTGCCGTGGCGGCTCACGAAATACCGCAAGAGGTAGGAGATTTTGGGTTGTTGTTGGCGCTAGGTATGTCTAGAAAAAAGGTGGTTATAGTTAACCTAGCTAGCGCTCTTTCAACGGTAGTGGCCGCCGTAATCACTTATTGGCTAGGCGGGCAAGAAAACCTACCAATTGGAGTAATGCTGGGCTTAAGTTCCGGGTTGTTGCTGTACATCGCCACCAGCGACATCATCCCAACTATTCACGAAGAATCGCGCCATAATAGTCTGTTAGATATCAAACCTTTTTTGCTAGTCCTTGGGGTTGTGGCAGTAGCTTTGATAATTGCTTTTGTTGAGCACCTAGATATTTAGCAACAAAAACGTTGTGCAAAAAGCTCTTTTTGGTTTATTATTACTACACAGGATTTTTGTGTGAATATAAAATCCTTACCTGATAACTAATTTTTTATTCGATACTCAGATAAACGAACAACTAATGAAGTGATAGTGATGTTGGCGTAGTTTGTCTGCAACGATAGAAAGGATGAATGTATGGATCCAATAACCATAATATTGGCCGTAGTTGGTATTGGTGCTGGTTTTGGGGGTAATCAATTAATTACTCGTCGCAAAATTGGCACTGCCGCCAGAGAAGCCGACAAAAAACTGGCATTAGCCAATAAAGAGGCATCGGCGATAACTCGCAAAGCTCAAGAAGAAGCCGCCAGGATTGCCGAAAACAGTCGCAGAGACGAACAGCAACACCGCAAAGAAATAAAAGAAACCGAAGCGCGTTTGTTAGATCGCGAAGGATTGTTAGATAAAAAACTAGACGATCTAGACAAGCGCACCGAGCGTTTAAGAAAAAGCGAAACCGAACTAGAAGACTTAAAGGGCGAAATTCATAGCTTGCGCGATAAACAGCAAGAAAAACTAGAAAGAATCGCTAAGCTAACTAAAGCCGATGCGGCCGACAAGCTGATGCAAATGACTGAACGTGACATTAAAAATGATTTAACTGGTTTGGTAAAAAAACTGCAAGATAGTGCCAAAGACTTAGCCGAAGAAAAGGCTGGTGTGATAATTGTTAGTGCTATGGAGCGAATGGCCGGCGAAGTAGCTGCCGAACGCACTGTTACAGCCGTTAAGCTAGAAGATGAAGAAATGAAAGGCCGCATTATTGGTAAAGAAGGCCGTAACATTCAAGCTTTGCAACGAGCCACTGGTGTAGATGTCTTGGTAGATGATACGCCGGGCATGATTGTACTCTCCAGCTTTGACCCAGTCCGTCGCGAAATCGCTAGAATAGCCTTAGAGATGCTTCTAAAAGATGGCCGCGTTCATCCTGGCCGTATTGAAGAAGTGGTAGAAAAGGCCCAAAAAGAAGTCCAAAAAGAGGTAATCCATGCTGCCGAAGACGCCGCTCGCGAAGTTGGCGTAGTTGGTATTCCGCGTGAGATTATGCAATACCTAGGCGAACTTAAATTCCGCACGTCTTATGGCCAAAACGTTCTAAAACACTCCACCGAAATGACTCACATTGCCGGCATTATTGCCGAAGAGGTTGGCGCCGACGTTAGAGTGGCTAAGTATGCCACTTTGATTCACGATATCGGTAAGGCTCTGAGCCATAAGGTAGAAGGCAAGCACCATGTAATTACTGGCGAGATTGCTCGCAAATATGGCGTGCCAGAAGAAATAGCTCACGCTGCCGAAGCTCACCATGATGACGTCGAAGCTACTACCGTTGAAGCTTTGGTAGTAAGGGTAGTAGACGCCATTAGCGCCGCTCGCCCAGGTGCTCGCAACATATCCAGCGAAAACTTTGCCGAACGCATGAAAGAGCTAGAAAACGTAGCTACTGGCTTTGAAGGAATCGATAAAGCCTACGCTATTAGTGCTGGCCGCGAAATCCGCATCTTTGTAAGGCCTGGCGAAATCGACGATTTAAGCGCTATTAAGCTAGCCCGTGATATTGCCAACAAAATAGAATCTACCATGCAATACCCGGGTACCATTAAGGTTAATGTTATCCGCGAAACCCGCGCTATCGAGTTTGCCAAGTAGTAGATTTTTGGAAAGTTATTCACTAACAAGGTTTGGCTTAATATCAAACCGTTAATGCTATAATTTAGAAAGAAATAAGATATGAAAAAATTCTTTCTACAAAAAATACGTCTAAGCTGGTATTTTGTATTCTTTCTAATCGTTTTCTGTTTGGTGTGTTTATTAGTCCCCAGATATACGTTTAATAGTGGTGCTTTGGCGCTCTTTTCGGTGAACTCTTTTTTGTATGGTTTTTATATCGCTCCGATATTAGGCGCCCAAAAGGCCAGAGTAGAAGAGCTACATAAAATTGTGCGCAGCGAAGCCAATGCCATATTTTCGATGGCTATTAAAACAAAATCTTTGCCAAAGCAGTTACGTAATAATATCCAAGATATGCTAATAGCCTACCTAAAAAGCTGCATCAAAGAAAAGCAGGCTACAGAAGGTGAGTTATATTACGAAAATATGATTGGCTTTTGCTTGCAATATAATGGTAAGAATCAGGCCGAAATTGATAAGTTGCTAGACAGTCTTGTGGCTAATCAACAGAATCGAACTAACTTTACAATGCAGATACGAAACAAAGTGTTTAGTAATGAATGGTCAATAATGGCTTTTCTGTTTTTTGTAACGCTAACATTTGTAATCTTGTTAGATACGGGCCCTAATTTTGCTTTTAGATTACTCGCAGCGCTGCTAGCTACCGGTTTAAGTATGTTGCTAGTAATCTTAATAAAACTCTCTACTTTGACCCACAAAAAAGCCAAGCAAGTCTGGGACCCATACAAAAAACTCATCGACAGCCATTTTTATAGAATCGACTAAACATCTTCTATTAACAGACTCAATCTGTTACAATATGCCTGTTCCGATTTGGGATAAATCAAATTCTTCAAACCAAGCTATGCTGTTTGAAGAATTTAGATGAGGAGTCGCCACTAAGATGAAGCAATGAATTTATTAATTCATTGCGAATATAAAGGCGAACTCCGAAGACGGGGTGTGGCGCAGTTGGCTAGCGCGCCGCGTTTGGGACGCGGAGGCCGGAGGTTCGAGTCCTCTCACCCCGACCACGATTATGTTTGGTTTGTATGACTAATAACATACCATCATCACCAGAAGCATCACGTCCGCCTGTCTACGGTGAACTATTGGCGGCTAGTACTGGCGACCTTGGTGATATTAGGGCTTTAATGCAGGAAGCGTCTGACTTTAAGCAAAGCCAGGGCGACGATTTATGGGGTGACGCACCTTTTACTGACGAAGAAGTAGCAAAATTGATAGACAGCGGCAACATGTTTGTTTATAAGCTGGCCGGCGTTACTGCTGCGTCCTTGCTGCTTACAAAAAATGATGAACGAATGTGGGGAGAAGATGAGGGCGGGGATGGCTCGGCCCTTTACATACACAGGCTTTGCGTTGGCGATGCCTTTAGGAGCCAGGGGATAGGCAGTGAAGTAGTGCAACTTGCCGAAGAATATGCCCTAAAAGACGGCAGGACTAAACTGCGGCTAGACTGCCCTTATGATAACCAGCCATTATGTAAATATTATGAGCGACTAGGTTTTAGCGAGGTGCGAAGATACGATAGACCATCTTCGGTTGGCGCCAGAAACCCAAACAAAGATGTATACAGGGCCGCTTTTTATCAAAAAGACCTTAGTGAAAAAATATGATAGGATAGAAATATTATGGATTTAAATGCTTGGTTCACAAATAACTGGTGGTGGTTCGTAATTTTATGGATTTGGTCGCTTATTTGGAAGATTTTTGCCTTATGGCGAGCGGCCCATAAAGAAGATAAGGCTTGGTTCGTAGCCTTGATGATTCTAAATACGGCTGGCTTATTAGAAATTTTCTACCTGTTTGTATTTTCAAAACGAATGTATAAAACTATTCCCGAAAAACCTGAAGAAAAGTCCGACAAAAAACTAAAGTAAGCTATAATCATCTCTGATGTCGGAGTATGGCGCAGCTTGGTAGCGCGCACCGTTCGGGACGGTGAGGTCGGCAGTTCAAATCTGCCTACTCCGACCATTTTGTTTGCGATTATACTTTATACGTAATACGTCATACTTTATACTTGCTTGTATGTTTGGATTCTTGCTAGCTGCTGTCGGTACGGCTTCAATCTTATTAATCGGCGAAATACTCTGGAAAGATAAGCTATTAAAAGGCGAAAAGGCTCGCAAGTTTACTCATATAATTGTGGCTTCTTATGCGGCTTTTTGGCCGTTTTTTGTTAGCCGGTTCTGGATTGTTGTTTTAAGCGGTATTTTTGCATTGGCCATAATAGTTTGTAAAAGATTGCATGTCTTTAATTCAATGAATGGGGCCAGACGAGCAACTTATGGTGAAATCTTTTTTGCGCTGAGCATCGGTATTATGGCTTTGATATTTAAAAATAACTATATTTATATGACCGCGCTATTGCATATGGCTTTGGCCGATGGTTTTGCGGCAATAGTTGGTATCCATTTGGCTAAAGAGGCCAAGAACTTTAAATTTCACGGGTCTAAAAAAAGCTGGGCTGGCACGGCTACGTTTGTAGTCATTTCGTTCATTTTGAATCTTTTTTATTGGATGCTGATGTCTAGAGTTTCGCTTGATGGCAGCCTGATTGGCCTGTCGCCCATAATTTACAGTTTCTTATCGGCTGTTGTTTTGGCTATGGTAGAAATTGCCGCACCAAAGGGCAGCGATAACATTGCCGTGCCTTTTGCTGCTGGCCTATTGCTTTGGTTGCCGCCAGTAGTTTTCTAAGCTATTTTTAACTCTTTGTAATAATCTATTCGTCCCTCGCCAGGTAGGTAGTAATTTGGCATAACCGCAACTTTTTTGTAGCCTTTGCTTTCGTAAAAAGCCCTAGCTGGTTTATAAGAGTTTATGTCGCACGTCAGTATGTGTATATAGCGGCCACTCTGTGATTTTACAAAAGATTCCATTGCGCCTAATAGTGCTGAGGCGATGCCTTGCCGGCGATAATCTTTGTGTACGGCCACATAATCTTCGTCCATTTCATAACCGCCATTGTGGCAATGATTTTCGCGAACACCTATGGCGCCAATAATTCTACTACCATCTGCTATGTACCAATACTGATGTTTTACTGCCCCCCCCCAGGCTGTTCAAAACGGCTTTTTTAACAGACTCTTTTTCGTCCGGGAACCAAGTATGAGTAAAGGCGTCAGTTGACGTTAGAAAATCGCCAATCTTATCAGCAATAGTTTTGTCGTTTAATGCTTTAATTTCGAACATAATGATTTCTTGGGGCGAAAGATGGGAATTGAACCCACGACCTTCTGTGCCACAAACAGACGCTCTAACCAACTGAGCTACTTCCGCCACGTCGTCGGCGTTAACTTTCGGCTCTCGCGAGTTCGGCAAGCTCACTCGCTGGCGCCTATCGTTACGCCTCCTCTTAAGTTTTACAAACAGACAAGTCTTGGTTTGTAAAACTTGTAAAATAACAAAGAACAGGGGTGATTATACTTTAATTATGCCTAAAACACAAATTACGTTAAAGCTATTTTGCTGATTATAAGCATAAGCCTTACAATTAATAGATTATTTAAAGATACAAATGACACAAGGTTTAACCAACGAACAGGCTACCCACATCTTAAAAAGAGATGGTTTTAATGAATTGCCAACGGCCCAACCAAAAAGACTTTGGAAGCTGCTGATTGAAATCATTAAAGAGCCAATGATTAGCTTGCTCTTAGCCGCCGGAGTTCTGTATTTTTTGTTGGGCGATAAAGTGGAAGGCGTTTTGTTGTTATTTTCTATTGTTGGAGTAGTAACTATTTCGCTTTACCAAGAAAAACGCACCGAAAAATCACTGCACGCCCTAGCTCAGCTATCTAGCCCTAGGGCGGTGGTTATTAGAAACGGCGAAGAAAAACGCGTTGCCGGCCGTGAAGTGGTAGTTGGTGATTTAATTATATTAACCGAAGGCGATAGGGTGCCGGCCGACGCCACATTGCTTGAAGCGGTCAATTTGAGTATCGATGAATCTCTTTTAACCGGCGAATCTAAGCCTGTGCCTAAAGACTTAAATAAAAATAATCAGGTTTACAGTGGCTCATTAATTGTTAGGGGGCATGGATTGGCCGAAGTGACGGCTACTGGCCTAAAAAGCGAGTTGGGTAAAATCAGCCATTCTTTGCAGTCGATTGAAATCGAAAAAACCTTGCTGCAAAAAGAAATCAAAACGCTCGTGAAGTGGTTGGCTATTATTGGTATAACTTTTTGCTTGGCCCTAGCTGGGATTTTTATTGCAAAAGAAGGCGGTGTTTTAGATGGCCTGTTGGCCGGCTTAACTTTGGCAATTGGTGTTTTGCCAGAAGAATTCCCTATAGTCTTGCTAATATTTTTGGCAGTTGGCGCTTGGCGGCTAGCCAAAATCAATGTCTTAGCTAGGCGGGCAGTGACTATTGAAACCTTGGGTGCGGCTACCGTTTTGTGTGTAGACAAAACCGGTACGATCACCAAAAACAAAATGACTATTAAAAAAATCCTATCTGGTAAAACTATCTTATTGAACGACTTCGAAGACGAACACGAAATTATCAAATATGGCATTATGGCTAGCCAGCAAAAGCCATTCGACCCAATGGAAATGGCTTTTATAGAAGAAGGCAAGAGCCGTTTTAGTATTGGCGATTTATACAAGCAGTATGGGTTGGTAAAAGAGTACCCGCTAGAAGAAACATCGCTAAGCGTGGCTCATGTTTACCGGCAGCAAAAAGATGGCTATGCGGTTGCTTTAAAGGGTTCGCCAGAAACCGTAGCCGACCTGTGCCATTTAAAAGATCATCATTTGATTTTGGACGAAGCTTCGGCCATGGCAAAAGACGGCCTAAGAGTAATCGCCGTGGCTAAAGGAATATATGCCAAGGATCAATTGCCGAAAGACCGCCACGATATTAAGTTTGAGTTTTTGGGCTTAGTTGGACTGGAAGACCCAGTTAGGCCTGGTGTAAAAGAATCGGTTGAGCTGGCTAATAAAGCCGGCGTTAGAATAATTATGATAACTGGCGATCACAAAGATACGGCCGTTAATATCGCTAAACAAATTGGCTTAACTAGCGAAGGGGCTTTAACTGGATACGAGCTCGAAGCTTTATCTAAGGACCAAAAGCAAGAAGCCTTAAAAACCGTGAATGTTTTTTGCCGAGTTGTGCCTAGTCAAAAACTACTAATTGTAGAAGAGTTAAAAAAGATGGGCGAAGTAGTGGCTATGACCGGTGATGGTGTTAACGATGCTCCGGCTCTAAAAGCGGCCCATATTGGTATTGCTATGGGCCAAAGGGGGACCGATGTGGCTCGCGAAGCCTCATCCATCGTCTTATTAGACGACGACTTTAATTCGATAATCGATGGTGTCAAAACTGGCCGCCGTATTTACGATAACTTGCAAAAAGCGGTGAATTATTTAATTTCAGTGCACGTGCCAATTGTATTAATGGCAATTTTACCGGTGTTTTTTGGTGTGCCGTTAATATTATTGCCAGTGCACATTGTGTTTTTAGAATTCGTAATTGACCCAACCTGTACTATTGTTTTTGAATCCGACAAACCAGACAAAGATATAATGAACCGTCCGCCCCGGCACACTAAACAGCGAATTATTAGCCTTAGGAACCTAATGTTGCCGATTATTCGAGGGCTAATTATTGGATTAATTGTTTTTTGGGCTTACCGCTCTTACCTGCCCAGTCATGGTGAAAACATTGCCAGGACTTTTGCATTTTCGATGTTTGTTTGCCTTAACATTGTTTTGATATTTGTTAACTTGGCTAAAAGGCAAAACATATTTTCTAAGATTGCTCATAACGATAACAAGGCTTTGGTGGTGGTTATTGGGCTAACTATTCTGATGCTGGTGCTAGCTATAAAAGTTGAAGCGGTAGCCAAGATTTTTAACTTTGGCAATCTATCTCTCTCTAGCGTCTGGACAATCTTAATAATTTCGTTAGCGTTCTTGATCTTTTCGGAATTGATGAAGGCGACTTCTGGCCTGTTTTATGGCAAACGGGTCAAAACATAATCGTTTACAGGCTTACTCGTGCTCGTATATAATTGAAGCAATTCATGGAGGGTATATGAAGAAGATTTATTTTATAGCTGGCGTTTTTGTGGCTTCTTTAGTGTTGGCAATTTTACCGGGCGTTGTTATGGCTGGCTATACAAAACCAGGTTATGACTACGAGATTATAGACAGATTAGACGTGGCTCGGGCAGCAGAGCCTACCGCTTGGGCTAATTATTCTGCCGAAACCAATTCTGGCGGCCAGACTATGCTAGTAAACCCCGGAGATATCGTTTACTTTCGTTTTAAATCCTGGAATCTGGGCGGTAATACTTGGGCGAGCTATGCTGGAAACTCTACGAATTACTCATCTTTTGAGTATTTTGACGCTTTTGACAGTTTTGCGCCTACAGCTTTTGACCCTAGCCCGCTAGATGTTCGCGCTACTAATCCAGACGAAGATGGCGATGACAACGATTACAGATATAGCAGCCATTCAGGAAGTAGCTTTAGTTTTTGGTTTAATGATTTGGGTATAGAAACGTCAGAAGAGGTTGGTTACCAGAGCGGTATTATGGAAGCCAAAGTTAGTAATGCCGCCGAAGTTGGCACTGTAATAGCTGTAACCATTGCAGTTGACGGCGGTATGGAAAATACGATGAACGCTAATTTTTTAATGCCTACAACGTATGCAGATGAATATTCTACTACCCAAGTCCAACTTGTGGTTACTGATGGTGTTGCCGGTATTTATGAACCGCCAATCGGTGGGATAGAAATTAATGACTGCGAAGAATTGCAGCTGATTGGCAACGACTACCTGTATCCTCTGAGCGGTGATTATGTTTTGGGCAATAACATCGATTGTTCGGACACCGTGAACTGGAATGATGAGTATGGTTTTATACCGCTAGGCTCAGAGGAGACGCCTTTTACTGGAACCTTCAACGGTAACGGTAAAGTTATTTCTGATTTGTATATGGATGCAAGCAATAACACGGGCTTGTTTTCTTATGTGCAGGCAGGGGAGATTTATAATCTCGGCTTAACTGCAATCCAGGTCTATGGTTATGGTAACACCGGTGGCCTAGCAGGAGTTTTAGATGGCGCATCGACCATAGAAAATAGTTATGTAACTGGCCAGCTTGATGGCTGGTCTGCCAATGTTGGTGGCTTGGTGGGTTATGCCAAGGGCAATAGCAGTATAATTGATTGTTATTCTGACGTTGCGGTTGAAGGCGAGTTTGGAGTCGGTGGCTTGGTTGGTAGAATGGAAGGCTTTATTGAAAATTCTTATGCCCTGGGTAGTGTGACAAGCGAATGGGGTTTTGGCATTGGCGGTTTAGTGGGCAAAATGTACGGTGGCGAAATAACTCAGTCATATGCCACCGGTGAAGTTGTGGCTTATGCCGATGATGATTTTGATCCAAACGGCTATTTTAGTTCTTTTGCTGGCGGTTTAGTTGGCTATTCGGCTTCGGGCAATATTAACCTATCTTATGCTACGGGTGATGTAACCGGAGCAGGGATGAGGATTGGCGGGCTAGTTGGCGGCTCTTCTGGCACGGTAGAAAACTGCTATGCCACAGGCGATGTAATAGGTAGCGGTGAATACGACCCAGAATATAATTTAAGAATGGGCGGCCTAGTGGGTGGCTTAACCGGCCAAGTACTTAATTCATATGCCGTAGGCGATGTGTCTGGTTATGCAAATATTGGCGGCTTGGTAGGCTGGGCTGATGGTGGCTCGGTTGCCGACTCTTTTGAAATCGGACTAGTTACTGCCGATGTTGACTATGAAGAGTCGGGCGGCCTAGTGGGCTACTTTACAGATTCGGGAGTCGATGTAACAAACGGCTACTGGAACGATACGGGTACCTACCCAGAAGGTTTTGATTGTTATTATGACGGAGATGAATACTACTGGGGCAATGATGGCTGCACAAGCGTAGCTAATAATGAGGAGTTCTTTTATGACGTTGCTAACGACCCAATGGCAGAATGGGATTTTGACAGCATTTGGCTTGCCCAAGACGGCGATTATCCGATTCTTGCCTGGCAGGTTGATAATCCGCCATACTTTGTTGATGTAGACGAAGGGGTTGGCCAAGTAAACGTTACCAACGGGCAGATTATTACTACTAACCCATACATAATCACAGTTCGCCCGGCTGACGATGTAGAAGTAGAAAGGGTGGAGTTCTATGTAGATGGTGTTTTGATATGCACCGACTATACGGCTGACGCAAATGGAGTCTATTCTTGCGCCTGGGACACATCACTCTATCATTCCGATATCAGGATAATTGCCTATGATAACAACGGCAACCCATCCGCTCCCTTAGAGCGCTATGCTATCATAGACTTGGATGGGAGTGGTCTGCCAAATACCGGAATCAGTGCCTGGGCGTACCTGTTGGGCCTATTACCGGTTGCAGCGATAGGTATCAGGAAGCTTTGGCGACCATCTAATCGGTAACCTTGTTATTCAGATTAAGCTATTTACACAGAGTTACGACTTTGTCGTTCATATCAGGATATGGGTTGGGGTAGTCAGCCAGGCGTACTGGTTGATCTGCCGGCCATTGTACTCGGCCTTCATCTAATAAAATTCTTGGATAATATGGCACTAAGTCTAAGCTAAGAAACATTTCTGTTAATGGTTCCCAGAACCATTTGTCTTCCTTCCAGCGCAGGCTATCCAGACTTTGGATTATAACGAGTAACATGGTTAATGTTGTGGCGATTAGGCTAGTGATAATTATGGATAGCCATTGGCCGTTATTAAGATTAAAAACAAAGAATAAAACCAATGCGAGCAAAGAGCAGGCCGTGAGCCACTCAAAATGTGAAACCCGTTCTTTTACCAGTGTTTCAATTCGATTCCTGTCTTTGGTAATACCGCTTAAAATGCCAATAGCTTGCCCTAGAGCTGCTTCTTGTTTTTTATTTTCTGGCTCTATGCTGAGCATATATTCGAATAATTCCCTAAATTCAACTCCGCTGTAAGAGTAGTCGCCAATCTTGTAATCCATACTGGCAATCAAATATCGATCGATAGTGTCTCGTACTTTATCTGTGGCATGTTTAGGAAAGGTGCCGCCAATGTTGTAGTAAATGGCTTTTATGTCGCCACCTTCCTCGCGTAAGGCCTCTACAACGTTAGAATGTTTTTTGCGACCCTGGGAAATCAGATTAGATATATAAAAACCAAACACAAATGATGTGACAGATAATAAGGTCGACGCCGAATCAGACAAGTTGCCACCGTGCCAAAGGACTGCAATTAATAGAAATACCACAAAGCTTGGTAGCATAAAATATATCGGGTTAGAAAAGGTGAGTAGTTTTTTAAACATAGGATATATGAATTGTTTATGCTTAATTTGATTTAAATATAACAGAAAATCAGGTATGTAATAAATGAATATCAGTTTTCATGATATAATGACCCCTGTTCGCGGGTATAGTACAGCGGCTAGTATGCAAGTTTTCCAAACTTGAGACGGGAGTTCGATTCTCCCTACCCGCACCACGTTGGAATTTGCTATCGGCTTGCATGATAGAATCATGCTATGCCCCAGTAGCTCAGCGGATAGAGCAGGACGTTTCTACCGTCAAGGTCGGGGGTTCGATTCCCTCCTGGGGTACCAATGAAAATACCGAGTTTAATACTCGGTTTTTTCATTGGTTATTCACGAAGTGAAATCGAACCCCCGGGGCGGTTCGTAGAGCGATTAGCGGCAATAGTCAGGCGCGTAGCCCTGACGCTTTCCCTCCTGGGGTACTAATGTCTAGAAATATGTAGTCAATAGCAGGAAGGCAAAGAAAATGGTCAAATAAACTATCTGAAACGGCAATATCCGATGGCGTAATTCTCTTTTTATAGCAAACAAGACAAGAAGTGCAATCAAGGCAGTCAACAGAACGGCTCCTATGGATCGAACAATGTTGCTTATCGGCCAGAAAAGAGCAAAAAGGGTAGCGACTGGAATTATATAGCACATACCCCAGGCGGCAACATTATGAATTGTACCTTGCGGTGTGTTTTTGATATATGGCACAACCGCTGCAATTAAAAAACCAATCATTACTAAGCCAAATACGATATACGATAAAATATTTGCCTTATAGTGGGGCAAGAGCCAGAAGAATAGCGATGTCGAAGCGGTTAAGGTTGCCATGGATCCAATGATTCCAAAAACAATCTGGGTGATTGAATGTTGGCCAACGTGCTGACTTATTGTAAGGCTTTGTTTACGACCCGCTTTTTTTACTGACCAACCACCAACAGTAGCGAAAAGTAGGATTGCTATAAGCATAAGATGTTGCATATGCCGCTAGTATAACATCGCTTTAGCGATGTTATTAGTAATCACTTGCTGTGCGAAATCTATGGATGATTTACAATTCGTGCAAAGTGCGAATGTGGGCGCCAAGGCTTCTTAGCCGGTCGGCTAACGATTCGTAGCCCCGGTTGATAGAATAGACGTTTCTTAATATTGAACGTCCTGGGGCGGCCAACATGGCTACTAGAATGATAGTGGCCGGCCTTAGGGCGGGCGGGCAAATAACTTCAGCTGCCCTAAACTTGGTAGGGCCTTCAATCATGACTCTGTGTGGGTCCAGCAAATGTACGTGGACGCCTAGTTTATTAAGTTCGGTGAAATAAATTGATCGGTCTTCGAATACCCAGTCGTGAACTAAAGTTTCGCCTTTGGCCATGGCAGCAATCGGTACAAAAAACGGCAGATTATCGATGTTTATGCCTGGGTAAGGTAAGGGGTGTATCTTGTCGGCCAGGGCTACCAGTTCGCCATGCTTTTGGGTAGTAATGTCTACTAATTTTGTATAACCATTTTTAGCTGGATACTCAGCGCTAATCGTAAAGCTTAGGCCCATTTTTTCTAACTTAAGTAATTCTAGCCTTAAAAAGTCAATTGGGCAGCGTTTGATAGTAATGCTCGAATTAGTCAAAGCGGCGGCAGAAATTAATAGCATGGCTTCTAGTGGGTCTTCGCTTGGTGTATAGCGAACGCGTTTGTTGATTGTTTTAACACCGTGAACGGTTAGTGTGCTCGTTCCGATGCCGTCAACCTTTACGCCAAGTTTTTGCAAGAATAGGCACACGTCTTGCACCATGTAATTAGATGAAGCGAATCGAATGATTGTTTTACCTTCGGTCATGGCGGCGGCAAACAAAATGTTTTCGGTAGCCGTATCGCCCATTTCGTACATCGTTACCGCACCAGGTGCCTGTTTTTTGACCTTGATGTGATACGCTTCGGACTTGGTTTCTATTTGAACGCCAAATTTTTCTAAAGCAAATTGATGGGCGGCAACGGTGCGCTTACCTAAGTTGCATCCACCAGCATATGGCAGGTTGAACTCTTTTAAATGGTGCATTAACGAGCCGATAAACATAATAATGCTACGAGTTTTTTGAGCAGAATCGGTATTAATATTCTCTAGATTGAATCGAGCAGGTGGTTTAATTTCTAAGTCAGTATTTTTTATCCAAGTCACTTTAACGCCAATGCTTTGCAGGACTTCGATTAAACGAGCAACCTCTTCAATTTTAGGCATCTGCTCTAAATAGGTTGTACCTTTGTTGAGTAGTGCGCCAGCTAGAATAGCTACGGCAGCGTTTTTGGAGGAGTTCATGGTTATCTCGCCATGTAACTCATGGCCGCCTTCTATTTCGAATCCAAGGGAATGAGGATTAAGAGTTACGATGTCGCGCCCAAGTGCCGTACTAACTCTGGCGATGGTATCGAGGCTTAAATTTTGCTTACCTTGTTCTATACGGTTTACGGCTGACTGGCTAGTGCCTAACCTTTTTGCGAACTCGGCTTGGGTGAGCCCGCGTTCTTGGCGAATTTTTGCAATAAGATGACCGATTTTTTGATTATTTGTATCCATATGTTGCGATAATATATCAGATATGGTAATTTGTGTCAACATCGCTAAATTGCGGTATAATATGGCAGCTATGCTGAAAGATAAAGAACTACAAAAAATCTTAGAAGCCGAAGAAAACCGGCAACGCGATGGCCTAGAGTTAATACCATCCGAAAATTATGTAAGCCGAGATGTACTAACGGCTATGGGCAGTGTTTTTACCAATAAATATTCCGAAGGTTACCCGGGCAAGCGATACTATGGCGGCCAAACTAATACCGATAAAGTCGAAACTATTGCCATTGAAACTGCCAAAAAGCTATTTAAAGCCGACCACGCCAACGTTCAGGCCCATTCTGGGGCCCAGGCTAACGAAGCCGTTTATCACGCTTGGTTAGATCATGGCGATACGGTGCTGGCTATGGACTTAAGTCATGGCGGGCATTTAACTCATGGACACCCGGTAACCGTACTGGCACGCCAATATAATTTTGTACGCTATAAAATTAAAAATATCGAAACTGGCGAACTCGATTACGACGAGCTACGCGATTTAGCCAAAAAGCATAAACCAAAAATAATCTTAGCTGGCTTTTCGTCTTATCCACGAGAACTTAATTATGATAAATTTGCCGAAATTGGTAGGGAAGTTAATGCTGTTTTAGTGGCCGATATTGCCCACATTGCTGGCCTAATTGCGGCAGGTGTTTTAGCCAATCCAATGGATAGCGGGTTCCACATTATGACTTCAACGACCCATAAAACCTTGCGTGGTCCGCGCTCTGGTTTAATAGTTAGCAATGGCGTTGTTGGTAACCCGTTGGTCGCCCCAGCCAAGAAGTTAGAAAATCTGCCAACATTAATAGACAGGTCGGTCTTTCCTGGTGTGCAAGGTGGCCCGCACATGCATATTATTTTGGCGAAGGCAGTGGCTTTTAAAGAAGCATCGACCCCAGAATTTAAAGTTTATTCCCAAAATATTGTTGATAACGCTAAAAAATTGGCTGACGAGTTAATGTTGCGCGGAGTTAAGCTGGTGACTAATGGTACTGATAACAACATGATGCTGATGGATGTTTATAAAACCTATGGTATTGATGGCGGTGAAGCCGAAGCCGCTCTAGACAAGGTTGGGTTGAATGTTAATAAGAACGTCGTGCCGGACGATCCGCTGCCACCATTTAGGCCAAGTGGCGTTCGCTTGGGTACTCCAGCCATTACCACAAGAGGTCTAAAGATCGAACATATGCCTCAGTTGGCCGAATGGATTGTATTCGCTATTAAGAATCGTAATGACGAAAAGAAATTAACTGATTTACAAAAGACAGTCAAAGACTTTGCCCGACAGTTTCCGATGCCGTCAGACAACTAAGATACTAAATCGCGCTGCTTATTAACAAATCGGCGTATTTTTTCTTGGGCGCTAGTTGTTACACATTGGCTGACCCATTTTTCTGATGGATGGGCCTTGGGCCCGGTTACGACTTCAATAATTGCTTCACTTGGTAGTTTGCTTTTTAGGGGCACGTATTTACCGTTAACACGTCCGCCAATAGCTCTATCACCAATGTCGCTGTGTATGGCGTAGGCAAAATCTATAATTGTGGCACCAACCGGTAAGTCAATTACATCGCCTTTTGGTGTAAAGGCAAAGATCCTGTCTTGTACAAAATCGGTTTTGATGCGCTTTAAATAATCGCTCGAAGATAGGTTAAGTTTTTGTAGCTCGCCCAATTGTTCGATCCAGCTAAAGCTATTATTGACTTTGCCTGGTAGCATTTGGGATGTTTTATAACCGTGGTGGCCGGCAAAGCCGTACTCGGCAAATTCATGCATTGGTTCGGTGCGGATTTGGATTTCTACAATCGGGCCATCGCCGCTAAAGATTGAGGTGTGCAAGCTTTGGTAACCATTAGGTTTGGGTACGGCAATGTAGTCTTTAATGCGTCCCGGCACCGGCTTCCAGTGTTCATGAACTTTGCCTAGTGCTTGATAACAGTCGGCGATGCTTTTTACGACAGCCCTTAGGGCCACTAGGTCATAAATTTCATCAACATTCCACTTTTTGCGCTCGAGTTTTTTATACAGGCTATAAGTACTCTTAAGGCGCCTGTCGATTTTTGGCAAGTAGCCCAAGCTTTCGTACAAATCAACGTTCAGGTCGCGGTAAATCTTATTGATGGTTGTTTCGCTCTTTTTTATTCTGGCATCCATTAATGTTTTGGTGCGTTGATAGGCTTCTGGATAAGCATAAGGAAAGGCCAAATCGTTAAGCGTGCCAAATAGTTTACCCATTCCTAGTCGCGAAGCCATTGGGGCATGAATCATTATGCTTTCAAGAGCAATCCTATGTTGGCGGTCGGGTGGCAGGTATTGCAGAGTTTCTAGGTTGTGCCAACGATCGGCTAGTTTTAAAACTACTACTCGTACATCGCTGGCTAGCGACACAAAAAACTTACGCAAAGATTCGGCGTGACGTTCGTTGCCACGATACTTAATACGCCCAACCTTACTAACGCCATCAACTAGATCGGCTATATTTTTACCGAAGTTTGATTTTAATTGTGCGTAAGTGGTGACAGTGTCTTCTAGGGTGTCGTGCAATAAAGCGGCGCAAATCAACGATGTATCCATGCCTAGCTCAACCATATGTTCGGCAACGGGTAGGCAATGGCCAATAAAATAACCCTTGCCACTTTTGCGTAACTGACCCTGGTGAGCCGTGCTGGCAAAATCAAAGGATTTTTTGATTAAGGCCAGATCGTCACGGGTAATTTCTGGCAGCTTGTCTTTTACCCTTTTTATAAACTCAGTTTTATTGGCAGAGTGCTCGTTCATCAAATGACTTCGGGTTCGATTTCTAACTTTACGCCAAACTTATCTTGAACTGTAGAAATAATATGGTCGGATATAGCCTTTAAGTCGTTAAAGCTAGTTGATTTTTCGTTTACTAAAACCAGCGGTTGTTTGTCGTAAACCCAAAAGCCGTTTTGACGATAATCTTTTAAGCCAGCGCTATCAATTAACCAGGCGGCCGATAGTTTTTCGGTTCCATCTGGTTGGGCAAAGTGGGGCATGTCTGGATATTTGGCTAGCAACTCATCAGCCCTAGTCTTATCAACAAAAGGATTTTTGTAAAACGAGCCAGAATTGGGCAGCTCTTTAGAATCTGGCAATTTAGATTGGCGTAGTTCTGATATTCCTTCGCGAACGTCTTTTGGTGTTGGCTTGGTTATGTCTTTTTCGTTAAACCAGGCCTGAAGGGCTGGATAATTTGGCGGTTGATAGTCGTCATCGCAGGGCTTTAGCTGAAGTTTAACTTTGGTGATTATGTAACGTCCATGCTCCTTGGCTTTAAAAATACTTTCGCGGTAACCAAATTGGCAATCATTTTTAGAAATTTCTACAAACTGTTTGGTGGCGGTGTCGTAGGCTCGAACGCTAACTAGTGTATCCGATATTTCTTGCCCGTAAGCGCCGATATTATTAACTGGTGCAGCGCCAATTACACCGGGGATTTTGCTTAGGGCTTCTATGCCAATTAAGTTTTTTTCGGCTGTTAATTTAATGACGTCATCTGTAGTAACGCCCGAACCTGCCGTAACAATGCTGGTTTGTTCATCCAAATCGATGCCGTCTATTTTGTTAATTATTACTAAGCCATCAAAACCGGAGTCGCTAAAAATGATATTGGAGCCCCAGCCCAATGTGATTACAGGCAAATTATTATCACTGGCATATTTGGCCAGAGCTTCAACTTCTTCTTCGCTGCTAGCCACCGCCAACTTCTTGGCTGGGCCGCCAACGCGCATTGTTACATAGTTAGCTAATTGATTGTCGGTTAAGAATTCCATAGTCAAATTATACCCTGTTTTGAACTTGCTACCCAGGCGTAAGATGCTTATCATAATAGGTAGTACAAATAAGAGGGGAAAACTTTGACGCAAAATACCTACAAAGAGTTTGGCGAAAAGTTAAAAATGATTCGTCAAAAGGCCAAAGAAACAATTGATGAAGTCAGCGCGGCCATAGAAATGGAAGCCATGGCTATTAACAATCTAGAACAGGGTAAAGCCAAGCCTAGCGAAACCTGATTTTAATGTTAATTAGCCATTTTAATTTAAGTGAGTCAGAGGCGGTAAGCCTTTGGCAACTGGGTGGCTATTCTTCGGCCAAAACGAACATTGCTGGCTTATCTGCAGGCGGCAAAGGTATTGTGCAGATGGCTTTTATTTCGGCTGCCGATGCTAAGGTTATTTACACCGATATGGTAAATGTTAGCTCTAATCGCTTTGGTGTGGTTATTAACTTTTTGCAGGGGTTGGGCGGAAGCAACCAGCCGTTGGCAGTATCGCGCATTGGTATGAGCCATGCCCACGCCAAAAGTTTGATTGAAGTTTTGCAAAAAACCGTTAAATTAACCGAAAGTTCTACTACCCAAGATAAAAAACGCCCTAATAAGTTATAATTGTTTCTGTCCTTAATGATGCGCACCCGTAGCTCAGCGGATTAGAGTACTTGGCTTCGAACCAAGGGGTCGCAGGTTCGAATCCTGCCGGGTGTACCACGACGCATTTGTGTCTCAGAGGATAGTCTTTAAAAACTTTTGTTGATTTTTGAAGGCGATACTACTAATATCTACCCTGTTTCTTGGTACAAATTGATAATCCGATACATCATCATTAACTTTTATCGTCACATTTTCTTTGATTTTTCCACTAAAAAAAGCGGCGACCACAGGAACGTTATCGTTACGAAAATGATAATCCTCAAAGATTGAGCCTTCATATCTAATATCAGTTGCTTCTATCCCTGTCTCTTCTTTTAGCTCGCGACGTGCGGCCTGTTCCAGTGTCTCGTTCTCTTCAACAAAACCACCCGGTATATCCCACCAATCCTTGAATGGTTCATTGGCGCGCCTAACAAGTAGTACCTCATCCTTGTTGTTGGTCAGCAAAATGGCGACGCAGGGCTTAGGATTAAAATAATAATGCCTTCCACAGTTTAGACATAACTTATAATCATCCTGTGTTTTAAGTTGTTCGCGGCAATATGTACAAAACTTATAAATATCTTTTTGGCCCAACATATTACTGCATATTGTATATTTTCGGCTATTGATTTGATAGTAGGGCTTTACCTATTGTTATATACCAATTTTAATAAAGTAAGGTATCATTAAGCTTATAAATTAGGAGAAAAACATGGCCAAAGAAGCAAAAAAAGAAGTAGAAACAAAACAAGAAGCAAAACCAAAAAAGAGCTTGAAGAAGAAGCTAGCAATTATTGTTGGTGCGGTTGTAGCGGTAATCGTGGCGTTGATTTTGATTGTTAATACTGCTACCAGCGCTCCAGTTAAAGTTAGCAATGCCTTTATAAGCTATCTGCAAGCCGGCAATACTACCGCCGCTTATGATTTATTTACAGCCGCGGCCCAAGAAGCTACGGATGAGGACTATTTTGCGGACATTGTAGACTCTGCTTCTGAAATCTTAACCGGCAAGCCCGACATGAAGAGCAAGTCTGTTAATGGCGAAACCGGTACGGCCGCCACAGCAACAGTTGTTTATCAGATTCAAGGCACGGATGCCGTATACGAGATAACTGTTAATCTACAAAAAGAAAATGGTGAGTGGAAAGTTCTCAATTACGAGAGCGACGCTCAATAAGCGTTAAGTCTATTTTTCGGGCTTAACAGCAGCGGTGCAGTACATGCACCGTTTTGCTTTTTTAGGGATTTGGCTCAAGCATTCTGGGCATTCACGGCTATCGCTATCTTTAATTTTATTGCGATTGGCAAAAGACGTTAGTTTGTTGAGTGGTTGCACAACAAAGAAGAAAACTACACCGGCGATTGCTAAGAACGAAATGATAGCGTTCAAAAACTTGCCGTACATCAGCTCGCTGCCATTAACGCTCCAGCTTAAAGACGAAAAGTCGGCATTGCCAGCGATAGCAGCGATTAGCGGTGTTAACAAATCGCTAACCAGCGAAGTTACAATCGCCCCAAAAGCAGCACCAATTACTACAGCCACGGCTAAGTCGACAACATTGCCTCGCATTACAAATTTTTTGAAATCCTTTAACATAAACTCCTCCAAACTTTAATTTTTACTGAGCAGACCAGCCGCCATCGACGGCGATAACTTGGCCGGTAATGTAGTTACTATCATCTGAAGCCAAAAAGGCAACTAAGTTAGCAACGTACTTCTGGCTCTCCCATTCTTTTTAATGGGATGACTGCCAATGTTTGTTGTTTAACTTCGTCTGGAGCGGCAGCGCCAGGTGTATTAACGGCGCCGGGAGCAACTGCGTTTACGGTAATTTTTCGGGGTGCTAGTTCAATCGCCAGAGCTCTGGTTAAGCCATTTATACCGGCTTTGCTGGCGCAGTAAGCCGACAAGCCCGCCATGCCCAGCGTTGAAGCTACCGAAGAAATGCTAATAATTTTGCCGCCATCTTTTAGCAGGGCTAGAATAGCCTGGGTGACCATATAATTGCCCTTTAGGTTTATATTCATAACTTTATCCCAATCGGCTTCGGCCATTTCGGCAAAGCCTTTAAAAGGATAGATACCAGCGTTATTTACCAAAATATCCACAGTTCCGAATTCTTGTTTGATTTTGGTTACCATCAAATCAACATCGGACTTGTTAGAAACATCACACTTAACAGTTACGCTCTTTACGCCAAGAGCCGTAAGTTCCTTGGCGGCCAAGTTGGCGCTTTCTTCGTTTAAGTCGGCAACCACTACATTGCAACCTTCTTTGGCTAGCTTTTTTGCTATACCCAAACCAATACCTTGCCCAGCCCCAGTAACAATTGCGATTTTATCTTTTAAAGTCATTTTACCCTCCTAGGCTCAATAGCTTAATAATAACAAAAACTATGATTCGATAGCGAATGTGCAATGTTTTATCGATGCATACTAACGTAGTTATTTGTTATCATTTAAAGAAGTTAATAGGGCAAGCAATCTACGTACTATATGAGTAAATACGAACTTCATAAAAACGCGGGTACGGTAAATTACCAAGACTGGCATGATTTAGGTGTTCGGATCCCAATTTTTGATGTTGATGGTACGCTAACTTCACACCGCAGCACTGAGTTGGATAAAACAGTAATGGATTGTTTAAAGAGTCAGAACATGCCAGATATATTTCCTGACATCGCTATTGCTACTAACAACCCAAACTTAGCGCATGTTGAAATCGTTGCCAATAAAATGCACGTTAGATTGGGAGTTAATACATATATTGCGTCTGTGGCTATGGGAATGGCGAAAAAACCTAATCCCGCACAAGGGCTAAATATAGCTCAGCATTTTGAAGTGACACCAAACCAGCTTGGAGTGGTTGGCGATAGAAGAATTAGCGATGTAAGATTCGCCTATAATTTAGGAGCTGGAGCGATGGCACTATGTATAAAAATCGGTCAAGAAGAACGCCCCGTTTGTACCTTTTGTTCGGCGTATCGAAGATTTAATAGTCCGTAGAGATAAAGCCAAGGGGATAGCCTATGACCCTAACGAGGCTGATGACTCGGCTTAACGTTTACAAACGCCATCTTATCTGTTATATTTGCCCCTGTTAGTAAGCCAAATGTTGAATGTATTATTTTTACATTTTGAAGTCGTCTAAGGATAATGAGTATTACTACGGTTCTACTAAGAATCTGCAAAGACGGCTCAAAGAACACAAAACCGGTGAAGTAGAATCTACACGATGTAGACTACCCGTAGATTTGGTTTACTACGAAGCATACTTATCGCTTGAATCTGCTCGTTTACGAGAGAAACAGGTCAAAATAAGCGGAAGTATAAGAAAGGCTCTATGCCAACGCATAGACTAAAAAACGAAGTTTGCAGGATTAGAGCGGGCCAGCCCGGCCGTCCTGCGGACAGCCGGGCCAGTAGCTCAGCTGGTTAGAGCACCTGCCTCTTAAGCAGGGTGTCCGGGGTTCAAGTCCCCGCTGGCCCTCCAATTTATGAAGCCCCTTGCGGGGCTTTTTAAATTGGAATGTTATCGGGACTTGAATTTTGGACACGCCAAAAGGGTGTCGGGGTGAGAACTGCCAGTGGCAGTTCGCAAGGGAGCCAACTCCTGCAAACTTGTTTGCAAAGATGTTGCGACGGGCTCGCCGGAGGCGAGTCAAGTCCCATGTTTTTTTGACTGGTGACTCAAAAGCCCTCGATAGCCCTCCAATCCGCTTATGTTATTATTCTAGATATGCCGCATAATTCAGCGCATCATTTAGTGCATCTTGCCACCCTAAGCAAAAAACAGCAAAAAAAATTTGTGAGCAAATTTGTTTTAATCTTAGCGGTTGTCGGGCCTTTGATGACCCTGCCGCAAATCTACAATGTGTGGTTTAAAAAAGATATTGACGGGGTCTCTGTGCTTACTTGGGCGTTTTACGCCTTTAACTCTGTTATATGGTTTATATACGCTACGCAAAGAAAAGATAAAGCCTTGATAATTTCCAGCTTTTTATGGGTATTAATGGACATTGCCGTGGCGGCGGGAATAATAATTCTGGGGTAAAACTATGCCGCATCACTCAGTGCATCATCATATTCACGTTCATTTTAATAAAAAGCTAGAAAAGAAACTCATAAAACGCTTAGCTTTAATTTTGTCTATTGTTGAGATTGTAGCTACTATCCCTCAGCTATATGACGTATGGATTAAGCACCAAACTGCTGGTGTTTCTCTTATAACTTGGTCATTATGGACTGCTTCAGCACTTGTTTGGTTGCTTTATGGTTTACAAATTAAAGATAAACCTTTAATTATTTCGAATGCATTATGGCTTTTGGTTGAAGGCGCAGTAACGGTTGGCATTCTTATTTACGGTTAAAAATACGACTTACGGGGGTCATTATTTTATTGTCTCTAATCTGGTATGCTGTAACGAATGAGATATTTGAACGGCGAAGAACTGGCGGGGTTTATTAAGGAACGGCAAGCTCATCAGGTAAGATCTTTGCGCCAAGGCAGTAAAATTATTCCCAAACTGGCCATTGTTTTATGTAACGATGACCCCGTTAGCTTAAAATATACCGAACTCAAAAAAGCCTATGGCGACGAGATTGGTATAGAGGTTGATATTCATAAAATTGAACAGACTGAGGCTTTAAAGCTATTGGACAAGTTAAATGCCGACGATACGGTTAGTGGCATTATTGTGCAATTGCCACTTAGGGATGCCGACCAGACTGATGAAGTTGTGGCAGCTATTAACCCTAAAAAAGATGTTGACGGTTTAAATCCAAAAAGTCATTTTGATGGTGCTACGGCTTTGGCCATTATCTGGTTACTGACCGGCTACAACATTGATTTTACTGACAAAGTTGTAACTATTATTGGGCGGGGGCGGCTCGTTGGGGCGCCGTTGAAAAAGATGCTAGAAGCTAGCGGGGTAAAGGTGCAGGTAATACATAGCCAAACTAAAAATCCCAAAAGAATACTACTTGGGTCGCGAGTAATTATTAGTGCTGCCGGCAAACCAGGTATGCTAAAAAGCGATATGATTCCTGAAAGATGCGTAGTTATAGACGCTGCTACTACCGGCGAAGATGGGCAAATAAAAGGTGATTTAGCCGATGATGTCTATAGCAGGGAAGATTTAACCCTAACGCCTAAAATTGGCGGTGTTGGCCCGCTAACGGTTTGCGCCTTGTTCGATAACGTTCTTCGCGCTGCCCAAGGTTTAAAATAATCTAAGCAATTTTGGTTTTTAATTCTTCTAAGAAAGCCTGGCTTTTGGCGATATTTTGAGTAATGACTGGGTTTTGTGCCGCGGCGTTCTTATCGAAAGCACCGTAGTCGATCACCTTAATTTCTATAACACCTTCTTGGCTAAGCCTGTACCAGATATTTTTTCCCAGTAGGTCCAAGCTCAAGCCTTGTGTGGCATAAAGATCTAATGCTCGATTGGTGAAACGTTTCAATATCTCTAGATTGGTCGGATTTTTAACAGCCAACCCAGCTATCTCGTCGAGTGATTCCTGTCTGTTGGTTGAAAGTACAGACCACTCACTGGGTTCTAATTTTTCTTGCATAATTATTCTGCGTTCTGTCTGAGGCAAGCGCATCCGGACTTGTTGTACTAAAAATTCATCTCCTAGTGTTTTTTGGACAGTTTCAAAAAGTGCGGCGTCGCCATCTGCAGAATTAAAGTGGCTATCGCCGTATTTGGTAAATTTCAGCACGGCTGGCTGATTGTAGCTCGACAGCACATTCCAGTGATAACCCTGGTAGAAAGAAAAAACCGGATCTTTGATAATTGCTTCAAAAGCTTGTTTTGGATCAAGGCCTTCAATTTGCCCATCTATTATCTGTAGTTCTTCAACTTTTGCTTGGGCCAAGGCTTCTCTAAGATGTAACCCTGCAATATTGTCAATTTTTTGTCCGGTTCCCAGCGCTTCTACTATTCTAGAAACTTCTGGTAATTGCTCGGGACTTATATGGAGCCCTAGTAACTCTTTAATTTCACCGATATTTTTGTCAAATAGTCCGGCATCCGAAAGCACGGTTTTGACTTTTTCTTTGTCTGTAAAGCCGATTCGTTCTAAGTCGCCAGCGATATCGTGAATAGCTGCTTCAATTTGCATACCTTTTTCTTGTTCTGGTTGCATTTCAGGATCCGTTTCGTCCATTTCGTCCTTTATTACAAAGCGTTAACAGCAGCCTTAAACTGGTCGCCGCGATCTTTGTAGTTTTTGAATAAGCCAAAACTGGCACAGGCGGTAGATAGCAAAACGATATCACCGGGTTGAGTGGCGTTTTTGGCTACATTAATAATTTCTGGCATGGTATTACCGCCAAGCAAGATGTTTTTATAGCCGCGTTCGGTTAATAACTCGGTAATTTTTTCGGCCGTGTCGCCAATAACTACTACTTGGCGAACATTATTGCTAGCCACTGCACCGGCTAATTCAAAAAACGGAATACCTTTATCGTGTCCGCCCAAAATTACTACTTTAGGTTCTTTAAAAGCTTTAATGGCTGCTATGGTTGCTTCTGGTGTGGTGGCAAAACTGTCGTCGTAATATTTAACTTGGTTAACTTCACGAACAAGTTCCAATCGGTGCTCTAAGCCGGTAAATTCTTTTACGACTCTTGTAATAACTTCTACGTTGCCACCAATAATTTGCCACACGGCGGCGATGGCAGCGCAAACGTTTTCTAAATTGAAACGCCCTAGCAAAGCAACGTCACTGGTTTTGCAAACGGGGTTGTTTTGAAAATAAATTGTGTCGCCATCTACATAAGCGCCGTCGCGAATAAAATCTTTTTGGGCCTCATCTGGTACCACATAAGGAACTTTTTGGCCTTGGCTAATGCTGGCGATCTTGGTAGATATCTGATTATTGACGTTAAAAATAGTCAAATCATTGCTAGTTTGCTGGCTAAATAGCCGTTGTTTAGCGTTGTAATAATCTTCGATGTTGTCGTGCCAATCTTGATGTTCGGGGGCCATCATTAAACAAGCAGCCACCCTAGGGTGCCCGCTAAAATCTAACAGCTGAAAGTTAGATAGTTCTAAAACTACCCAGCTATCAGATGTGACTTCTGGCAAAAAATCTAGCGGTACGGTGCCAATATTGCCTCCCAAAAAGGCCTTTTTGCCAGCTGCTTGCAAGAATTTGTAAATAAGCGTGCAAGTTGTACCTTTGCCCTTGGTGCCGGTAACGGCAATGATTGGCGCGGGGCACTTGGCAAAAAACTCGTTAATACAAGAAGTAATTTTATTTAGGATGTCTGGCGCATTAGGGTTGGCTTTGGTAATTTCTGAAGGGTGAACCCCGGGGCTTCTAACAATTAAGTCAAAGGTATCTAGACTGCTCAAGTAATCTTCACCTAATTTAGCGGTTGCCCAGTTGGGTACTTCTACATCAGTTTTTTTGTCGCAAACAGTGATTTCGTGGCCTAAATCATGCCAATGCTTAGCTGCACTAAGCCCGTCAACGGCGTAACCTAAAATAGCAACTTTCATCTTAAAGATTATCTCATAATCCTGAGTAATAAGTAATAATTAACAAAGCTTGAAAGAATGCCATAATAATGCTTAAGTATATTGACAGATTTGACAGGTTGTGGTACTATATAGTCAATTCCTGAGGGGGAATACAAGGGGAGGTGGAACTAGGTAACCCCTATAGTACGTCGCTTCTAACTATCTGTTATACAGATAGGAAGCATTCCGCTCAAAGGAGTTATTTAACAAGTCACATCATTAGAGTTCACTAAAGCGAATTCATCGGTGTTTGTGGCTTAACTTAAGCGCAGAACAGCCGCTTCAAAAGTGATTTTGAGGTGTTTTTTTGCTGTTCTGCGTCTTAAGTAAAAAGCCGCGCTGATCTGGCAATTGCCGGATTGGCCGCCGATGCTTAATTCGCGCCTTTTGCCCTATCAAAGTTTTTTACTCTGGGCGAAAGAAGTGACTACTCATATATCTTTCTTTCCAATGCTAGCAGTCTAAGACTCGCTAGTATTGTATTGCTATCTCTGTTATCCCCGTTGGGGCAAATATAGTCGTACAAACGTTCGAACAATATCCCCTGGGTGGGGATGAAAAAGGGAGAATACCGTGACCACCAGTAAAGTGCCACCAGAAGGCATACCAGGGCTTGATGACATGTTCAAGCGTCTAGGCACCCTAGCGGACGCCGTTCATGCCCGAGAGCACGCCATCGATGCCGAGCTCAAAGCGCTCGACAAGAAGGAGCAAGATGCCTATACGGCAGTAATGGCCGTCATTCAGAGGATCAAAGATGAGCGGAGAGATCTGCTCGAAGAAGATTCTCAGATTGGCCACATCCTCGATGCAGCCAAGCGCGCGGCCGAGGCAAAGGTTCCCAAACCTGAGCCCGACCGACCTGCTACACCTGCCCAACCGGCGGCTAGACCGCCGGAACAGCAAGCCAGGGAACCCGTTGTTCCGCCACTTGTTCCGCCACCGGCAGATACGCCGTTGGTTGTGACGGTGGAACAACCCCGACCTCCTGTAGTAGCTCCTCCTGTAGTGGCCCAAGAGACCACCGAGCAACCCGCAGGCCAAGGAGCGAGCGGTGTCGTCTTGTACAGAGACGCGCCTCCCATCGAAGAGGTCAAGCGGCGTAAGAAGCGCTGGTGCCTTAACCCTCGTAACTGGGGGTGGGTCCAGTGGCTCTTCGCCATTCTTGGCTCCATCATTGGCATGGTTGTGGGTCTGACGACCTACGTTGGTGCTTCTATGGGCAACATCACCGGTAACTGGCTGGGCCTTTACGGGTTCTTCTATGTAGTCGTGTGGTGTCTGTTCATGCTCTTCTTGTTCGGCGGCTTCGGCTCGCTGATCTGCAAGAAGAGCCCGTCGTAACGTCCCCCGCGTCTTGCGGTGGGGCGGAAGTTCTATCCGCCCCACTAAAGGGGCAAGGAGGTGTGCGATGAGCACACGAACGTGGTTCAAGAGTTCGGTCATCTGGGCCGTAGCGATTTTGGCTCTCTTCATCGTGGCCATCATCGCCGGTCTGGCAGCGAACGATTCCGTAGGTGCTGATGTATCGGATCTGGAATATCCGCCAGTCGTGGAGGACAGCGGTGCCGTTATAAGCGGTACCGAGTCCAACACTGACCCGCGGACTCCGCCGGTCGTCAGTGGCCAACAGCCACTAACTAGTTGGGCTGATGCCGAGAAGTTCTTCGGCCAGCCTGATTGGCAGTGGTACATCGAAGGTCTCAACGCTCGTGCATCCAAGACCGGTTTCGATTGGTCTGATGTGCAGCAGTGGGCTGACGAGACAAACGTTGAAGTGCGTCTAATCCACGCTTTCGGTCGCGCAGCGAGTGACTCCGACGAGGAGATACGCGCAGAAGCTGCCGAAGATGTGGGTGCGGACGTGGCCAACAAGCTACGCATCGTTCGCCATAGTGGTGAGGTTCTCATCAACACTCGCGGTTTCGGCCACCATGAGATGCAGGACTTCACTGACAACAGGTCGATTGTGCGTGTGTCGCTTGCTCCGCTCGTCTATGACGAGTGTGGCAAGGTGACTGGCGTAAGTGCCGATTCGGGTGTGTTCGTAGATTGCTACAACTTGTGGTGGATAGTTAAGCCGCCCTGTAGCACAACTACGACCAGCTCGTCTACGACTACCACGTCATCGACGTCAACGACGAGTACTACGGTGCCTCATACGAGCACAACAGAAGGTAAGGGCCCGGTACCAACCAATTCGCCGACGACGATGCCGCCAAGGCCTTCGTCGACAACGACGGTGTACGTACCGCCCACGGTGGTAACGCCTACTACGGCGAAACCGCCCCCGGCGCCATCCACAACGGTGGCACCTGTGCCAACTACGATAGTGTTCTAGGGAAGAAAGGTGAGAGTAGTCAAGAAAGGGGGCCCATCCCGGGCCCCCTTCTCTCACAATTTAAGCGAACTATAATGATGTGACTTTAATTGGTCTAAAAACCAATCAAGTACCGCCGAACCTTAACAATTAATATTATCAACTTTGGAATTTTAACTTTTTAATATCTAACAATTTTAATAACTTTTAGGAGATCTTTTATGAAAAATTTACTTACGTATCTTTCGTATCTGCCTAAAAAGCTGTTTACGTTTGTAGCTGCAACTTTGGCCATTATCGGTCTTGGTGTAGCTGTGCAAGCAGCTTTTGGGCCAAGCAGGCCAACCTATACATGGGAACAACCTGCCGATCATATAACTTTTAACTCAATAACTAACAATCCAACCGAGGGTGACGAAAGAGCCTTTTTAACGGCTTCTAGCCCCGGTGCGGAATATAAAGACCCGGTCAACGACTTACAAGCTGGTGATGAACTAGCGCTAAAGGTTTACTACCACAATAACGCAGCTGCTAGCTTAGGCAAGATAGCTACTAACACTGCGGTGCGAATAGCAATGCCAACTGGTAGCGGAACTTCTAGGCAAGTAACAGCCTATATTAGTGCTGATAATGCCACGCCACAGATTGTTTTTGACACGGTTGATTTGGCCTTAGCTAACGGCGCTCCATTTGAACTGGAATACGTAGCTGGGTCAGCTAAACTGCAAAACGAAGTTTTTGTAACCGGCACCAGTTTGCCCGACAGTATAATTGCTGGCGGTGCACTAATTGGTTACGACAGCCTTAATGGTAAAGTACCAGGCTGTAGCCAATATTCTGGATGGGTTACTTTACGGCTTAAAGTAAAAACCCCCCAATATACAATCAGTAAAAAAGCTCGTTTAGCCGGTGAAGGAACCGACGCCTGGCGCGAAACGGTTAATGCTCAAGCTGGCGATACTGTAGAGTGGCGAATAGACATTACTAATACTGGCGGAACAACTCTAAAAAACGTTATCGTTTCTGATTTGTTACCGGCCAACATGAATGCCGAAAAGGGTAGTGTTAAGCTGATTGACAGCAACTTCCCACCTTCTAACCCCTACGTTTACCCAGATAGTGCCATTAGCATTGTTAACGGCAAGTACCAGGTTAACGTCACCATCGGTGATTATCCGGCTGGCTCAAATGCTGTTGTGACCTTTAAGTCTAAGGTAGAGTCTGACAAAAGCGTGTTTAGTTGTGGCGAAAATCGTCTTACTAACGCTGCTTATGCTACTCCGCAAGGCTATGGTTCGATAGTGGATGAAGCTTACGTGACTGTAACTAAGGACTGTGGACAGCCGGTTTATAGATGCGATGCTTTAAGCGTTACCAAGCTTAGCGGTCGTCAGATTAAAGCCGATGTTGCTATAACCGCTAATAATGGCGCTTCGCTAACAACTATTACTTATAGTTTTGGTGATGGCTCCACCGACTTAGTTACCACTAACAGTACGGTTAACTACACTTACGCTAAAGATGGTACCTTTACCATCAAAGCGGTGCCTAGCTTTAAGATAGGCAATCAGGTCTTTACGGCTCCGAGCAATAACTGTGCAAAACAGGTAGTGTTTGGTACGCCAAAAGAAATTCCTAACACTGGTGCTGGTAGTATGCTTGGCATATTTGCTGGTACTAGCGTACTTGGTGCAATCGCTTATCGTTTACGAACGATTCGCCGATTAAGCCGTTAATGCTCGCAAAAGTATTGCAAGCTTTTGGTGTGGATAAACTCTAGCTTTTTAGTGATAAATATGCTAGAGTTACACTCCAGTACGTGGAATAAAGACTGATCGCAAAACTCTTACGAACAGACCCCTTTTTGGGGTCTGTTTCGTTTAGGGTGTTTATTTAAAGTAGACAAACTACCTCTGTTCTGCTACAATCCTGTAGCTTATTTGCGATTTACAAATTTCGCAAACCAAGCTACGCTGTTTGTGAAATTTAAGAGGAGGATGCAACCATAAAGTCGAAGCTTTTGGCGAGTAGCCAAAACCAGACACAGGGTTGACATCCGACGAGGCCCCTTCGTCTAGCGGTTAGGACATCGGGTTTTCATCCCGAAAATCGCGGGTTCGAACCCCGCAGGGGTCACCAAGTAAAATGCCCATCGAAAGATGGGCTTTTTACTTGGTTGGTTCTCTTCGAGAATCGAACCCGCTACGCGGTTCGTGAAGCGAACGAAGTGAGCGGAAATAGTTGGGCGCGTAAGCCCCAACGCTACCCCGCAGGGGCAGTGTTCGTAAAGCGATTAGCGGAAATCTCGCAAAAATTGCGAGGATGCGCCAAAGGAATATCTTGCATTATGCTAGGCGCGTAGCCCCAACGCTACCCCGCAGGGTCCCAGAATCATTTCTATGTTAAAATCGAAGATGCTAAAATAGCATTGCATTTATGAAACAAGCAGTCGTTGACAATAAAAACATCAAGAAGTCTCCCAAGATAATGTTTTGGCGTTATTACCTGTACGTTTTGCTTCTAGCTATCGTTATCGCAATTGCTACAGTGATTATAAAAGTTTTATAAGCCAAACAGATTAGTCTTTTCTACTAGCAATCAGACAAAAAAAATCGTATATTATGCTTATGCCTGCATTAGATGAACAGGACGACCGCGGTATTGTAAAGCCGCTGGTTTTTGCCGTTCTATTTTCCTTGGCGGTGGCTAGTATTATTGGTTACTTTGTAGCAGATCATCTCGATAAAGAGTATCAATCCCAAAAATCATCAGAATTGCAAGGAATACTGAATACCGGTCTTGCTACTCAAGGTACGATAGACCAAAATCAAGACACCCTAATTGCTTCGCTGTTGTCTCAGCAACAATCTCTTGGCGCAGACCTTGAATTATACAGAAGTCAGAATGTTCTGTATGTTTCTAGCCAAGTTAATGATTTACTGCTTGATGGAGCTACTCTTTCAAATTCGGCTGCCGGGCTCAAAATATCTGATAGTTACATCAATACAATTCTAAAAGTATCGTCGGCCTTTAGTGGAGATGTAAGCGGAGTTTATAATAACTTATCTGTTGGTGACGACTCGCATAGCCATACAGGGTTAACAATATCTGACCTAGACGCCCTAAACTTTAGTTCGCCGGACGTTTCGCAATGGACTAATGACGTTGGCTATTTAACCAGTGGCACTGCCTTTGTCCAGGGCGGTAATTCCTTTGGCGAGACAGCTGTACTTGGTACATCTGATGATAATAGCTTGGCCTTAAAAGCTAACAACGCCGTGGCTGTGCAGATACTAAGCAATGGGCATATTGGTATCGGAACGCTTACGCCATCAAATATGCTGGATATTAACGATCCACTGACTAGCAATGGGTTGGTGGCAACTTTTAGCAGGGACAACAAAACACTTGGTCTTTATTCAAACACGGCAACTTTTTCGATTGGCACCGAAGCCAATCATGGTTTGGGATTTTATACAAACCAATCGGGCAATCAAATGGTATTAGATACATCTGGTCAACTGGGTATTGGAGTTGATTCCCCTGGCGCAAAATTAGAAATAAATAGTGGCATACTTGGAACGGCGGGCTTGAAATTTTCACAAGTCGGTTCTTCTACTGGAACAACATACACCAATGGCAAAGTATTAACTTTAGATGCATCGGGCAATGTAATTTTAGCGGTTGATCAGGTTGGTTTAACACCTGATGTGTTGCCGGACGGGACGGCTGGCCAAACGATTTATCACAACGGCGCCAGCTGGGTGGCAACTTCCAGTTTGTACAATACGGGTGGTTTTATAGGTATTGGCACCACCGATCCGCAGACCATACTACACATTTACGGTACCGATAATTCCGAAGGTGACGGAATTACGCCTCAAAATAACAGTATTATTATCGATGGCGTAGTTGACGGTGATAAAAGTCTAATCTTTGCCGATGCCGGAGCAAATAAATGGGCCTTGCAAACTTATCGCAACGAAGACGGTGAATTTATGTATCTTTATAACTATGCTACTCACAAAGAACCATTAGTTGTTTCCGAGACCGGCCGAGTTGGTATAAACAACCCTTCAAATATTATGAATTACCATTCAATATTTGCAGGTACAGGTGATAATGAGATGGACGTTGGTGGAATATTTGAAGGAACTAGACAAACATATTTTCAAGTTGAAATTGATAGTGATGGCACGCCAGACACCTTTAAATGGCGTATCTCGCATGATAATTTAAATTGGGAAAGCTGGACAACAGGTGTTGCCATTACTGGTTCAGCACAAGATTTAACTCATGGCGTAACTATCAAGTTTGAAGATACTAGTAATTCAATCACTGGCGATAATTGGGCATTTACTGGATTTCCGCAATTACCAAGATCAACATTAAGTGTCGGCCCTGGTATGTTTGATGAAGTTGTTTACTACGACGGCGCAGGATATCATGATTATACTGCGATAGCCAACAGTTCTGGTATTTCGAATTTTAGTGCTTTGACGGACACTGATGAATATATTTATGCGGGTCGCCAGATTGAATTTAATAGTCTATTCTTGTCGATTCCACAAGTCGCAGTTGGTGCTGAAATAACAGTCGAGTACTGGAATGGCTCAGCTTGGGTAGCGTTAAATGAGGAAGACCATCATCTTAGAGATGGTACCTCTAGCTTGACTCAATCAGGCGCAATAGATTTTGAAAAAACATTATTCCCTGATTGGGCAAAAACCGTAGTTGGTAGCCCAGATTATAACTTTTTTTGGATAAGAGTAGGCACTGCATCAGCGCCAACATCCGTACCAACTTTTAACCAAGTTACTCCAGGCGGTTCAAGCAGATTCGCAGTATATTCGGCTGGCCTGGATGCTACACCGGCTTTCTCGGTTGACACAATTGGCCATACTATAGTAGGTGATGGCTTGGATGTTACTGGAATAACTAATTTTGGCAGTGTAATTAATGCCGCTGGCGGTGTTTCGGTGGGTGTTGGCCAGTCTTATTCTGGCCTGGGCGAAGTAACTTTGTCTTCAGCTGCTGGTAATGCCTTAATCATCGACTCCGGTACTACCGGCGCCATAAATCTTGGCACAAGTGCCAATGCCAAAGTAATTACCATCGGCAACACCGAAGACGAAACGGCACTCGATTTAATCGCTGGGACATCAGCCGTAACTCTAAGCACAGATTCTATTGATTTTTCTACTGATAGTACTTTGGCATTAACAATAGACGTCCTAGGCAATGGCATATTCTCGGGCGACTTAACTATTTCGGGCGATAAACTATATATGAACACCAATACAGCCGGTTCGATTCTAGTGGCCGATGGCACAAACTTTAATCCAGTGGTTATGAGCGGTGACGCTACCATTGCCGCCAACGGTGCAATTCAACTAAACTATGTAGCCGGGCAATCGGCCAGCGGAACTAACAAAGGATTCTTAACATCAGCCGACTGGACGACCTTCTTCAACAAACAGGCGGCCATTGGTTATACCGCCGAGGACGTTGCCAATAAATCCACGGATATTGTGGCCGATGGCGCTTCGGATACCAAATATGCATCGGCCAAAGCCGTTAAAACCTATGCCGATAATCTTGCACTGGGCCTTAACTGGAAAGATCCAGTCGAATTTGTAAATGTTATTGGCGAGGCCAATAGCCCAGTTGGGTCGCCGGTTAATCTTGATGGTTACATACTTAATACGGGCGCTAATACTGGTGCCTGGGCTGCTTTTGCAGCTGGTGACTTAGTGCAGTATCAATCTGGTAGTTGGGTAAAGATTAAATCGTTAGTTGTTGGTGACCATCTTGGAGTGGCTTTTAAATCGGTCACTACCCCAGTTAACGATATGAGTGGCAAGAAGAATAATTACGTCGAAGTCACCAGTGGCACACCGGGCAACTACAGCTACACCTTTACGGCTCCAACTAATAATGATGCCGTTTATGTGCAAAATGGGGCTGCTTATTACCACAATGTATCGTTTGTGTATTCATCGAGTCTGGCCGAATGGGTCCAGCTTTCAGCAGCCGTCGATTACAGTTTTAGCAGTGGTTTGTCAGTGGCCGGTACGGTTGTTTCGCTCGGCGGGTTAACCACCGATTGGAACCAAACTGGCGCCTTTAATATTATTACGGCCGGTGATATAGGTGTTAATGGTGGGGATGTCACCACTACCGCCGTCACTGCCAGTTTATTTAATTCTGGCGCTACAACCTTAAATATTGGTGCTTCGGCAACAGCTATAAATATTGGCGCCGATGGTTCAATGATTACTGGCGGGGGAGCCTTAACCGTTAATTCGGCTACCGCTAAATCATTAACGATTGATTCTGGTACTACTGGCGCTTTAAACATTGGTACCGGAGCGAGCGCTAAAACTATAACTATTGGTAACGCTGCTTCGACGGCAGTGAAAATTGCTAACTTAACGACTCAGTATGGGGTTCTTTATGGCGGTACGTCTGATGGCTCTTTGGCTCAGACTGCTGCTGGTACCACCGGCCAGTGTTTAATTGGCAATACTGGTGGCGCACCAAGTTGGGGTTCTTGCACGGCCTCGGCGCCATTTACTAAAACTGGTACAAATCTATCCCCGACCACAGCTGGCGATGATCTATTACTAAACTCTGGCGAAACTCTAACTATTGGCGGCGGTACCGCTATTACAAAACATCTTTCGGCCACAGCTGTACTAGATTTTCCGGCTATACCAAACAATAGTTGCAGTAGCCTTACGTTAACCGTAACGGGTGCGGCGGTGGGCGATAGTGTTTCTGCTTCGCCAAGTGCTGTGGCTGGTGGTATTGAAACTTTTACAACTACCAGCTGGAATGCTTTTGTATCGAGTACCAATACGGTTACAGCTAGAGCTTGTAAAATAGGCACCAATACGGTGAACCCATCAGGCCAAACATGGCGAGTAGATATCTGGCAACATTAGACATAATTTTAAGGAGGCGATAGTATATAATGATTAACAATAATTACGAGAGAGAAAACGAAGGGCGACCTATGCATAAAAAAGGATTAAGCAGAAAAACTGTAATCATGGCTATCGTCATGCTGGTATTGGTAGCAATTATTGTAATTTGTAGTTGGGCAGCGCTTCACTATCGTTCGGAGTATCAAAACCTAAAAGCTAACCCAGAAATAATTACTCAAGAAGAAAACGCTATGCTAATTAGTAATGTTGGCAAGTTAATTCAGTTACCGACCGACGAAGAGCCAACTATTGCCACTGTCATGGATAAAGATAAGATTAAAGATCAGCCATTTTTTACGAGTGCCGAAAACGGCGACAAGGTTCTTTTGTACGTGAATGCCAAAAAGGCTATCTTATATCGCCCTTCAACCAACATGGTAGTTGAAGTAGCCCCGATTTTTACAGACACAACTGGCACAACCACAACTCAATAGATTCTTTATTAGCTATCCGACTCTGTTATACTAGTACTAATTATGGGTGGCAAAAAGCAAAATGACATTAACTAAAATTGCACCACGAGTTTCGGTGACTGATTTTAAGCGTACCAAAATTATTGCTACCATTGGGCCGGCTACTAATAGCTATGAGGCCATACTAGAACTTATAAAATCTGGGGCCAATGCTATCAGATTAAACTTTAGCCACGGCACCTACGAAGAGCGCGCCCAGCAAATAAAATGGGTTCGTCAGGCCAGCTTAGAAGTTAGTAAGCCAATAGCCCTAATTCAAGATTTACAGGGGCCAAAAATAAGATTAGGAGATTTCGAAGGTGTAGTTCCTGTACAAAAAGGCCAAAATTTACGTTTTCGCTACCGAGCCGATTATGTACGCGAGGGCATTTTGCCAGTTCAGTATGATCTGAGCAAAAAAGTTAAGCGCGGCGAACGCCTGTGCCTATATGATGGCAAAGTTCAGTCTAGGGTCACTGCCGTAAAAGACGGCATAGTGTACGTAGAAATTCAAAATGATGGTGTTCTGTTTGCTCGCAGAGGCATTAACCTACCAGACACCGACTTTGAGGGTGATATTATCACCAAGAAAGATCGCCAAGACATAGCTTTTGGTTCTGACAAAGATTTTGATTATGTAGCCCTTAGTTTTGTGCAAACGGCGGACGATATCGATCGCTTAAGGCATTTACTTAGCAATCTAAATTACGACGCTAAAATTATTGCCAAAATCGAAACCAAAGCGGCCGGCGAGAACATTGAATCAATCGTTGAAAAATCTGATGCTATTATGGTGGCCCGCGGTGATTTGGCTATAGAAATTGAGCCTGAATACGTTCCAGTTTTACAGAAAAAGATTATCGATTTAGGCCGCCAATTCTGTCGACCAACTATAGTGGCTACTCAAATGTTGGCCACTATGGCCGAAAGCCCTCAGCCGACCAGGGCCGAGGTAAGCGACGTTGCTACTGCCGTGATAAGCGGGGCGGATACCGTAATGCTTAGCGAAGAAACATCCACCGGCAAATATCCTATAGAAGCGGTGCAGCTTATGAAGCGAGTTATTTCGGCCGTACAAGACGAGCAGACATCCCCATATGGTGATTTAATTTATGATAACGCCAAGCTACCACCACAAGATGCCATATCTGGTGCTGTTATTAAGCTAGCTAATGATATAGGGGCGGCAGCTATTGTGGCCGAAACTAAGAGTGGCGCTACAGCCCTAAAAATTGCTTCGCATCGTCCCAAATTACCTATAATTGTGGCTACCAGCAGTCAACGAGTTGCCCAGCAGCTAGCCATTATGTATGGAGCGATGACTTTTATTCGCAAAGATGATCAGTCTCAGGCTACTAAATTGGCGGAGTGGCTGCAAGCCCACGAGGTCTTTAAAAAAGGCGATATTGTGGTAACGGCCTCTGGCCAGCAGTCTGGCGTAGTTGGAGCAACTGATACAATAAAGGTAAGGGCATTGTAAGAAAAAGAGGTGGGCAAGGGTGCTGTCTAAAAAAACAATTCGCGATATCGATGTTAGGGGCAAGACTGTCCTTTTGCGCGAGGATTTTAATGTTGTCCTTGATGATAACGGTGTAATAAAAGACGATCGTCGAATTCGCTTAGCCCTGCCAACTATTGAATATTTGCACGGTATGGGCGCGAAAATAATTATTATCGCTCACTTGGGTCGCCCAGAAGGCCGGCCTAACCCTAGGCTAAGCTTAATGCCAGTGGCTAGCAAACTCAGCAATCTATTGCATCTGCCGGTCAAATTTGCTGATGATTGCGTTGGTAAGTCGGCTCAGGCGATGGTAAAAAGTTTGCAGCCTGGCGGTGTAGTTTTGTTAGAGAACTTGCGTTTTGACTCGGGTGAAGAAACCAATAACGAGGAATTTGCCAAGAGCTTAGCCAGTTTAGCGGATATATTCGTGCAAGATGGCTTTGGAGTGGCATATCGCAAGCATGCAACTACCAGTGCCATCACTAAGTTTTTGCCAAGTGTTGCCGGGTTGCTGCTACAAAAAGAAGTTAATATTCTCTCGACTGTTTTAGAAGAACCAAAACGGCCGTTGGCGGTTGTAATCGGCGGCGCCAAGCTAACCGAAAAAGCTGATTTTATAGATAAATTTATAGACCACGCCGACTACCTTGCTGTTACTGGCGCAATTGCTAATGCGTTTTTAAAAGCCGATGGTGTGTCTGTTGGTGCTAGCTTAGTCGACAACGATAGTTTAAAAATCGCTAAGGAACTATTGCATAAAGCTTCGGTAAGAGCGCGCCAAGAACGTTTTATCTTTTATTTGCCGCACGACGTAGTTGTAGCCGATAAAGCTGATAAAACAGCTAAGACTCGTATTGTTGATATCAGCGAGCACACCTGGGCTGACATCGTAGTTTACCCCAAGCACCCACAGCACAGCTCTTACAGCGTTTTAGCTCACGAGCAGATTTTAGATATAGGGCCAATAACGGCCGCCAGTATTGCTGGCTCACTCAAAATGGCCGGAATGGTTTTGTTTAATGGTACGGCCGGGGTGGTAGGGGTAGAAGGCTTGCACGGTGCATCTGCTCCCTTTGCTCACGGTACTGAAATCATTTTAGAAGCTTTAGTTGGCGAAGAAGCTGGCGTTAAAGCTAAGCCAGAAACTGTTATTGTGGGTGCCGAAACGGTAGCCTATGTGGAGTCTTTACCTGATATCTGTGATAGGCTGGACTTTCTCACTACCGGTGGTGGGGCAAGTTTTGAATTGCTCATGGGCCATACAATGCCGGGCATTGAATCGTTGCAATCCAAAGAAGGTAGCAATTAAAACTCAAGCATGTTAAAAATAAGCATATACATTTTATACTTAAGTGGTGGATAATATAACCAATGCATAAAGTACTAATCGTTGCCAACTGGAAGATGCACCTAAACGTGTCGCAAGCTAGTTTATTGGCGCATCGCTTGCAGGAAACAATTAAATTGCATAAAGACGTAGAGGTAGTGCTGGCACCAAGCATGTTGTCTTTGCAACCATTAAGCCTACAGGTAGACCGCCGTAAATTTAGGCTGGCTACCCAAGACGCTTATTTTAAGGACGAAGGCGCCTACACCGGTGCGGTTTCGTTTACCATGCTCAGAGATCTTGTTAACTACTCGTTAATTGGCCATTCCGAAAGACGCTACATATTTGGCGAGTCGTTAGATGAAATAACCACTAAAGTAGCGGCTGCTTTTAGAAACGGCATAATCCCAATTTTATGTGTCGGCGAAACCAACATTGAGCGCTTAAATGGCGAAACCAACCAAGTCTTGCATGATCAGTTAATGACAGCTTTAGCTAATGTTACGTCCGAAGATATAGAGGAGCTGGTGATTGCCTATGAGCCGGTCTGGGCGGTAGGAACCGATAATTATGCCGATCCTGAACAGGTAGAAAAAGCCGTAAAAGTAATCCGTTCTAATCTGGCATCTTTGTACGGCGACAAAGCCGCCAAACAAGTACGCGTACTATATGGTGGTAGCGTAACAGCCGATATTGCCAGCGGCTATTTACGGGCTAAAGGTATTGATGGTCTGTTGGTTGGCGAAGCTAGCCTAAACTATCAACAATTTGCCGAAATCGTTAACATTGCCTATCGGCGGGTTCACAAATTAAGACTTAAGGGTGATGAATAATGGCAGAATCAAAAAAGCAGTATTTTGATGTAGCCCCTCCGGCCAAGAAACCACAAACCTCTAGTGCAAAAGTGATGAATCACGCTAAAGTGCCGCTACTAGAAGATCTAACCGATGACCAAACGCCGTCGAACGCTATGCAAACTAGCGGATCTCCTTTTAGGCCTGGTAGCTTGGTAGAGCCAAAAGAGAAAGGCAACGAAGAACACGAATCCGAGGCAGTCTCGCATGATGGCTTTACTATCACACCCCTGCCAGAAAAAGACACAACTCCTGAAACCGAGGACCAACCAGGCGACGAAGCAGCCAGCGAAGTATCAGATGCGATTCCAGTAATAAATGAATCAGACCATACCGAAGAAAAAGTCGAATCCGATTTGGGCGCCCAGGCTGTTGAGTCCGCTCAAGAACCGGCTAACGAACCAGAGGCCGAACCAGAACCGGAGCCAGCACCAGATACCAAAGCTGAACCAGATGCCGACACTGGCCCAGAAGATAGTGCCACTGGCTCGGGCGGTCAAGATGCCCAGGAATCAGTCGATAAAGATGTACCAGTGAGCCAAGAACAATTTGCTTTGGCCAACATTTCTGAAGATTCTAGCAAGAAAGCTGCCGATGCGGCCAAGACCGAGGTGCAAGAACCAAAAATTTACGATACCAAAGAGTATTATGTGCCAATCGGTAAGACTCACCATAAGCATGGTGGAGCAAAGGGTGCTTTTATATTTGGGATAATCTGTGCCGTGGTTATTGTGGCGGCGGCGCTTTACGTGATGTATCGCTTAAGCCTGTAGTAAAACACAACGGTTTTATCTTAGAGTTATTGTTACAATTAGTACCTGATGGATTTATTTGCTGAATTAAACGACGAACAAAAACGGGCTGCTAAAACTACCGAAGGCCCGGTTTTAATATTGGCCGGTGCGGGTAGTGGTAAAACTAAAACTCTAACGCACAGGGTGGCTAATATTTTGCAGCAACAATTGGCTACTCCAGCTCAAATATTGGCGGTGACTTTTACCAATAAAGCGGCTAACGAAATGCGCCAGCGGGTTGCCAAACTACTAGGCGTACAACACGATAATTATAGTTTTATGCCCTACATGGGCACCTTTCATAAGATTTGCGTTAGGCTTTTGCGGCAAGATGGCCAGTACCTTGGTTTAAGCCCTAATTTTATTATCTTTGATAGCGGTGATAGCCAAACGCTAATTAAGCGACTAGTTAAGCAATTGATGTTAGACGAAAAACAATTCCCGCCAGCTCTAATTGGTAACATTATAAGTGGCGCTAAAAACGAGATGCTAGCACCAGATGATTATTTAGCCCTGGCTCATGGCCCAGTGCAAAAAGCCGCTGCTAAAATCTATCCGCTATACGAAAAAGGCTTAAAAGACCAAAATGCCCTAGATTTTGACAACATCATTGGTTTTACGGTTGCGCTTTTGCAAAATTACCCAGAAGTTAGAGCCAAATGGCAAGAGCAGTTTCGCTATATTTTGATTGACGAATATCAAGACACCAACGCTGCTCAGTACAAACTGATCAAACTATTAACTAATGCTAAACATAATATTTGTGTAGTCGGCGATGACTGGCAAAGTGTGTACAAATTTAGGGGTGCGGATTTTCGCAATATTTTAAATTTTGAACGTGATTATAAAGAAGCTGCGGTTATTAAATTAGAGCAAAACTATCGTTCGACTAAGAACATTTTGGATGCCGCTCACGCCATAATCTCTAAAAACCGGCAACGTTCCGATAAGAAACTGTGGACTGCTAGTGGGCCAGGTGAACCGGTGCAAATTGTGCCGGTATTAAACGAACGGGCCGAGGGCGAAGCGGTAATTAGGCGCATTCAATCTAGTGTTGACTTAGGTGCGCGTCGCTATGGCGATTTTGCCATTTTGTACCGTACCAATGCCCAAAGCCGAGCGCTAGAAGAGCAATTTGTACGTCGTAATATACCGTACAAAATTGTTGGCGGAGTACGTTTTTACGAACGCGCCGAAATAAAAGACATCATGGCTTATTTGCGCTTGATTTATCAGCCACAAGATTTAGTTAGTTTTACCCGAATCATTAATGTGCCAACCAGGGGTGTTGGTGCCAAATCGGTGCAGAACTTTTTTGATTGGCAAATTCAAAACAACCTAAGCCTCGATCAGGCGCTCGAAAGGGCAGATGAGGCGCCATTGACTGCCAAAGCCAAAATCGCCATAAAGGAATTTGGCGAAATCATAAAAAGCTGTCGCGAATTAAGTGCTGAGCTAGTGGTGGCCGACTTGCTTGATGACCTGTTAAAGCGCATCGATTATTTTAAATATCTAGATGATAGTACCGTGCAGGGCGAATCCAGAATCGAAAACGTTAAAGAACTTTTAAGTGTGGCCAAGGCTTATTCCGAAGCTGGCCTAGATAGCTTTTTAGAAGAAGTAGCCCTGGTAAGCGACCTTGACTCTTTAAAAGAAAATAATGATGCCGTAACGCTTATGACTCTACACTCGGCTAAGGGTTTGGAGTTTCCGGTGGTCTTTATGGTTGGGCTAGAAGAAAGTTTGTTACCGCACAGCAAATCGCTTTATGAGCAGGCCGAAATGGAAGAAGAGCGCCGGCTTTGTTATGTGGGTATGACGCGCGCCAAAGAAGAGCTTTATATGCTCTACGCTGATAGCCGTATTTTGTATGGCGCCATTCAGCATAATTTGCCCTCACGGTTTTTAGGCGAAATCGATAGCGAATTCCAGAAACATGGCCCCTTGCTGGATTTTGGTGGCTTAAATTTTGCAACAACCGCTGCCAATAGCAACGAGCCAAGATATATACCAGAACTAGCCCCTGGCGATAGCGTGCAACATCAGGTATTTGGAAAGGGAACAGTGCTAGAGCTCGACGGCGATAATGCCACCATATATTTCAAGGGTAAAGGTACCAAAAAACTTAACCTTTCGTTTGCGCCAATCGAAAAACTCTAAAAACACCCAAAAAACTCCTTTAAGCCTAAGCATTAGCAGAGTATAATTTAAGCTAGCTGCGGGTAGTAAAAAAATAGAGACAAAGAGGGCTTTAATTTGAGGTTAAATAAACACCTTGCCAGACCTGTTATTTATATTCACGGGTTTGGTTCCAGAAAAAAGAAGCTCCCTATTGCTGTTGTAGGGATTGCTCTATTTGTCGTGGCTCCAATTGCTTTCTTTACAGCTTCGTACTTGCATAAAGACAATGCTTGGGCAACTAGCTTTACCTGGGATGGCGGTGGTGCAAACAACTTATGTAGTACTGGTGCCAACTGGGTAGGTGATGTAGCTCCTACGGCTACCGATACAGTTCTCTTTAACACCACTTCCAGTAAAGCCGCTACCATTGACTGCACGCTCGACGGCATTACTCTGTCCGGCTACACCGGTACTGTTACCCTAGGCCAAAACACTACGGTTGCTAACTATTCTCAATCTAGCGGTACCTTTGCTACTAGCACCTACACTCTAACTACTAGCAGCAGCTTTGCTAAAACTGCTGGTACATTCACCAACAACTTAACGCTTACCGGCGGTACGGTATCTAATACCAGCGGCATCTTCGGCAGTACTGGTACTTTAACTATTGCCGGATCGGTATCCATGGCTAGTGCATTTACTTGGACGGGCAATGCGGTTGTTAATGCTGGGAATACTTTTGATACGGTCGGCTACAACCTAACCATTACCGGTGATATTACTAACAATGGCGCCATGACTGGCACGACCAATACCTGGGATATAGGCTTAAGTTATTACAGTGGTGCTGCCAGTACCGTTTCGGCCCCGGCCACCTGGAAGGTAAAAGGGCATTTTCGTAATGCCGGGGCAATTACTCACAATAACGGAACTGTAATAATTTGCGAAATTAGCATTGGTTTTGCGGTTACAACCGATATTGATCCTGGCTCTAGTGATTTATATAACTTACAGATAATTGTAATGGGTGGTAGTGGCGCTATTCATCACACTACTATTGTTCGGTCCTTCAACGTTTTAGGTGATCTTACTTTGGGCCATACGGGCAGCACTACTTACATGGGCTATATAGACAATCCGGCATCGGCCATGGCAATTAATGTTTCGGGTAACGTTACGGTCCGAGGGTTATATGTTAACGGTACAAACCTGACTGTTAATATGACTGGCACTAGCAAATCTTTGTCTACTACGACTGATGCTAGTGGCAGATTTAAAGCCAAGATTATTCTGGCTGGCTCTAGCACATCAGTTACCTCGGCTGCCACTATTTTTGGTGATTCTACGGTTACCATGACAGTCACCGGCTCAGTATCTTTGGCCAGTGCCTTTGCTTGGACCGGTACGTTCACCGTCGGCTCCGGTAGTACTTTTGATACAGGCAACAACGATTTTACGGTTATTGGCGAAGTTGTTAACGGTGGAGCAATGAGCGCTACCGGTGGTACGTGGGATATGTATCTTAGTTATAGTGGTGGCGCTGCTACCAGTACCGTCTCTGCTCCGCCTACCTGGAAAGTAAGGGGTCATTTTATTAACGGTGGAGCAATTACTCACAACAACGGCACCATCATCATTTGCGATGTCAGCCTTGGCGCTACCATCACAACTAATTTTGATCCTGGTACTAGCGATTTATATAACTTACAGATGCCCGTAATAGGTAGCAGCGGCGCGCTTCACCATATAACCATCGTCCGCTCTTTTAACGTCTTAGGCAGCCTAACCTTAGGCCATACATCCAGTAGCAGCTATATAGGCTACATAGACAATCCAGCTTCTGCAAAAACCATCACCGTATCGGGTAACGTTACGATCCAACGTATGTACATTGGCGGAGTTAACCTAACCATCGATATGATTGGCGCTGGTAAGACTTTTAACAGCACTAGCTTCTCGCAGTCTGATGGCTTTAAGTCCAACCTAATTATGTCTGGCTCTAGCACTTCTATTACGATGGCCAATACTCAGATTGGTTATAATGGCGGCGGCACTACCACTTTTACAATTGCCGGCACTACTCACACTGTTACGGCTACCAGCGCGCTAACTCTAAACTTTACAAATATTACCATTAACTCTGGTAATTCTTTTATTCTAGGTGGCTATACTTTTACCGATAACGGTGGTGTCTTTACCAATAACGGCTCCTTGACTGGTAGCGGTACTTGGAGCATGTTGGGCAGCTACGTTGGTGGCGCCGCTAGTACTGTTTCGGCTCCAGCTACTTGGTATGTAAGATGGCATTTTCAAAATTCTGGTGCGATTACTCATAACAACGGAACGATAATTTTTAATGATACCAACCTTGGCGGTAGCTATACAGTAAATTTTGACCCTGGTGCCAGTGACTTGTACAACTTGCAAATAGCCGCAATGGGTGGCAGCGGCACCCTTACCCATGTTGCCATCGTTCGCTCTTTTAACGTTCTGAACAACTTAACCTTAGGCCATACCGGCAGCAGCACTTACATCGGCTACATAGACAATCCAGCTTCTGCAAAAACCATCACCGTATCGGGTAACGTTACGATCCAATGTATGTACATCGGCGGAGCTAACCTAACCATCGATATGATTGGTACTGGTAAGACTTTAAACAGCACCACCTCGTCACAATCTGACAGTTTTAAGTCCAACCTAATTATGTCTGGCTCTAGTACTTCTATTACGATGGCCAATACTCAGATTGGTTATAATGGCGGCGGCACCACCACTTTTACTATTGCTGGCACTAGTCATACCGTTACGGCTAGCAGTGCGCTAACTCTGAACTTTACAAGCGTTACTATTAACTCTGGTAATACGCTTATTTTAGGTACTTACAATTTTACCGATAACGGTGGCACAATGACAAATAACGGGGCTATGACAGGTACTAGCGGTACCTGGGACATGCAGTCAAGCTATGTTGGTGGAGCTGCTAGTAGCGTTTCCGCACCGGCCACATGGAAGGTAAGGGGACATTTTCGCAATTCAGGGGCCATTACTCATAACAATGGAACATTTATTTTTAACGATACCGCTTTTGGTTCTACTAATATATTTGATTTTGACCCTGGCTCCAGCGATTTATACAATTTACAACTTTTGGCCGTGAGTGGTTCCAGTGCCATTACTCATATTGCTATCGCTCGTTCGTTTAATGTGCTGGGTGGTCTTACCTTGGGCCAGAACAGTGGTTCGGGTGTGCCCTATGTAGATAATCCGGCTACGGCGATGACAATTAACGTATCTGGTAATGTTACAACTCAATATATCTATGTTGGCGGTGCCAATCTAACAATTAACATGATTGGTACTGGTAAAACGCTAACTGTTTCATCGGCTGCCAGTAGTAAATTTAAATCTCATCTTATTTTAGCTGGCTCTAACACTTCTATCTCTTCGGCTACTCCCAATTTTGGCATCACTGGGGTAGATATGACAATTGCCGGTTCAGCCTCTATGACTACTGATTTTACTTGGGTTGGTGATTTTATCGTTAATAACAGTAGTATTTTTAATTCAGGTAGTTATACTTTCGGGCACAGCGGTGGAGATATCCATAATAGTGGCGCTATGAACGGAACTGGTACCTGGACAACGCAAAATTCTTATGTTGGTTTTGCTACTAGCACGGTTTCAGCTCCGGCTAGCTGGACGGTCAGGTGGAGCTTTATTAACTCCGGCGCCATTACCCACAACAACGGCACAATCATTATTGGTGATGCTGCCATAGGCGCTGCTACGACAACCTTTGATCCTGGTTCCAGCGACTTGTATAGTCTGCAGCTACTGGCAGTAAGTAATACTGGCGCGCTCAATCACATCGCTATCGCTCGTTCGTTTAATGTCTTAGGTGGCCTTACTCTAGGACCTAGCGGTGGTTCGGGCGTAGGTAT